>NZ_LT977071.1:1199297-1879800 GCF_900250075.1 Cupriavidus taiwanensis
AGCTACGTTTCGCATAATAAGTGTTATGTCAAATCAAGTAGATTTCGTAGCTGGCTGCCAGCAGTTCGGCAGCCACCATAGACCCTCATACCCCCCGCTCAACCCATAACGCGCTGCGCCTGTATCCAAGCAAGATCAGCCACCCGCGCGAAGCGCTCGCCCATGGCACGCGCGTCGGCGCTGGACGCCGTGCCGCGTGCGGCGCGGGCCTTGATGCCATGGAGAATCGCTGCGAAGCGGAACATGTTGAAAGCGATGTAGAAATCCAGGTTGCCAATGCCCTGGCGCCCGGTGCGGCGGCAGTAGGCTTCGACATAGACGGCCTCGTCGGGCAATCCCGCTGCCGCCAGGTCCCGCCCCGCGATGCCGCCCAGGATATCGGGCGGCATGCGGAACATCATGGCGTGATAGGCAAAGTCGGCAAGCGGATCGCCCAGCGTCGACAGTTCCCAGTCCAGCACCGCCAGCACCCGCGGCTCAGTGGGATGGAAGATCAGGTTGTCGGCGCGGAAATCGCCGTGGGTGATGGCAACCTCATCGGCGCCGGGCAGATGCCGGGGCAGCCAGTCGACCAGTTGGTCCATCGCAGGATGCCGGCCGGCCAGCTCGTCGCTGCGGTACTGGTCCGACCAGCGCGCGACCTGACGGGCAACGTAGCCGCCAGGCTTGCCGTAGTCGCCCAGGCCGATGGCAGCCGGATCGATGGTGTGGAGGCTGGCCAGCGTGGCGTTCATGGCGTCCATGTAGGCCGCACGCTCGCCCGGCGCCACCTCGGAAAAACCGGCATCCCAGAAGATCCGGCCCTCGACGAGATCCATCACGAAGAACCAACTGCCGATCACCGCATCGTCGGTGCAGAGCCCGTGGATCCGGGGTACCGGAAAGCCCGCCTGGCCCAGCGCCGCCATCACCCTGGCTTCGCGTTCCACGGCGTGGGCGCCTTTGATCAGCTCGCCGGGGGGCTTGCGTCGCAGCACATAGCTGCGCCCGGGCGTACGCAGGCGATAGGTAGGATTGGACTGCCCGCCCTTGAACTGGTCGATCGTCAGCGGTCCGGCGTATCCCGCCACGTTACGCGCCATCCAGCGCTCCAGCGCAGCCTGGTCGAAGCGATGCTGGTCGCGCACCGGCCCTGTGCCGGCGAACGCTTGCGCGCTAGCCATGGCTCGCCTCCCCGCTCAGGGTCTTGCGCTTGATCATCTTTGCCAGCGACCATTTGTGTACCTCGGTGGGGCCGTCGTAGATGCGGAAGGCGCGGACTTCACGGAACACCTGCTCGACGATGGAGTCGCGCGATACCCCCGAGCCGCCCATGATCTGCACGCAACGGTCGGCCACGCGGAACACCGCCTCGGACACCGCCACCTTGGTCATCGAGCTCTCGTTGGTCCCCACGGCACCGCCATCGAGCACGCCGGCGCACCAGTCGATCATCAATGCCGCCTGCTGCAGGTCGATCAGGTTCTCGGCCAGCATGAATCCTACGCCTTCATGGTCGATCAGCAGCTTGCCAAATGCCTTGCGCGTGGTCGCATAGGCCGTGGCGATCTCATGCGCACGCGTGGCGCAGCCGTGCCAGCGCATGCAATGCGAAAGCCGGGCTGGCGACAACCTGACCTGAGCATAGCGGAAGCCTTCGTTGATCTCGCCAAGCACCTGGCTGGCCGGCACCCGCAGATTGTCGATGACGATCAGGGCATGCCCGCCGGGCATCGAGTTGTCGATGGTGTCCAGCACACGCTCGATCCGAATCGCGGGATCGGGCAGGTCCACCAGGAACATGGTGGACTGCACCTTGCCGTCCTCGCCCGTGCGCGCCATCACAATGCCGACCGAAGCCCCTTCCGCGCCAGTGATGAACATCTTGCGCCCGTTGATGACCCACTCGTCGCCCCGCTTCACCGCGGTGGTCTGCAGCATTGACGGATCCGAGCCGGCGCCGCCATCCTCGGCTGGCTCGGTCATGAAGAAGGCCGAGCGGGTTGCGCCACTGACAAGCTGGTCGAGGAAGCGCCGCTTCTGTTCCGGGGTGGCGACCTTGCCGAGCAGGAACATATTGCCCTCGTCGGGGGCCATGGTATTGACGGCCACAGGACCCAGCGGCGACAGCCCGGAGCGCTTGAGCACGGCTGCGGTCTCCAGCTGCGTCAGGTGGCTGCCGTCATCGAGGATGTGCGGCGTCATGACGCCCGCCTCGCGCGCCTTGGCGCGCAGTTCGTCGACGAGGTCCGCCGACGGGCCATGCGCACCGTAACGGGGGTCGCGCTCGTAGGGCGCGACGACCTTGCGCACAAAGGACTCGACCCGATCGGCGATGGCCCGGCTGCGTTCGGTGGGACAGGGAGTGAACATGGGTATTTGTCTCAGAGCGAGTTGATGGAGTGGCCGCCGTCAACCGGCAGGACCGTGCCCGTCATGTAGTCGGACGCATCCGAGGCCAGCAACAGCAGCGCGCCATCGAGCTGGCCGGGCTGGCCGAGCCGGCGCTGCGGAATGCGCGCGATCATGGCCCGGCCGCTGTCGCTCTCGAAGAAGCTGCGGTTGATGTCGGTCTCGAAGTAGCCCGGCGCCAGCGCGTTGACGCGGATGCCGTAACGCGCCCATTCCAGCGCCAGCGAGCGCGTCAGGTGGATCAGGCCTGCCTTCGCGGCGGTGTATGCGGGCACCTGCTGCGCCACGCGCAGGCCGAGGATCGACGCGATATTGACAATGCTGCCGCCGCCGGCTGCGCGCATCATCCGCGCCGCGCACTGCGCCACGCGCCAGGCGCCGTTCAGGTTGGTGTCGATCACGCTTTGCCAGGCGCCCTCCTCTACCTTCATGGCCGGCCCGGTGGTGGCGATGCCGGCGCTGTTGACGACTACCTGGACCGGTCCCAGCTGCCGGTGCGCCGCCTGGAACGCGGCACCGACCGATGCCGGATCCCTGACGTCGAGCGGCACCACGCAGCCTTGCCCGCCCTGTCTGCGCAGGTCGGCCAGCACGGCCTCGCCTTCGGCCACGCGCCGGCCAGCCAGTGCCACCTTGCAGCCTGCGCGCGCCAGCGTCTGCGCAAAGTGCAGGCCCAGGCCGCCAAAGGCCCCGGTTACCAGCGCTACCTTGCCGTCCAGATCGGCAAACAGGCCGAGCTCGCGTCCTTGCTGGTTCATTGCTTGTCTCCTCTGTATTGCTGCGAATGCTGCGGCTCAGGCGGCCTTGAGCATGTCCTCGACCACCTTCTTGGCGTCGCCGAACACCATCATGGTCTTGTCCATGTAGAACAGCTCGTTGTCCAGGCCGGCGTAGCCGGCGGCCATCGAGCGCTTGTTGACGATGATGGTCTTGGCCTTGTACGCCTCCAGGATCGGCATGCCGGCGATCGGCGACTTGGGATCGGTTTTGGCCGCCGGGTTGACCACGTCGTTGGCGCCCAGCACCAGCACCACGTCGGCCTGGCCGAACTCGCTGTTGATGTCTTCCATCTCGAAGACCTGGTCGTACGGCACCTCGGCCTCGGCCAGCAGCACGTTCATGTGGCCCGGCATGCGGCCCGCCACCGGGTGGATCGCGTATTTCACGGTTACGCCCTTTTCCGTGAGGGCTTCGGTCAGCTCCTTGAGCGCGTGTTGGGCGCGCGCCACCGCCAGGCCGTAGCCAGGCACAATGATGACCGTCTCCGCATTGCCCATCAGGAAGGCGGCGTCATCGGCCGAACCCGACTTGACGTTGCGCTGCGCCTGCGCTGCCGGCCCGCTTGCGGCCGTGGCATCGCTGCCGAAGCCGCCCAGGATCACGTTGAAGAACGAGCGGTTCATCGCCTTGCACATGATGTACGAGAGGATGGCACCGGACGAACCCACCAGCGAGCCGGCGATGATCAGCATCGGGTTGTTCAGCGAGAAGCCGATGCCCGCCGCCGCCCAGCCAGAGTACGAGTTCAGCATCGACACCACCACCGGCATGTCGGCGCCGCCGATCGGGATGATGATCAGCACGCCCAGCACGAAGGCAATTGCCAGCATCACCAGGAACGGCAGCCATTCCTGCGTCATGAAGAAGGCGATGCCGAAGCCCACCATGGCCACCGCCAGCGCCAGGTTCAGCACGTGCTGGCCGGCGAACACCACCGGCGCGCCCTGGAACAGGCGGAACTTGTAGCGCCCGGCCAGCTTGCCGAAGGCGATCACCGAGCCCGAGAACGTGATCGCGCCGACAAAGCAGCCAATGAACAGCTCGATCCGGTTGCCGAGCGGGATATCACGCGAACCGGCAGCGGTGATGCCGAACGCGGCGGGCTCCGCCACTGCCGCCACCGAAATAAACACCGCCGCCAGGCCGATGAGCGAGTGCATCGCCGCCACCAGCTCGGGCATCTTGGTCATCTGCACTTTCCTGGCCACGTAGGCGCCAATGCCGCCGCCCACCACCAGCGCGGCCAGTATCAGCGCCAGGCCGGTGCCGGGCGCTGATGCATCCGCCTGGCCGGACAGCAGCTCGCTCTTCAGCTTGAAGATCAGCGCCACCGTGGTGAGTGCCGCCACCGCCATGCCGGCCATGCCGAAGCCGTTGCCGCGCCGCGCGGTGGTCGGGTGTGACAGCCCCTTGAGCGCCTGGATAAAGCAGACCGACGCGCCCAGGTAAGACAGCGTCACCAGATTCATCGACAGGCCGTTCATTGCGCTACCTCCGACAGTTTGCCGCCAGGCTGCCCAATTGCTTCAGCCTGCGCCTTGGGTGCCTTCTTCCTGAACATCTCCAGCATGCGCTGGGTGACCAGGAAGCCGCCGAACACATTGACCGCCGCCAGCGCCACCGCCAGCGTGCCCATTGCGCGGCCAACATAGCCCTCGGTCAGGCCGGCGGCCAGCATGGCGCCGACGATGATGATGGCCGAGATGGCATTGGTCACCGCCATCAACGGCGTATGCAGCGCGGGGGTAACGGTCCAGACCACGTGGTAGCCCACGTAGATCGCCAGGACAAAGATGATCAGGTTGATCACCGTGTGGCTAACCATTTCCATTGAGGTCTCCTTGCATCAGCCGGCCAGCGCCGCTTGCTTGCGTCCCGTCATCAGGCAGGCGGCGACGATGTCGTCTTCGAGGTTGAGCGTGAACTGGCCGTCCTTGTCGACGACCAGCTTGAGGAAGTCCAGCACGTTGCGGGCATAGAGCGCCGAGGCGTCGGCCGCGACCATGCTGGCCAGGTTGGTATGTCCGATCAGGATCACGCCGTTGTGGTTGACCACCTGGTCGGCCACCGTCAGTGGGCAGTTGCCACCCTGCGCGGCGGCCAGGTCGACCACCACCGAGCCCGGCTTCATCTGCCGCACGGTCGCTTCCTGCAGCAGCACCGGCGCCTTGCGGCCCGGGATCAGCGCGGTGGTGATGACGATGTCGGCCTGGAGCGCGCGCTGGTGCACCAGCTCGGCCTGGCGCTTCATCCAGTCCGGCGGCATCGGGCGCGCGTAGCCGCCCACGCCCTGCGCGATCTCGCGCTCTTCGTCGGTCAGGAACGGCACGTCGAGGAACTTGCCGCCGAGCGATTCGATCTGCTCCTTGACCGCGGGGCGCACGTCGGACGCCTCGATCACCGCGCCCAGGCGCTTGGCGGTGGCGATGGCCTGCAGGCCGGCGACGCCGGCGCCCAGGATCAGCACGCGCGCGGCCTTGACGGTGCCGGCGGCGGTCATCAGCATCGGCATGAAGCGCTGGTAGTGGTGCGCGGCCACCAGCACGGCCTTGTAGCCGGCGATATTGGCCTGCGACGACAGCACGTCCATGCTCTGCGCGCGCGTGGTGCGCGGCGCGGCTTCGAGCGCGAAGGCGGTGATGTTCGCGGCGGACATGCGCGCGTTGTTCTCGGCATCGAAGGGATTGAGCATGCCCACCAGCACCGCGCCGGGCTTCATCTGCGCCAGTTCGGCGGCATCGGGTGCGCGCACCTTGAGCACCATCTGCGCGCCGAGCGCGTCGGCGGCGCTGCCGATGGTGGCGCCGACCGCCTCATACGCGCTGTCGGGCTGGCTGGCGTTCAGGCCGGCGCCGGCCTGCACCACCACCTTGTGGCCCTGGGCGACGTACTTCTTGACGGTCTCCGGTGTCGCGGCAACACGCGCTTCCCCCGCCCGCGTCTCAGTCGGGATCCCTATCTGCATATCAGTCTCCGTTTGGTCCCGTCCGCAAGCCGGACAGGCCCTTGGTGCCGGGCGCCACCTGCCGGATCTCAGGCAAAGGGCGCCGGTATTGGCGGTACGCCTCAGCGGGGCACTTCCCCTTCCAGCGTGACGCGGTTCAGTACCCGCTCGGCGTTGCCGTAGTCATGTACGGCATAGTGCATGGTGCAGCGGTTGTCCCACATCAGTACATCGCCCTGTTGC
Source organism: Cupriavidus taiwanensis (assembly GCF_900250075.1). Lineage (NCBI taxonomy): Bacteria > Pseudomonadati > Pseudomonadota > Betaproteobacteria > Burkholderiales > Burkholderiaceae > Cupriavidus > Cupriavidus taiwanensis. Next base: position 1,205,656 of record NZ_LT977071.1, read on the forward strand.
CACATATGGCGGTAGACGTTGTCCGGCGTCACCGAGTGCTCATACAGGAAGTCGAGCAGCGGACGGCTCTCCGCCTCGGTCATGCCTTCGATGCACTGCGCGGTATCCGGGTGGCCTACATAGAGCGCCTTGCGCCCCGTCTCCGGGTGCGTGCGCACGATCGGGTGGACCGCCGTGGGGACCTTGTCCGAACCAGTCATCTTGGCCAGCCGCGCGCCAGAGAACCGGGCCCGCAGCCCTTCGATCATGCGCTGCATCGCCGGCGACAGGCGGTCGTACGAGACATACTGGTTGCACCACATGGTGTCGCCGCCGACGGGGATGGTCACTGCCGAGAGGATCGAGATCTTGGGCGGCACCTCGGTATAGATCGAGTCCGAATGCCAGGCCTCGGTCGAGGCGGTTTCCTTCGGGATTTTGGTGACCTGGGCCAGTTCCGGGAACTCTGTCAGACCCTTCAGCAACGGGTTGCCCTGCACCGGCTTGCCCCAACGCCTGGCAAACGCGACCTGGGCCGCAGGCTGAAGATGCTGGTCGCGGAACACCAGCACGCCATACGCGAGGAAGGCTCGGTGCAGGGTCTCGAAGCTGGCATCGTCGAGCGGCTGGTTCAGGTCGATACCGGTCACGGCTGCCGCCACGGAGCCGGTCAGCGGCTTGATCTGGATTGTCATCATGTCTCCTCTTGTCTCAGGCTTCTCTGTGGATTCAGTCGATCAGCAATACGATCTTGCCGACGTGCTGGTCTTGCTTCATGTATGCGTGGGCAGCGTCGATGTCGGTCATGGCAAAGGTCCGGTCGATCGGCAGCCGCACGCGGCCCGCGCGCAACAATGGCAGCATGTCGCGGGCGCAGGCCTGGATGCACTCCAGCCGCTCCTGTTCAGTGCGGGTGCGGAAGGTCACGCCAATCAGCTGCAGGCGCTTGAGCCAGAGCTGCGTCAGGTCGATCTGCGCGGTCGCGGAACCCAGCCGCGCGATGTTTACCAGGCGGCCCTTGACCGCGAGGCTTTGCATATTGGCTTCGAATACCGGACCGCCTACCGTGTCGATGATGATGTCGACACCCTTGTTGCCGGTGGCTGCCATGACCGCCTCGACCTGGTCTTCGCACGACGCATCGATGCCGACGTCCACGCCGAACTGGCTGATCTTGTCCAGCTTGGCGGCCGAGCGCGACGACGCGATCACGGGCCGCGCACCCATCAGCGAGGCGATCTGGATCGCCGCCATCGCCACGCCGCCCGAGGCGCCGTTGACCAGTACCGCCTCGCCGGCCACCAGGCGGCCGTTCGTAACCAGTGCGTCATGCGCAGTGATAAAGACGTTCGGGAACGCCGCGGCATCGATCCACGACAGGCCATCCGGCACCGGGATCAGCGCCATCGGATCGGCCACCACGTACTCCGCCTGGCAGCCGCGGCCATGGCCCATCACGCGGTCGCCCACGCGCCAGCCGTTGACACCCTCGCCGACTTCCGCCACCTCGCCGGCAAACTCGACGCCGGTCGTGATGGTGTTGCCCGACCGTAGCTCCTTCGCCTGGTTGATTTCGCCACGGTTCAGGCCCGCCGCGCGCACCCTCACCAGTACCTGCCCCGCTGCCGCCGCCGGCACGGGGATATCCTGCACTTCGACCTTGCCGCCCTCGGGGCCCGGCACTACACGGACTGCCTTCACTGCTGTCTCCTTTTCCTGTCTTTCTACGTGTTGCTTGCTGCGTCTGCGTCTTGCGCGAAAGCCTGGACCGCGCACTGCGCCGTCGCACGGATCAGCGACAACAGTTCCAGCGCGCGTTCGGCGGCCGCTTCGCCGCCGGGGTGGTTGCCGCGCACGAATGGCGCGCGGGCATCTTCGATCGCAGCCAGCGCCTGCATCGGTCTTTCCGCCGCTACCGCGAGCCGCCGGAATTCATTGACCGTCAACAGGTACGTGTGGAACACATCCGCCTGCCGCGACGTGGCGCCGAGCTTGTGCAGCAGCGCGTTGAGCCAGTGCGTGCCGGCCAGCATCGCGCCCTCGATGGTCATCTCGTAGTCCGCGCTGGTGCACTTGCGCAGCGATGCCTCGATGCTGCACGCCATTGCCATGTGCTGTTCAATGTCCATGGCAATTCCCCTCCAGGCGCGCCTCCAGCAGGTCAAGGCAACGGCGCAGCGCGGCGTCACAACCCGCCGCAATGTCGGCAGTCGGCGCCAGCCCCTCGCGCAGGCAAGGATCCCGGTGGTGCTCGATGTGCTCCATCGCCTCCATCATTTCGGCGATATCAGCAGGCACCGGCCCCTCCACTTTCGGGCGGCCGACATGCAGGACGTCGCCCAGCGGCCGCAACGCCGCCTTGAGGCTGCCGTCGGGCTGAGGCACCAGGTACACGCCCGGTTGCGTCGGGAAGCAGTCGTCGTCCAGCGTGATGCGGGCCTCGTGCAGTGCTGCATTGACGGCATGGGTACCGGCCGTCATGCCGGCCCAGAACCACAGCCCGAAATCCTCCAGCGGGTCCAGGCGCGCGCGCAGGGCCTGCAACTTCGCGATCTTCTCCTTGTGTGACATGACCTTCATGTCGGCTTTCTCCGTTGATTCACAGCGTCGATGTTCCGGCGCTGACAACATCGCCGTTGTCAGGACGATAGACAGCGGCCGCATCGATGTCAACAAACTTCTATATAGGACTTACGCTTGGGGAGTAGTGGTTTTCGCTGATAAGCCAGATTTTCGCTTGACCATCAACCCGTAGTCTTTCTACATTGGATCCCAACACCTATACAGGAGTTGATCGAAATGCCACGAGCCATCGTACTGAACCCCGCCGACAATGTGGCCACCCTGCTGGACGCCGGCGAAGCCGGCGAATCCTGTGCGCTCGAAGGCGAGCGGCAAGGCAGGCTGGTGCTGCTGCAGGACGTGCCGTTCGGCCACAAGATCTGCATCGCCGACACGGTAGCGGGACAAACCATCCTGAAGTACGGCCAGGTCATCGGCCGCGCCAGCCGCGCTGTGCGCGCCGGCGAACACATGCATGTTCACAACATCGAGTCGGCGCGCGCCCGCGGCGACCTGCACAAGGGGTAATGCAGATGGCAACAACCTTCCTCGGATACCCGCGCGAGAACGGCGCGGTCGGGGTGCGCAACTGGGTCGCCGTGGTCTCCGTGATGGACAACTGCAATCCGGTGACCCGCACCATTGCCCGCACAGTGGGTGGCTGCATTCCCGTCACCACGCTGTTCGTGCGCGGGCAGTTCGGCGCCGACCTGGACTTCGCCTTCGAGTCGCTGGCCGGCCTGGGGCGCAACCCCAACGTCGCCGCGGTGCTGCTGGTGGGCCTGGAGCCGTCGTCGACCGAAGAAGTGGCGCGCCGCATCCAGCTCAGCGGCAAGCCGGTCGAGCGCGTGCACTTGCAGCCCAACGGCACCGTTGACTGCATTGCCGACGGCACCCGCAAGGCCACACGACTTGTCCTGGCCGCGTCCCGCGCGCGCCGCGTGCCATGCCCGGTGTCGTCGCTGGTGATCGGCGTGGAGTGCGGCGGGTCCGATACCACCTCGGGCCTGAGCTGCAACCCGGTGATCGGCCGCATGGCCGACATGCTGATCGCCGAGGGCGGGACCGTGATCATCTCGGAAACGTCGGAGTTCATCGGCGCCGATCACCTGTTCGCGGAACGCGCCGCAGACGGGCGTGTGCGCGAGGCCTTCGTCACCGCCGTGCGCAACATGGAGAATCTGGCCATCTCGCGCGGCGTCGACATGCGCGAGGACCAGCCTTCGCCCGACAACAAGCGCGGCGGCCTGACCACCGTCGAAGAAAAGGCGCTGGGCGCCATGGCCAAGGCCGGCACCAGCCCGCTGGTGGGCGTGCTGCGCTACGGCGAGGCACCGCAGCAGAAAGGCCTGCATTTCATGGACGCACCGGCCGCGGCCGTGGAAAATCTCACTGCGCTGGCTGCCGGCGGATGCCAGCTGACCTTCTTCGGCACGGGGGTGGGCAATCCGATCGGCAGCATGGTGGCACCGACGGTCAAGGTGTGCGGCAACGTCAATACCCTGCACACCATGGCCGACAACATTGACTTCGACGTCAGCGGCGTCCTGCAACGCGGAGAGAAGATCTCCGACCTCGGCGAACGGCTGTACGGCTATGCGACGGACGTCGCATCCGGCACGCGGCTGACCAGCGAGGTGCTCGATATCCGGGAGACCGCGATCAGTCGATTCGCACTGAGCCTCTGAGCAACCATGACCAAACTTAACAGCGTCTCCGACGCGATCATCCGCTCCATCGAATCCGGCGCACTGCGCGAGGGTGACCGCCTGCCGTCAGAAGGCGAGCTGGCCGCCATGCACGGCGTGAGTGTGGGCACCATCCAGAAGGTGCTGATCCGGCTGAAGCACTCCGGACTGATCACGCGCGAGCAGGGGCGGGGTACCTTTGTTTCCGGCACCCGCGTGGCGCCCGCGGATGTGCGCTACCTGCGCTTTCGCGACGAGCAGGGCAACGAGCTGCCGTCCTACGTGCACGCCCGCTCTGTCAAGCGCATCAAGCGCCCGGGGCCATGGTCCGAGTTCCTCGGCGGCGATGGCTGGGTGCGCATCGAGCGCGTGATCAGCGTGGGCGGGCGCCTGGACCTGTACAGCGAGTTCTGGCTGCGCGACGAGGACTTCGCCCAGCTCGGCGGCCTGGACCGCGACGCGCTGGAGAAGAACCTGCGCGAACTGATCGGCCAGCGGCTGTCGCTGCCGACCTTGCGCGTGGACCAGTGGATCCGCTTCGGCCCGGCGCCTGCCACGGCGGCGCGCGAGATCGGGCTGAAAGCCGACGCGCCGGCCTTTATCATGGAACTGCGCGGCTATACGCTGCGCGACCAGCCGCTTTACTACCAGTCGGTCTACGCCGCCCCCTTTTCAGAGCGGCTGATGATCGTGCGGGAGAAGTCCTCATGACCAAGCGATGGAGCGTACAGGGCCTGGAGCGCTGGACGTCTGCTGTTTTCGAAGCGTGCGGCGTGGCGCGCGAGCATGCCCTCCAGGCCGCCACCGTGCTGGTTCGCAGCGAGCTGCGCGGCTACAAGACCCATGGCATGACGCGCGTGCCCTCGTATGTCGAGCGTCTGCGTGCCGGCGACTTTAACCCGAGCGCCGCGATGTCTCACCGCAGCTTCGCCGGCGGCATCGTGCTGGACGCGGACGGCGCCATGGGCCAGATCGCCGGGCCGCACGCGGTGCAGCTTGGCCTGGAGGCGCTGGCATCGAGCGCATCCGTGCTGGTTGCGGTGCAGTCGTGCGGCCACCTCGGCGCGCTGGGCATCCATGCCCTGCTGGCCGCCGAGGCGGGCGCGTTCTGCCTGGTCGGTCAGCGCACGCCGCCCGTGCTGGGCATGCAGGGCTTCGCCCGCCCGGCCATCGGCCACAACCCCATCGCCTTCGGCTGCCCCCTGCCTGGCCATGCACCCATCGTGTTCGACGTGGCCTGCAGTGTCGCCGCGCGCGGCCATATCCTGCTGGCCGCCCGCGAGGGCAAAGCCATTCCCGAGGGCTGGGCGCTCGACGCCGAGGGCCAGCCAACCACCGATGCACAGCGTGCGCTGGCCGGCTCGCTGCTGCCCACAGGGGGGCACAAGGGCATCGGCATTGCCATGATGGTGGAGTGCCTGGCAGGCGCCCTCACCGCCACCGCCGACTCGCTCTCCCCCGAGCGCAATCACGTCGGCAGTGCCGGCGCCGTCGGCCGCCAGGGCGGCTTTGTCTGGCTCGTCAGGCCCGATGCCTTCGCCGGCCAGCGCATATTTGCCGACTACATGGCCCATTGGAGCGGCAACTACCTTGCCGCCGGCGGCGGCGATGCAAGGCTTCCGGGCCATCGCGGCAATGCCCTCGAACTTGACGGGCGCGAGCACGGCATCGCGTTGCCCGACGCCATCGCCTGCGAGCTGACCGCGCTGGGCAGGCAGCTCGCCATCCCGTTCCCGGCCTAGCCGAATCCACGACAACATCACAGAGAACCGGGCCACCGGCAGGCGCCGGCCGCCCCTACGCAACCCCATACTGGCTGATTCCGTCCCATGAACGCTCCAATACTCCCCGACGCAGCCCGGCAGGCCATGGAAGCAGTGTCGATCGACGACAAGTACGCGCTGGAATCCGGCCGCGCCTACATGAGCGGCGTGCAGGCCCTGGTGCGGCTGCCACTGCTGCAGCGGCGGCGCGACACGATGGCGGGCCACAACACCGCGGCCTTCATTTCCGGCTACCGCGGCTCGCCGCTAGGCACCTATGACCAGGCCATGTGGCAGGCAAAGAAGTATCTCGCCGACAACCATGTGGTCTTCAAGCCCGGCGTCAACGAAGAGCTTGGCGTGACCGCCGTGTGGGGATCGCAGCAACTCGACTTCGATGCGGCCAGCAAGAAGTACGACGGCGTGTTCGGCATCTGGTACGGCAAGGGCCCCGGCGTCGACCGCAGCGGCGATGCGCTCAAGCACGCCAACCTGGCTGGCACCTCGCGGCTGGGCGGCGTGATCGCGCTGGCCGGCGACGACCACGTGTCCAAGAGCAGCACGCTGGCGCACCAGAGCGACCACACCCTGATCGCGTGCGGCCTGCCGGTGTTCTTTCCGTCCAACGTGCAGGACATCCTGGACCTCGGCGTGCATGCCTTCGCCATGAGCCGGTTCAGCGGCCTGTGGTCCGGCATGAAGACCGTGCAGGAGGTGGTGGAATCGGGCGCCTCGGTGGTCACCGACTCGGACCGGGTCCGCATCCTGCTGCCGGAAGACTTCACGATGCCCGCGGGCGGCCTGCATATCCGCTGGCCGGACGATCCGCTCGCGGCCGAGGCGCGCATGATGGAGTTCAAGTGGCCGGCGGCACTCGCCTATGTGCGCAGCAACCGCCTGAACCGCAACGTGGTCGAGGGCCCCAACGACCGGCTGGGCATCATTGCCAGCGGCAAGGCCTACAGCGATACGCGCCAGGCCCTGCTTGACCTCGGGCTCGATAACGCCGCCTGTCGCGCGCTCGGCATCCGGGTCCACAAGGTCAGCGTGGTGTGGCCGCTGGAATCGCTCAGCGTGCGCGAGTTCGCGCACGGCCTGCGCGAAGTGCTGGTGGTGGAGGAAAAGCGCCCCCTGATCGAGCAGCAGCTCAAGGACGAGCTGTACCACTATCCCCCCGCCGCTCGCCCGGCCGTCTTCGGCAAGTACCACCACACCGACGGCGTGGGCGGCGAATGGAGCCATCCACGGCCGGCCGAGGACTGGCTGCTGCGCGCCAAGGCCGACCTGTCGCCGGCACTGGTGGCCAAGGCCATCGCCCAGCGCCTCAGGCTGCTCGGCGTGCCGGCCGATGTGGCGGCGCGCATGGACGTGCGCCTGAAGGAAATCGAGGCCAGGGAACGCGCCACCGCCCAGGGCGACTCGCGCGGCACCGACCGCCTGCCATGGTTCTGCCCGGGCTGCCCGCACAACACCAGCACCCGCGTGCCGGAAGGCTCGGTCGCGACGGCGGGCATCGGCTGCCACGGCATGGTCGTGTGGATGGACCGTTCCACCACCTCGTGGTCGCAGATGGGCGGCGAAGGCGTGCACTGGATGGGCCAGGCACCCTTCAGCAAGCGCAACCACATGTTCGCCAACCTGGGCGACGGCACCTACAACCACTCCGGCCTGCTGGCGGTGCGCCAGTCCATCCATGCCGGCGTGAACATGACCTACAAGATCCTGTTCAACAGCGCCGTGGCGATGACCGGTGGCCAGCCGGTGGACGGGCAGCTTGACGTGCCAGCGATGTCGCGCGAGCTGGCCGCCGAGGGCGCCAGGCAGATCGTGGTGGTCACGGATGAACCGGACAAGTACAAGGGTGTCGCCAACCTGGCAACGGGGGTCACGGTGCGCCACCGCGACGAACTCGATGCCGTACAGCGCGAACTGCGCGACGTCAGCGGCGTCACGGCGATCATCTACGACCAGGCCTGCGCCACCAAGAAGCGCCGCGAGCGCAAGCGCGGCACCATGGCCGATCCCGCCAAGCGCGTGGTCATCAATGAACTGGTGTGCGAAGGCTGCGGCGACTGCTCGGTGGAGAGCAACTGCCTGGCCGTGCAGCCGGTGGAGACGGAATTCGGCCGCAAGCGCAAGATCAACCAGGATACCTGCAACAAGGATTTCTCCTGTACCAAGGGCTTCTGCCCCAGCTTCGTCACCGTCGAGGGCGGCCAGCTCAGGCAGCCGTCGACAGCAGCCACGCGCCATCCGGCGCCGGGCGACATCCCGATGCCCGCCCTGCCCGACGCGGCGACGCCGCGACGCATCGTCGTGGCGGGCATCGGCGGTACCGGCATCGTGACGATCGGCGGCGTGCTTGGCATGGCCGCGCACCTCGAAGGCAAAGGCGTCATCACCCAGGACGCCACCGGCATGGCACAGATGGGCGGTTCCACCTGGAGCCACATCCAGATCGCTGCCAGCCCGGATGCCCTGCATGCCAGCCGGGTGGATATCGCGATGGCCGACCTGGTGATTGGCTGCGACACGGTGGTGGCAGCCAGCAAGGCGACGCTTGCCGCCATGTCGCCTGGGCGCACCTATGTCGTGCTCAACAGCCATGTCACCCCCACCGCCGCCTTTGTGCGCAATCCGGACTGGGACGCACAGACCGCGGAGGCCGTGGGCCGCATCGCGCAGGCTGTCGGCAACGGCCAGCTTGGCAGCTTTGACGCCGAACAGGTGGCAAAGGGCGTGATGGGTCAGTCCATCTACGCCAACCTGATGATGCTGGGCTACGCCTGGCAGAAGGGACGCGTGCCGCTGTCGCATGCCGCGCTGATGCGTGCCATCGAGCTCAACGGCGTGCAGGTGGACAGCAACCAGGCCGCGTTCGAATGGGGCCGGATGTGCGCGCACGACATGTCACGCGTCCCGGTGCGCGCCGCCGACGCACAGGTGATCCAGTTCGTGCGCAAGCTGCCCGTGGAGGAACTGCTGAAGCAGCACGCCGAGTTTCTAACCGGCTACCAGAACCGGGCTTATGCGGCGCAATACGAGTCGTTTGTCGGCCGCGTGAAAATGGCGGAATCGGTTGTTGGCGGCACCCGCATGACCGAAGCCGTGGCGCGCTCGCTGTTCAAGCTGATGGCCTACAAGGACGAGTACGAGGTGGCCCGCCTGCACACCGGCGCCGCATTCCGCAAGCAGATCGAGTCGATGTTCGAAGGCAAGGTCCGCCTGGTGCACCACCTCGCGCCGCCCCTGTTCGCCAGGAAGAACCAGGACGGGCAACCCCTCAAGGGCGCCTACGGCCCGTGGATGCGCACGGCCTTCGGGGTGCTGGCCCGCTTCCGCGGGCTGCGCGGCACGGCACTCGACCCGTTCGGCTATACCGCCGAGCGCAAGGCAGAGCGTGCGCTGATCGCCGAATACCGCCGTTGCATCGAGGGACTGCTGCAGAAACTCTCCGCGCAGAACCTGGACCTGGCGCTCGAGATCGCGCGCCTGCCGATGGAGATCCGCGGCTATGGCCACGTCAAGGTGCGCAACCTGGCCGCCGTGCGCACCCGCTGGGACCGGCTGATGGCGCAATGGGAGAGCGGCGAGGTCCGGCACGAGGCAAGCGGGCCCGCCGTGGCTGCCTGAAGATAAATGGTGTAGAGGCCCCGCCCGTGGCGGCGCGGGGACCATCAGAGCAAACAAGGAGACAAACCATGAAATCCACACTGCATCGCGTCGGACACGCCCTGGGTGCCATTGCTCTTGCCGCCTGCGCCGCCAGCGCGCTGGCCCAGGGTGGCTACCCGAACCGCCCCGTGCGCATCATCGTGCCGTGGCCGGCCGGCGGTGGCGTCGATACCGTGACCCGGACCGTGGCCGAGAAGATGAGCGCGAGCCTCGGCCAGCAGTTCGTGGTCGACAACCGGCCGGGCGCCACCGGGAACATCGGCGCCGGCATGGGCGCCAAGGCCGTGCCCGATGGCTACACGCTGCTGGTGGCCAGCGCGCCCATGGCCATCAATGCCAGCCTGCAGAAGAACCTGCCGTTCGACCTGGGCAAGGATTTCGCGCCGCTGGGACTGATGGCGAGCTCGCCCTACATGCTGGTGGTCAATCCATCGGTGGCCGGCTCGGTCAAGGAACTGGTGGCACGGGCGAAAGCCGAGCCCGGCAAGCTGAGCTATGCATCGGTCGGCCCCGGGACCCAGCAGAACGTGGTGAGCGAGGTGTTCAAGGAGATGGCCCACGTCAACATCGTCCACGCTCCCTACAAGGGCGGCCCGCAGGCCCTGACCGACATGGTCGGCGGCCACATCCAGATGATGTTCCACGGCGTGCCGGCGGTAATGCCCTTCGTGAAGGGCGGCCAGCTCAAGGGGATTGCCGTGGCAAGCAAGCAGCGCCTGCCGCTGTTCCCTGACATCCCGACCATGGCCGAGGCCGGCTTCCCTGGCATCGAGGCAAGCGAGTGGTACGGCCTGGTGGCGCCCGCCGGCACGCCGAAGGAGATCGTCGCGCTGCTGGGCAAGGAAATCGAGAAGGCACTGAATGCGCCCGGCGTGCGCCAGCAACTCGCCGGCAAGGGCTACGACCCGGCCAGCAGCAGCTCTCCGGACCAGTTCGCTACCTTCATGGCCGCCGAGCAGAAGAAATGGGCGCTGGCCATCAAGCAGACCGGCTTTCGCCTGGAATAAGGCAGTTGGGATGGCGGGCGGCCTTTCGGATTGGCATCCGGGTGATCCCTGCCAGGTCATTCGGCGCCGCCCGGAGGAAACGCTGGAACCGCCCCCGCCAACCCGCTCCGATGGACAACCGGCCCCGGATTGCCGGAGACTTCAGGCCTGATTCATGCCACGCCCCCTGGGATATGGACAAGCCTCCGCTGTCACCACATGCCTTGCTCGATGCGGCGCTGGGCGCCGTTCCGCGCCGCTATTGCCTGCCCGAACTTGACGATGCCTCCGTGCCGCCCCTGGATGCCAGCCCGGCGACGACGCTCGCACTCGTGATCGAACAGGCCCGCGCCGCGCTGGCGCGTCGCCAGACGCCGGATGCAGCCTTGAAAGACCGCTTTACCGGCGCGCTCGCGCGCATGGTGCGGGAAGCGATGCGCGCGGATGGCGGCGATCCGGTGTTCCAGGCGATGGTGCTGCGGCATCGGGCCGCGCCGGTGCGGGAGTACGCGTCGCTGTCAGCGCGCGCGGACCAGGACCGCCGCGCCGTCCGCGCCGCCGTCAATGCGGTCGCGCATCCCGGCAAGCAGCAAGGCCTCGGCCCAGGCCCGCAACGCGAGGCGCTGGCGCGGCTGCATGCGTGCGCCGGTGCCCAAGCCTGGAACGAACTCCACGACACCGTCCAGCGACTGCTGGAGATGGCGCACACGCCCGCCGTGGCGGGCGAACCACCGCAAGCACGCGGCCTGGCCCAACTGCTGGAACACCCGGCGCTGGCGCGTCTGCAGCGCCTTGATGCGCTGGCGTCGAACGCGCTCGTCGTGGAATACCGGACGCTGTGGGAACGATACGGTCCACGTTCGGGCAGCGCTTCCGCCGTCGCGCAGGGACGGTCCTCGCGGCAGCGTGGCGATGCCGCCGAGGCGCTGGCCGCGCGGGCGCTCGAGGCGTTGGCGCAGCGGCTTAACGCCGCGGCGGGTGCATCGGCACCCTACCGCGTGGTGACGTCGATGCGCGTACCGGCCGCGATCCCGGCCGCGCATCAGCACGCCAAAAGCGAATGGGATGTGGTGCTGCTCCGGCGATCTGCCGCAACAGAAGACACCGCCGCCGGCACGCCGGCCTGGGATGTGTGCCTGCTGGTCGAAGTCAAGGCCTCCGTCGATGCTGCGACTACGGATTTTCCGCGGCTGCTGCGCGGCTTGCGACTGCTTGCGCATGCGGACAAGGACGTCGTTTATCCGTTTGCGACCCGGCAAGGCACGGTGCCGCTGCGCGGCGCCGCGCTGTGCGCCCTGCCCTCGGCTCCCTCTGCGCTGTCCCGCACGGTGCTCTATTGCTGCGACGCCCCTGCCGAGCCGACCCCACGCCTGCTCGGCGCCGCGAGCCGGATGCAATTGCTGTCGGCAACGCCGACGCTCGATTTCGCCGCGGCGCTGACGGCGACACCGCCTGCGGACGCGCGCGCGCTTGAGCCGGTCTGGCATGCGCTGCTGGAAGCGCCCGGCTGGCGTGCCGTGCTCGACCAGTACGCGACGCTGCGGCAAGTCCGTGAACTGATGGTGCATACGGACGACTTGCTGGCCGCGGTGTAGGCAAGGCCTGGCCAGGCCAGACGCGCCGATGTGATCGACCTACGATCCACTACCGGGACGCGGCGCCAACAGGTCTTCGAAGAAGAAGGCCGCCAGCTGATGGCGCCCGTTCACCTTGGCCTTGGCATAAAGATTGGCGGCGTGCTGCCGCACGGTCTTGGCCCCGGTCTCGCGCACCCCGGCGATTTCTTCCAGAGACAGGCCCTTGACCAGCAGTAGCGCGACGTCCCTTTCGGCCGGAGTCAGGCCCCAGCGCTCGAACTGCTCCTGCATCGATTGCAGAAAGTCGCGTGTGGACCGTTGCGCGGCCGCGTCGCGTTCGGCCGCGGCGCGCACTGCGGCATCGGCTGAATGCTTGAGCGTTTCGAACGCGTGCAAGGCGCGTCGGCGCTCGCCGATCACGATGCCGAGGATCACCAGGAACGCAAGCGTCGCGGCGGTTTCGGCATAGAAGTGGAACGACGGCCCGCTGCTGACCAGCTGGTACAGGTCCCATGCCTGATAAAGCGGGAAGACGGCAAGCATGAGCAGGAACTTTGGGGGCATAGGCGTTCGGTCTCGGGCCAGCCATGACAAGCCGGCTGGGAAAAAACGAGCATCACGGCGGACGCGTAATGTAACTGATTCTCAATAACAGGCCAAGACCCGTAGTGGCGAAACCGCCTTGATAAGTGGCTCTACTAGCACAAAGTGGCTGCCGGACATATGTCCCGGCCCTGGATGATGTGCTGTGTATGACACGCGAATACGGAACAAACGGCCGGAGTGGCCATGGCAGATGTCCCTGACAGGCGTTCACCGAGTTGAGCATGAGAATGAGTCGCATTAGCATGATTCGGCTGCTTCGTATCCCCTGCATTGCTCATTGCGCTCCCCCGCACATCCACCTGAGACCCGACTCATGCAAGAGATTTTCGTACTCGCTCACGTACCGACCCCCGCCGTCAACGAAGGATTCCTGCCGGCGGCACGCGCGCTCGGGCGCGCCGTCGTCTTATTGACGGATTGTGCCGATGCCCATCGCGCACACTTTGCCGGCGCCGGCCTGCCCGCCTACCCGGACGACATCGTCCCGTGCGATGTCTTCAACCCGCTGGCGGTGATCGATGCCATCACGCGCCGCGGCGGCAAGCCCGCAGCCGTGTTTTCGAATAGCGATCACCTGCAGGCGGCCACGGCGATCGCCTCGGCGTACTTTGGCCTGCCCGGCAAGGACTGGCGCACCGCCTATGCCGCCAAGAACAAGGCCGAGATGCGGCGGCGCCTGGCAGAGTCGGGAATCGACACGCTCTGGCACGCCGTCGTTTGCGACAGCGCCAGCCTGGCCGCGCTGGCCGACGTGCCGATGCCGTGCATCGTCAAGCCGCGCGAAGGCGTGGCCAGCCAGCAGGTCAGCCTGGCGCGCAGCCACGCCGAGCTGGCCGAGCATTGCGGCGCGATCTGGGCGCGGCACCCGGGCCAGGTATTGCTGCTGGAGGAATACCTGGAGGGCCCGCTGTACACGCTGGAAACGCTGGGCGATGGCAAGGAGCTGCGCGCGCTGGGCGGCTTCCGCGTGACCCTGTCGCCGCCGCCGTACTTCGTTGAGATGGAAGCGGTATGGGGCACCGGCCTGCCGGCCTCGGTCGAAGCCGAGGTGCTGGACACCATCCGCCGCTTCGGCATCGGCTTCGGCGCCTGCCATACCGAATACGTGCTGACCGCGAAAGGCCCGCGGCTGATCGAGATCAACTACCGCAGCATCGGCGACTACCGCGAGTTCCTGCTGTCCGACACCCTGCAGTTCCCGCTGTTCGAACAGGTCTTGCGGCTGCACCTGGGCGAGGCGCTGCCCGCGCTCGAAGTGCCGAGGCGGGCGGCGTGGATCCGCTATTTCACTGCGCAGGCAGAAGGCACGCTGCGGCACGCGCCGGCACACAGCCAGCATGAGGGCAACGGACTCCGGCTGACCTACCAGCCCCTGCGCAAGGTGGGCGACGCCATCCAGCTGACCAACTCCAACAAGGATTACCTGGGCGTGCTGCGCGGCAGCGGTCCCGACAGCGCGGGTCTGGCCGCGGCGGTGGAACTGGCCAGCAGCAAGCTCGCCTGGGAGATCGCGCAATGAGCGCCCGCATGCAACAGCAGCCGTCCCGGTCCGCCACTGCTGCCAACGCAGATGTCGACTACATCTGCGTGCGCGTCGTCGACACCCTGCTGCGCGAGGACGTGCGTGCCTGCGCCAGCCGCGGCGAGTTGTACGGCGCTGACGCGGTACCGGGTGCCGCGCATGGTTTCGATGCCGGCCAGCAGTGGCTGCGTGTCCCGCGCCTTGGCGCCGGCACGCTGTGGCTTCCGGTCAGCCCGACGCGCTACATGCAGGACTGGCGCCTGACTCGCCTGCCCCTGCTGCATGAAGCCGACGGCGAGTTCTCCGCACTGCATGAGGTCGAGTCCATCCTGGCCGCATTCGCCGGCGGCCTGCCCGAGGCAGATGCGCGCCTGTTCACCGCCTACGCCGAGGAGTGCCGTGCCGCGGTCGAGCATCGCGCCGTCTCGATGGCCGAGCGCGCACGCTGGTTCGCGCAGGCTGACCGCGCTGCTGGCCATGCGCTGCCCGCCTGGAACCAGCGCATGCTGCACTACGATCGCGCCGCGGGCTTCCTCGATCATCCCTACTACCCCACCGCGCGCGCCAAGCTGGGCTTTGCCGCCGATGACCTGGCCCGCTACGCGCCCGAGTTCCAGCCGGCATTCGCGCTGAACTGGCTCGCGGTCCCGCGCGAGCGCCACCATTCCAGCGGCGATGCCCTGCCCCCGAACTGGCCGGACTTCGCCGAGGTCGGCCTCGATCCCGCGCTGGCCAGCTCGCATGCGCTGGTGCCGGTGCATCCCTTCGTCTGGCAGCATCACCTCGATGGCTTCCTGGCCGAAGCTGGGCTGGACGGCCACGTCATCCGCGCGCCGCGCGCCTGCCTGCGCGTGTCGCCGACCTTGTCGGTGCGCTCGCTGGTCGTGCTCGACGCCCCCGCATGGCATATCAAGCTGCCGCTGACGATCCGCACGCTGGGCGCCAAGAACATCCGCACCATCAAGCCCAGCACCATCGGCGACGGCCATCGCATCCAGACCCTGCTTGGCGACATAGTCCGCCAGGAACCCGGCCTGCACGGGCAGGTGCTGCTGACCGACGAAGCCAATGGCGCCCATGTCGACCAGCGCCCGTTCCTGGGCTATATCCTGCGCCGCTATCCCGAGCCGCAGCTGGCGGACAAGACGGTGGCCCCGGTCGCGGCCCTGCTGGCGGAAACCGCCAGTGGCCAGTGCGTGGCCGAGGAACTCGCCGGCCGCTATCACGGCGGCGATCTCGATGCCTGGCTCGATGCCTACCTGGCGCTGACCCTGCAGCTGCACCTGACGCTGTGGCTGCGTTATGGCGTGGCGCTGGAATCGAACCAGCAGAACTCGATGCTGGTCTACGGCGACGAAGGCCTGCGCCTGATGCTCAAGGACAACGATGCCGCGCGCATCGACCGCGCCATGCTCGCGCGCCGCTGGCCGGCGTTGGCGGCCCGCCTCGACGGGCTGGAAGACCAGCGCATCGGCGTCGACGCGGCGTTGCCGCTGGCACAGATGTTCGTCACCATCACGCTGCAGCTGAACATCGCGGCGCTGGTGGAAGGCCTGGCGCAGCGTCGCGGCACCGACCCTGCGGTTGGCTACGCGCGCGTGCGGCGCCACGTGGAGGCCGTCCTTGCCGACCTGGCCGCCGCGGGGGAAGACACCGCCTTCGCCCGCCAGGTGCTGCTCGACGACGACCGGCTGCACCTGAAGTACCTGCTGACCGCCGCGTCGCTCGCCGAAAAGGCGCGGACCGGCGCCACCGACGTCAACAAGTTCTACGGCAAGCGGGCCCCCAATTTCCTCAGGGTGGCCGCATGAGCGCCAGCACGCGTCGGGTGGTCGCGGTGGTGATGCTGTGCCATTTCATCGCCGCGTTTGCGGCGCTGGGCATGCCGCCGTTCTTCGCCCTGATCCTGCAGCGTTCGCTGCACAACGATGTGCCGTGGCTTGCGGGCGCGTTCTACGTGGTGCCAACCCTGCTGGCGGCGATCTCGGCGCCATGGTGGGGCCGGCTCGCGGACCGCTTCGGCAAGAAGCCGCTGCTGATGCGTGCGCAACTGGGGCTGGCGGCAAGCTTCCTGCTCGCCAGCTACGCGACCAGCTCGTTTGCCTTCCTGGCGGCGCTGGTGCTGCAAGGCGTGCTGGGCGGGACCTTCTCGGCCTCCAACGCCTACCTGGCCACGGTCGCCAGCGGTACCACGCTCACGCGCAGCCTGACGGCGATGCAGTGGTCGGCGCGCGCCGCGCTGGTGGCGGCGCCGGCCTGCCTCGGCCTGTGGATGGGTGCCGCATCGCCGATCGTGCTGTACCGCTGGCTGGCGCTGCTGCCGCTGGCCGCCGCGGCGCTGATCGCGTGGCTGCCCGCGGGCGACGCCAACGGCACGGTGCAGCGGCCGGCGGCACGCTCCACCGGCGCCGGCACGGCGGCACCGGCGACGCCGCGGCAGATCTATGTGCTGCAGTTCGCGTTCGTGTTTGCCACCGTGGCGACGTTCCCCTACTTCATCCCGGACCTGCAGCAGCGCATGCCGGCCCTGTCCGCGGCCACTGCCGGGCTGCTGTTCGGCCTGCCGCACCTGGTGTACCTGGCGGCGGCACCGCTGCTGTCGCGGCGGCTCGGGCTGGCACCGTCGCTGACGTTGCTGGCCTCCGCCTACGGCACGCTGGCGGTCGCGCTGCTGGCCCAGGCCGCGCCGCTGGGGCTGCCCGCGCTGGTGGCCTGGCGCCTGCTGATGGGCATCGCCATGACGGTCGGCTTTATCGCGCTGCATGCGCTGGTGGCCAGCGTGGTGCACGCGGGCAACGCCGGCCGCACCTTCGGCTGGTTCGAAAGCAGTTCCAAATGGGGTGGCGTCGCGGCCGGGCTTGGCGCCGGCGCCGCGGTCAGCGTGGCCGGCCAGGGCGCGCCCTACCTGCTTGGCGCGGCGTTGCTGGTGCCGGCCGTCGCCTACCTTCTTACCGCCCGACAGCGGATGAGCCCGCTCTGATCCCTCCCGAGAACGAGGTCACAAGACAATGCAAACGCAAGACAAGTTGGAACCTGCCGGCATGCGCCGCCCCCTGGATGACATGACGGAACTGGCCGGCCTGGCCGCCGCGCGGCGCTGCCAGGAGACGCTGCTGAACTGCTACTGCCGCGAAGTCGCGGGCCCCGCCGGCCAGTTGCGCGTTGGCCCGCCGGCCGGGCAGAACGACTGGCCCGCAACCATCGCCATGACCCTGCAGCGCGAGCCGGCGCAGGTGCTGGACGTGCAGCTGCCGCATATCCACGACCGCTTGCTGGCCGTGGTCGGCGGTGCCTGGCTGACCGGCAACTACCGCTACCTGTCGCCGGTATTCCACAAGGCCGAGAACAAGCCGTGGGCGCTGCTCGACTGGGAAGCGCTGGCCGCGCTGCTGTTGCGCGAGATGGCGCAACAGCATGAGCTGCCGCCCAACACCGAGCTGATGGAGCAGATCCGCAACAGCGTCGCCGTCAGCACCGAAGTGCTGTCGGTGCCGGTATCCGAGATCATCCCGGCCGATCCGGTCGACGCCTATATCGACTCCGAGCAATCGCTGACCTTCGGCCACCCCTTCCATCCCACGCCGAAAAGCCGTCAGGGCTTCTCCGACGAGGACCTGCTGCGCTACTCGCCGGAACTGCGCACGCGCTTTGCGCTGGCGTGGTTCGCGGTGCCGCGCGACGACATCGCGCAGCAGTCGCTGCTCGACGCCAGCTGCGACCAGCTGATCGCGGCGAATGCCCCGCCGGTGTCTGCCGACCGCGTCGCGGTGCCGGTCCATCCGTGGCAGGCGGGCTACCTGCGCGGGCATCCGCTGGTGCGCGATGCGCTGGCAAGCGGACGCCTGCAAGACCTGGGCACGCAAGGCGCGGACTTCTTTCCGACTTCGTCGATCCGGACCTTGTACCAGCCCGGCAATCCGTACTTCTACAAGCTGTCGCTGAACATCCGCATCACCAACTGCGTGCGCAAGAACGCATGGTATGAGCTGGAGAGCGCGATGCATGTCAACCGCGTGCTGCGCCCGCTGCTGCCGGAGCTGGCGCGCGAGTTCCCCGGCCTGGCGCTGATGGAGGAGCCGGCGTTCCTGTCGGTCGACCTCCGGCACGCCAACATCGAGCAGAACCGCCAGGTCATCGAAGGCTTCGGCCTGATCCTGCGCCAGAGCGTGGATACGCTGCGCGCGCCCGACTGCGTGCCGCTGCTGGCCGGCTCGCTGTTCGGCAACCACTATTACGGCGATGCGCGCATGCAGCGTCTGCTCACGGCGCTCGCCGCGCAGGAAAGGACCACGGTGGATGCCATGACCGAGCGCTGGTTCTCCGCCTATGTGGAGCAATTGGTTTACCCGGTGTTCCACCTCTTCTTCGCGCACGGCGTCATCTTCGAGCCGCACCTGCAGAACGTGGTGCTGGGCCTGCGCCAGGACATGCCGGCGCAGCTGTTCCTGCGCGATTTCGAGGGGGTCAAGCTGACGCCTTCGCGCCATCCCGCGTCGTCCATGGCGGGCATCAGCGAGCGCGCCCGGTCGTCGCTATGGTATGACGAGGAGCAAGGCTGGAACCGCGTCGCCTACTGCGTGTTCGTCAACAACCTGTGCGAAGTGATCGCGCAGCTCGGTGCCGGCAGGCAGGCCCTGAGCGCGCGGCTGTGGTCGGTGGTGCGCCATCACTTGCATACCTACCAGCATCGCCACGGCAATGCGGCGTCGGCGCGCCGCATCAACGGCCTGCTGGCTGGCCGCCCCTTCCCCGCCAAGACCAATTTCAGCAACCGCTTCTTTCAGCGCGCCGACCGCGCCTCGACCTACGTGCCCGTCGCCAATCCGATTCCCTTTGCCGGCATGGAGGCGGCATGGCAATGACCGCCCCCGTACTGCGCTGGTCGCACGTCGCCGACCACCTGCACCAGGCGCTCGCCGATGCGGGCGCCCCGCTCAGCGCCTACGTCTACGACCTCGAGGCGCTGCGCGCGCACGCCGACACGATCGCGGGCAGCCTGCCGCCGGGCTTCGAGCTGTTCTACGCCATCAAGGCCAACTCCGACCTGCCGATCCTGCAGACCCTGGCGCCGCTCGCGCATGGCTTCGAGATTTCCTCCGGCGGCGAACTGGCCTGGGTGCGCGAGCACTTTGCCGAGGTGCCGCTGATCTTCAGCGGCCCTGGCAAGACCGATGCGGAACTGGCCGGCGCGCTGGACCTGGGGGTCGAGGCGCTGCATGTGGAAAGCCTGCATGAGCTGGAACGGCTGGCCTGGCTCGCGCGCGAGCGCGGCACCACGGCGCCGGTCCTGCTGCGGGTCAACCTGGCGGTCGAGGGGCTGCAGGCCACCACGCTGATGATGGGCGGCAAGCCCACGCCGTTCGGCATCGCCGGCGACCAGCTGCCCGCCTGCCTGGCGTGGCTGCGCGCGCACCCTGAAATCCGGCTGCGCGGCTTCCATTTCCACCTGATGTCGCATCAGCTCGACGCCGCCGCCCATCTGCGCCTGCTCGATGCCTACCTGCAGCAGGTCAGGCGCTGGCGCACGGAATACGGGCTCGACACGCTGGACCAGGTCAACGTCGGAGGCGGCATCGGCGTCAACTACCGCGAGCCCGAACGGCAGTTCGACTGGGCCCGCTTTGCCGCAGGCCTGCCGGCGCTGTCGGCACAGCGCGACGGGCTGACCGTGCGCTTCGAATGCGGTCGCTATATCACCGCGTTCTGCGGCTACTACGCCATGGAGGTGATCGACGTCAAGCACGCCTTCGACCGGGCCTTCGCCGTGGCCAGCGGCGGCACCCACCACTTCCGCACGCCCTATGCGCAGGGGCACAGCCACCCGTTCCGGGTGCTGCCGGTGGCGTCCTGGCGCTATCCGTTCGCCCGCCCCGGCGTGCAGGATGCGCGCGTCAGCGTGGTCGGGCAGCTTTGCACGCCCAAGGACATCCTGGCGCACGACGCGTACGTCGACAGCGTGCGCGCCGGCGACCTGGTGGTGTTCCCGTACGCCGGCGCCTATGCCTGGCATATCTCGCACCACGACTTCCTGCGCCACCCGCACCCGCGGCACTGCTACCTGCCGGTGGAGGATGCCCATGCTGCAGCCTAACCGTCTCAAGGCCGCGATAGCGTCCGGGCGCGATGTGTTCGGGCTGATCAACTCGCTGCCGTTGCCGCTGATGACAGAGATGATCGGCTACGCCGGCTTCGACTTCGTGATCCTGGATCTCGAGCATGTCGGCGTGAATCCGCAAACGCTCGAGAACATGATCCGCGCTGCGGAATGCGCCGGCACCACGGCACTGGTGCGGGTGCCCCGGGCGGCGCCGGACATCATCCTGCGGGTGCTGGATGCCGGCGCGCAGGGCATCGTGGTGCCGCACGTATGCAACCGCGCTACCGCCGAACTGGCGGTCCACAGCGCGCGCTACCACCCGCTCGGCAAGCGCGGCATCGCCGGTGGCCGGACCACCGGCTTCGGTACCCTGACATTGCCCGAGTACATGGACCGGGCCAATCGCGAGCTGATGGTGGTGGCGATGATCGAGGACCGCGCGGGCGTCGACGCGATCGAAGAGATTGTGGCCGTGCCGGGCATCGACATGGTGCTGGAGGGGGCGATCGACCTGTCGCAAAGCCTGGGCGTTCCCGCCGACGCGCAGCATCCTGCCGTGCAGGCAGCGATCCGCCGCATCGCGCAGGCCTGCCAGGCCGGGGGCGTGCCGTTCTGCGCCATCCCGCGTGCGGCCGGACAATGCGAGCAATGGCGCGAACAAGGCGTGCACGCCTTCCTGCTGGGAGACGATCGCGCCACGGCCTTCCGCGCCATGAAGCAACTGGTGGCGGGCTATCGGCGTGAACCGTCAGCCTGAATAACCGGGACAGCCGACATCGCCGGGATAGCGGGCGCACGGCCGAACACCCGGGTGCACCCGGTGTGGTGGCAGCGGCACGCCGCGTTTGCGGCAGCATCCGGTATTCCCGACTGTTATTGCAGTCCTGCGCGTAATTTCTGCACCGGCCCCGCCCCTATCGCTCTGGCTGGGGCCGGCGCCGCGCCATGCGTCTGGAACGGGATTTGCACCGGTTCGCCCGCCTTTTGAAAAAAGGAGGTGCTATGTCAACCATCGAAGAGTCGATTGACGTCCGGGTGCCGGTGCAAGTCGCGTATCAGCAATGGTGCCGGTTTGAGGAATTTCCGCGGTTCATGGAGGGCGTCGAGGAGGTCAGGCAGCTCGATGACCGCCGTCTTCACTGGCGCGCCGAGATCGGCGGCAAGCAGAAGGAGTGGGATGCCGAGATAACGCAGAATGTCCCCGACCAGTGCATCGCTTGGCGCAGCGTCGCCGGGGCGGAGAACTCGGGCCAGGTGAATTTTTCTCCGCTGGATGCGGGCGCGACCCGGGTGTCGGTGCGCATGAATTACGAAACCGAAGGCGTGGTCGAGGCGGTCGGCGATGCCGCCGGCGTGCTCAAGCGCAAGGTCGAGGGCGACCTGAAACGCTTCAAGGAGTTCATCGAGGCGCGCACGTGAGGGCCTCGGTCTGACCTCGCGGCCTGGCCGCAGGCCGCGACATCATCCCCGCATTCTCCATGTTTTTCCCGCAAAAGCCGTCGCCCTGCCCGTGGGGCGACCGGCCACCGCAGCGGCCCCTTCCCGCCTGAGTATTCCCGTTCCACCTTCGTCCAACAGGTTGATGCGCCAGAACGGCGCCGATCAACTGGCCCACATGCCGCGCGACTTGCCGAGTTAGTCGGCGCCCAATACCGAAGCGCGGCACCTGACCATCGGCACGGCCCCCCAACGTAGAAAGCTGTGAATGAAATTTATTAATGATAATGATTTGCATTTACAATACGGCCGAAATCAAGAAAGCCGACATCCAGGAGGAATATGTACAGGGGTAAAACGGCCGGCCCGAGCCAGGGCCGGCGAAGCCATCAACCATTTGCGCTGACGGCGCTGGCGCTGGCGGTCTCCATGCAGTGCGCGCAGGCGCAGGACAGCGGCACGGCGCAGGCGGGCAGCACCGCCGTGGTACAGCTGCCGACCGTTAGCGTGCGCGCCGACGGCGTGGAGAACTACGGGCCGGCGAACAAGAAGTCGGTGTCCGCCACCAAATCCGACGTGCCGATCGCCGACACGCCCCAGTCGATCAGCGTCATCACCGCCGACCAGATGCGCGCCCAGGGCGCGCAGCGGGTCGAGGAAGCGCTGCGCTACAGCGCCGGCGTGCGCACCGAGCCGATCGTCGATACGCGGCGCAGCACCTACATGATCCGCGGTTTCACCGTGTCCCAGAACAGCCAGTACTGGGACGGCCTGAAGCTGCCGGCTTCCGGCGGCTACGGCGGCTGGGAACTGGAGCCGTACAGCCTGGATCGCGTCGACGTGGTGCGCGGTCCGTCGTCGGTGCTGTACGGACAGACCTCGCCCGGCGGCCTGATCAACCAGATCAGCAAGCGGCCGCAGGCGGAGACCGCCAACGAGATCAACCTCAGCTTCGGCAACTATGACCGCAAGGAGGTCTCCGGCGACTTCACCGGGGCACTCGACAAGGACGGCAAGGTGCTGTACCGCCTGACCGCGCTGGCGCGCGACAGCGGCACGCAGACCAATATGGCCGGCGACGACCGCTTCTTCATCGCGCCGCAGATCACCTGGCGCCCCACCGATGCCACCAGCTTCACGGCCTACGCGCAGATCTACCACGACAATGCCGGCAACAGCGCCAACTTCCTTCCGGCGCTGGGCACGATCACGCCGCTGGCCAACGGCTCCAGGATCCCGACCGACCTGTTCACGGGCGAGCCGGGCTTCGACCGCTTCAAGCGCGAGCAGTACCTGGCGGGCTATGAATTCTCGCATCGCCTGAACGACACGGTGACGCTGCGCCAGAACCTGCGCTACGGCCACATGTATGTGAGCTACGAGAACATCGGCGGCAACGGCGGGCTGGTGGCGAATCCGCCCAACGGCCCTTACCTGCTGCGCCGTATCGGCTTGCGCTCGAACGAGTCGTTCGACCTGTTTACGGTCGACAACCAGGCGCAGATCAAGGTCAGGCATGGCATCTTCGACCATACCATCCTGACCGGCATCGACTACTCGCGCTCGACCTTCGACCGCCTGCGCGGCCTGACCGGCAACACGCCGGCCGCCCAGCCGCCGCTGAATATCTTCAACCCGGTCTACGGCAATTTTGTCGCGCCGAACTACCAGACCGACGAAGACACCACGCGCAGCCAGATCGGCTTCTACCTGCAGGACATGGTGCGGATCTCCGACCGCTTCATGCTGCAGCTGGCCGGGCGCTATGACAAGGCCAAGGTCAGCACCGACACGCGCGCCCTCTCGACCAACGCGGTCACTCGCACCGGCAGCGACGACGGCAAGTTCACCGGCCGTGCCGGCCTGCTGTGGGAAGGCCCGTACGGCCTTTCGCCCTACGTGAGCTATTCCACCTCGTTCGAGCCGGCCACGACCGTGCCGCTGTTCGGCGGCGGCACGCCGCAGCCCACCACCGGCAAGCAATACGAGGCCGGGCTGAAGTGGCAGCCCGCGGGCAGCCGCAGTTTTGCCCAGCTGTCGCTGTTCGACCTGACCCAGGCCAACGTGCTGACGACGTCCCCGGTCAGCGGCTTCTCGTCGCAACTGGGTGAAGTCCGCTCGCGCGGCGTGGAACTGGAAGGCACGTGGTCGGTCACGCCCAACTTCAACATCCTGGCGTCGTACACGTACACCGACGCCGAGGTCACGAAGGCCGGCCCGAACGCGCCCAACGCCGGCAAGACGCCGCAATACGTGCCGCGGCACATGGCCTCGCTGTGGGCGGATTACCGGCTCTCCAGCGGCTTCCTGGCGGGCGTCTGGCTGGGCGGCGGGGTGCGCTACGTCAGCAAGACCTACGACCAGACCAACGTGACCGAGGTGCCCGGCTTCACGCTGGTCGACCTGGCCGCGAGCTATTCGTTCGCGCGGCACTACACGCTGCGGCTGAACGTCAACAACCTGTTCGACAAAACCTACGTCGCCGCATGCGACAGCGCCACCAACTGCTACTACGGGCGCCGCCGCACCATCATCGGCACGGTGACGTACCGCTGGTAAGCCGGGCATGGCCTGGCATGCCAACCCATGGCGGCAGGCACGGCCCCGCACCCGCAACACGGGTGCGGGGCCGCGGCCTTGCAGGAGTCTCATCACATGAAAGCCCCCACGCTACGCTTCTGGTACGCGATCCACCGCTGGACCAGCCTGCTCTGCACCCTGAACCTGCTGGTGCTGTGCCTCACCGGTCTGCTGCTGATCTTCCACGAGGACATCGACGCGCTCGCCGGCCAGGAACACCACGGCCTGGTGTCGGCCGAACGCACCCTGCCCGTGCCGGCGCAGCGCCCGCCGCTGCAAGGCATGGTCGATGCGGCGCGCGCCGCCCATCCTGGCCAGGCGCCCAAGTCGATTGCCTTCGCCGAGGATGATGCCGATGCCGTCGGCGTGCGCGTCGGCCCGCCCGGCGAGGCCAAGTTGCGCCACGGCACCACGGTCCAGTTCGATGCCGCCACCGGCGCGCCGCGCAAGCCCGGCCCGGCCGGCGAGACCGTCAGCGGCTTTATCCTCAAGCTGCACCTGAACCTGTTCCTGGGCCTGCCCGGCCAGTTCTTCATCGGCTTTATCGGCGTGCTGTTCGCGCTCAGCCTGATCAGCGGCCTGGTGCTCTACGGGCCTTTCATGCGCAAGCTGGCCTTCGGGCTGGTGCGCTTCGGCAAGCCGGTGCGCGTAGTGCAGGCGGACCTGCACAACCTGTTCGGCATCGTGGTGATGGTGTGGGCCCTGGTGGTCGGGCTGACCGGCACCTTCCTGTCGTTCTCGCCGCTGATCATCGGGCTGTGGCAGAAGACCGAGCTGCAGCACCTGATCGCCACCCTGCCCGGCCCGACACCGCCAAAGCTGGTGCCGGTCGACCGCGCGCTGGAGGCGGCCCACCAGGCCGTGCCGGGCAGGGATCCGGCCTTTGTGTTCTACCCCGGCACCGAGTTCTCCACCGGCCGCCACTACGGCGTGGTGCTGCGCGGCCATACCGAGCTGCAGAAGCGCGTCTATGCGATCGCGCTGGTCGACGCCGGCGACGGCAGCGTCGCCGCGGTGCGCGGCATGCCGTGGTACCTGCAGGTGCTGCTGCTGTCTGCGCCTTTCCACTTTGGCGACTATGCCGGCCGGCCGCTGCAGATCCTGTGGGCGTTGCTGACCGTGATCACGGCGGGGGCCACCGTGACCGGACTGATCTTCTGGCTCAAGCGGCCGCGGCGCAGCCGCGGGGAAGCGCGCGCACCGCTGCCGCCGCAACTGTCGGGAGACCAGGCATGAAGCTGATCGACGATACCTGGCCGATGCCGGTGCTGCTTGGCGCGCTGTCGCTGGGCGGCCTGGCGGCCGGCATTCTTGGCGACGGCGCGTGGGATGCGCTGTGCTGGATCGGCCTGGGCGTGCCGGTGGCGCTCACCGCGGGCTGGCTGTGGCGGCAGTGGCGCGCGCGGGAGCAGTCTGCGCGGCGCTGAGTTGCCACGCCAGGCTGACACGGCAACAGGCGATCTGACCGTGCGGCGCCGGTCCTGCCGCTAGGCCGATGCCGCGAACCGCTCGGCCAGGAACGCCGCGCATGCCGCCCACGAGCGCCGGTCGGCCGCGGCGTCATAGACAATGCCCCGCTCCGGGAAGTTGGCGCCCTCGAAAGTAAACGCATGGCGCGCATGGCCATAGGCATGCAGTTGCCAGTCGGCTCCGGCCTGTGTCAGCTCGGTGGCGATGGCGAGCACGTCCGCCGGCGGCGCCACGGGGTCTTCCCAGCCATGCAGCAGCAGCACGCTGGCACCGATGGGACCTTGCGGGCCGAGCCGCGGGGGCTGCAGCACGCCGTGGAAGCTGGCCGCGGCCACCAGCCCGGGCGCGGCGGCGCGCGCCAGGTCCAGCGCGCACAGGCCACCGAAGCAGTACCCCACCGCGGCCATCCGCCCCGGATCTACGTCCGGCAGTCGCCTGGCCGCTTCAAACCCGGCCAGCAGCCGCTGCCGCAGCAGCCGGCGGTCGGCCAGCAGCGGGTCCATCAGGTGCGCGTTGTCGCCCCGCTCGTCGCCGCGCACGCCCTTGCCGTACACGTCGGCGGCAAAGCACGGATAGCCCAGTGCCGCGAAGCGGTCGGCGCAGCGGCGCATCGCCGCATTCAGGCCGCTCCACTCATGGGCCAGCACCACGCACGGCGTGCGTGACGCGGCCATGCCGGCAGGCCTGGCGAGGTAGCCCTCGAAGACCGTGGTGCCATCCGTGTAGGAGATAAAGCCGCGCTCCGGCGGCAGGCTTGCAGCGTTCATGGTTTCCTCCGTTCAGGCCGCCAGCATGCGGCCGCGCGGGAACGCTGTATTGAACGTTTGGGACGTGCCTGGTCCACTCACAGGTAGAACGCCGGCGCGCCAGCCGGACGCTGCCCGAAGGACACCGCCAGCGGTGACTGGCCGCTGCGCGCGTACGTGCCCGGCGTCTGCGCCACGCGGCGGCGCCATGCGCGGATCTGGTGGGCCTGGTCGCTGTAGCCGTCCAGCGCATCGCCCGTGCCGCGCTGCAGTGCCTGGATGCTGTGCTGCAGGCGTTCCAGCTCCATCAGCTGCTTTGGCCCGAGCCCCAGCTGCTGCGCGAACCAGCGGTTCAGCTGACGCCGGCTGACCGCCATCAGGCTGGCGACTTCCTGTACCTGCCGCCCCTCGCGCAACAGCGCGTGGGCCGCGCGCATCGATTGCAGCGCCGCCGGCTCCCGCAGCGCCGCGAGCCGCCGCAGCAGCCACGCATCGAGCCGGGCAACGATCCGTGCCGGCATCCAGGCGGCGCTAAGGTCGGCGCTGAGCGCATGGCTGGCCCGGTCTCCCAGGTACCCCGCGAGGTCCAGCAACTGGTCCTTGCACTCAGGCCCGACGCCGGGAAACAGCCGCGCCAGCCCGGCGCCGCTGAGCATGGCCATGACGAAGTACGTATCGGACCACGACTGCCAGCGCCGGCTGGCCGACTGCAAGCCCAGCAGCGACACCGTCGGCACGGCAGGGCCGCCCACCATCGCGTTCGGACGGCCGAAGTTGACCGACAGCACCGCACCCGGGTACGGACAGGTGGTGATATCGCTGCCGGCGTAGGCGCCTTCCAGGTCCTGTACGAACCAGTAGCCGTCGACATAGGGCGTCAGGGATGGGCACGGGGCGAGGACCTGGAACATGACGGCGGCGCGCATGGGAGGCGCTGGGGTGGGCACGGGCATACCTTTATCACAGGCGCCCCGCTCCCGTCGCAAACACCCGGCCCCATGAAAAAAGCGGGCTTCCGAAGAAGCCCGCCTTTTGTTGCTGCGAAAGCCCTGCAATGACTGGCGTCGCCGCCGTCATCCCCGCTCAGGCCGGTACTTGCGACCCGGCTGCCGCCGCCTCCTTCGAGAACAGGCTCCGGGCGTTGGCAACGTGGCTCTTCAGCACCGGCCGCAGCACCATGATCGCCAGGAAGGCCGCGGTCAGGTCCATCGCTGCCACCGTGTAGAGCACGGTGGACCAGGTGCCGGTCGCTTCCATCATCAGGTTGCCGATTGGCACGAACAGTGCGCCGATACCCTTGGCGGTGTAGAGCACGCCGTAGATCTTGCCGATGTGCTTGGTGCCGAAGGCATCGCCGGCGAGCGCAGAGAACAGCGAGTAGACCTCGCCCCAGGCCAGGAACACCACCCCGGACAGGATCAGGAACGCGTACGGGTTGCTGCCGAAGTAGCCCAGCGCGATGATGCCCAGCCCTTCCAGCGTGAAGGCGATCACCATGGTCTTTTCGCGGCCGATGTTGTCCGAAATCCAGCCGAACAGCGGGCGCGAGATCCCGTTCATGATGCGGTCCAGCATCAGCGCCAGCGGCAGCGCGGCCATCACGAAGAAGTGCAGGTCGACCTTGAACTCCTTCACGCCGAGGTCCTTGGCGATCACGCCCAGCTGCGCCACGGCCATCATGCCGCCGGTGACCACCAGCACGAACATGATCAGCATCAGCCAGAACAGCTTGGTGCACAGCGCTTCCTTGAGCGTGTAGTCGCGCGTGGCCTGGACCAGCTTGGCCGACGCCTTGACTTCATGCGACTTGGGCGAACGCAGGAACCACGCCGCGATGAAGGCGAGCGAACCCTGCAGCAGGCCGAAGAACAGGAAGGTGTGCTGGAAGCCCTGCGACTCGATCATCGCCGCGATCGGCAGGATGGTCGCCGCCGAGCCCGCGCCGTAGCCTCCGGCGGTCAGGCCCACGGCCAGGCCGCGGCGGTCCGGGAACCACTTGAGGGCGTTGTTGATGCAGGTGGCGTAGATCGAACCCACGCCCAGCCCGCCCACCGCCGCGCCGACGTAGAAGCCCATCAGCGTGGTCGCCTGCGAGTTGATGCACCAGGCCGCGCCGATGAACACCGCGCCGAACGCCACCATCATGCGTGGCCCGAACTTGTCGATAAAGTAGCCTTCGATCGGTGCCAGCCAGGTCTGCACCAGCACGAACACGGTAAACGCGACCTGGATGCTGGCGCGGGACCAGCCGTAGGTGTCCTGGATCTCCGGGACGAACAGGGTCCAGGCGTACTGGATGTTGGCGGTGGCGATCATGCAGATCACCCCCACGATCAGCTGCATCCAGCGTGTGCCTTCCGGGACCTGGTGATTGACGCCCATCCCCATTGCCGATGGATTACTCATTGCGCGCTCCTTGAATAGATTGGCCATTAACTCGCGACAGGGCGGAGGAATATACGGTCGCGCTGCGCCTCAGCTTAGGGATGGCTGCTGGCATTTCATGTCTCCTAATGTCATTGGCATTTGTTTGCCTCTTATCACGACGCGACCTGAGGTCTCCGCCCTCACCTCTCTCTCAAACTAGGAGCGGCGATGGGATACACAGTATGTGATATATCAACGAAGTCAAGCGAAAGCCGGGGCAGGGTTTTCACTGAATTAATGCGGGCCATGGATGGGCGCCTTATATTCACGACAAAATCGCATCAGAAGCTGTATGCAAAAACTGGCCACGGTGCCGGCTGTCGGCTGCTATCCCTTTGCTGGCGTGGAATTCCGGCGCCCCCTCCGGCATCAATGAGTATTTCTTCTGAATCCGCCGTGATCACAATGGCGCATTATCATTACAACATTGTCATGAGGCGGTCGCGCCATGATGACAGAATTGTCATGATTATCCCGCTCCGCCCAGGTGGATTCTGGCTAAATGCCTCCGATTAATTTCGCGCCGACATACAAAAAAAATGCCCGCAGGCGAACCTGGCGGGCTGAGGCATGGTGCGTGACATCGGCCGCAACATGTAGTTGCAGTTATAGGCGATAAATGGAGCCGGTCAAATAGCTGAAATAGGTTTTACGCCGATTAATTGGCAAACCCAGAGAAAACCCTGAGCTCTCCCGGGGCCATGGCGGCGATTATGTGGCAATAAGGCTTGATTATGACAAGGCTGTCATTTTCAGGTGACATTTACAAGCCTTGGCCGCTGGCGGCGCCGGCTGACTCGTGTAGACGAAAACGTCATCGCCTGCGCCTGGAATAGACAAAACGGCAAGCGCAGTAGAGCGCCTCGTAAAGCCGGTCTGCTGGCCGGCTAGCCTGCCCGTGGCGCGCCGGCTTCATATATTAAATTATCAGAAATCCGGCTCGAAGTAGATGTTTTGGTAAGTCCGGTAGAAGCTATGGTAAGCTCCGCGGGCATCAGCCCACATTTCACCGACCTCCGCATGGCTCATGCACCACTAGGCTACGACGCCCTGATCCGCCAGTTCGGCCTGCGCGTGCCGCCGCTGCGCTGCACCTCGGCGCTCGGCGACAAGACCGGCGTGCTCAGCACGCATACCGGCCCGGATGGCACCACGCGCACGGTCTACCCGCGCAACCGCTACCGCGGCGGCGACACCACGGTGGACCACCTGACCTTTGCGCTGAAGAAGGAACAGCTCGACCTGACCGTGCTGGCGGCGCTGTTCGAGCAGCCCCAGGCGGTGCAGGACGTGCGCGCCTGGCTGGCGGCCACGCCGACCTCGCGTTATGCCCGGCTGAGCGCCTTCTATGCCAAATGGCTGGCCGGGGCGCAGTTCGATTACAAGCTGCCGGCCGGCGCGCCGCGGGTGCTGGCGCTGGATGAGGCGGAATACGTGACCGGCCCGTCAACGCCGGACCTGCAGTTTGGCATCCAGAACAATCACCTCGGGCCGGCGGCATTCTGCCCGGTGGTGCGCCGTACCGAGAAGCTCGCGCGCTGGATTGCCGCCGACCTGCCCGGCCGTGTGGGCAGCGCCATCCGGCGCCTGGAGCCGGAGTTGCTGGCGCGCGCGGTGGATTATCTCTACCTGGCCGAGACCCGCTCCACGTATTCGATCGAGCATGAGATTCCCGATAACCAGCGCGTCGCCAAGTTCCGGCGGCTGCTGGAATATGCCGGCCAGCGCGCGCCGCTGACCGAAGCGCAGCTGTGCGAATGGCAGAACGAGATCATCTCGGGCCTGCGCGCCGAATACAGCTTCCGCGACCAGCAGAACTGGCTGTCTCGCGGCGGGCGGCTGCGCAATATCGCGGACTATATTCCGCCGCCGCCGGCGCAGCTGGGCGCGATGATGGACGGCATTGCCGCGGTTGCGGCACTGGTCGAATCCCGCGCGGCAAACCCGATCGTGGTGGCGGCGTGCGTGTCGTTCGGCTTTGTCTTTGCGCACCCGTTCTATGACGGCAACGGCCGCCTGCATCGTTTCCTGATCCACCACCTGCTGCGCCAGGCCGGCGTCACGCCCGAAGGCGTGGTGCTGCCGGTGTCGGCGCGCATGCTCAAGCAGCTCGACGTCTACGCCGGCCTGCTCAAGGCCTATTCCGCGCCGCGTACCGCGCTGCTCAATTACGCGCTGGATGCGGACAGCGACACCATCCTGATCAAGTCGCCGCAGCCCTACTGGCTCTATGCCTCATTCGACGCCACCGCGCTGTGCGAATTCGTGTTCGAGTGCATCGAGCAATGCGTCGAGCAGGACCTGGCGCAGGAAATCCAGTACCTGCGCGCCTACGACGCCAGCGTGACCCGGCTCGAAAGCTGGCTCGACCTGCGCCAGTCGCGGCTGTCCAACCTGATCGACCTGGTCGTGCAGAACCACGGCGAGCTGTCGCGGCGCAAGCGCAAGCTGTTCGAGGACATCACCGACGGCGAGCTCGCCCGCATCGAAACGGTGGTGCGCGACGAGTTCGCGGACTACCTGGAGCGCCACGGCAGCCGCTGACGCGCGGCGCCGCCGATGCCCTATCGCGTCACGTCCAGCTCCCAGCCGGGCTCCAGGTGGTCCGGGTTGTCGGCCAGCCGATAGCGCGGGTTCAGGTTGATCAGTTCGCGCAGCGCGAAGTTGGCCACCTGCTGGTCCGGCGTCATCGCCTGCGCCCGGGCCTCGGCCTTCTGGCCGTCGGACAGCAGCGTGTCCAGATGCGCGCCGGCGATGCCCCATAGCGTGGAACCGGCGACGTGGTCCGGGCTGTAGGGCTGCACCCGTACCGATCCGGAGCCCGGGCGCTCCCTCGGGGTCTCGCTGGGCGGTTCTGCCGGGGTCTCTTTCGGTGGCTCTTTCGGTGGCTCTTTCGGCGGCGCCGGCGGGGTCGAGGGGCCGCCGCTGGGCGTCGGCGTTGGCGTCGGCGTTGGCCGCGGCGCGCCCTTGTCCTCGTCCTTGAGCAGCTCCACCAGGATCTTGGCGCCGAAGTTGACGATCACGCCGCCGCCCAGCAGCACCAGCCCCTTGGGCATGGCGCGGCCGAAGAAATCCCATTTCTGCGCCAGCCATGGCGTGACCGGCTTGTCCACGGCGTCGGGATCGGCGGCCTTCGCCAGCCGGTTTTTCTCGGCATTGATCAGCTTCTGCTCGTTGCGCGACTGCAGGTGCGCACCGATGCCGAACACCGCCAGGCTGCCCGCCTCGATCGCGCCGACCACGCCGCCGGTGTGCATCATGTCGGCCACGGCCAGCGGCACCGCGCCGACCGAGTAGGCGTTCATCACGAACTTGCGCAGCCGCGCACCCAGCAGCGCGGGCTGCGCCAGGCCGGTGTGATAGCCAGCGCGGGCCGCGAAATTGACCGTGCTCAGCACCGAATTGGCGGCCAGGAACACCGCGCTGCTGTAGGTCAGCGGCTCGCCGATCTGGGTCACGCCGTGCTCGCCGAACCACAGCATGGTGTTGCCGTTGTTGATCGCCAGCGTGGTCAGCTGCAGCGCGTCGTTGACCTGGCCGGCCCGGGTATCGGGCGTCAGCAGCGAGGCGCCGATGGTGCCGATCACCGCCTGCGCCTCGCGGATCTTGTCCGGGGCCTCCGCCAGGTCCTTCTTGTCGGCGTGGTGGGCGTAGGCCTCCAGCTGGTCCAGCGCCTTGGCAAACTTCTGCTGGTTCGTGCCGTTGATGCCCCACACCGCGGTGCCGGGCTTCTCGGTCAGCGCGCGGCGCAGCCAGGCGATATCGGCCGGCGTGTGCGTGCCGGCGCGCCGGATCACCTTGTTGGCATGCACGGTGCGCCCCATCGCCACGCTGCCGCGGTAGATAAAGCAGCCGGCGCTGGTCAGCACCAGGTTGGCACCGGTCTGCGCAGAGATCGCCGCGGCGCCGGAGGCGGCGGCGAAGGTGCCGGCCGCCGACACCGCCAGCGCGGTGCGCACCTTCCACGGCCGCGGGCCATTGCTGCCGGGCGGCGGGGCATTGCCGGCCGGGCCATGCGAGATGGTCGCGCGCACCACTGCGCCCTCGCCGCCCCGGGTGCCGTCGTCACCCCTGGCGCGCCCTGCTTCCTGCATCCGGTCCAGCATGCGGTACACCGCGCTCCCTTGCGACGCATCCGAGCCGGTCTCGACATGGGTCAGGTCGGCCACCTTGACCGTACCGTCCGGGAACAGCGCGAACTCCACGTCGCCCAGATGCAAATTGCGCGTCTTCATGGTGTCGACCAGCGCGGCGATATCGTGCGCGGAGCGGCCATTGAGCAAGGCGGCATGCTCTGGCCGCAACTGGCCGGCGGCGTCGAACAGGTCCTTGGTGCTGGCCGCGTAGCGTTCGTAGCCGATGGCCGGGCGCCCGAACGCCTCGAACGAAGCTGGCCCGAAGCTGCGCACGGTTTTGAGCCCGTGCGTGCCGGCGGCCTCGGCCATGGCGGCGCGCTCGCCGTGCACCATGTCGCCCAGC
This sequence comes from Cupriavidus taiwanensis, assembly GCF_900250075.1. Classification (NCBI taxonomy): domain Bacteria; kingdom Pseudomonadati; phylum Pseudomonadota; class Betaproteobacteria; order Burkholderiales; family Burkholderiaceae; genus Cupriavidus; species Cupriavidus taiwanensis. The sequence goes on from NZ_LT977071.1 coordinate 1,239,250, forward strand.
CAGGCCTCGTTGGCAATGCCGACCGCCAGGTCCTTGCCCAGCGCAAACACGGTCTTGGCGCCGCCGCTGCCCAGACGCGGGCCGAGGTAGGTTTCCAGTTGCACCCGTTCGCGGGTGCCATCGGGCCGGCGCAGGAACACGTTGCCGTGGTGGTCGATCTTGAAGCTGTGGCCGGCGTAGGGATCGGGCTGCGGCGACAGGCGGCGCCAGCGGCCCGGCTGCGCCAGGTCGATCTGGCTCCTGGCCGGATCCTGCGCGTAGGCGCCGCGGCGCAGCGCGAACTCCGGCACCAGCACCTCGGTGCCCATCACGTCGGCCACCTGCTGCGCCAGCATGCGTCCCTGCGGTGCATGCGCGCCGTCCAGCGCCAGCACGATGGGCTGGCCGGGCTCCCAGTCGTGCGCCAGCTGCAGGGCAAGTTCGTGGGCGCCGATGCCTTCGCCTCCCTCGCCGCGCAGGCCACCCTCCGGGCGCACGGCCCCGACCACCACCAGGTGATCGCTGGGCGCGTTGACGCGCACTGCCGGCTCGCCCAGTGCCAGTTCGGCCCAGCGGTCCGGCGTCTGCCGCCAGCTGGCCGGCACCGGATCGCCGGCGGTGCGCGCGCCCTGCTGGCGCACCGGCTTGCCGCCGCTGGTGAGCGCCACCACCGGCAGCGCCGGCATGGCGCCGTGGAAGCGGCCGCCGTCCTGCACATGCACCGGCGCGCCGGAAGCGGCCATGGCGGCGGGATCGGCGGCCACGCGCAGGCGCGCGCCATAGGCCAGGTCGCTACCCGGCGCGCGGAACGCATCCACGTCCAGCCGGCCGTCGGCGCCGTAGACGCGCGCGTTCAGCCCGGTGGCCAGTTGCTGCACCAGCGACACCGCGCCGTCCTGCCCGTAGCAGCCGTACAGCACCACCGGCATGCCCTGCTGGTAGTCCGGATGCGAGCGGATGCGGTCGATCACCGCCGTGGCGTCGATCAACGACGCCGGACCGTCGCCGGCCCGCATCGCGATGCCGCCGAACAGGCCCTCGGCGCGCACGGTGAAATGCCCGGGAATCTGCGGCACCGACACCGCCACCGCCTCGTCGCCAAAGGTCTTCTGGCCGGCCTGCTGGGCCAGGTCCAGGTCGGCACGCCCGCGCGGAAACTGCTCCAGCCGGGCCAGCACGTCGATGCGACGGCCGTCCTGCTGGCGCACCAGCGGCAGGCCGGCGCGGAAGTCGTCGGGCAACGCGGCGCGGATCTCTCCGTGGTAATCCGGATTCAGCGCAAACCCGTCCGCATGCGGCTTGTGCCCGCGCAGCGACAGCGGCACCGTGCCGACCACGCTGCGCGCGTCGACCGCGCCGTGCCGCGCCGCCTCGCGCTGCGAAACGATGGCGATGCGGAAGTTGCCCCCCGCCTGCAGCGCGGGGCCAAGGTCGCGCATGGCCTGCTGCAGCGACAGGAACGATGCTTCCGGCAGCCCCGCGCGCAGCGGCACCGACAGCCCATCGCCATGGGTCACCACGTAGTGCACGCCGGCCAGGCGCCCGCCGGAGGCATGGATGCCGTCGATAGTGGCCGCTATCGCGCCGCGACTTGGCGCGCCGTCGCGCACCGACCAGCTGCCGTCGCGAATCTCCGGCCGCGCCGCGGGCATCGCCGCCGGCTGGCTGCCCGCGTCCTCGGCGCGGCTTGCGGAAGCGGCCTTGCGCGGCAGTTGCCCGCCGTGCGCGACCACCGCTTCGGCGGCGTCGGCCAGCGGCGTGCGCGCCAGCGCCGGACCGCCCGGCAGCGGTGCGCGCGCGGCACCCGGTCCGCGCGGCTGGCCGCCGGCGGCCGCGCGTCCGTACAGCGTGATCACCGCCTGGTGCACCTCGGTCGAGAAGCCATCCACCGTTGCCACCCGCTCGCGCGAAACGCCGTCGACGGCGCCGGCATCGGCCGCCGCCTGCAGCACGCGGCCCAGTTCCTCGGGGCTCTGGAAGCGTTCCGGCATATTGCCCCGGCGCAGCAGCAGCGCCGAGACCGCGTACGCGCCCCAGTTCGACACGCTGGCGGTGACCACATGGTCCACCGGCACCACCGCGGCGATATCGCTGCCGTCGAGCGCGCGCGGGATCAGCCCGCCGACGCCGCCCATGCCGGCCTCGTTGCCGCCATCGCCCACGCCCAGGGTCTCGATGCCGTCGATGGCATTGGCTTCCAGCACGATCTGGTCCAGTGCCGGGTTGAAGTCGTCGATGCCGATGCCGCGCATATTGTGCTTAATGCCGCGCGCGCTGCGCGACGGCAGCTCGATCGCCATGACCCGGTCGGGGCCGACCTCGCGCAACAGCGCGCGCGCCGGCTCGGCGGCGCTGGCGATCGGTTCATCGAATACGCGGATATTGTCCAGCGGCTCGCCCATCTCGCGCAGGATGCCTTCCAGGATCGGCCGGTTGGCCGAATCCACCACGTAGGTCACCTGCTTGCCGCGCAGCCGCAGCGCGCGCCCCAGTTCCGCGGTGCCCGGGGGGCCGTCGGTTTCCGGCATGTCCTTGGCCACCGAGAAGCCCGTCACCAGCATCACGTTGCTGGCATCTTCCAGCGACGCCGCCGCGCGTTCGGCGCCGCCCGGCATGTAGAACTCGCGCAGGCCGCGGCCGATGTAGTTGAAGCTGACGCGGTCGACCGGCGACAGGTGGCGCCCGCCTTCGACCAGCGCCAGCGCCGGCGACACGTCGGCGGCCTCGCCGAAGGCGGTCTTGAACACGCGGATATCGGGGCGCCGCCCCATCGCGTGCGCCAGCCCGGACACCCGCGACGGCTGGCCGGTGGTGAAGACGATGGTCGGCAGGGTCTTGTCGTCGGGCACCGCCGACGGGTCCAGCGGCTGCTCCAGCAGTGCGCTGCGGTCGATCAGGCCCTGGTCGACCAGCATCTCCACGCCCTTGCGCGCCTGGTACTGCATCGGGTCGATCAGCCTGACGTCGCTGCGGCCGATGGCATCGAGCTGCTGGCGCACCAGCGTCTCCAGCGCGGGATAGTGGGTGCAGCAGAACCACAATGAGGTGGCGTCGGCCGGGATCTGCTCGGCGTTGATGTACTTGGCCACCAGCCCCTTGAGCTGTTCCAGCTGCTTGCCGTCGGCCAGGTGCATCAGGTTGTTGACCGCATCGGCCCACTCGGTCGCGCCGATCTCCTTGACCGTGACGCTGCCGCCGCTGGCCTCGGCCACCGCTTCCAGGTAGGCGTGCAGCTTGACCGTGCCGGGCGTGGCCACCACCACCGGGCGCGCCCCGCCCTCGGTGACGATCCTGGGCGCGGTCTGCATGATCAGGTTGACCACCTTGGCCTGGTGGGTGCCGGCCAGCGCCTCGGGAAACGCGGTGCAGGCGGTGTTGCAGGCAAACAGGTCGACCGCGCCCCTGGCCTTCTGCGCCGCGACCACGCCGGCGTGGACCAGGTTCACCAGGTCGCCGCGCTCGCGCCCGCCGTAGGTGCCGGCGGCATGGTCGGTAAAGGCCACCACCTGCACCGCCTTGCCGGTCATGGCATAGGTATGGCGCGCGATGTTCTGCGCGGCCAGCAGGCCGCCGTTGCTGGAATCGAAGGCGGTGATGACGATCGCATCGTCCTGCACGCGGATGCCGAAGTCGGCCGGATCGATGCCGTCGGGCAGGAAGCGCCGCTGGATGCCCTCGAACAGCTGCGCCATGTCCAGTCCCGCGGGCAGGCGCTCGGCCGCCTTCTGCAGCAGCTCGTAGACCCCCTTCTGCACGGTCTTGTCGTAGCCGCGCACGCTGGTGGCGCCGACTTCCAGCGTGACGCCGTCGCGCGCCTTGTGGCGCGCCATGGTGTCGAGCAGCGCGCCCACGGTTTCCACGCTGGGCATGCCGCTGTCGCGGCCCAGCGCGCGCTGCACGCCGAAGCCGATCGCCTGCGCCGCCAGGTTGGAATTCATGCCCGTCACCAGGTGGTCGGCGCCGACGTCGGACCAGCTGTCGGCCAGTTGCTCGGTCACCGCCATGTCGCGCAGCAGGCGGTCGCGCGCGGCGCGCATGCCGGCCTCGTTGCCGTGGTCGCCCACGGCAATGGTGACCATGTCGGCGATGTCGTTGGCGTCGATCAGCAACTGGTCGAGCATGGCATTGCCGCGCACCCGCTCGCCGTTCTGCAGCCGGTATTCGTTGTTGGTGTTGCGCCCGGCCACTTCCACCGCCACCACCGCCTGCGGCTTGTGCATCGCCAGCAGCGCGCGCGACTGGCGCCCCGCGCTGGCAAAGTCCCGTGCCGAGAAGGTCTCGACGCGCGCATTGGGCTGGTTCAGGTCCTGACGCAGCATCTTGCGCAGCGTGCGCGCATGGGCGCGGTCGGTGACATAGACCACGTCCTTGCCCAGCGAGGCCAGGTAGGCGCCCAGCGAGGCCGCGCCAACCGGGCCGTTGGTCTCGGCGCGGCCATGGGCGGTCAGCGGGCCGGTGACGATCATCACCGAGTCCAGGTCCGCCAGCGCGCGCGCGGCCATCTCGGCGCCGTAGGGCACGCCGATGTTCTCCATGCTGCCGTCGATCCACAGCACGTTGTCCAGCGGCGAGATCGCGTTCTGCCGCAGCGACATGCGCGCGGGCGCTTCGGGCCCGTCGGCATGCGCCACCACCGCGGGGCCGTGGCTCACCGTGCGGCGCTGCACGCCGGCCTCGCCGTCGCCCGCGGGGTGGCGCGGCGCGCGCGCCGGCGCCGGCGTGCCGTGCGTGCCACGGCGGCGCGACGCCGCCACCGGCGCGTCGGTGCGGCCGCCGCCGCGCTCGCCCGACGGGTTGCGCGCGGCGGATTCCGTCACGTAGCGCGCCATGGCGCGGCTCATGGCGCGGTCCATCATGCCGTGGATCACGCGTTCCTGCAGCATCGTCCCGCGCGTGACCGCCATGTCGAAGGCCGCGGCGGTGCTGAGCCTGGCCGATTGCCAGGGCGTAAGGCGGTGCGGCGTGCGCAGGTCGCGCGCCGGCGTGGCAGCGCCGTCGGTGGCCGGCCGGCCGCCGTTGCTGCGCGCCGGCGTCGCGGGCCTGGCTGCGCCCGGGGCGGGTTCACCGTCGGCCTGCCTGCCGGAGCGGCCGGACTGGCCGTCGGCATCGGTGCGCGCGAGCGGCTGGCCCTCGGCGTCGCGGCCGGCCGGACCCCGGCGCGTGGTCGGCCGCGTCGCGGCTGGCACGCCATCGCCGTCGCGGTACGCGCCCAGCGCGTCCGGTGCGACGCCCCGCGCCGCTCCGCCGATGCCGGCTGGATCGCCGGCGCCGCGCCCGCGCATGGCCTGGTAGCCGTCGCGCACGGATTCCCCGATACGCTTCTGCACCGCCATCGGCAGCATCTGCGTGGCGCCCATCAGCAGCATGGCGCCGTTCTGCAGCTTCTCCGACACGCTCATCTCGCTGCCATGCTCGGCGAACATGGCGGCCTGCTGCAGCGTCTGCACGCCACCGATGCCGAAGCCCACGCCATTGAGCACGCGGCTGGCGCTGCCGTAGTGGCCGGCGCTGTGGGTCAGCATGCCGCCCGCCATCTGGCGCAGCGGGTTGGTGCTGCCGGCCAGCCGGGTGCCCGCGTTCATCGCCAGCGCGCCGGTCTTGGCCAGCCCCATGCCGCCCATGCCGGCCAGCGAGCCGGCGACGTTGAGCCACTGCGCCATCGCTTCCTGGCTGGCAAAGGGATTGACCGAGCGGCCATGGTCCGAAATATTGTCCAGCGCGGCCCACGAGGTGCCGACGCCGTAGCCCATGCTGCCCACCATGCCGACCCAAGCCGCGGCCACCAGCGGCGTCAGCGTGCCGCCCGAGGCCACCGCCAGCACCCCGCCCGCGACCGCGCCCACGGCGGCCACGCCGAGGTTGACCCAGCCCCACACCTTCTCGCTGGTGGTGACGATATGGGCATCCATCGCGGCGTAGTCGACGTGGCCGTCACGGCCAAGATCCAGGTTCTCGGCAAAGTACACCGTGCCCCGGTCGGACAGCAGGTTGTTCTCCTGGAAATCGCGCTTTGCGTCCAGCTCCTCCTTGCCGTAGACCGAGCCCTGGTCGTCCACCCACAGGGTCTTGCCGTCCTTGCCCTCGAATTCGAACACGGCGGTCTGGTACGGCACCTCGCCGGGGCCGGCCACGTACATCGGGATGGCCTTGACGGTGGTACCCGGCTTTGCATCGTCGGCGATCTGTTCGCGGATTGCGTTCGCGTCGCCCTGCGGCGCGCCCAGGGCGATGGCCTCGGACAGCCCCTTCTCGTCCGAGGCCTTCGCGCTGAGTTCTTCCTTGCGCATCGCCAGGCTGTCGAAGGTCTGCCGCAGGATCTCGTCCTTGTCGAGTTCGAAGCGCTGGTTGGCCTCCTTTGCCTCGTCGGTGCCGGCGTAGTCCTCGCTGCCGCGCTGCACCGCGTTGCGCAGGTAGACGTCGGACATCACCGGCGCGTCCTTGCTCGACTTCAGCGACTGCTCGAAGGCGGCCGACAGGCCGATGTGCCCCTTGGCGGCCGCGTCCTGGGCCCCGCCGTAGATGCGTCCCTGGCGCGACGAGCCGCCCTGGTTCATCATCATCAGCATGCTGACCTCGTTGTCGCGGTCGGTCAGCCAGCTGGCCGTGCTGGTCGCGGCCGGCGCCGTGCCGGCCTGAGCTTGCGGATTGCGCGCGTAGTAGCCGGCATCGGCCGCGTCGACCACCGCCGACAGGCCATGATAGAAGTCGTCCCAGTCGTTGTAGCCTGGCGACTGGCTGTTGTTGCGCCCGGTCCAGTCGTTGCTGTACTCGCTCTTCACCGTATCGAGCAGCGTGCCGGCGTCTTCCTCGATCAGGTGCGGCGCCACTTCCTGCAGGTAGACGCCGACCTTGTCGGCGTACATCTTCTCCTGGCCGATGATGGGCCGGCCCTGGTCGTCGTGGGTCTTGTTCTTCAGGTCCTTGTCCATCGACGCTTCGATCTGCGCCTTGAACAGGTCGCCGCTGAAGCGGTCGTTGTGCACGTCGACGTACAGCTGCCGCTCCTCGGGCGTCTGCGCGGCATCGGCGCCGGCCTTGCGCATCTGCAGCGCGCCGGTGACGTCGCCGCGGTCCAGCTTCTGCGCGATGCCGCGGGTCATGGCGTCCACGCGCAGCGGCACCGAGCCCTCCATGAAGCCGAGCATCCGGTTCAGGCCGCTGGCGGCCTGGTCACGCTGCGCCTGGCTCAGCCTGGGGTCTTCGCTGCGCGCCTTGAGCTGCTCGACGGTGTAGCCGAGCAGGCCTTTCTCGGCGACGCCCTTGTCGTAGGCGATCCGGGCCGGATCGGTGGCGGGCAGGTCGGGCGCGGGAATCAGGCTGTCCGCGCCCAGCGCCTTGTACATGACGTAGCCGGCCGGGTTGTGTTCCATCAGCGCGCGCTCTGCCTGCGGCAGGTCGCGTGGCGTGGCGGAGTTGGGATCGGTCTTGGCCTGGGGATCCAGCGTCAGCCCCTGTGCCTGCGCCATCGCCAGCGTGGTGGGGTCGTTCTGCGCCAGCTTGCGCTCGAACTCGGTGGACGGCGTCAGGTGCTCCATCTCGCCGGCGATGCGGCCGCGCAGGTCGATCCGGTCGATCAGCTGGCCCATGCCGCCGTCGGTGCCGTAGCGCGCCTTCAGGTCCTGCACCGCCTGCTGGCGATAGCTGTCCGGCACCTTGACGCCCTGGCCCGACGCCAGCGCCTGCAGCTGCGCGTCGGCGTCGCCGACCTTGCCGTTGGCCAGGGTCAGGTCGTACGAGCGGTCCGCCATCGAGAGGGTGCGGTCGTGCGGATCGTTGCGCAGGTCCTTCAGCGCCTGGTCGGCGTCCTGCTTGTAGCCGTTCGCCGCGATCGTGTCGATCTCTTTCTGCATGGCGGCGAGGAAGGACTCCTCGGCCTTTACCCGTTCCTGCTGTGCTTGCTCGTGGGCGTCGCGCGCGGCCACCAGCTGGTCGTCGGCCTCGAGCTCGAAGCGCCGGATGCCGCCGGGGATCTTCAGGTAGGCGGCCTGTTCCTGGTCGACCCTGGCGGCGGCCTGCTGCTCCTTTTCCTGCGCCAGCACCACGTTGAAGCGCGCGCCCTGGGTGTCGCGCGCCTGCTGCGTGCTCTCGTTCTTCAGGAATTGCGTCTTGGTTTCTTCGATATTCAGCGCGACGTTGGGATCGTCATAGCGCTTGCGGATCTCCTCGGCCTTGGCCTCGACCGCGGCCTTGACGTCCCCGCCGGTGGCCGCGGCGTTGTTGGCGGCCACGCGCAGCTCGTTCTGCGCGCCGCCCATCACGTTGCCGTACTTCAGGCCCAGCGGCTGCCACTGCTTGTCGGTCATGGCGCGGCCGTCGAGGTCGGCCACCACCTTGTCATAGGCGTCCTGCGCTTGCTGCTGCCAGCCATCGGTCAGCGCCCTGGCATCGTTTTCCTTCTTCTTGCGCGCTTCCTCGGCGGGGTCGGTCTTGGGCTTCTCGGGCGCCGGCGCATCGACCTGCATCGCCTTGGGCGACTGTGCGCCGGTGGCGTTGGTGGTGTAGAGCGCCGGCGTCACCACCACCGCCTGCGGCTTGTCGGGCTGGTCCGCGGGCCTGGCCTGCTGATTTTGCTGGGTTTGTTGCGACTGTTGCGCCTGCTGCGTGTTCTGGGTGTCTTGCTGGCGCTGGGTCTCGCGCGCCTCGGCGGCGCGCTGGGCGCGTTCGGCGGCTTCGCGGGCGGCGCGTTCGGCCGCCTCGCGCGCGGCTTCGGCGGCGGCGCGGGCCGCGGCCTCGGCTGCCGCGCGCCCGGCAGCCCGGATGGCATCCATGAAATCCAGCATGACGCAAGTCTCCTGGCGACGCCGGCGCGTGCCGGCAGGTCAGACGGTTGCCGATGCCCTGGCACGCGGCCGCGGCCACGCGCCAGCAGCGGGCAAGCCGCGGGCATCATGCGCGCCGATTCTGCGCGCGTCGGCGGCGCAGGCCAACTATGGGAATTCGTAGGGCCTGCGCGGGGCAGGTTGGCTACAGGCGGTTGTTGTCCAGGTCGGTCACCAGCATGCAGCCGGGCGCATGGGTGATGCAGATCTCGGGCCGCGCCTCTCGGATCACCGCCTGGGGCGTGACCCCGCAGGCCCAGAACACCGGGATTTCGTCGGCGTCGAGCGGCACCGCGTCGCCGTAGTCGGGCGATTCGATATCCTCGATGCCGATCAGCCGCGGGTCGCCGATATGCACGGGCGCGCCGTGCACGTCGGGGTAGCGCGCGGTGATCTCGGTGGCCAGGATCGCATCGGCGGCCTTGAGCGGGCGCATCGACACCACCAGCTTGCCCGACAGCCGGCCGGCCGGGCGGGTCTCGATGGCGGTGCGGTACATGGCGACGTTGCGGCCCAGGTTGATGTGCTTGAGCGGCACGTTGGCCGCCAGCAGCGCCTGCTCGAACGAGAACGAGCAGCCGATGGCAAAGGCGACGAAGTCGTCGCGCCACAGCTCGGTGATGCCGGTGGTCTCGTGGTAGGCGCTGCCGTTGCGATAGACCCGGTACATCGGCACGTCGGTGCGGATATCGACATCGCGCCCGAGGTTGCGGAACACCGGGTCGCCCGGATCGGTCACGTCGATCAGCGGGCAGGCCTTGCGGTTGAGCGCGCAGAACTGCAGGAAATCATAGGCCCAGTCGCGCGTCAGGATCACGATATTGGCCTGCACGTGGCCGCGCGCCAGGCCGCTGGTATGGCCGTGGTAGCGGCCCGCGCGGATCAGCTGGCGCAATGCGGCGGGGTCTTCGGGCAGGAGCGAGGCGGCATGCTGGAGCGGCTGGTTCATGGTCGGCAGGCAGGCGCCGGGCGGCGCGAAAGTCGGGTTGACCTGCCGATTCTGGTCGCCCGCCGGCGCCGGCGTCCAACAAATCTTTCGGATCGAGCGCGATAAAGGAATCCGATGACTACGAGCCCGCGTGGGGCCCCGCGGCTTGCGGCTGCGCCGCCACCGCCATGTCTTCGCCCACCTCGGCACAGAACTCCGCCACCACGCCGGTGGCCAGCCCGACGATCGACTCGTTGACCTCCAGCCCCGCGCCGATGCGCCACGAGGCGACGATGTCGAGCGCGGGCGGATGGTTCTCCACGTCCACCACCGACAGCGTGCCGTCGACCAGCTCCTTGCGCACCAGTGCCGGCGGCACCGCGCCGATGCCGAAGCCGTCGCCGATCAGCCGGGTCATCGCCGCCACCGAGTTCACGCAGTTGATGCGCGGCGAGGCCACGCCGTTCAGGTGGAACAGGCTTAGGATGTCCTGGTGCGGGCGCGAGTTCTTGACGAAGGTGATGACGCGTTCGGCGGCGAGTTCTTCGAGCGAGGCATAGGGTCGGTCGCAGGCGGAGCCGGTGGCGACGATCCAGCGGATCGGGTAGCGCGCCAGCTCGACATTGCGCACCGTTTCCAGCCGCAGCAGGTCGGTCTGGAAGATCACGTCGAGATAACCCTTCTGCAGCTGGTCGCACAGGTTCAGCGCGGCGTCGGCGGTCAGTTCGATCTCCAGCGCCGGGTAGGCCTGCATCGCGCGCTTGACCACGGTCGAGAGCCAGGTATGGATCACGGAATCCATCGCGCCGATGCGCACCCGCCCCGCGATGGCGCGCGAACGGTCCAGCGACTGCCGCATATGGTGCATGGTGTTCACCATCTTCTCGGCGTACTCCAGCACGCGCTGGCCCTCCGGCGTCAGCGTGACGCCGCGCGAATCGCGCAGGAACAGCTTGACCCCCAGGTCTTCCTCCAGCACGGCGATGCGGCTGGAGATCGAGGCCTGCGTGCTGAACAGCTTCTCCGCGGTCAGGCGGAAGCTGCGCAGGCGGGCCACCCAGACGAAGGTTTCGAGAAAGCGCAGGTTCATGGGCGATGGGAGGCGGGACGCGCGCTGCGGCGGCGCATCAGGACAGAATCCAAGCCACAGAATCTACGCGATGGCACGGAGGCAAACAAGCGTTTGACAGCAGCGCTCGGGAGCGTGCCATGCTGCCCCGCAGCATGGCCGGCGCGCCGCGCTCACGCCCCCAGCGGCGACGGCTGCGACGGCGTCGGCGGCTGGCGCGGCGGGATCAGTGCCGGACCGCGCGCGGCCTCCTCTTCGGCCTCATGCTGCGCCGCTTCGGCCTGCGCCTTCAGGCGCTGCAGCGCGGCCAGCATGTCGTCGCCCAGCGCCGCCGGGTACTCGGCGCGCGCGCCGTCGGGTACGGCCGACGGGTCCAGCCACATCTGCCAGCTCACGTGCGTGGTGCCCACGTCCTGCCCCGGCGTGGCTTGCAGCCGCCCGCGCGTATGGCTGGAGAGCTTGCGGTAGCTGTAGGAGAACGGCCCCCTGTCGGTCAGCACGTCGACCGCCGGCAGGCCGCCGGCCTTGTGGGCCATGCGGCGTACCGTGCCCGGGCTGCCGCTGCCCAGCACCACGCGGCAGTCCTTGTAGAGGCTGTCCCAGTCCGGCACCGCGCAGTAGCCTCCGGCCAGCTCCCAAACGCGCGCCGGATCAGCCAGCACCTCGACCGAGCGCTCCACAGGGATCAGCTGCGCGTGCGCCGGCGCCTGCCACGCCAACAGCAGCGCAGGCACGGCGAGCCGGAGCGTGGAAAGGGTCAGGCGGGCAAGCATTGACATAGGCTAGGCGGCACGCGCACGGTGGGGGGCAATGGGTGCAAGCCTAGCCGAGCACGGCGGCATGTGCCATTACCGAAGGCTCGTAGCGGCCGCGCCGCGCACCGCCCGGCCCTACGTGTTTCCGTAGGGCCGCGGCCAACCCGTGCGCGCTGGCGCGCCGTATGCTTATGCCCTTGCGGCTGCGCCCCGCGCACGCCGCCCCGGCATCGGGGAAAACCCGCGGGCCGTGGCGATGGCGCCACGGGACGGAACGGCGCCAGCCGCGCATTCACGGGCGTTCAGCACAGGAATCAATTTTTCTTATCGGCCGCCGCCCGAAAAACTAGTTGGACGCGGGCCGCCGTGCCTTTCAAGAATGCAGTCAGCGGGCGCACCGCAGGAAGCGCTGCAACCGCGCACCGCCGCGCCATCGAGCGCCAGCGGTAGCCGGCAACGCATGGCGGGACCACAAGGCAGACACCGCGTGCCACGCGCGCTGCCAGGGCCGAGCCAGACATCGCACGAGAGGAATGCATGGAAACGCAGATCGGCAGTATCCAGAGCCCCCAGCCGTCATCGCCCGCCAGCGCCGAGGCAGCACCGTCGCGCGGCTTTTTCTCCTGGTACCGCGACATCACCGCCAATGAACGCCGCACCTTCTGGAGCTGCAAGGTCGGCTATGCGCTCGACGCCATGGACACGCAGTTCCTGAGCTTTGTCATCCCCACGCTGATCGCCACCTGGGGCATCAGCCGTGCCGACGCCGGCTTTATCGGCACCGCCACGCTGCTGACTTCAGCCGCGGGCGGTTGGGTCGCGGGCATCCTGTCCGACCGCATCGGCCGCGTGCGCACGCTGCAGCTGACGATCCTGTGGTTCGCCTTCTTCACCTTCCTGTGCGGGCTGGCGCAGAACTATGAACAGCTGCTGGTGGCGCGCGCGCTGATGGGCTTCGGCTTCGGCGGCGAATGGACCGCCGGCGCGGTGCTGATCGGCGAGGCCATCCGCGCGCAGGACCGCGGCAAGGCGGTGGGCATGGTGCAGGCCGGCTGGGCCGTGGGCTGGGGCCTGGCGGCGCTGCTCTATGCGCTGGTGTTTTCGCTGCTGCCGGCCGAGACCGCATGGCGCGTGCTGTTTCTGATCGGGCTGCTGCCGGCGGTGTTCGTGATCGTGCTGCGCCGCCTGGTGAAGGAGCCGGAGGTCTATACCGAGCACAAGGCGCGCGAGGCACAGGCCAGCGAGAAAACCTCGTTCGCCGCGATCTTCTCCCCGCGCCTGATCAGCATCACGCTGCGCGCGGCGCTGCTGACCACCGGCGCGCAGGGCGGCTACTATGCCATCACCACCTGGCTGCCGACCTTCCTCAAGACCGAGCGCGGCCTGACCGTGCTGGGCACCGGCGGCTACCTGGCGATGGTGATCGTCGGCTCCTATATCGGCTACGTCACCAGCGCCTACCTGACCGACCGCATCGGCCGCAAGCGCAATTTCATCCTGTTCGCGCTGGGCTCGATGACGATCGCGCTGGCCTACACGCACATCCCCGTCAACGACACCGTGATGCTGCTGCTGGGCTTTCCGCTGGGCTTCTTTGCCTCGGGCATCTTCGCCGGCATGGGCGCGTTCCTGACCGAGCTGTTCCCGACCAGCGTGCGCGGCTCCGGCCAGGGCTTCTGCTACAACGTGGGCCGCGCCATCGGCGCGTTCTTCCCGTTCCTGATCGGCCATGTCAGCCAGCAGATGTCGCTGGGCCACGCCATCGGCATCTTTGCCGCGGCCGCGTATGGCGTGCTGATCCTGGCCGCACTGACGCTGCCGGAAACGCGCGGCAAGGCACTGGAAGCGTAAGGCGCAACCTGGCGCGCCGCGGCCCGGCGCCGCGGCGCGCGCACACCACAACAACAATCACGGCAGCCCCCACGCGGGGCCTGCCAGGTTTTCTTCCGACGGGAATCGGGTCAGCAGTATGTCGGGCTTGCCAGCTCGACGGCAATGCAGCGCAGCAGCGATACGCGCTGGCGATGGCCAGCCGCCGTGCAGCACCGGCGGGCGGCCACGACCGGCACGACGCGCCGCGCCCCGCAGCGCCGCCGCGCAGGCCAGCCCCATTTGCACGCGTGGACCGGCTCACAAGGCCGTGCTTGCACGCCAAGACTCGTTGTCGGAGGCCTACATGATCAAAGATGTGGAAGTCGTGCCGTACCGTGACGCGGGGGCGTCCGGGCATGGCACCGCAGCAACCGCCGCACGCCCCGCCCGCCCGGCCACCGCGCCTGGCAGCGCCCCGGCACTGGTGGCCAACAACGGCATCAAGGTATTCGGCGAGCGCCACCTGGTGCCGGTCAGGCAGCGCGTGCGCCATGGCGCCACCCCCGGACTGGTGACCGCGCTGCAGGCCGAGCCGACCCACGAAGGCCGCAGCGCCGTGATGCAGTCCGCGATCCGCGCGATCGGCTTCGACTGGCTGGGCTACGCCACCGCCGCCCATGTCGGCGGCCAGCTGCAGCCGCGCACCTTCTTTGAAAGCTATTCCCCGCCAGGCTGGCGCGAGCGCTATTTCCGCGAGCGCTACTACGAGATCGACCCGCGCACGCCGCAGCCGGGCACCTTCTGCCTGCCCACCGTGTGGGACGCCGACGACCTGGCGCAGACGCCGCTGGGCAACGTGCCGCCGCTGCGCCGCCGCCGCTTCCTGGAGGACCTGCGCGACGCCGGCGTGCGCAGCGGCATCTTCCTCAACCTGCCGATGCCGGGCAACAGCGAGTTCGTGCTGATCAGCTTTATGTCGGGCATCGAAAGCCGGCGCTGGATCGGCGATTCCGTGGTGGGCCAGGCGCTGGCGATGGGGCTGGCGCTGCATGAATTCCTGACCTGCCACGTGGAGATTCCCGCGTTTGCCGGGCGCCATCGCGAAGGCCTGTCGGAGGTGCAGCGCGATATCCTTGCGTGCCTGGCGCAGGGGCTGTCGGACAAGGAGATCGCGCGGCGCATGGACATGTCGATCTTCAACGTCGATTACCACATGCGCCGGCTGCGCAGCCACTTCGGCGTGCGCAACCGGGTGCAGCTGGCCAGCGCGGCGACATTGCTGCGGCCGCCGGGGGCACCGCTGTCGGTGGACAGGGACAAGGATGCGGCGGGGGTGATTGCGGCCTAGTTTGCCGGTGTTGGCATTTGCCTCAGACCTTCAAACTCCCGCTTGCGTACTCCCTCTCCCGCTTGCGGGAGAGACCACCGCACCTTTGCACGTGCCGGCTTGCTTGCCAGTCACCGATGGTTGTGGTCCCCGCGCAGGCGGGGACCCAGTGGCTTTTTGTCTCCCTTCGGGGGACTTCAAAGACGCTGGATTCCCGCCTGCGCGGGAATGACGGTGGAATTTGATGCTTCGGTGGTACTAACGGAATCAAGCCGTTAGCAACGGTTCCTGGGTAGGGGAGAAAACCCGCAGCGGTGCGCATTCCGACCAGCATCACTCCTCCCCCTTCGCCCACCGCATCAACTCCGCCACCCGCTCGAACAAGGTCCGGTCGATAAACCGGTCCAGCGGAACATTCAAATACAGCCGCTGCGCCAGGTCCGAATCGAACGCAGACGGCACCAGGTAGTCCGCCGCGGCCTGGCGGATGCGCGCCGCCACCTGGCCGCTGCCCTTGGCCACCACCCGCGGCAGCGTGCCGGGGCCGTCATAGCGCAGCGCCACCGCGTACTGGGTGGAATACACCACCGCGGTCGACACCCGCACCCGTTCGCTGACGCCGAAGAACGCGGCCTCGAAGAAGGCCGCGCGGCGGCGCCCGGCCATGATCGGGTCGCCCTGGGTCTCCTTGTATTCGCGGCGGTACTCGTCGACGCTCATGCGCTGGCGCTTCATGAACTGGTGGCGCTCGTGCACGTAGTCCACCACCGCCATCACCAGGTAGATCACCGCGGCCCAGCAGCACATGCGCAGGATGATGTAGGCGACCAGCAGCAGGATTTCGGCGGGGCGGGCATAGCCGGTGCGCACGCCATCCTCGATCGCGCCCAGCGCCAGCACATAGACCAGCCCGGCCAGCAGCGCGATCTTGACCAGGATCTTGGCCAGGTTCACCAGGTTGCGCACGGCGAACATGCGCTTCAGGCCCTCGGCCGGGTTCAGCCGCGCCAGGTCTGGCTTGATCTGCTCGAACGCCACCAGCGGGCCCACCTGCAGGAACGCGCCGACGATGCCGCATACCAGCGCCAGCGCAACGATCGGCAGCACGCCCATCAGCAGGAAGCGCGCCGCGGCCTCGCCCAGCACCAGCATTTGCTGGTCCGCCAGGTGCTGCGGCACGCTGCCCATGGCGCTGTGCCACAAGGCCTGGAACAGCCGCACGAAATAACGGCCCAGCAGCCACAGGCCCGCCAGCACGCCGAGGAACACCACCGCCGAGGTGACGTCGCTGCTGCGCGGCACCTCGCCGCGCTTGCGCGCCTCGTCCAGCTTGCGCCGGGTTGCCTCGAGGCTCTTTTCGCTGTCGCTCATCGGGTGTCGATATGCCGCCGCCGGTGCTAGCGTGCCGCGCCCCGGCGCAGCATCTCGATCAGGATATTGTCCGGGCGCAGGAAGCCCTGCAGCGTATCCACCATCACCGCCAGCATCAGCACCAGCATCAGGAACGCCACCGAGATCTTGACCGGCTGCGCGAACTGGAACACGTCGAACTGCGGCACGAAGCGCGCGATCAGCGCAAAGCCCAGCTCGACGATCACCAGCAGCAGCAGGATTGGCGCGGCCAGCTTGACCACCCACGAGAACAGCGTGCCGGCGTAGAGGTTGGCAAAGCCCATCGACGCCAGCGACATCTCCGGCCCGAACGACATCACCGGCCAGAACGCGAACGACTCCACGATCACGCCGGTCATGGCGATAAAGCCGCCCAGCGCCGCGAACAGCGCGATGCCGAAGTGCGACAGCAGGTTCTCCATGGGCCCGTCCTCCTGCTGCGTCACAGGATCGAAGAAGGTGGCATTGCCCGAGCCGGTCTGGAAGTCGATCAGCTCGCCGATCATCTGCAGGGCCACGAAGAACAGGCCGAACGCCATGCCCAGCAGCAGCCCGATGAAGGCTTCCTTGAAGATCAGCACCAGCCACAGCCCACCTGCAACGGCGTCCAGGTCGATGCGCGCGCCGGGCGACACGAACAGCGCAATGGCCAGCACGATGCCGTTGCGCGCCACCCCGGGGATGGCCTGCTGCGACAGGAACGGCAGCACCGTGAACGCCGTCAGCAGCCGCGGCATCACCATCACGATCGGCATGATGACCTCGCGTCCCCACTGGAACAGCAAGGCGGGATCGAGCAGTTCGCCTTGCATCTCAGGCATGGCGCGCGTCATGCCGGTCAGCGTGCCAGGCGCGCGCCGCGGCTTCGTCGATGGCCTCGTCCTCGCGCCGCCCGGCCCCAGCGCGCAGCGCGCGGCGCTCGCGCAGCGCCAGCTCGCGCGCGCCGTCCAGCCGCGCCTGGGCGCGCAGCAGCGCGCGGCGGGCCGCGTCGAAGGCGGCGCGCCGCTGCGCCACGTCGTCCAGCACCGTGGCCAGGTTGGCATTGGCGCGGGCAATGCGGGCGTCGAAGGCGTTCTGCCAGCCCTGCGCATCGAGCAACCCCGATACCGACACCCCGCCCTGCGATGCGCCCTGCCGCAGGCGTTCGATGAACGCCGCGCGCTCGTCCAATGCGGCCTGCACCGCCTGCTGTGCGGCCTCGGCCTGCCGCAGCCCGGCCATCACCTGCGCGCGATGCTGCTGCAGCGCGCGTAGCGCCTCTTCCTGGCGGCGCTGCCGCACCGCCTCCAGCTGGCCCAGCCGTGGGTCGGCGCGGCCGGCCGTCATCGCGCTTCTCCCGCAGCAGCTGCGGGCTCCGGTACGCGCACTGCCCGCGCCAGCTTGTCGACGGCGCCGGCGAAGGTATCGAGCCGCGCCGCCGGCTGCGCCAGGTAGGCGCGGATATCCGGCATCGCGGCCACGGCGGCGTCGGCGACCGGGTCGGCGCCGGGCCGATACTCGCCGATCTGCAGCAGCAGCTCCAGCTCCTGGTACCGGGCCAGCAGCTGGCGCAGCCGCGCCGCGTCGCGCGCGTGCGCGCCGGCCGCCACCTGCGGCATCACCCGGCTGACCGACTGCAGCACGTCCACCGGCGGATACTGGCCGGCGCTGGCCAGCTTGCGCGACAGCACGATATGTCCATCGAGGATCGAGCGCACCTCTTCGGCAATGGGATCGCTGTCGTCCTCGCCTTCGGTCAGCACGGTATACGCCGCGGTGATCGAGCCCTGCACGCCGGTGCCGGCGCGCTCCAGCAGCTGCGGCAGCATCGAGAACACGGACGGCGGATAGCTGCGCCGCGTCGGCGGCTCGCCGCTGGCCAGGCCGATCTCGCGCTGCGCGCGCGCCAGCCGCGTCAGCGAATCGACCAGCAGCAGCACGCGCCGGCCCTGGTCGCGGAAATGCTCGGCGATCGCGGTGGCGGTATAGGCGCAGCGCACGCGCTCCATCGGCGAGCGGTCGGAGGTCGACACCACCAGCACCGTGCGCGCCATGCCGTCGGGGCCCAGGTTGTATTCGATGAACTCGCGCACCTCGCGGCCGCGCTCGCCCACCAGCGCGACCACGTTGACATCGCTGGACGCGCCGCGCGCCAGCATCCCCAGCAAGGTGCTCTTGCCCACGCCCGGCGGCGCGAAGATGCCCACCCGCTGGCCCTCGCCCAGCGTCAGCAGGCCATCGATGGCGCGCACCCCGGTGGCCAGCGGCTCGCGGATCAGGCGGCGCGTGAGCGGGTCGGGCGGTTCGTTGTCCACCGGCACCCGCGCCACGCCGTCGAGCGCGCCCTTGCCGTCGATGGGCTCGCCCAGCGCGTCCAGCACGCGGCCCAGCAGCGCGGCGCCGGCCGGGCACTGGTGGCCATGGGCGGATGGGATGACCTCGGTCAGCGCCGATACGCCGGTGGTGCGCCCCAGCGGCGTGAGCAGCGCGGTCTGCTGCACGAAACCGACCACCTCGGCCAGCAGCGGCGGCTCGCCGGGCGTGACCAGCTGGCACAGCTCGCCCACGTGGGCCTGGATGCCGGTGGCGTTGATCAGCATGCCAACCGCCTTGCTGACGCGCCCGCGCATCGCCACGGGCGTGAAGTGTTCGAATGCGCGTTCGAGGTCGGCGGCGGCATGCTGCAGCGCGGCTTCGATATCGGAGGCAGGGAGTTCGCTGGACATGGGTATCAACGTAGGAATCAGCCCACCCGCAGCCGGCGCGCAAAGGCTTCGAGCTGGGCCTGCAGGCCCACTTCCATGGTGCCTGAGGGGGTCTGGATACGGCAGGCATCGGGTTCCAGCCCCGGCTCGACCACCACGTTGGCGCGGCGCGGCCACTCCTGCGTCTCGGCCAGCCGGTCGAGCAGGCTGCGCACGGCCTGCTCGCGGCCCAGCGGGATCTGGATGGTGATGAAGGGCTCGGCCCGCACCAGCGCCTCGACGCGCTGCAGCGCCACCTCCAGGATGATGTCGGGGTCGAGCTCGCCGGCGATCTGCTGCACCGCCTTCATCACGATCTCGGCCATGGTGCGGCGCATCGCGCCCAGCTGGCGCTCGGCCTCGGCGGCGGTGCTGACCTGTGCGGCGGCATGGTCGGCGTGCGCGCGCGCCCAGCCTTCGCGGTAGCCATGCTGGCGCCGTTCCTCGGCCTCGCGCTGGGCTTCGCTGCGGATGCGCACGGCCTCGCTGCGCGCGGACTCGATCACCGCGGCGGCGTCGAGCAAGGCGGCATACTCGGCCTCCTTGAGCACCTTGCGCTCGGACAGCAGCTGCAGGTTTTCGCTGGTGATCAGAAAAGCCAGTGCCATGCCGGGAACCGTTCGGGGATCAGGTTGAGCAGCAGCAGCTCGCGCAGCTGCGCGGCCTGCGCCGGGGTCAGCGGTGCCGGCGACAACGCCGCCAGGCGCCGGGGAAACTTGCGCCGCAGCGCTTGCACCAGCGGCGCCGCGGAGGCTTCGTGGCGCGCCTCGGCAGCCAGCAGCCCGCACAGGAGCCGATAGCCGCGCTCGGCCATCAGCCGGCCGGCGCCGGGCGGGTGCGCGCGCAGCGGCGCCAGGTTCATCGGCAGCGCCGGCAGCGCCGGCACGCGCTTCAGGATAAAGGCCACGGCGTGGCGGTCGAGCCGGCGCGCGGCACGGCGCATCGCGCGCGGCGCGCTGCCGATCAGCGGCGCCGCCAGCGCACCGGGCAGCGGCGCGATGCTGTCGGCCAGCTGCGCCGGCAGCATGCGGCGCTCGCTGGCAAAACCCGCCTGGTGCACCGCCAGGCCCAGCCACCACGCCAGCAGGCGCAGGTCGCTGCGCGGCATCAGCACCAGCCGCGCCAGCGAGGGCGGCGCCTGGAGCAGGCGGTGGATCGCGGCGTCACGGTCGCCCTCCGCGCCGAGGCCCAGCGGCTGCGCGAGCACGTCGGCGGCGGCGCGGCCGAAGCGGTCCGCGCGGCGCCAGGCCAGCGGCCAGTCCGCCGGCAGCCAGCTGGGATGCAGATGCGCCAGCGGCCGCTGCGCCAGGTCGGCCACCGCGCGCGCCAGCGCCGGATCCGGCAATGCCGGCGGCGCGGGTGCCAACGCGGCGGCCAGCGCGCCGGGCAGGTAGGCGCCAGGCGCAGCCTCGGCGGCGGCAACGGTGGATAGCAGCGTCAATTTGCGCTCCGCGGCGTGCCGCGCCGCTGCGGCCAGCGCAGCACGCCGCGCTGCCATGCCACCACGGCCGCGACGGCCAGTGCCATCGCCACCGCCGCGCCGACCGCGATCGCGGCGAAGCGTCCCACTGCAAAGCCGGGCCCCGGCCCCGGTGCGCCCGCCTGCGGCGCGAACGGGCGCGCCTCGACCAGCGACAGCGACACGTTGTCGTGGGTCACGCCTTCGATGCTGTGCGCCACCATGTCCTTCACGGTCGGCACCAGCAGGCGCAGGTCGGTATCGGCGCGGTGCTTGATGAACACCGCCGCCGACGACGGCCGGATCTTGTCCGAGAGCGGATCGGTGGCGGGGATCACCACATGCACGCGCGCGGTGACCACGCCGTCGATATTGCGCAGCGTCTCCGACAGCTCCTGCGACAGCGCGAAGATATAGCGCATGCGCTCTTCGGTCGGCGTCGCCACCAGCCCCTGCTTCTGGAACACCTGCCCCAGCGACGCAAAGCGTTCGCCCGGCAGGCCTTCGCTGCGCAGGATCTCCAGCGCGGCAGGAAGTTGCGATTCTTCGACGCGCACGCGCCACTGGCCCTCGCCGGTGCCGCCGCTGGTCTCGGCGCGCGCCTTCTCCGCGTCGATGCCCTCCGCGGTCAGCGCGGCCAGCACCTGGTTGGCCTCGGGTTCGTTCAGCGACGCGTACAGGTCGACCTTGCATGCGGCCAGCGCCAGCGCCATCAGCGCCGGCGCCAGCCGGCCCGCGCGCGCAAGGCGCCGGCACAGCGGTGGCGTGGACATCATTGCTGGTTCTTCAGCAGGCTGTTGAACAGGTTGGTGCCGGCGCTGCCGATGCTGGAGGTCACGTGGATCGACGAGAACAGCTCCAGCGACTGCGTCTGCAGCAGCATGGCCTGGTAGACCACCTCGCTGGTGCTGCCCTCGTAGATCGACGCGAACATGCCGTCGCGCAGCTCCTGCAGGCGCGCGGCCTGGCGCGCCGATTCCTCGCCGGCCGAGACGTAGCTGGCGCGGATGGCGTTGCCGAGCGTGGTCGAAGTCGGGTCTGCCGCCTGGGTCACGTGCGCGGTGCGCGAGCCGTCGGCGGCGCGGCCCTGCTGGACCATCTGCGCGAACTGCCGGGCATCGGCCGGGTCGGGCTGCGCGGCGGGGGCCGCGGCCGGCGACTGGTGCGCGGCGACGGTGGCGCTGTCGGCCGTGGCGCCGGCGGCGGGGGCGGCGGCGGTGGTGGCGGCAATGGCGGCGGTCGGGTCCATCATGGCTCTCCTTGCAAAGCATTGGGCGCCCCGGCGGGCCGGGGCGCATGGCAGGGGCCTGCCGTCAGTTGGTGCGCGAGGTCTGCTTGACGTCCTGCATCGCGCCCTGGACCAGGTTGGCCTTCTGCGTGTTGTGGGCCATCTCGCTGCTGACCACCGCGTTCTGGCGCGTCAGCGTGTCCTGCAGGCCCAGGATGTTCACCGAGAACTCCTGCGCCTTCTGCTGGATTTCCTGCATCTTGGCATTGAGGTCGACTTCAGCCATGACAATCTCCTTCAGGTAGGTTGGCGTCAAACACCTGCCCTCCGGGGGGCAAGCGGCATCTGCGCCCGCGGGCGCAAATCCAGTGGCACGGCGCCGGCGTGCGCCGTCATCGCCGTGCCTGCGGCGGCACCGGGCTGTCCTTCAGCACCACGCCGTCCGCGTCGATCCGTTCAATCTCGGCGCCGTTCTTCAGCACCGCCCCTTCGAAATAGCGCGCACCGTTGGCCAGCTGCACCGAGCGCGTGCCGTTGCCGTCCTCGGTAATGCTCACCACGCGCGCCGGGAACACGCCCTGCCAGTTTTCCATGTGGCCGTCGCGCACCTGCCGGCGCCGGCTGTCGGCGGTTTCGCGGTAATCGATCTTGTCGGACACCAGCACGCCCGGGTGCAGGTCCTCGATCACGCGCCGCACCTTGTCGCGCCCGTGCACCGGGTCGGCGGTGCCGCTCAGCAGCACCCGGCCCTGGCCCTGGTAGGCAATGCCTACGCCGGGCTCGTCCAGATAGCGCTGGATATGCTCGATCAGGTCGTCGGCCGAGCGCACCTGCTGCTGCACGCCGCGGCCGAACGGCGCCAGCGCCTGGACGATGCGCTGCCGGTCCACGCGCGAATTGACGAAACCCTTGACCGTGACCGTGCCGTTGGGCAGCGACACCACCTCCAGCTCCGGATAGGCCGCCACGGTCTTGCGCACCGCGGCGGGATCCGCCTGCTGCGTGCGCGGCGCCAGCCCGCCGTTGGCATAGGTGGCGGCAAGCCAGCCGGCGCCGATCAGCCCCACCACGCCGGCCACGCCCAGCGCCGCCAGCAGCGCGCGCCCGGGCCGGCGCCCGCCCTGCTGCTGCGCGTCGGCATCGCGCGCGGCGCGCCGGCCGGATTCGGCCCAGGCGAAGAGCGTGTCGGTGGCCTCTGACATGCCCGGCTGCGCGCGCAGCAGCTCGACGTCGAGCGCGCCGATGGTGAGGATGTCGCCGCCCGCCAGCGCGAACGCGCGCTGCGTGGTGGCACGGCCGTTGACGTTGACCGCGGCCTCGCCGACGCGCTCGGCCGATACCGCCAGCTCGCCCACGTTGAGCACCAGGTGGCGCGGCTGCACCTCGGCGCCGGGGACGCTGATGTCCACGTCCGCCGCCGTGCCCAGCACATTGGCGCCGCGCCGCAGCGTGACCTGGCGGCCGTAGACGTCGCCGCCGAGAAAGCGCAGCGTCCAGCCCGAGGCGTGAGAGTCGTGCAGGTCGGCCATCAGCTCATCCCCGGGATCACCAGGCGCGGCGTCAGCAGGTAGAAGCGCTCCATGTTGTTCTGGCGCTTCTCCTGGTACTTGAACAGGCTGCCGATGATCGGCACGTCCTGCAGCAGCGGCACGCCGGACGAAGCGTTGATCTTCTCTTCGGTGGTGTAGCCGGCGATCAGCAGGCTCTTGCCCTCTTCCACCATCGCCTGCGTGGTGATGGAGCGGCGCCGCACCACCGGGATACGGTCGACGGTCTCGCCGGACAGGTTGCCGTCGGCGATGTCGATGGTGAGCATCACCGCGCGGTTCTGCTGCTCGTCGACCACCAGCGGCGTCACGCGCACGGCCGTGCCGGCGGTGACGTTGAACAGGCCCGCATCCTGGAAGCCGTCGACGCGCACATAGAACTCCTGCAGGTTCTCCAGCGCGGCTTCGGTGTTGTCGAGCGTCAGCACCTTGGGCCGCGCCACGAAGTTGGCCTGGCCGCGCTCGGCCAGCGCCTTGACGCGCGTGAGCAGGTAGCGGGTCACGTCGCTGCCGATGGCGCCGGTGAACTGCAGCCCGCTGCCGATCGTCGCCGCGGTGGTGCCGGCCTCGTTGGCGAGGTTGCCGAAGCTCAGCCCGGCGTTGCCGTTGCCGCCCCCCAGCTGCAGGTCGACATGGGGCGTATGCAGGCGCCAGTCGACGCCCAGGCTGTCCAGGTCGGCCTGGCTGATGTCCATGATGGTGACTTCGATCTCCACCAGGCGCGGCTTGACGTCGAGCGATTCGATCAGGCGCCGGTACTGCGCCATCTTGTCCGGGGTGTCGCGCACGATCACCGCATTGAGGCGGGTATCGGCCTGGAACTGCGGCAACTGGCCGCTGCCCCAGTTGTTCTGCATGCCCAGGCCGACGCCACCGCCGCCCATGGCATCGAGCATCTGCGACGGGTCGGCGCTGGGGATGCCCATGCCGCCCCCGCCGCCCTCGCCCATGCGCAGCTTGGCCTGGCGCGTGGCGCCGCGGCTGGTGCCCAGGCTGGGACCGGTGCCAGTTGCCAGCGTGCGGTTGCGGCCGTACAGGTTGCGCAGCACCGTGACCACGCCGGGCACGGTCATCTCCTTGCCGGCGCGGTTGATGCGGAAGTCCGAGGCCCATGAGTACTTGAGCGGGAACAGCTGGATCTCGGCGCGCTCGTCGGCGATGGAGCGGTCGTCCACCGCGCGCACCGCGGCGCGCACGGTCTCGACATAGCGCTTGGGCCCCGACACCATCAGCGTGCCTTCCGCGTCGTTGATGGTGATGGGGTAGCGCGAGTCGGGCACCTGCATGCGTTCCAGCGAATCGCGCAGGCGCGCGCCGGAGCCGCGCGCGATCGGCAGCACCTCGCTGCGCGCCTCGCTGGCGACGTCGATATAGAGCAGCGAGCCGTCGTAGTAGTAGGTCAGCCCGAACATCGAGCACACGCTCTTGAGCACGTGCTGCGCGGACTCATTGAACTTGCCGCTGATGGTCCCTTCGACCTTGGGATCGATCACCGCGGTGGTGCCCTGCGAGGCGGTCAGCTCGCGCAGGAAGTCGGCCAGCCGCTTGTCGCTGGCCGACGCCTGGAACGGCTTGTTGGGCCAGCGCAGGTCCGCCGCGCGTGCCGCCTGCGTGCCGCACAGCAGCGTCCCCGCCAGGCACAGCAGCGCCGCGGCGGCGCGCCATGGCCGCCGTGGCGGGCATTGGCGCCATGCCGGCCGGCGCATGGCGCGGCCCGTCGATCCGTGTTCCCCGTGGTGCCCCAGCATCATGTCAGTTTGGTTGTCCGTTGTTCCTGCGTGGTTGCCTGCATGGATTCCGCCCCTTACAGGAAGGTCAGCATGGTCTGCAGCGCGCGCTGCGCGAAGCGCATCACCTCGCCGCCCAGCCAGCCGCCCAGCAGCACCAGCGACACCAGCACCGCGATCAGCCGCGCCGAGGTGCCGATGCTCTGGTCCTGGATCTGCGTCACTGCCTGCAGCACCGCCACCACCAGCGCCACCAGCGTGCCGATCAGCACCACCGGCAGCGTGACCCACAGCACCACCAGCAGCGCCTGGCGCGTGATGTCGAGGATGGTGTCGGCGCCCATCTCACTCTCCGGCCGGGTTCTGGATCCAGCCCACCGGCACCAGCGTCACGTCTTCATCGACCTCCTGGTATGACAGCACCGGGATGCGCGGCGCGACCGGCTCGATCAGCCGCTTGATATAGCGGCGCACGTCGACGCTGACCACCACCACCACGCGCGCGGCGCCGGCACCGCCCGCCGCACCGGCCTTCTCTGCCGCCTTTTCCAGCAGCACGCGCAGCTGCTCGCGGATATCGCGGGTGACGTCGTGGCTGAGCAGCAGCAGGTTGCCGCGCGCCGCCTTCTCGATCGCGCCCTGCACGCGCGCTTCCAGCGCGGGCTCGAACAGCACCGCGTCCAGCGAGCGGTTGGCGCCGACATGGCGGCTGGTGATCAGCCGGCCCAGGTCCACGCGCACCAGCTCGGTCAGCGCGATCGCATCGGTTTCCTTGGGCGCCCAGGTGACCAGGCTTTCGAAGATGGTGCGCAGGTTGCGGATCGGCACGCCCTCCTGCAGCAGCCGGCGCAGCACGTCGGTGACGCGCTGCAGCGGCACCACGCGCGCCAGTTCCATCACCAGGTCCGGCGCCTCGGCCTGGATCACGTGGATCATCGCCTGCACGTCCTGGATGCCCAGCAGCGGCGCCGCATGCTGCTTGATCACCGCGCCCACGTGCACCGCCAGCACTTCCTCGCACGACAGCGTGCGCACGCCGTCGGCGGCGCCAGCCTCGGCCGGCACCCACACCACTTCCGCAAACGGCCCGAACGGCGCGCCGGCCTCGGCCACGCCCTGGTCGACGCGCGCGCGGGCACCCGGCTCCAGCAGCCGCTTGCCGGGGCGCAGCACGCCGCCGGAAGCCACCACGTCCTGCACGCGAATCGCATACGCATCGGGCTCGCCCAGCGCGCGGTGCTGGATGCGCAGCCGCGGGAACACCATGCCGAGTTCGGCCTCGACCTCGCCCTTGGCGGTAGTCATGCGCTGCTCGAACAGCCGCAGGTCGATGCGCCCGCGCAGCGCCTGGTCCAGCTCCAGCGCCAGCGCCGGCGCCACCGCGGCCTGGGTTACGGCCGCCGCCGCGCCTTCATCCGCGTCGGCCATCTCGATCCAGGTGACGGTGCCGGTGCTGCGCCGCGCGCGGCGCAGCAGCAGGTAGCCGCCGCCGGCCACCACCAGCGCCATCAGCCCGAAGGTCCATTTGGGAAAGCCAGGCACCACCAGGAACACCGCAATGGCCAGGCCCGATACCACCAGCGCCTTGGGCTGGGCCAGGATCTGCTTGCCGATGACTTCGCCCAGGTTGGGCGAGCGGCTGCGCTCTTCGTCGGACGACACCCGGGTGATCACCACCCCGGCCGCGATCGACACCAGCAGCGACGGGATCTGCGACACCATGCCGTCGCCGATGGTCAGGATGGCGTAGCGCTGCAGCGCCTCGCCGATGCTCATGTCCTTCATCAGCGTGCCGATGGCGATGCCGGCCAGGATATTGACCAGCGCGATCACCACGCCGGCGATGGCATCGCCCTTGACGAACTTCATCGCGCCGTCCATGGCGCCGTGCAGCTGGCATTCCTGCTCCAGCGCGCGGCGGCGCTCCTGCGCCTGGCCGGCGGTGATGGTGCCGGCGCGCACGTCGGCGTCGATGCTCATCTGCTTGCCCGGCATCGCATCCAGCGCAAAGCGCGCCCCCACCTCGGCCACGCGCTCCGAGCCCTTGGCGATGACGATGAACTGCACGATGGCGATGATCAGGAACACCACCCCGCCGACCACCACGTTGTTGCCGACGATCAGCTTGCCGAAGGTATCGATGATGTGGCCCGCGTCGGCATGCAGCAGGATCAGCTTGGTCGAGGCGATGTTCAGCGACAGCCGGAACAGCGTGGTGAACAGCAGCAGCGACGGGAAGGTCGACAGCGACAGCGCCGACGGGATATAGGTGGCGACGATCAGCAGGGTCAGGCTCATGCCCAGGTTGATCGTCAGCAGCAGGTCCAGCAGGAAGGTCGGCAGCGGCAGCACGAACAGCGCGATCACGGCAAACAGCAGCAGCGTCAGCGCCAGGTCTGACTGGCGCGACGCCGCCGCCGCCATCTGCTGCAGCCCCGGCGCGCCGGGGCCGAGGCCGCGCGGGAACGCTGGGAGATTTGCCGGGAGTTTCGCCATCGTGCTTGCCGGTGGGATCAGTGGGCGCAGTGTATGGCCGCCCCTGCACAGCGACCAGTACCGAGGATTCGTAGCGCGTGCCGCACATCCGGCCTGCGCGGCCGGGGCCTGGCGGTTTCGGGCGCCGGCCTACAAGGCTTCGTAGTGGACGCGGCTGCACCCCGCTGCTTATCGTTGCGTCTCGAGCAACCGAGCCTCCCAACATGTCTTCCGTCCTGCCTCGCCCTGGCCGCGCCCCGTCCGCCCAGGCGCCCGCCGCGGCGCCGCGCGGTGACGCGCGCGTGCTGGTGCACAGCGCCGCGGCGGCGGCACGGCTGGCCACCGCGGGGCTCGATGCCACCCCGGCGCTGCCGCATATGGAGCCCGATACCGCGCGGCTGTCCGGCTGGCTGGCCTGCCGCGCGGCCGCCGTGCCGGTGCGGGCGGGCGGGCACGACTGGCAACTGCGTTTTGTCCCCGCCGACCCGGAGATCGCGGCGCGTCCCGGTGCCGGCTATGCCTTCACCATTGGCGCCAGCCACGGCGTGCTGCGCTGGGATGTGGCCAGCGAACGGCTGCTGCTTGCGGCGCCCGGCGCCGCCGAAGCACTGCCTGCGCTGCTGCGCTACGCGCTGATGGCGGACGCGCTGGCCGAAGCGGTGGCGGCACTGGGCCATGCCGTGCCCGACGCCTTCAGCTGGCAGCCCGATGGCGCCCGGGCGCAGGCAGTGGCTTCGGCCCATGCCTTTGGCTTCGAGCTGCGGCGCGAGGCGTCGCCGGCGCGGCTGCGCGGCACGCTGCAGCTCGACCAGCCCGAGCGCCTCGCAGCGCTGCCCGCAGGGTTGCCCGCGCCGGCACCGGCGTGGATGGAGCGCCTGCCGGTGCCGCTCGCGGTGCGCATCGGCACCACGCGGCTGGCGCTGGGCGAGATGCACGGCATCGAGCCCGGCGACATCGTCGGCATCGACGACTGGCATTCGCAGGGCAGCGCGCTGGTGGTGCGCTGTACCACGGGGCG
Organism: Cupriavidus taiwanensis; assembly: GCF_900250075.1. Lineage (NCBI taxonomy): Bacteria > Pseudomonadati > Pseudomonadota > Betaproteobacteria > Burkholderiales > Burkholderiaceae > Cupriavidus > Cupriavidus taiwanensis. The sequence continues at coordinate 1,267,508 of NZ_LT977071.1, forward strand.
CCACGGCCCGGGCTGGACCGCGCTGGCCGAGGGCCGGCGCCTGGTGGTGCAGGCCGGCGCCGACAGTACGGACGTTTCAAACGGAGCGCATATGGAAGAGCAAGACCCCGCACGGCAGGCCCAGCCCATTCCTCATCCGGACGCGGTGCAGCCGCCGCTGTCGCGGCTGGACCAGCTGGAAGTGACGCTGCGCTTTGAAGTGGGCGACGTGGCGGTGCCGCTGGCCGAACTGCGCGCGGTCGCGCCGGGCTATGTGTTCGAGCTGCCGCAGCCGCTCAAGCAGAGCGAGGTGCGCATCGTCGCCAACGGCAACCGCATCGGCACCGGCACCCTGATCGCGGTCGGCAACCGCCTGGGGGTGCGCATCACCGCCTTTGCCGGCGGCGACGCATGACTCGCGGCGGGCCGCCCCATCCCGTTCCGGCCGGGTGCATGCGATGAACAGCGGACTCTACAATCCGGTCCTGATCCTGACCATCATCCTGACGTTCGGCATTGCGCCCTTCGTCGCGCTGATGGTCACCAGCTACACCAAGCTGGTGATCGTGTTCGGGCTGCTGCGCGCCGCGCTGGGCCTGCAGCAGGTGCCGCCGAACATGGTCCTGAACGGCATCGCCATCATCCTGACCGCCTACATCATGGCGCCGATCGGCTCCGATGCCTTCGATGCCATCAAGCGCCGCGCCGACGCCAACGCCGCCTTCAACGTCAACGACGTGGTCACCGTCTACGACTCGGTCAGCGGCCCGCTCAAGGAATTCCTGGTCAAGCACACCGAGGAGCGCAACCGCACCTTCTTCGTCCAGTCGGCCAAGCGCATCTGGCCCGAGGGCCGCGCCGACGACCTCAAGTCCGACGACATGATGGTGCTGATCCCCAGCTTCACGCTGTCGGAGCTGACCCGTGCGTTCCAGATCGGCTTCGTGGTCTACCTGGTATTCGTGGTGGTCGACCTGATCGTCGCCGCCATCCTGCTGGCGCTGGGCATGTCGATGGTGGCGCCGACCACGATCTCGGTGCCGTTCAAGCTGCTGCTGTTCGTGATGCTGGAGGGCTGGACGCAGCTGATCCAGGGGCTGGTGCTGTCGTATCGGTGAGGGTCGGTGTCGTCGTGCTCATGCCACGGCGACTACGACGAGTCACGGACGATGCGTACGAAGCCAGTCCTTCAGGGCGTCATTCATCCGCGTTTGCCAGCCGTCGCCACTGGCGCGGAAGGCGGCCAGGACTTCGGCGTCGTAGCGGATGGTCACCGACTCTTTTGGGTTGGCCAGCCTGGGTCGACCGCCTCGATTCCTGAGCGGCTGCATTTGCTTCATCTCTTCTGCGCTTACCTCGTAGGTATCCGGGTCGGCGGCAATGCCACGGTTGATCGCCGCGTCCTCTTCGGGCGTCGGCAGGATGACCGTGCGGCCGGACCGGGTCTTAATAGCTTGCGGCATAGTCCTGTACCTCTCGCGTGTTTGCCTTGCGCAGGCTGATTACGTGGAAAGTCTCGCCCCGCTGCGTGAACACCACGCAATAGAGACGATCCCCGATGAAGCCGAATCCGATCTCGCGCAACTCGCGGTAGTCGCTTCTGGTGTCCGGCCTGGCCATTACATCCGACCAGTCGATCTCGGCCGCCATGGCAAGCGAGATGCCGTGCTTGACGGTGTTGGCGACATCCTTGCCGGGGTCGAAGCTGATTCGCACGGTGTTATTGTAGTTACACAAACTAGCCTGGCGCAACAGCTTTTTGTGGTTACGGATTCATGGCCTTGGCCGAGTGGCCAGGTGCGCCGTCCAGGCATCTTTCCGGCGGTACCGTGCCGGTGTTGAACGTCGTGCTTGACTGAAGCACGGCGGCAAACCTGCATCGTTGCCGACATCCGGTCCGCCGTCGAGATTTGGTACCGCATTGTGACTGGGCTATGCACCAACACCGCCCGTGGTCCGACCCCGACCCCGCCCCGTAGCTAGCCCTTCACCTCAAATGACTCGTGATACCTGACTACACCGGAGGGCACGTGCGGGCCGAACGCAATGGCTTGAAAGTACTCCGCCGCAACCCCGGGCAGTACGAGCGTCAACTGTGCCGAAAATCCAAAGCGGGAATAGTAGGCCGGCTCCCCGAGTACTACGCAGCCTTGCGCGCCGGACTGTCTGAGGCGATCCAGGGCCGCACGTATGAGCTGCGCGCCAACCCCAATGCCTTGATGCGCAGGCAGCACCGATACCGGACCAAGTCCGTACCATCGCGCACTTCCGTCAGAGATTTCGACTGGAGAAATGGCGACATGCCCGACAACCTGGCCGGACAGTTCCGCGACAAGCGAGATCTCCAACTGTCCGGCCGCCCTCAGGGCCGTGATGATCAGTTGTTCCGTGCCACTGGAGTGGGTGGCGACGGCGAAGGCGGCCTGTGTCACCTCGGTAATTGCGTGTGCGTCGTCCGGACGCTCGCTCCTGATCAGGAGCGCATCAGTCGTGGTCATTCAGTTTCCTAAAATCGATACGCATGGAAGCCCAACCGAAAGGCACTGAGTGTTGTGCTGAACGCCTATCGCCTTCGCGATCCCGCTTGGGGCCTGGTAACGGACGCAGTGTCATCAGCATGGGCGGCGCCCTGCATAAAGAAATCCAGGGCTTTGCCAAGCTCGTCCTCCAGGTGCACGTCCGGGCCGCTCAACCAGGCCATGACGGCCCCAAGGTATAGGAAATGCAGATAGTGCGCCAGGCGCTCGGCCGCAGTATCAGGCCGGAGCTCTCCGGCCTGTTGTGCCTGTTCGATGAGTTGCACATACAAGGGGAGCATGTCCGAACTGGTCTGCTGCTCCATGCCATCGCGCACTTGCTGGAAGCGGAAGCGGATATACGGCGCCGCATACTGGCGATGGTGTTCCCACCAGTTGGCCGAGCCATGCCACAGCGTTGCCACGCGTGCGACGAAGGACTCGCGACTCAGAACGTAGTCCTCCACCGCCACTTGCAGGTCTTCCTCGAGTTCGTTGTGCATCCAGTGCACCAGCACCGCCTCTTTGACGGGGAAGTGGTTGTAGAGCGTGCCCCTTGCAACATCCGCCTCTGCCGCGATCTGTTCCATCGTGACCGCTTCATAACCGTCGCGTTCAAATAACGCATGCGCGGTGGCAGCGATGCGGTCACGCGTCTGCTTTCTTTTACGGGCAATCCGATCGTCTTCGCTCATGGCAGTTGCGCCTTAATTAGACATTGTCTAGGATTGTACATTGTCCAATCTTGCAAGGGGAAGTCGTCGATGCGCGCAAGGAAAGAGGTTCCCACGGTGGTCATCGGGGCTGGGCTGTCAGGACTGGCCGCCGCGCTTTCGCTGTCTCGTCGTGGCGTCCCGGTGATGGTCGTGGAGGCGCAGCAGAGCGCGGGCGGATGCTGTTCCACCGAGGTGTCCGACGGATATACCTTCAACAATGGCGCGGTATATGTCGCCGTGCCCTCATTGCTTCATGCTGCCTTCGGGCGCCTGGGCCTGAGCTTCGATGAAGAAGTCGAACTCGTCGGCATAGCCAGGCCCCACGCGACTTATCTGGACAATGGCACTGCAGTGCACCTTTCGACAGCGGAACACTCTTACGTGGACGGCGCCGACCACCACCGCCGCACGCAGGCGCTGCGGGACGGGCTGGCCAAGCTACGAGACGATTGGCGTCCGATCTACGCAACCTTGGTCCGCGACGTGCTTCCGGAAGAACCGTCGCTGCTACGTACGATCGGCAAACTCTGGAGGCACCTGCCGCGAATGGGCGGGCACGTAAACGGCCTGATCGCGTCCTATTTTCCGGACGGGGATCTGCAGGCTGCTGTTGCGTCCACGTTGCTCTACACAGGGCTCGCACCCGACCGGCTCCCGGCGACACAGATCATCGGCTTGCTGGCTCTGCTGGAGGAAGGCTTTCACCTGCCGCGCGGCGGCATGGGCGCCATTAGTGATGCGCTGCTGCGAGCCCTGCAGAGTCAATCCGTCCCGGTGCGTTTCGGTACCAAGGTCAAGGAAATCGTCGTCAGCGACGGTCGAGTGCATGGCGTTGTGCTAACCGACGGAGAACACATCCCGGCCTCGCACGTCGTCGCCACGTGTTCGGGATTGGGTGTCGTGAAGAACCTGCTGCGTGCCGCCGATATCCCGCGAAGCCTGGCCGCAAAGGCGGATAAGGCGCCGTTGTCGCACCGGGCCATCTCCATCCAGATCGGATATTCCGGTGCTGCGGCAGCCGACGCGTTCATCGTCAACCATGTACCGGCGATGGAAAAACAAGGCGTCATGCATGTTCCGAGATCCGACGTCCCGCCATGGATTGCGTACACGCAGCCTACGCGGGTGCTACTGGAACTGGCACCAGGAGGCAGGCATATCATCGAGCTGTACGCGCCCGCCAGCGATATTCGCTCGGTATCCGAATGGAATCCGGCATGGAGCGATTCGGCACTGGAGAGATACCTGGACGCGTTGCAGCAGCGAGTCCCCGGCATGGCCATCGAAAGGACCCGCGTGCTCGACCCGCAGGACTTTTCCCGGGAACGACAGCTGTATGAAGGTGCGCTGTATGGAATTGCCCCGGGTTCTCCACCCTACCGCTTCCTTCCGCATCGGACACCGATCAGCGGGCTATACCTGGGCGGACAGACGACGTTCCCGGGCTATGGCGTGCCGTCGGCAATGCTGTCTGGCATTCAGTCCGCGGAGTCGCTGGTTGCGGACTTGTCTCGGTCGAGCTGACTTCATTGTCCAGGGTGCGCGCCGGCCAGGCGCGCGGACGCCTGGGAAAGATGCGAGACGTCAAGGCGCTGCGCTGCTCGAGCGCTGCTCCCGGGTGTGCACAGCCGTTGCAAGGGGGATCCACTGCAGATCCCGCCCCACGATCACCCTCCCCGAAAAGCCCTTGCTGGCTGACTCCCACCGACTGGGATCGTTGTCGGCAGGCGCGAGATGGGACAGAACAAGCGTTTTGACGCCAGCGGCTTCCGCCACGGCGCCCACTTCGGTCGCCGCGGTATGGGAATGCACCAGGTGGTGCGCCTTAGCCTCTTGTGCGGGGCTTCTGGGCTTTGGATACAAGGCGTCAACCCACGCGGTGTCGATCACTTCGTGCACCAGTATGTCGGCACCGCGCGCCAGCCTGATCAGGTTCGCATGCGGACTCGTGTCGCCGGAGAAGACAACGGAGCCGTGAGCCGTATCGAACCGGTACGCGAATGCCGGAAATACCGGTGCATGGTTGACCAACGTTGCTGTGACCTTGACGTTCTCGTCACGGTAGACCTCGAAAGGTTCCATCACAGGGGCGGGATGCCGATCAGGATCCACCCTGAGACTGGCCGGCAGCGCGATGTCCATCACGTCGACACGGCTATGAGGATTCGGTTTGCGACTATCCAGGATGTTGTCATTGATGTCCGCCGCAAAGGCCCGATAAAGCGCCTCCGTCATGGCAACGGTGCCCGGCATCGGCTGCTCGGGGGCAACGATTTCCGACACCCCTTCTTTGCCTCCACTCGCAGGCGGCAACTTCCCCCGTGGGCCCGGACCGAACACCTTGAGTTTCTGACGTCGCTCCGCCAACCCGTCGGATGCGCCGAACAGTACCAGCGACGGATAGTCCACGATGTGGTCCGCATGCATATGCGTGATAAACGCGGCCCGCAGCGCTTCAAGCCCGCGCCCCGGCGGCGGTGCGCCCAGCCCCGCCTGAAAATAGCGTCGCAGCCATCCCGCTCCGAAGTCGACAAGGTAAACCTGGCCGTTGACTGCCAGGGCGGATGAGATGCCCGCCGATTGCGAGCCCCGCCATGATGTCCGACCGCCTGCCGTTCCCAGAAGGACAAGATTGGGACCAGGATCGGCCAACGATGGCGTCTTCGGTTGGCTGGCTGGATCGGCATGGGCAGCCGAGGCCAGAACGCCGAGCGCCACCGTGGCCGCGACACAAAGTTGACGAAGGTAGAGAGCCCGGCCAGCCAGTACCCGGGTTAGAACGATAGGCATATGTTCTCCGAAGGAAGTTAGTGGTGGCGTACCGTCATTCCGGCTTTACGCCGGCATCGGCAATCACTTTTTCCCAACGGAGCTTCTCGGCCTCGATGAACTTCGCGCCTTCCGGCCGCGACATCGGCATCGGATAGGTGCCCAGATCCTTGAGCCGATCGACAAATGGTTGCTGCTTCAAGGTCTGATTGACAGCCGAATTGACGCGATCCAGCACTGACACCGGCGTCCCCTTTGGCGCAAAGATCGTGAACCATCCCTTGGCCACCAGCCCGGGCGCGACATCCTTTGCAAGCGGAATGCCTTCCAATCCCGGCAAACTGGCGTCCGACGTCACGGCAAGCGCCTTCAGGCGTCCACCACGCACCAGAGGCACCAGCGGCGCAATGCCGTCGACGTAGACGGGGATATCGCCCTTGACCACCGCCTGGATGGCCTGCGTCGTGCCGCTGAAACTCACCTGGCGGAACCTGGCCTTCTGCAACTGCCCCATCATTTCCGCCGTGAGGTGCGGAACAGAGCCACGCGTCGGACTGCCGATCACAACATCGTCCGGCCGCCCTTTGGCGTCCTTGATCACCTCGCCAAGGCTCTTGTACGGAGTGGCCGGTCCCGCCACAAACATCATCGGCGTGTACGCTAGCGTGGCAGCCACTTCCGTATCGCGCTGGATATCGAACTTCGCTTCCTTGTACATCACCGGCGTCGTGACGGCCGCCGCTGCGTGAAAAAGCACGAGCGTATAGCCATCGGCCGGAGCCTGCTTCAGCGCGCTCATTGCGACGATGCCATTGCCACCGGGCTTGTTCTCGACGATGACCTGTTGCTTCCAGGTATTCGCGAGCCGCTCTGCAACCTGGCGCGCAATGATGTCCGGCGCACTGCCCGCGATGGATGGCACGAGCAGCCGAACCATCTTGTCGGGGTAGGTGCTGGCTGCGGCCGGAAGCGCCATAGCCAACAGCGTCAATGCGAGAAAGGGGCGTTTCATGTTGTCTCCGCGTCTGGCGTGCCGGCGACCCCATCGTCGCCGCGGCACTTATTTGATACACAATCAAATAAGCATTGTAGTTTTATTGACTGCATCTCAAATAAGGAGATACCACTAGGGACGCGGTACTGCGCGCGATCTACCCCCTCGGGTGCTAAGCGGAACGAACGCTTTTCTTCCTTGCAGGCTTTGCGTCGCGTTGCCAGGCTTCGATGCCGTCAAGGGTGATGCGCAGCCCTTCCTCGAACGCCGTATCAGACGACAGTTGGGAAAACGACTTGCTCACGAAGCGTGCGCCGGGATACTGCTCGGCGGAGACGGAATCCAGCTTCTTCTGTATGAAAGCCTGATGGTATGCCGGTAGCTGGCGTGAGGCTTCCGCCATGCTTGCCGCAACCAGGTACTGGGCGAGCAAGTGGTAGCCCAGCGCGACCTGTTCGGCGGAAAAGCCGCCCTGCATGATGGCCGACGTCATGCGGTTGAAGAACTCCAGGCCGTAATCGGTTTCGCCCGGTTGCACATCCTGGAACAGGCGATACCTGTTGTGCGACGCCACATAGTTGCTGACGCCCGGATTTTCCACGGCGACCTGGAAACTGAGGCGCGCGATGCGCTCGACATCCGCGCGCCAATCGCCTGTCAGCGGCGGAATGCGCAGCGTGCGCTGGCGATAGTAGTCGTTAAGGACGCCCGAAACCAGTTGATCGCGGCCACCCAGGTAGTAGTGAATCAGCCCGGGCGCCACGCCAAAATCCTTGGCAAGCTGGACCATCGAGATCTGGTCCAGCGGCACCGTTTTCGTCAACTGAATCGCATGCTGCAGGATTGTGGCGCGGCTGAGCATCGGCTCGGCACCGATCGGCGATTCTGTCTTTGGCGGACGGCCACGGCGGCGCGGTGCCGCGGCGGTCGTTTGCTGGGGGGCGGCCTTTGAGACGGGTGACTTGCGGGCGGCAGGCATGAGCGTGGGAGGATGGAACCAGCGGAAATTGGTAGTCTGCCAATTCTATCCGCTAATCCCGTTGACGCCATCGCCTGCATTGCGCTATGCCGACGCGGCCACCGCTGCCCCCTCCCCTGGCGCGCCCACGCTGTAGCGCCCGAGCGACAGGACGAGCATGGCGGAGATCACGAGCATGCAAGGCAGCACAAACAGCGGGACATCGTAGCTGCCATGCCGGTCAAACCACGCACCCAGGGCAATGGGTCCGATGACCGCGCCCAGACCGTAGCCAGAGAAAGCGATACCGAACAGCGAGCCGAACGACGAAAGCCCAAAATATGACCGCACCAGGTAAGAGATCAGATCCCCCTCCGCGCCGATGGTCAGGCCGATCAGCGTCGCGGCGAACAGGAGCGCCGTGTAATCGTGCGCCCCGCGCAACAGGAATACGCCGATGGCTCCGCCGACAAAGAAAACGCTCGCTACCAGCGGTGCATGAATCCGGTCGATCAGCAATCCCGTGAGCAGACGGCCGACCAGCAGTCCGACACCCACCATTGACGCGCTGCGCGCCGCCATGGCCGCATCAAATCCGCGATCTGCGAACAGCGAAGGAAGATGTGGCCCCAACGACAACGTGGCTGCCGAGCTCAACACAAAGACCAGCCAGATCGCCCAGAGACGGTAACTGCGCAAGGCTGCTGCCAGTGGAATCCCTTGCGGTGCGACTGTCACCGCATGCATTGCGTTGCGCGTGCCAGGAAATCTTTCACGCAGAAGACTGCAAGCTACCAGCGACAGCAGGACCGAGCCGATGCCCAGCCCGACGTAAGCCATGCGCCAGCCGAAGCTCGTCACCAGGAACTGCGCGGTGATGGGCAATATCACCGTACCGGCACCGAGGCCGCACATCGCAATCCCGAGGGCCAGCCCCAGGCGACGGTCGAACCACTGTGGCAGCACCGCGAGGTACCCCAGCACCGACGTCGCCGCGCCGGACACGCCGACGACGATCGACAGCGCGACCCACATCAGCATGCTGCCATTCTGCAGCGCCATCGCCGCGGTGGCCAGCCCGAAAACGATTGCCGAGCAGCCGATCACCCGTCGAATGCCGAACCTGTCCATCATGGCGCCGACGATCGGGCTGACGATTGCAAGCCCAAACATGGACGCCGCGTACGACAGTGAGGCCTGCGAACGTCCCCACCCGAACTCGTCAGCCAACGGCCTGACGAAGACACCGGCCGTGGCATTGAACAAGGGCGCGTAACCGGCCAGCATGCCAAGGGCGGCGCCCAGGATCACACTTGCGTAAATCCGGCCCGATACGCGGGGCAATCCCGTGGGGGCGTTGTGCATGGTCTTGTCTCCGTGGCCGTGGCGCCGCTTCCGTGAGCGCCCGCCTTGTCGTTGTGGGTACGTTTAACGCAAACCGGTCTGGCTGCCCAGGTAGGCACCGGCGCCGGGTGCCATGGCTTCCAGGCCGAGCCTGCGCAACATCTGGCGTGCGGTACAGGCTGCCGTGGACGTCACCGGAATGCCCAGCAATTCCTGCGCGGCCTCGAGCGCCGCAAGCGACGGCATCTGGACACAGGCAGACAGCACCACGGTATCCACGCCCCTGGTATCCAGGCGCTTGACGTCCTCCAGCAACTGCAACGGATCGCGCTCGCCGACTTCCAGATTGTCGAGAATCGAGAAATTAATCGCGTCCTTGACCTCGATGCCCTCGTGCTCGATGTACTCGACCACGGTTTTGGTCAGGGCATCGCTGTAGGGCGCCAGCAGCGCAATGCGGCGTGCCCCGAAGTCCTTCAGTTCATCCACCAGCGCTCCGGCCGACGTCATGATCTGCGGACGGTACGGCGCGTCGCCGATGACTGCGCCCAGATCATCGATGACCTGGCGGTGATAGCCTTGGCCCATGCACATGGTCGCCACCAGGCACGCCGTGCTCATCACGTCGACGCGGGCGTCCGCCAGTTCGACGGCGCAGCGGCCCATATCCCGGTTCATCCTCTCCAGCTCCTCCGCCACCACGCGATGCATTCGGACGCGGCTGGAGTGGAAGCTGAACTGTTCCGGCCGCACCTGCATGCGAGCGTTGAAGATGGCCGGCACTTCGCGCTCCATCGTGATATTGGAGCTGGGCACGATCTGCCCGATTCGATACTTCGACATTGAGGGTTTCCAGAACAGTTCAGAGAGCTGGCGACAGGAAGCGGGTGAGCACTGCGCGCAGCGAAGCGGGGATGGGAGTGCCTTCGCGTCGGTCCAGCCGTACGCAGATCGGCGAGAACATCGCGTCGAAGACCGGTGTCCCATCCGGACGCCGGGCCATGCAGCGAATATCGAACGACCTGGTACGGATGGCTTCGACGCTGCAGCGGATGTCGATCACGTCGTCGGGCCAAAGCGTCCCGATGAATTCGAAACGCATCGCCTTGCATGGCGTTCCCACGCCATGCCCTTCTCCCAGTCTGCCGTTACCGCCGGCCATGTGGGAGGTGTAGAGACCGACAGCCCCTAGCAAGTAATCGGTGAAGCGTCCGGTGTAAACCACTCCCGCCGGGTCACAATCGCCCCAGCGTACAGTTCGCCGGACCACAAACGGGGCCTCACTGATGACGTACTCCGTGGCGCGGATCATGACTGCCCTTGCGCCGCCACCGCCCTGACACCGCCCGCGGCGAGTTCCGCCATCAGCGCCGGAAACTGTGCCCGCAACCGCTCGGCGTCAACCCGGCCCGTACGGGTCATGAAACGGAATACGAACTCGTGCGGCGTGGGAAGCTCCATCCACTCGCGGATGCGCTCGTACCAGTTGTACGAAGCCTCGGAAGCACTGATCAGCTTGGCCTTCTCCGGCTTGCGAACGGCCTCGTATTGCTCCAGGGCGGCTGCGACATTGCCGGGATTGGCCACAATGGCGTCCGCCAGCGCCATCGCGTCCTCCATGGCAATCCGGGTACCCGATCCGATCGAAAAATGGGCGCTGGTCAGCGCATCGCCGATGAGCACCTGGTTCCCGACATGCCAGTTGGCATTCAGAATCACCGGAAACTGCCGCCAGATCGAATTGTTGGATACCAGGCCGTGCCCGCCCAGCTCCGGAGCAAAGACGTTCTCAAACAGTGCCTGGCGCGCTTCGGCACTCATTTCTTCCATGCCAAAGTCGACCCACGTCTGGTGATCGCACTCCGCCACGAAGGTGCTCATCGAATCGGAATAAGGATAGTAGTGGGCCACGAAATAGCCGCCCTGGTACTTGCGAAACACCAGCGCGGGGCTGGCGAATGGCTTCGCCACGCCAAACCAGGCGAAGTGGTTGGTCAGCGTGCGGCGGGTCGTGCCAAAGGCGGCCTCATTGGCCGTGCGCACTTGCGAGCCGATGCCGTCCGCCCCCACTACAATGTCGGCGTCCAGCGCATCAAAGTCCGCAATGCGTTTGTTGCAGGTAACCCGTACCCCCAGCTCCTTCGCACGCTCCTGGAGCACCGAGAGCAGGCTGATACGCGGAATCGCCCCACCGCCCGCGCCGGGCTTCTTCATGACAATCGGATGTTCGTGGCTGATGATCGAATGCTGGTCATTGAATCGCATCACCTTCGCCAGGCGATCCACCACCAAGGGTGAAGCCGAGCGGAGGTTGGACAAACCAGTATCCGCAAGAACCACGCCGAAACCAAAGGTCGCATCCTCCGGATTCTGCTCGAATACATCGATGTCGACCGCGGACATCCGTTCCTTCAGCAGGATCGAGAGGAACAGGCCCGACGGTCCGCCGCCAATGACTGCGACCTTCATTGCGCGTCTCCCGGAGCGACCACCAGGGCATCCATGTCGAACTGGCGAATCTTGCCGGCCAGCCCGCCCGTCAACGCGCCGTACCACACCGCTGGCTTGAAGCCGAGCTCCTTGCGCCGGAATTGCAATGCCGGATTGCCATCGATGCGTACATAGCCGTTGCCCAGCGCTGTGGTCTGGTAGCCTTCCGTCTTCCGCGCCACCTCGATCAACGGCGCAAACTCGGGCACATCCAGCACATACACCGACGCCTTTTTGCCATCAGGCACGGCCTGCTCGATCCGTTCGGCCTTGCGCTGCCAGACAGGTTCGATGGAGCCGAAGGCCGCGCCCTTGTCGCGGGCGCGTTCGAGTTCAATGGCCGAGTCGATGGTGAAAGCAGCGTCCTGCCTGTCGGCGCTGCTGAACGGGCGGACCTGCCATGTGATCTCGATCGGATAGCCGTTCGGATCGTTGAAGTAGATCGATTCGATGACTTCGTGGCGGATCTGATAGCGCAAGGGAATGCCAACCGCCTCGACCCGCTGGCGCCACTGCAGCAATTCCGCCTCGTCGCGCACTCGCCATGCGGTGTGCGTGGCACGGTCCTGGTAGTGCTCGCGGACGGTCAGCCAGTCGGGACGTTCCGTACCGATGTAATAGAAGAACGCGATGGTGCTGCCGTTGCCGCTATCGAAAAAGAAGTGCAGGAAGTCGGCATGGTTGTCGGGACCCCAGCCTTTTGCGGAAATCGCGTGTACCAGAGGCAGGCCAAGCAGGTCGCGGTAGAAGTGCACGGTCTCTGCAAGCTTCCAGGTCGGCCGGGCCGTGTGATGAACGCCGTGCAGTTCAACAACAGGGGCGTTCGCTTGCGCGCCTTGGGTGGATTGGTTCATGTCTCGTCCTTCTTCACTTCGCTTGTTCAACGGTGTTCTTGTCAGCTTCCGCGCGCAGCATCTGGACGATGCGGTCACGCAGCAGCACCTTGCTGAGCTTGCCCGATGCGGTCAGTGGAAACTCGGCAATGATCTCCAGCCGCTCGGGCCATTTGAACTTCGCCAGGCCGGCCTGCTGCAGGTATTGGGTCAGTTCGAGCAATGTGAGGCCCGCTGCGGCCAGCGGCGGCTTCAACATTACGAACGCGCATACCCGTTCGCCGTACACCTTGTCCGGCATGCCAACGACAGCCGAGGCCATGACCGCAGGATGCAGGTTGATGACGTTCTCGAGCTCTTCGGCGTTGATCTTCTCCCCGCCACGATCGACCACATCCTTGATGCGACCACGGAAGAAGTAATAGCGCTTGCCGTTCACCACCTGCGACGACATGAGGTCGCCCGATCGGTAGAAGCCGTCAGCGGTAAAGCGCGTGACGTCCTCCTGCTCTGACTTGTAGTAACCACGGATCGTGTAGGGACCGCGGAACAGGGCCTCGCCGGTCTCGCCTTCGGCCACATCGTCTTCCGTACCCGGATGGACGATGCGAACCTCATCTGCGTCAGACACCGGATAACCGACCGACTCCTCACGTATTTGCGCCGGATCGTCCGGGCGCGTGAACATGATCACGCCTTCGGTCATGCCGAAAATGTGATGCGTGGGCGAGCCCGTGAGGCGTGTCAGGTTGGCACCGTTCTTCGGGGCAATGAACGTGCGCCGCGCCTTGTCCGTCGCCGTGCCGCGAACCAACTCCGGCGCAATGCGGTTCAGGATCGGCCCGGCCACGCCGAACCAGGTCGGTTCATAGTCGCGGACCAGGGACTGCAACGTGTCTTCGCCGATATCCGGCGCCACCGTCACCTTGGCGCCGCAAAGCAGAAACGGCCCGAAGAAGCAGCCCATGTTGAGGTTATGCATGTACGGCGTGGGGAAGAACAGCACGTCGTCCGGGCCGTAACCGTTACATGCGGCCACCGCACGCATGTTGTACAGATATTCGTTCTGGAAGCGCGGAATGATCTTGGGCACGCCCGTGGTGCCGCCCGATAACTGGAACACGGCCGCCTGGAACGGCTCGTGCCTGACCTCTGACAGGATCTGCTGGGCACGCACCAGCGACATGTCGCGAATCAGGTCAGCCAGCAGGACGGCACGGCCCCGGCGCTCGCCGCGAGCCTGCAGGATGAACTGCAGACTCGGTACTTCGGCCTGCATTTCTTCCGCAAAGGCCACGTCATCGAACTTCGGATCATCGCCTTGCACGAAATGCAGACGGGCCTCGCAGAGGTTGCCGAGGTAGCCAACTTCGAGCTTGCGGAATGCCTGAAGCGAGCACAGAGGAATGATGCCGGCCTTCAGGCAACCGAGGAATGCGAACAGCAACTCGTTGCTGTTGCCACATTGAAAGACGGCCCGGTCCAGCGGCTTGAGACCCAAGGCGAGCAACGCGGCACCCAGGCGGTCCGTCTGTTGATCCAGCTCTCCGTAAGTGAATTCACCCTCGGGACCTACCAGCGCCAGACGGTCATGATGTTCTTGAAACGATTGGCGCAGGGCTCCGACCAGCGTCTCGGCCGTCAGGTAGCCCTCGCCCACATATCGGCGAAGACGATCTTCATCGGGGTAGCGCACGCCTTCCAGCAAGATGGACGGGCGCACATGGGTGGGTTGCAGCATGTTTTGTCTACCTCTATGTATATATGTGGTCCAGCGTAGTGCGCTCAGACCATCGTTTCGCGCAGCCATTCGACGATGTGCCGGCCGGCAACTTGCTGCCCGGGCTCTTCTTCGCGGCTCAGTGCCATGCCGTGGTGATTGCCGCGCACGCGGATGTGGCGCTTGTGCTGCGCCGGAATCTGATCGTAGATGGCGCGGATATCGGCGGGAAAGGTGCACTGGTCGCCGGTGTATTCAAGCAGCAGGGTCGGCTGATGCAACGCGCCAATGGTCTTGTCCAGTGACGCATTCGACGACAGCCCGGACCATGTGGAAAGCCAGGACTCCGGCGTGACGACACGCCCAAAGCCCACGCTGCCCCAGTTGGACACGAACGGGTCCTTGCCCCACAGCGAACCGGTCTTCCGGTCAGACGGGTCCAGGGAGATGTCCCAGGAACGCAGATCGGCATCGGTACGCCAGACTTCGAAAATCGGCGCGTGGGCGGCCAGGCGTCGGTCGGCATCGGTGCTCGAACCGGACTTCACCTGTCGCCGCGCTTCGAGCTTGGCACTCAGCATGGCCTTCGCCCGGGCGTCGATGCGGGCCACACGCTCGACCTGCGCGGCGCGGTATCGTTCGATGAACTCCGGTGCATAGGTAGCCTTCCCCGTTTCGGCATCGAAGCCATTGCCCCTGGAGAAAGGGTCAAGCGCGGGGTCCGTCTGCATCGGGTCGTCTTCATCCGCGACCGACGGGTCGATGCCGCTCATCAACAGCTTGCCCTGCCCGGGATGGGGCGATACCAGGATGAAGGCGTCCACCTCCGGCATATGCAGTTCGCCCAGATTGGTCGGGCGGCCAGCCGGCGTGCGGGGAATGCGCATTTCGCGTGGCGTCAGCGCCTGCTGGTTGTAGAACGTGTACAACCCGGCGCCACCCGAGTTTCCGAGCAGCACGATCTTTTCATAACCGAGCTCGCGCAGATGCGTCATGCCGGCAGCAACGTCGAACAGCGCGATCTCATGCTCCAGGCGCAGGTCGTTGCCGATGGACCGTGGACCCTGCACCCAGCAGGCGCATCCGGCATCGAGCACAAATGGCACGAGGTAATGGGTAATGGCCATCTCGCGCGGGTGCATCAGGGAGACTACCGTCTTCTCCTTGCCCGTCACGCTGAACAGAAAGCCGAGCGTACGCTGTCCGTCGGCCGTGCCCAGCGCATACGGCACCATCTGGTACGGACGATCCATCAAGCGGGAGTCCCATGATGCACCCCGCATCCCTGCCGTCACCTGCGGCTTGTCTTGTTCAGTCACTGTGCCTCCTTCGTAAATGCCACCGTCTCAATAATCTAGTCATTATTTGATATGCTGTCAAATAATTCCGTATGTCCGAGGGGACTGCCCAGAACGTGAAACAGAGTGTGCCGCGAAGGCGGCACACTGCCAGACGCTATGTAGCCGGCAGGTCTGGCAACAGCGATCAGAAGTTGTGCCGAAGGCCGACCACGGCGCCGAACTGATTCGCGCCTGGCACCACGGAGCCATCGTACCCATTTGCAGCCAGGGCGGAACCTCCCTTGTTCAGGGTGTATGAGGCCGTCAGATAGGCATCCGTGCGTTTCGAGAACCGATAGTCAGCCGACATGACGATCGACATGGGATCCTTGGCCGAGGTCCGATCATTGGTCTTGTAGACCGCGCCAGTCAAAGCGAACGCCTGGCCGAAGTTGTAGGTCGCGCCGGTCCAGTACAGGTCAGTGCGCGACATCGACGCCAGCAACTGGCTGACGAGTCGGCGGTAGCCGAAATAGGCAGTCACGGGACCCAAGTCTCCCGCGATGGCCGCTACATAGCGTCGCTCGGTCGCGCTGGCCGTGGCCACCGAGCGCCCGTTCAACTGGTCATAGACGGCGCCGAAACGTATGTTGCCCATGCCATAGGAGAAGCCGGCGCTCATCTCACGGCCCACACGACTGTTGCCAGGTACCTCGCTGCCGTTAGCGATCGTCGCGTCAACGCCAAAACTGTATAGCGCCGATGCCGTCAACCCGCCGAACTTGCCGGTGTATTTGACGGCGTTATCCGTTCGTCCGGCGAGCCAGGCATCGTGTGAGAACGACGAGTACTTAGGCGCGAAGTACATCGGGTCGAACGGAATAATGAGATCGAACGTCAGGTTGTGATGGCGTCCCATGGAGACCTGACCATATGGCGTGTCGAGGCCGACGTAGGCACGGCGCCCGAACAGCCTTCCGCCCTGGGCGGCCATGCCGGAATCGAGCACCATGCCGCCTTCGAGCAGGAATACCCCCTTCAGTCCGCTGCCCAGATCTTCCACGCCCCGCAAGCCCCAGCGGCTGCCGGCGATGTTGCCCGAGGTCATGCGCACCAGGCTTGAAGCTTGCCTGGCGGGATTCGGTACATGGTTCAGATACTCGATACCCGCATCCGCAACGCCGTATAGCGTGACAGATGACTGGGCGTGCGCGGTCGCACCGGTGGCCAGGAGCACACCGGCGATGGCCAGGCTTCGTGTCATTTCTCCTCCGTAATTTGTCTTCGATCGCGGCCATCAACGGCCTGCGATGTGCTGTCTTTTGCGGGCCGCCATGGGGGATGCGCACCGCATAAATTGATACCAGCACAATTAAATTACGTTGTTTTTGACACCCAGTCAAATAATGGTTTTCCCGAGCCGACCTGAACCAGGGCTACCGGCCCGAGCGACAAAGCGGCGTGAGCACGCGCTAGAACATTGCCGCAGGCGCTGTCGCTTCTTCAGGCATCGTTCGTGCCGTGGGCTTGGTGTTCGCTGCGCTCGTGCTCGCCACCGCCCTCACCTCCGCCACCTCCCCCTCATGCGTATGGTCCACCACCGCCACCTTGGCCAGCTGCAGCGACCGCACGCGCTGCCCGGCCAGGCCGAAGCTGCGCGCCAGTTCATCGATGCGCAGCGCAGGCAGCGGCTTGCGCCGGTCCAGGCCGGCGAAGCGATACTGGTTGTAGAGCGCCCATGACAGCAGCACGATGCCGTTGAACAGCCCCACCAGCACGTAGACCGTCAGCGTGCCCATGGTCGGCAGCAGCGCCGCCCAGAACGGTACGCCGGGGCCGGCGGACGCTTCCTGCAGGATGGCGCGGATGCCGCTCGCGCCGAGGTAGAAGAAGCCGACCCAGGCCAGCGCCGTGAGCACGGCGTCGAACAGCCAGCGCAGGCGCGAGCCGCGGGTACGGATGATCATGGTTTCGGGTTTCATCACGACCTCGTGGTGTGGATGCCCCGGTCGGGGCTGGTCCAGCGCGCGCGCTGGCGCCGGGTCTTGAGCATGACCTTGGGAAAGGCCAGCAGCGTGGTCAGCATGCCCACCATCCAGTACGCCAGCGGATACCAGATGATCCAGTACAGCGTGCGCGCCAGGCGCGGCTCGTAGCGGCGGTCGATCAGCACGCTCAGGGCAAACTGCAGCAGGCACACCGCGGCCAGCACCATGCCGGTAAAGCCCGGCGGCATCAGCTTCTGGATGCGGATATTGGGCGGCAGCTCGATGAAATGCCCCAGTGCCCACAGCAGCAGCGACATGGCGAAGGCAAAGGCCCAGCCCGCCGACAGGCAGTACTCCGCCATCAGCGGCCACAGCCGGCGGTGGCGCCAGATCCAGATCGAGCGGACGTTCTTCATGAACACCTCGGCGCCGCCCTGGGCCCAGCGCAGGCGCTGCTTGAGCAGGCCGCGCACGGTCTCGGGCATCAGGATCCAGCACAGCGCGCGCGGCTCGTAGAAGATCGACCAGTGGTCGCGCTGCAGCTTCCAGCTGATGTCGATGTCCTCGGTGATCATGTCCAGGCTCCAGTAGCCCACGCGGTCCAGCGCGCGGCGCCGGAACGCCGCGACCACGCCCGAGACGGTGAAGACCTGGCCGTAGACGCGCTGGGTGCGCTTGATCAGGCCGATGATCGACGAGAACTCGCCCACCTGGATCCGCCCCACCAGCGTCGAGCGGGTGCGGATGCGCGGATTGCCGGTGACCGCGCCGACGCGCGGATTGGCCACCATCGGTGCGACCAGATAGGCGGCCGCGTCGGGGTCCAGCGCGGCATCGCCGTCGATGCAGACCAAGTATTCACCGCGCGCGGCCAGTGCGCCCATGCGCAGCGCCATGGCCTTGCCCTGGTTGTGCGCCAGGTGCACCACGCGCAGTCGCGGGTGGCGCGCCGCCAGTGCATCCAGCAAGGCGCCGGTGCCGTCGCGCGAGCCGTCGTTGATGGCGATCACCTCGAAGTCGGGATAGCGCTGGGCCAGCGCCGCCAGCAGGGTTTCCTCGCCGTTTTTTTCCTCGTTGTAGCACGGCACCAGGATCGAAATGAACGGCTGGCCCGGCACCGCGGGCGCCTCGCGTTCAGCGCCCCAGCGCCACTTGCGCTCCCAGTGCCACCAGAAGTACAGGCCGCCGGCGATCCACAGGCCGGACATAAACAGCGGATAGAAGAACACAAAGGCCAGCAGCAGGTCACCGGTGGCAAGGGCGGCCAGCGCGAACGGCAGCGCCAGCGCAAGGCACAGGATGACCAGGGCAAACAGTCGTTCGATCATGGTGCGGGGTACCAGGCGTTGGACAGCGCCGGCCGGATCAGCTCGAGCCGGGGCTGGTTGTTGTGGAAGTCGTCCGGGTAGTAGCCGAAATTGCGCGCGCCACGGCGCTGCAGGCGCTGCATCCAGCCGGCCAGCACCGCGCTGTCGACCGGACGGGCCGCGGGACCGCGCCAGTCGCGCGCCTGCAGTTCGAACACGGTGCGCCGCAGCGCGCCCGGGCGCTGCGCGATGGTGTCGACCACGCGGTCAAGCCACGCGTTCTCCTGCCCAGCCGGCACCTGCTCCATGTATGGCATCGCCATCGGCGCGGTCCAGTCGTAGGCGGCGAGGAAGTCGTCCAGGTTCTGCGCGAACCATGCCTCGCTCTCCGGCTGCAGCACCGGCAGCGCGAAGATGTTGCGCGCGGTCTTGATGGCGGGCCCGCGCACCTCGCGCACGCGCGCGGTCAGCTCATGGGTAAAGTCCACCAGCGCCCGGCTCTTCATGCGCGTCCAGCGCTGCATCTGTTCGGGGCTGGCGCGCAATTCGGCGATCGAACCAGGCAGGCCCGCGGCGCGATACGCGGCCAGCGCCGGCGCGCTGGCATCCTCGAAGTCGCCCAGCAAGGCGTCGTCGTGGAACAGGATGCCGTCGACGAAGGCGTGGCGCGCCAGGTCTTCATACAGATCCCCGATCCGGGCCCGGGCCTGCGGATCGAACGGCGACAGGCGCCGGTACTGCTTCGGGTCGGCCGCCGCGGTGCCGGTGACGGGGTCCCAGCGCGCCACGCGCGCCAGCGACGGGTCGAGGTCGAAGCTCAGCACCGGCATCCACGCATACACCTTGACGTTGGCGCGGTTGTCGAGCTGCCAGGCCACCCGGTTGAACAGGTCGGCGCGCACCGGCAGCCAGCGATTGGGGAAGTACACCGACCTGACCAATCCGTCGCCGTCGTCGTCGGAGAACGCCTGCAGGAACACGGTGTCGATCTTCAGGTCGGCGATGCGCTGCACCAGCAGGCCCAGGTTGCGTTCGACCTGGGCGGGATCGGGGTCATAGACATAGTCCAGGTCCACGTGCGCTACGCGCATGCCGTTGGGCTCTTCCATCGCGACCACCGAGCGCGCGAAGCCGCGCAGGCCGGGATCGTCGCTGAGCAGCAGGCGCGCGCCCGACATCATGCGGTCCACCGTGGCCAGCCCGTCTTCCAGCGTCAGCGCCATCTGGTAGCCGTTCTCGGCGACGACGCGCAGCGCCGCGCCGCCCTCGGCACCGTACGGCCAGATCCACACGCGCACGGGCTTGCCGGTCACGGCGCGCACCTTGGCGGTGATGCGGGCCACGTCGGCACGCAAGCGCGCCTGCTGCGCGGCATCGCTTTCATAGCGGCCGGTGCCGGCATCGAAGACGCGCACCGCCGCGGCCGGCTCGGTGTTGCCCTGCGGGTTGGCGCGCACGCCGTAGTGCAAGGCATCCGTGTGCGCGCCGATTTCCACCAGGCCCGACGCGGCGATCTCGCGCACCTGCTGCCAGTCGAGCAGGCGCTCGCGCGCCGTCGGCGTGCCGCCGAAATCCACCGGCTGCCCCGGCGGGGTATCGAGCCAGCTGCCTACCGGCGCCAGCACGGCCGGCCAGCGGTAGGCCTTAAGGATCGGCAGCACGCGCGTGTAGAAGCTGCGGTAGCCGTCGTCGAAGGTCAGCAGCACCGCGCGCTCGGGCAGCGGCGGCCCGCCGCGGCGCGCCGCCAGCACCTGGTCGACCGAGACCGCGCGGTAGCCGTTCTCGCGCAGCCAGGCCAGCTGGCCGACCAGGTGGTCGGTGCGCACGCTCAGGTAGGCCTGGTCGGGGTCCTTGTCTTCGACGTCGTGATAGGCCAGCACCACCACATGGTTGCGCGGCCACGGCTGCTCGGCGGCCGCGGCCGGGCGCTGGGCCGGCGGCGTGAACACCGGGATGTCCTTGGCGCAGGCGGCCAGCAGGCACGCGGCCAGCACCAGCCAGAGCAGGCGGCAGGCGCGCCGCAGGGTTGCGTTCATGGCTTGCATTCCTGTTCAGAAGCGGTAGGTCATGTCAAAGACGATGCGCAGCTCGCGCTCGCGCTGGCCGTCGTAAGGGCGGCTGGTGCCGGTAACGGTGGCGCCGACCTCGAACACGTCGTTGGTTCGGAAGCGCTGGCCGTAGCCCACCAGCAGGATCGCGCCGGTGCCGAAGCCGCGCTGGCTGTAGGCGCCGGTGCCGGCAAGGAACTGCTGCTCCCAGACGGTCTCGTAGCGCCGGTACAGCATGTGCGTCAGGCGCACCGACGGCAGCACGGTCAGGTCCGAGCGCGGGTTGTAGTACGGCGTGTCGGCGCGGCTATTGCGCGATGCCCACAGGTCGACCAGCAGGTCGGCCTTCAGGTGCGGCGCGGTATAGAAGCGCTGCGCGCCGGACACGCCCGCTTCGAGCCGGTCGTTGCCGTCGCTGAAGCGCGACGGCGCCACGGTCAGCATCCATTCGCTGGCCTCGCTGCGGCGCCAGCGCGCGTAGGCCTGCACGGTGTCGGCATAGATGCCGTGCTTGAGCGCCTGCAGCGGCGTGCCGGTCGAGCGCAGCGCCGCCGACGCGCCCACGCGCCAGCGGTCGTCGATGTCATAGTCGGCGGCGATGCGCCCGCCCTGGCGCGCACCCTGGCCATAGCCGTGCAGCGACAGCTCGCCCTCGACGGTCAGGTCGCGCACGCGCCATTGCGCGCCGGCGCGCGCCCAGCGGTAATCGACGCGGCCCTCGTCGAAGCGGCCGGTGGCATAGCCGATGCCGCCGAAGGCGCGCCAGTCGTAGTTGATGGGCGGCGTGTACAGCACCGCTTCGATGCCGAAGTTGCCGTTGCCGACCACGGCGCTGTCGTTGGCCAGCCCGCGGTAGCCCTCGATGCGCAGCTCGGCCTTGTTGTGGACCTGCCACTCGCGGTCGAGGCGCCGCGCGGTGAGGTCTTCGGGGAAGCGCGCCAGTGTGTCGTCGCGCAGCAGCTCGGCCTGGCGCCATTCCTGCAGATCCAGCGCGGCGTGACCCTGCTGCACCTCCACCGGCAGGCTGCGCGGGGTCAGGGTTTCGGCCAGCTTCAGCTCGCCCTCGGCCGCGCGCGGCCAGCCGCGGGCGCGGTAGACGTCGGCCAGCGCGGCGCGCAGGCCGGAATGGCCGGGCGCCTTGCGCACCAGGTCTTCCAGCCTCTGCTGCGCCGCTTCAGTAGCGTCGGCCTGCAGGTCGGCGCGGGTGGCGGTCTGCTCGGCCTGCAGCCACAGGTCGTTGGGCTGCCGCATGGGCTGGCCGCGCACCCAGCGCCAGCGCGGCTGCTCGGTGCTGGCCTGCGCCACGGCCTGCGCGGCGGGATCGAAGGCCTCGGCCTCGGCGTGGGCGTAGTAGAGGCCGGTCTGGGCCTTGAGCCGGGTTTCGGAGTCCAGGCCCTGGGGGTAGGCGTCGCGCACCCGGCGGAACAGCGGCGCGGCCTGCTCCGGCTGACGCAGGTACAGGTAGGCGGCGGCGACATCTCCCAATGCATAGGCCGGGACCTCGACGCCCTCGGCGCGCAGCGCCTCGTATTCGTTCACCACGTCCTGCATCCGGACCCGCGCGTGCAGCGCGGCGAGGCGGTCGATGCGCGCGCGGCGCAGTTGCGGCGCGGCCGGCGGCGCCAGCGCCTGCAGGACGGGCAGCAATGCGTCATAGCGTGCCAGCGCGCGATCGGCAATGGCAAAACGCTCGGCCTCGGTACGCGCCGGCATGTCAGCCAGGCGCACCAGCTCGGCCGCGGCATCGAGCTCCAGCGCCAGGCGCGCGCGCTGGTCGAACAGTTCAGGATGTCCGCCTGCAACGCGCAGCGCCGCCTCCGGCAGTCCCGCGCGCTGCAGCGTGCCGACATATTCGCGCACGACATCGGCGCGCTGCGGCGCGCGCAGGTACGCCTGGTCGACCTCGAACAACGCCGCATACGGCTCGCCGGCGCGCGCTTGCGCGTAGGCCAGTGCCAGGCGGCTGTCGACCGCGGCGGGCTCGCGCTGCACCAGCGCCTGCCCCAGCGCCACCGCCTCGGCGGCCTGCCCGCTGTCGGCCAGCACCTTCACCTCGCCCAGTGCGAACACCGCTTGTGCAGGGAAGCGCTGCCGGCCTTCGCGATAGCGCGCCAGCGCCTCGTCCCAGCGTCGCGCGTCGCGCAAGGCGCCGGCCACGGCCGCCAGCACCTCCGGCGGCAGCGTGCGGGTCTCGGCCAGGTTGCCATGGGCTTCCAGCACTTCGCCGGGCCGTCCCGCCCAGCTGGCGATGACGATGCGGTCCCACGCCGCCCGCTGGTCCGACGGTGCGTGCGCCACGCGCTCGCGCAGCATCGCCAGCGCGGGCGCATAGTCGCCGGCACGGGCGCGCCGGAGCAGAGCGTCATAGTCGGAATCGGCATGCGCGAGTGCCGGCAGCCAGCACATTGCCGCCAGCCCCGCGGTCAGTCCGGTACCCAGCGCGGCCCGAGCGCACCGACGCCTCCCCTGCCGCCGCAGCGCCCCGTCGCGGGCACGCTCACGGCGCTTCATCAATGAATCCATGGGATCCGCAGCCTGTCTCTGTGTTGCCCAAGCTGGCGCCGCGCACCGATGACACAGGCGCGCGCGGGCTTGAGCTCCGTTATCGGCTTATCGCATGGCGGCACGAGGACACGGAACCCGACCGGGCCTGGCCGGATGCGAAAACCGGCAGAACAGGCCTACGGGATCCGGCGCGGCACCGAGGAACTGCGCCGGATGGCCATTCGCAGCGGGAATGGCGTCGTGCAACCGCAGGGGCCGATAAATCGGGCTGCGTTGCCGCTAATGCGAAGGCGATTGTAAGGACAGTGCCGCGATGAGATTGTTAATTTTCGCAAACGGATGAGTGACCGGATAAATGAATTCAATCACTAATTCGTCTATGTCGCACTCGATATATACAGACGATGGCGCGGGATACGTATCCCGCAGCATCGCTGCGATTCGGCACGAAACCAAGCACTGTCAAGGCCATCAAGGAACTTTAGGACTTCTTTTTCGGGCCATTAAAATTCAGGATCTTCCCAAATATCTTCATCAATAAATCGATCAATTCAGACGGATCACTATAGTAACAATTAATTATGATTTTTATGACATAACCCAAATAGGCCAGATGGCAGTTATCCCCCGATCAGGGGATGAAATTTGTATTTGGCTTAACGGATTCGGGGGATTTTGCCGCCGCGAGGACGTGTGTGTGGAATGCCCGTGAACGGACTGTCGAGCAGCGCATCGGGGTCGATGCGGGCCGGGGTCTCGGTGCCGCCCTGCAGGGCGAACGCGCACAGGCCACGCCTTCACGCACCAGGTGCTCCAGCTGGCGCGTCCGGCACTCGCAAGGGCAGCTCAGGCCTGGCCCGGTGCCGCCATTGTGCGGCGCCGGCGGCGCGCTTTGTATCGCTGTGTATCCGGGCCGGGTCCGGACAAGAAACATTGCACAGCGGGCCGGATGCGGAAATAACGCGGATACGCCGGGACGGTGCAATGCAGCCATACCAATCCGGGAGTCCACCGCCATGATCGATGCCTACCTTGCCTTTGCCGCCGGCGTGCTGACGATTGCGTCGCCGTGCGTGCTTCCCGTGCTGCCCATGCTGCTGGGCGCTTCGCTGGGCGAAACCAGCCGCCTGCGCCCGCTCGCGATCGCGCTGGGTTTCGTCTCCGCCTTTTCCGCGCTGGGCATCGTCTTCGGCGCGCTCACCAGCGCCTTCAGCGACGCCCCGGGCGTGGTGCGCAACGTCGCCATCGCGATCCTGTTCGCCGCAGGCCTGGCACGGCTGTGGCCGGCCGGCTTCGGCCGCCTCACGGCACCATTCGCCGCGCCATTCGCCGCGCTCACCGACCGCGCCGCCGGCGCCGGCAACCGGGCCGGGAATGGCCTGGCCGGCGGTTTCGTACTGGGCATGACGCTGGGCGCGGTATGGACCCCGTGCGCGGGCCCGGTGCTGGCCTCGATCCTGGCGCTGGTGGCCAAGGCGCAGGACCTGCACCGCGCCGCCGGCCTGCTGGCACTGTTTGCCGCCGGCGCCGCGGTGCCGATGCTGGGCATCGCCTACGGCGGCCAGTTCGCCACCACCCATGTGCGCCGGCTGGCGCGCCATACGCCGCGGCTGCAGCAGGCCTTCGGCGTGCTGGTGGTGGCCACCGCCATCGCCATGTACTTCCAGTACGACACCCTCGCCGTCGCCTGGCTGACCTCGCTTTTCCCCGCCACCCAACCTGGAGCCTGAACCATGCCCCGCATCCTTCGCACCCTCTTTGCCGCAGCCGCCTTTGCCGCCGCCCCCCTGGCGATCCAGCCCGCCGCCGCCGCGCCCGCCGCGCCCGCCAATTACGGCACGGCGCCCGAATTCACCGGTATCGGCAAGTGGCTGAATTCCGAACCGCTGACCCTTGCCGGCCTGCGCGGCAAGGTGGTGCTGGTCGATTTCTGGACCTACAGCTGCATCAACTGCATCAACACCCTGCCTCATGTGCGCAAGTGGTACGACAAATACCGCGACCAAGGCCTGGTCGTGGTAGGCGTGCACACACCGGAGTATGCCTTCGAGCGCTCCACCAGCAACGTCCAGGCCGCGCTCAAGCGCTTCGACATCCGCTACCCGGTGGCGCAGGACAACGCCTATGCCACCTGGAACGCCTGGCGCAACCAGTACTGGCCCGCGCTGTACCTGGTCGACGCCAACGGCAACGTGGTCTACAAGCACTTCGGCGAAGGCCAGTACGCCGAGACCGAGGCGGCGATCCAGAACGCGCTGGCGCAGCGCCGCTGAGCCGCAAAGTCGCCCTGCAGGCGGCTTCCGGGGCGACCGCCTTGTCTTCTGGCGCATGGGAGTTGATACAAATTGTATGCAATCTTTGTATCACGGTTCGCTGATCCCTGTTATTCTTGCACGCCTGTTGAGGCGGGATGCAGATCCTGCCCGCCTCGCTTGCGGAGCTGCCGCACCTGGCCCGCGAGCGTGCACGAGGGCGCCGGGTTCCCCGCCCGGCGCCAGAAGAACAAGACAGCCCGGAACATCCGGGCAGACGACAGGAGACTCGAATGGCGCCCTTGCTGTTCCAGGTGGAAGACCGCCCCCCACGGTTGACGACGTTCTTGCTGGCGCTCCAGCATCTGCTGGCCGCGCTGGGCGGCATCATTGCGGTGCCGCTGGTGATCGGCGGCGCGCTGCGCCTGCCCTCCGACCAGGTGGTGGCGCTGGTCAATGCCGCGCTGCTGGGCTCGGGCATCGTCACCATCATCCAGTGCAAGGGCGTGGGCCCGGTCGGCATCCGCATGCCGTGCGTGATGGGCACCAGCTTTGCCTTTGTCGGCGCGGCCATCAGCGTGGGCGTCGAGCACGGCGTGGCCGGCATCCTGGGTTCGGCGCTGGCGGGCTCGCTGGTGATGATCCTGGGCAGCTTCTTCATGCCGGCGATCCGCAAGCTGTTCCCGCATACCGTCACCAGCGTGGTCGTCACCATGATCGGCCTGTCGCTGATCCCGGTGGCGATCGACTGGGCCGCCGGCGGCCAGGGCAGCAGCCGCTACGGCGCCCCCGGCAACCTGGCGATTGCCGTCGCCGTGCTGGCGCTGGTGGTGGCGGTGGTGCAATGGGGCAAGGGCATGCTGTCGGCCTCGGCCATCGTGGTCGGCATTGCCGGCGGCTACCTGCTGTGCCTGGCGCTGGGCCTGGTCGACTTTAGCCAGTTCCACCAGGCGCCGGTGTTCGCGGTGCCGCAGCCGCTGCACTTCGGCATGTCGTTCCCGATCTCCGGCATCGTCGCCATGTCGATCGCCTTCCTGGTCACCATCGTCGAATCGACCGGCACCTTCATGGCGCTGGGCTCGGCCACGCAGCGGCCGGTGTCGGGCAAATGCCTGTCGCGCGGCATCCTGTGCGACGGCTTTGGTTCGGCCTTCGCGGCGCTGGTGTGCAGCCCGCCGCTGTCCACCTTTGCCCAGAACGTCGGCGTGGTGTCGCTGACCGGCGTGGCCAGCCGCCATGTGGTGGCGCTGACCGGCGTGATGCTGCTGCTGGCCGGGCTGTTTCCGGTGCTGGGCGCGCTGGTGGTGACGATTCCGCAGCCGGTGCTTGGCGGCGCTGGCCTGATGATGTTCGCGATGATCGTTTCCGGCGGCATCCAGATGCTCAGCACGGTAAAGTTCACGCAGCGCAATACGCTGATTGTCGCGGTGTCGATCGGCTGCGGCCTGGCCGTGACCTTCCGTCCGGAATTGCTGGCCAAGCTGCCCGCCTTTGTCCACGAGGTGTTCGGCTCCGGCATCACGGTGGGCTCGCTGTCCGCGGTGTTCCTGAACCTGCTGCTGCCCGGCGGCAAGGAAGCCGTCGCCGACGAAGCCGGCCACGGCACGGTCGGCGAGGCCGCCTGAACCCCGATACTCCACACACCGGCTGCGCTAGCGCGCGCCGGCGGCCATGGATGGCTTCAGCAGCGGGTAGGGGTTGATCGCCCCGCCCGCGGTGTAGATGCCGTAGTGCAGGTGCGGCGGCGTGCCCCGCGCATTGCCGGTGGTGCCCACATACCCCAGCACGGTGCCGGCGGCGATGATGTCGCCGGCGCGCACGCCGGCATACCGGTCCAGATGGGCGTAGTAGTGCATCTGCCGCCCCGGCCCCATCACCCACACCACGTTTCCCCCCAGCTGGTTGGTCCCTACGCGCGTGACAATGCCGTCGGTGGCCGACACCACTTCCCGGCCACGCGGCGCGAAGATGTCGATGCCTTCATGCTTGCGCCCGCCGGAACGCGCGCCGTGCCAGGTGTCCCGCAGCGCCCCTGGGGCAACCCCGGTGACCGGCATCGGCAGCGTCGCCGGCGCGGGCCGGGCTGACAGCCGGGCCGCGTAGATGGCGCGCTCCAGCGGCGGCTGCAGCCACGGCCAGGCCAGCCAGCCCAGGCCGATCCACAGCGCCAGCCACGCCAGCCGGCGCACCAACGCGAGCACAGGGGGAAGGAGATGCGAGGCGGCCATATGCCTTCGACGGCAGCCTGTCGTGCAAATTCCCTCTCACCCACCCTTCTATGGGCCGTACGCAGCACTTCCGGCCGCCGTGCTGGCCGAACCATCGGCGCCGCGGCCGGTCATAACTGGACCGTTTTTCATTGCAACAGGAGAACCCATGGACTGTCCGGTGTGCCCGCAAACCCAACTCGTGATGTCCGAACGCCAGGGCATCGAGATCGATTACTGCCCCAGGTGCCGCGGCGTCTGGCTGGACCGGGGCGAGCTCGACAAGATCCTGGAACGCTCGGCAGCGGCCGCCCCGCAGCAGGCTCCGATGCAGCAACCGCCACAACAGCAAGCCCCCATGCACAGCGCGCCGCCACCGCAGGGCTACCAGCGCGGCTACGGTGATCGTGACCGCGACCGCCACTACGAGCGCGAGCAGAAGCATTATCGGAAGAAGAGCATCTGGCACGAGCTGTTCGACTAAGCCGGCCGGCGAGTGCAAGAAAGGGCGACCGTGGTCGCCCTTTCCTCGTTTACGTCCCGCTACAGCCCTGCCGCGAGGCCGTCGCCGCGCGGATCGGCCGCGCCATACATCACGCCGGTGACCGGGTCGATCAGGATCGCGCCGGCATGGCCCATGGTGTCGGTAAAGGCCTGCACCCGCTTCACCGGATGCCCGCGCCGCGCCAGTTCGGCGGTCACCGCTTCCGGCACGCGGCCCTCGATCTTGAGGTCGTTCGACGACACGCCCCAGTTGCGCCCATAGAGCAGGCGCGGCGCATTGACCGCATCCTGCGGCGACATGCCGAAATCGACGATGCGCGTCACCAGCGCCGCCTGCGTTTGCGGCTGCCCCTCGCCGCCCATGGTGCCGTAGACCAGGAACGGCTTGCCGTCCTTCAGCAGCAGCGCAGGATTGAGCGTATGGAAGGTGCGCTTGCCCGGCGCCAGGTGGTTCACATGCGCGGGATCGAGCGAGAAGAACGCACCGCGGTTCTGCAGCAGCACCCCGGTGCCCCTGGGCACGATGCCCGAGCCGAAGTCGTGATAGACGCTCTGGATCATCGACACCACGTTGCCGTCCTTGTCGGCGGTGCCGAACCATACCGTATCGCCGTGCGGATCCATCGGCTTCACGTCGGCGCCGGCGCGCAGCATGCTGATGCGCCCCGACTGGGCCTGCCCGTGCCGCGACGACAGCAGCCGTTCCAGCGGGATCTGCACGAAGTCCGGATCGGCGAGGTAGCGGTCGCGATCGGCAAACGCTTGCTTGGTGGCTTCCACCAGCACGTGGTAGTAGTCGGCCGTGCCCTCGCCCAGCGCGCGCACGTCGCGCTTGTCCAGGATGTTCAGGATCTCCAGCGACGCAAAGCCTTGCGTGTTGGGCGGAACGTTGACGGCCTGGTAGCCGCGGTAGTTGACGGTGATCGGCTGGACCCAGTCGGCCCGGTGGCGGGCAAAGTCGGCCTGGGTCAGCACGCCGCCGTGCGCCTGCAGGTCGGCCACGATCTTGCGCGCGATCTCGCCCTGGTAGAACGCGGCGGCACCACCGGACGCGATTTGGCGCAGCGTGCCGGCCAGGTCAGGCTGGCGCAGCGTTTCGCCCATCCGGTAGGCCGATCCGTCCGGTTTCAGGAAGGTCTGGCGAAAGCCGTCGAAGCGCTGCAAGGCGCGGAACTCGGTGTCGGCCGGGTCGAGATTGACGCGGCTCCACGACGCCAGCGACGCCGACACCGGGAACCCGTCCTCGGCATGGCGGATGGCGTCGGCCATCAGCTCCGGCCATGGCAGGCTGCGGCCCATGCCCTGGCGCGCGTACTGGTACGCGGCTTCCCAGCCGGCAACGGTGCCGGGCACGGTGATGGCGGACAGGTAGCCGCGCGCGGGAACCCGGTCGAGCCCCTTGTCCCGGTAAAGCGCGATGGTGGCGCGTTCGCCGGCGCGGCCGCTGGCATTGAGCGCGCGCACCTCGCGCGTGCGGGCGTTGTAGATCAGCCAGAAGGCGTCGCCGCCGATCGAGTTCATGTGCGGGTACACCACCGCGATGGTCGACGCCACCGCGATGGCGGCATCGACCGCATTGCCGCCGCGCTCCAGCACGCGCAGCCCGGCCTGCGTCGCCAGGCGGTTGGAAGAGGTCACCATGCCGCCGGTGGCCATCGGGTTGATACAGGCCGAAGGCGTGTCGCAGTACTTGCCGGCCTCGTCTACGGCCCATGCCGGCGCGGCGGCCAGCGTCAGTGCCGAGCACATGCCGGCCAGGCGCAGAGCGGTGAAGAATCTGGTGCGGTGCATCGCAGGCTCCCTGAGTAACACAGCGAAGTTGCATGCCGGAGCGGACGCAACCGGCACGAGCGGTAGAGCGGATTGCCCGGATTGTCTTGTGGGGCGAGCGCAAGTTAGCCTGCGCCAGACAATCTGGCTAACGGCAAAGTCGCATCCGGTGTCGGCAATCGGACATGAGCGGACCTCGGCCGCGGCGCTGCCCGTGCCGCCAGTGATCGCCCACCACTACCACCGGACCACGCATGCCTGCCCATGATCCCGCCCTGCGCGCGCTCGCGCGGCTGCCTCGCCCGCTGTACGGCCACATCGAAGCCCTGCCCAACCGCGTGCTGGGCTACCGCCACCGGCATCCCTGGTGCCAGTTCGCCTATGCCTTGCAGGGCGTGCTGGAGGTATGGACCGAGCGCGGGCGCTTTGTCGCGCCACCGCAATGGGCGGTGTGGATTCCGGCCGGCGTGGCGCACCGCGTGCGCTGCGCTTCGGGCACGCGCATCCGCAGCCTCTACCTGGACAACAGCGTCGACAACAGCGTGTGCGCCGCGGCGCGGGCCCGTTGCCGCGTGCTGACCGTCAGCCCGCTGCTGCGCGAGCTGATTCGCGCCTTCAGCCACCTGCCGGCGGAATACGACGAGCGCGGCGCCGACGGGCGCCTGGCGCGCGTGCTGATCGACCAGCTTGGCGCCGCACCCGAAGTCGAATTCATGCTGCCGCTGCCCGCCGACCCGCGCGTGCGCCTGGTCTGCACTGGCCTGCAACGCCATGCCGACCGCGACACCAGCCTGGCGGCGTGGAGCGCGCGGCTGGCGGTCTCGGGCAAGACCCTGACACGGCTGTTCCAGCGCGAAACCGGGTTGACCTTCCGCGCCTGGCGCCAGCGGCTGCGGCTGCTCGACGCCGTGCCCAGGCTGGAGCGCGGCGAAGCCGTGACCGAAGTGGCGCTGGATTGCGGCTATGAGTCGCTGTCGGCGTTCATCGCGGCGTTCCGGCGGCTCTACAACATGACGCCGGGCGAGCTGTCGCGCGCCAACCGCGTCGTTCCCGCGGCCAGTTAGCGAACGCCGTCAGGCACGCTTGCGGTGGCGCCGGGCCGCTTCCGCCGCGGCGTCGCGCAACGCCGGCGGCAGCGCGCGCAGCTCGGCCGTGAAGAAGGCCCGTTCCGCCGGACGCAACCCGGGCAGTTGGCCGGCCAGCCGCTCCACCGCGGCGCATGCGGCGGCGGTGACGCCCTGTTCATGGGTCAGGTACCAGGCCGATTCCAGCAGCAGGTTGGCCAGCTGCAGCGGCGCCAGCCTGACGTGGCCGGCGTCGTGGTCTTCCAGCGCGAAGGCGGCCACGGCGGACCAGCGCACGAAGCCCCTGGCCGGCGCGAATGGCGCATGGAACGGCCGCAGCGCCTCGACCGCGTCGGCCACCGAAAGCGGCCGCTGGCGGCGGAACATGGCCATGCTGTCGCTGGCGCTGGCCGGGCGGTCCAGCGGCGGCGCATCGGGCCCGCAGCTGCCGCGCGCAATGCGCAGCAGGAAGATCGCGTTCCACGCCGTGCCGCCGCCAACGCCAAAGCGGTCGCAGATCCATTCCGACAGCCCCAGCCAGCGCATCGCCTGCCGCTGCACGGCGCTGGCGGACAGGCTGCGCCCGCCATCGATCAGCCCATGGCGCCAGAACAGCCACAGGCTCAGCCCGATATTGGCCGCGGCATGCTGCACGGCATCGATCGAATCGGCCTCGTAAGCGGCCTGCAGCGCGCCCGAGAACGCGTCCAGCGCGCACTGCGCCGCGGCCGCCGCGGCCGCATGCGCGGGGCGCATGGCATCGGCCTTGTGCAAGAGCGCTTCGAGGTTCAGCACCTCGAAGCGCACGCGCGGGTTGTAGCGCACCACCAGGCGCAGTTCCGCATCGGCGTGCAGGTGTTCCAGCCCGGCGCGCGCACCCTCGCCGTCGCCGCGCGTGTAGCGCTCCCAGGCGCGCACCACCTGCGCCATGGCCTGGAACGCCGGCGTGGCCGCGCCCGCGTCGGCCGCCTGCGCCAGCCGGTCGAAACGCCGCAGCGCGGCGCGGCTCTGCTCGAGGCGCCCGCAGCGACGCCACGCCTGGCTTTCCTTCAGCAACGACAAGGCCTGCTGGAAACCGTCGCCGGCCAGCCGGCGCGCCGCGCCGAAGGACTCCGCCACGGCAAAGCCGTGGGCGCCCGCGTGGCCGTCCTGCGCGCTGCGCATGGCCTGCGTCAGCTCGCTCCAGAAGGCCATGTCGCGCATCACGTAGCCGGTGCCTTCCGGCTGCCCAGGCGGCATGAGCTGCGCGCCGGCATGGAAACCGAAATGCCGCGCCAGCGCAACCGGGCCGAGCGTGCGTCCGTTGGCGACGAAGCGCAGCCGGCGCGCGCTGGCCGCGGGCAGCCAGAACGGCCCGCGGCTGCGCTGTGCCGGGTGGGCCGTGGCCGGATCGCGCGCACGATCCGCGCCCCACCCCACCACGATCCCCCAGCGGCCAAAATCGGCAAACGCGCGCGACACCAGCATGCGCAGGTTGGCAGCCGTGGGAAACGCGCTGCGTACCGCGGCGGCAGTGACCACGCCCTCGCCGCTGCGATGCGCATGCCAGGCGCGCGCCAGCAGCCAGACCGACTGGTAACGCGCGGGCTGGCCATCTACGCGGTAGGGACTCGACACATCGATTTGGATCGGGGCAGGCGAAGCGGACATCGATCTGGAAGGCAGCATCAGTGGCGATGCCCGCCATGTTACGCAAGTTACAGGGCAGGCGGTTGGCGCTGCGCAGGCGCTCTCCTATGCTGCGCATCACGGTCCGGGCCCGGATTGTCATTCCCCTAACTTCCCACGCACAACCATGAACAATCGTCTTGCCCGTCTGCTGACGCCGGTGGCCTTGAGCCTCGGCCTGCTTGCCGCCCACCTGCCCGCGCTGGCCGCGCCAAAGGAAGCGCCGCTCGACGCCGCGGCACTGTTCCGCCAGGCCGAGACCACCGGCACCATGGTGATCTACGACCTGCGGCGCGACCGCATGCTGACCTACAACCCCTCGCGCGCCGCCACGCCGTATTCGCCGGCATCGACCTTCAAGATCATGAATTCCCTGATCGGCCTCGAGACCGGCGCGGTGGCCGACGTCGACCACGACAAGCTGCCGTGGGACGGCAAGGTCTGGCTGGTCGGCGGCAAGGCCGTGCTGCCCGAGACCTGCAACGCCGACGTGCCGTTGCGCGTGGCCTTGCCCAATTCCTGCGTGCCGGCCTACCAGGCACTGGCGCGCCGGGTCGGCAGCGCGGCCTACCAGCGCTACCTGACCGCGTCGCACTATGGCAACGCCGACAGTTCCGGTCCGGTCGACCTCTTTTGGCTGAACGGCAAGCTGCAGATCACCGCCTACCAGCAGATCGATTTCCTCAAGGGCCTGGTGCAGCGCACGCTGCCGTTCTCGCCCGCCACCTTCAACGCCGTGGACGACATCACCGTGCTGGAGCGCACCGCCAATTACACCCTGCACGGCAAGACCGGCTGGGCCAACTCGGCCAAACCGGCGGTGGGCTGGCTGGTCGGCTGGGTCGAGCGCGGCAATGACGACTATCTGTTCGCACTGAATCTGGATCTGCTGCGGCCGGAACATGCCAAGGCGCGGATGGAGATTGCGCGCGCGGCGCTGCGCAAGGTGGGGGCATTGCCGGAGTGAGACCGGCCTGGCGCTGTAGCGCCGCAATTACTGAAGCAATTTTAGGATTGCGCTGATTTACCGGTGTGCATTGGATCTCTAGCTTGACTCGGCCGGCGTTTCCCGCGTCTTCCAGCCCTGCTTGTCGCGGGAACCTGCCGGCGTCCGAGCAACGGGACGGCCAGGACCGTCCCCATCCTGAGGTGAAATCCAATGAGACAACTGGTCATGCCGGCAGCCCTGCTGTCGGCTCTCGCTTTGCTGGCCGCCTGTGGCGGCGGCGATGACGGCACAGGCAATGCGGCGCCACAGACGCCGCCATCCGACAACAAGCCCGCGCCGGCGCCAGCCCCTGCGCCGGCACCCGCACCGGCACCCGCACCGTCGCCTGACCCTACGCCAGCGCCCGTACCCAAGGGAGAGTTGCTGCCAAGCCTGAACGCCCCGCAAGCGGGCTCGACCGCCGCGGTAGGCAATGGCAGCGAAGGTATCTGGGTCAGCTTCGCGACGACCACGCTGGTCGGCCCCGGCGGAAATTTCGTCCAACCGCGATTGCTGGGCGTGCTGGGAGGCACGTTCCAGTTCTCGGGTTCGACCTGGACGCTGGGCCCTGGCACCTTGTATGAGACCGGACTCGCCATGCCGGTCACCGGGAGCGGCACCATTACCCCCGGCCAGCGCCTCGATGGCAGCTTCGTCATTCCGCCGTCCAACGATGCCAACGATCTGTCGGGCACCTACCATGCGTCCAACGCGCTCGCCGTGGACCAGGCGGCCATCGCCGGCAACTGGAAGCAGAGCGGCTTCGCCATGCAGATCGACGACGCCGGCAACGTCACCGGCACTCATACCAACGGCACCCGCGTGTGCGACCTCCAGGGCACGGCCACGCTGGCCACCCCCGGGTCGGCCAAGAACATGTATACGGTGCGCATGGTCGCCCAGGTCTCGACACAACCTGGCACCACCGGCTGCTCGCTGTCGACCGGCATCCCGCACAACGGCCTTGCCGCGCTGCGGCTGATGCCGGCCAACGGCGAAATCGTCATCAACAGCAGCACGCGCTATGTGCGCACGTTGGTGATGGTCGCCAGCACCGGTACGGGCGGGTACTTCGCCACGCAAATGTCGAAACCAACGCAGTAAGCGGGACTCCGGCGGAGCGGCGACCGGCACTCGCCGCCCGCCCCCACGCGGCAAGAGCCGCCAACCGTCCGCTACGGCAGGAACGGCGGCGACAGCAGGCGCAGGCCCACCGTAAAGAAGCGCGCGCCGGTGCCGCCGCCGAACACGTTGCCATAGGTGGTGTCGACCTGCACCCGGTCCTGCACCACCCAGAAGCGAAAGCCCGCCTGGAATGACGGCTTGCCGCGGTTCTCGCCGAAGGTCTCGGCGATCAGGAACACGCGCGGGTGCAGCTGGGTCTCGGTGCCCACGCCCCAGGTCATGCGCGTCTGGCGATTGGCGGTGTCGCGGTTGGCGCCGAGGTTCAGGTGCGTGACGAAGCGGTCGTCCGCGAACGAGAGCGACACCGGCACGTTGACATACAGGTTGCCCAGCACCTTGCCGGGCTCGGCATCGGGATGGTGGATCACCCCGCCCGATAGCGCGATGCCGTAGCCGTTGGTTTCCAGCGGCTTGAGCAGGGTCTTGGCCTGGAACTGCACGTTGGTGCCGTCCCAGCCGCCATCGATGCGCTGCAGCGAACCGCCCAGCGTCAGCTCCAGGTTGCCGGTGGGATTGCAGCCGGGCAGCGCCCACAGCTCATTGCCACCGGACTGGAACTGCATCCACGATTCCAGCTGGCAGGCCTTGGGATCGACGATGCGGGCATCGTCGGTGATGAGCGGCCGCGCCGCCAGCGCCGGCCGGCAGGCCGCTGCCACGATGGCCACCGCGGCCAGGCGTACGAAGAACTGGTGCCACACCATTTGGCAACCTCCTGAGCAAATACAGCCATATGGCTGGCGACGATACACGCCGGCCATGACAAGACATCGAAAGGCAGCAAGGGAGGTCGGGCACCGGCGGTCGCAGGCGTGGGCCTGGCCACATGGGCATGGCAGCGCCGGGGGGCGGCACTGCAGCGGATGACCGCAGTGTCTCAGCGCGCCGGCGCGTCCGGAGAATCTCCCGTTGCGCAAGAAGGACTGGGACAACTGTCCACGGATAGCTCCGTTGGGAAGAACGGGGCGCAGTGTAATCCCGGCCCAGGGTGCGGTCAACCCGATCCATGCGCTGTTCCTGCACGGCGACGATGACCAGAACGTGCCGCTCGAGATCTCCGCGCGCCTCGCCGTAGAGCTGGTGCCAAATGCCGTGCTGAAGGTGTACCGCGGCGGTTCGCACGGCCTGATCGTCACCAGCGCCGACACGGTCAATGCCGACCTGCTGGACTTCGTGAAGACGTAAATTCCCCGTGGCAGCGCTGTGGGCGGGCCGCTGCAGAATTGCATGGCACCAAGGGAAAAGTCCCTGCAATTTCCGCGCAATCGCCAACCTATACTGGGCTTCCCTTATCGGCTTGCGCGCCCGTCCTCCTGCGCAGGCCACTCCAGGAGTCCAAGTGAAAGCCATCACCCTCCCCGCCTTCGGCGATGCCGATGTCCTGCAACTGGCCGAGGTCCCCGATCCCGCGTTACGCCCCCACGACCTGCTGGTGCGCAACCACGCCGCCGGCGTGAACCGCGCCGACGTCAACCAGCGGCAGGGTGCCTATGGCCGCGCCGACTTTGGCGACTCCGGGCTCATGGGCCTGGAGATTGCCGGCGAGGTCCTGGCCGTTGGCGACGCAGTACAGGGCTTCGCGCCGGGCGACCGCGTCATGGGCATCGTCGGCGGTGGCGGCTATGCGGAACTGGCGCGGATCGACTATCGCATGGCCATGCCGATCCCGGCGGGCCTGACCTACGTGCAAGCCGCGGCCATCCCGGAAGCCTTCGTCACTGCGCACGAGGCCCTGCTTCACCTTGGCCAGCTCCGCGCCGGCGAGCGCGTGCTGATTCACGCTGCGGCCAGCGGCGTGGGTTCCGCCGCGGTGCAGCTGGCCGCGGCATGCGGGGCGCAGGTCTTCGCGAC
Source organism: Cupriavidus taiwanensis (assembly GCF_900250075.1). NCBI lineage: Bacteria > Pseudomonadati > Pseudomonadota > Betaproteobacteria > Burkholderiales > Burkholderiaceae > Cupriavidus > Cupriavidus taiwanensis. Next base: position 1,304,444 of record NZ_LT977071.1, read on the forward strand.
GGCCAGCGGCCACAAGCTGGCTCCGCTGCATGCCCTCGGTGCAAGCGTGCTGATCGATTACCAGCGCGACGACTTCCAGGCCGTCGTCGAGCAAACCACCGCGGGACGTGGCGTCGATGTCATCGTCGACTTTATCGGCGCCCCGTATTTGGAGCGCAATATCCTGTCGCTCGCCAATGGCGGCCGCCTGGTCCAGGTCGGGCTCCTCGGCGGCGGCGGCGGCGCCAGCGTGCCGCTGGAACGCATTCTGTACGGCCACCTCAGGATTCTCGGCACGGTGATGAAGTCGCGCACGCCAGCGGAGAAGCACGCGATGGTCAGCCGCTTCAGCGCGCACTGGCTGGCGGAGTTCCAGGCCAGCGGACTGAAGCCGGTGGTCGACAGCGTGGTGCCGCTGGAACGAGCCGCCGAGGCCCACCGGCGCATGGAGTCCAACCAGAGCATCGGCAAGATCGTGCTCGCCGTGAGCCATCACGGTTAGCAGCGAGGGCCGGCCGGCATCCGATGCCGCCGCCAGGCGCCAGAGAAAAAACCAGCTTACCGTCAGCGGCCACGCGCAGGCAACGAACGATCAGCGGCGGCACCAGCGGCGCATAGGGGAATCGCGCCAGCCCGATGCTGACGAGGCGGGCCGAGAATCCGGCAAGGAGGTATTGCCAGACGCGCGAAGACGCCGTGGCATGGGATGCGTGGGGAGTGGGATTCGAAGACATGGCGGCATGCAGGTGGGGACCGGCCGATGCGGTCCGGTGCCTGCGAGTATAGGTAGCCCCCTTGCCAGAGCCGCGTGGCAGTTTGCCCGCGCTGGCATGCAGATCTGCAGCACCCTGCCGGCGGCCGCCGCTAGCTGCCGCGAGGCTGGAAAGCGTCGACGATGCTGTCGATCATCGCCCTGACCCGCGCGGTATGCCGCAGGTCCTGGTGCGTGACCAGCCAGACTTCATAGCGGCCGGCACGCTCGCGCTCGGGCCAGATCCGCACCAGCCCGTCGCGCTCGGCCAGCGGCACCGGCACCTCGCCGATGGCCATGCCGGTGCGGATCATGGTACGCAGCATCAGGCTGGAGTTCACCGCCGCCACCAGCCTGCCCGTGTGGATCGGCTCGCCGACGAGGGTCGGCACGGCACTGCCGTGCAGGTACGGCTGGTACATCACCAGGTCATGGCCGGCAAAGACATCGGCCTGCGCGGGCGTGCCGCGGCGCGCCAGGTATTCGGACGATGCGAACAGGCCGACGGGCCAATGCGCCAGCCGGCGCGCCACCAGGTCCGGATTCTCCGGCTTCATGTTGCGTATCGCGATATCCGCCTCGCGGCGCGCCAGGTTCAGCATCTGCGTCGAAGTATTCAGCATGACGCGCACATCCGGATGCTCGGCATGCACGCGTGCGATCGCCGGGATCACGAATTCGAGCGCCAGCGAATCGGTGGTGGTCACCTTGACCTCTCCTGCCAGCCGGCTGTCCGCGCCCTGGGCCTGCCTGACCAGGTCATGGGCAAACTTCTCCATCTTCTCGGCCGAGCGCAGCGCATTCTCGCCGGCGGGTGTCAGCACATAGCCTTCGGAAGTGCGCAGGAACAGCGTGGCGCCCAGCGCATGCTCCAGTGCCGCCAGCCGGCGCCCTACCGTCGCCTGGTCGACGCCGGCCACGCGGGCGGCCTGGCGCAGCGTGCGCTCGCGCTGGAGCGCGAGGAAAATTCGAGTATCGTCCCAGTTCACTTCGATGCGGCGCCTGGCGCCGGTTCTGAATCATCGTGATGCGCCGGGGCAGGACTCCGCGGCGAGATCGCCTGGCCCTTCCCCCGCGCCCTTATGTCCGCGCCATGATGTCGCGCACTTATGCCCGTGCTTCACGCGCGCTCGTCCTGCTCCCGGTCTTGACCGACGGCGCGCGCCGTGGCCCCTCCGGCAACGGTGCGGCCGGGTTGCGCCGACCGCTCTCGCGCGACGGCACCATCGCCAGTTGCCAGCTTGGCGGCGAGCCGATGCCATGCGCCAGATGGGCGCAGAACGCCTTGACCTTCGCCGTGGCGCGAGGTGCCGCGCGCAGCAGGTAGATATTGCTTTGCGGCTGCGGCAAAGTGCCTTCCAGCAACAGTTCCTCGAGACGCCCGGCGCCGATGTCCTCGCCCACGGACCAGTCCGGCATCAGCGCGATGCCCAGCCCCTGCAGCACCGACAGGCGCCTGGCATCGCAATCGTCGCACTCGACCGCGAACGCCACGCGCGCGGCATGGGCGGGCGTCAGCAGCTCGCGCCAGCCGCGCATGCTGGTGCTGTGCGCGCGGTCGATCAGGCGATGCCGGGCCAGGTCGTCGACATGCGTCGGACGCCCGTGCATGCGCAGATAGTCCGGCGTCGCGCATACGACATAGCGCTGCGTGGCGATCGAACGGGCGATCAGGTTGCTGTCGGCCTGCTGGCCCACGCGGATCACCAGGTCAAAGCGCTCGACCACCGGGTCGACCACGCGCTCGGTCAGCTCCAGCTCGACCGACAGGCCGGGATACTGCGCGTAGAGGCTGCCCAGGTGAGGCACCACATGGCGGCGGGCGAAGGCCGGCAGGCAGGCGACACGCAGCCGTCCGGCCACGCCCTGCTCCAGCGCCGCCACCGCATCGCGGGTTTCGCTCAGGTCCTGCAGGATGCGCGCCGCGCGCTCGTACAGCAGGTCGCCCGCGTCGGTGCGCGCCAGCGCCCGGGTCGAGCGCGTGAACAGCGCCACGCCCATTTCGCGTTCGAGCGCGTCGATCTGGCGCGCCACCGACGACGCCACCTGTCCGCGCTGGCGCGCCACGGCGGAAAAGCTGCCGGTACGCGCGACGTCGACAAAGGTGGCCAGGTTTTCGGCAAAGCGGACAAATTCCATTTGTGCTTCCTCCGCAAAGGCATTGCGCGGCCGCGACGGCTTCCCGCAGCCATCGCGCTGCCCGTAGTATCGGTGGCATTGAGGCCCGCGACAAGTCTTTGCACGCCGTGCAAAGCGCTAAGGCCGGCCACGTTATCCGACGCGAGTCCTGCATGCATCCCTTTTCCTACCAGACCTTGCCCCAGCGTGTCGTGTTCGGCCATGGCAGCCTGGCACGGCTGCCCGATGAAGCCGACGCACTCGGCGCCGGCCGCGTGCTGGTGCTGTGCACCCCCGGCCAGCGCGGCCTTGCCGAGCGTGCTGCCGCGCTGCTGGGGCCACGCAGCGCCGGCATCTTCGATGGCGCGGTCATGCACGTCCCGATCGAACAGGCACGCCGCGCGCGCGAGGCTGCCGCGCGCAGCGGCGCCAGCGGCGTGGTTGCCATCGGCGGCGGCTCGACCGTCGGCCTGGGCAAGGCCATCGCGCTGGAATCGAACCTGCCGGTGATTGCCGTGCCATCGACCTACGCCGGCTCCGAAATGACCACGATCTACGGCCTGACCGACGCCGGCCTGAAGCGCACCGGCCGCGATGCGCGCGTGCTGCCGCGCACGGTCATCTATGACCCCGAGCTGTCGCAGGCGCTGCCTGCCGCGATCAGCGTGACCAGCGGCATCAATGCGATCGCGCACGCGGCCGAGGGGCTCTATGCCGCGGACCGCAACCCGGTCAGCGAGTGGATGTCGCGCGAAGGCATCGCGGCGTTGAGCCGGGCCCTGCCGGTCATTGCCGACGCGGCGTCGCCGGCGGACGCGCTGCGTGCGGCGCGCGGCGATGCGCTGTATGGGGCCTGGCTGTGCGGCGCCGTGCTCGGCAGCGTCACGGTGGGGCTGCATCACAAGCTGTGCCACACGCTGGGCGGCACGCTGAACCTGCCGCACGCCGAAGTGCACACGGTGGTGCTGCCGCACGCGCTGGCCTACAACGCCGCGGCCGCGCCGCAAGCCATGCAGGCCATCGCGCAGGCCATGGGCGCTGCGCAGGCTTGCGGCGCGCGCGCCGTGTTCGACCTGTCCCTTCGGCTGGGCGCGCCGACCTCGCTGCGCGAACTGGGCATGGCGGCGGCCGATCTCGACCGGGTCTGCGCGCTGGCGCTGCGCGACCAGTATCCGAACCCGCGCCCGCTCGAACCCGAAGGCATCCGGCAACTGCTCGACGATGCCTTCGCAGGGCGGCCGCCGCGCAACTGACGCGCCAGCCGCCTCAGCGGCGGTAGTGCGGTGCGATCTGCGCGTCGACATTCACCCACACCGAGCGTGCCTCGGTGTAGTCGCGCATGGCCTCGAAGCCCATCTCGCGGCCGTAGCCCGACTGTCCGACGCCGCCAAACGGGCTGCCGGGGCTGACACGCTTGTAGCAGTTGATCCAGCACATGCCGGCATGCATCGCGCCGGCCAGCTGATGCGCCCGTGACAGGTCGCGGGTCCACAGGCCGCTGCCGAGGCCGTACGGCGTGCCGTTGGCAATGGCCAGCGCCTGCTCGTCGCTGCCAAAGCGCAGCACGGTGACGAACGGGCCGAACACCTCTTCCTGCGCCACGCGGTCATCGGGACGCGCCTGCACGATGGTCGGCTCGACGTAGTAGCCTTGCGCCAGCGCCGCCGCCGCGGGCGCCTTGCCACCCGCCAGCACTTCGCCGCCCTGCTCGCGCGCGACATCCACATACGACAGCACCCGGTCGCGATGCTGCGCCGACGTGAGAGGCCCCATCTCCGTCTCCGGGTCCAGCGGGTTGCCGATCCGGATCGAAGCCGCCAGCGCGCTGAACCGGTCCAGGAACGCATCGGCAATGCGCTCGTGCAGCACCAGCCGTGAACCGGCGATGCAGGCCTGGCCCTGGTTATGGAAAATGGCCCAGGCCGCGCCGTTGACCGCGGCATCGAGATCGGCATCGTCGAAGACGATGTTGGCGCCTTTGCCGCCCAGCTCCAGCTGCACGCGTTTCAGGTTGCCCTGCGAGGCCTCGACGATCCTGCGCCCCGTGGCGGTCGAACCCGTAAAGGCGATCTTGCCGACGCGCGGATGCCCGGCAAGGCGCTGGCCCGCCGTATGGCCGTATCCGGGCACCACGTTGACCACGCCGTCGGGAAAGCCGACCTCGGCCATCAGCTCTGCAATGCGCAGCGACGACAGCGGCGTCAGCTCTGACGGCTTGATCACCACCGTATTGCCCGCCGCCAGCGCCGGGCCCATCTTCCAGCTGGTGAACATCAGCGGGAAGTTCCACGGCACGATCTGCCCGACCACGCCGATCGGCGCCCGCTGCACGTAGTTGAGGAAACCCGGCTCCACCGGCACCACCGTGCCTTCGAGCTTGTCGGCCATGCCGCCGAAGTAGCGGAAGCAGGCGGCCGTGCGCGGCACATCGAGGGCGCGGGAATCGCGAATCGGATGGCCCGTGTCCAGCGATTCGAGCCGTGCCAGCTCTTCGGCGTTGGCTTCGATGGCATCCGCCAGCCTGAGCAGCAGGCGCCCGCGCTGCGCGGCGGCCATGCGCGACCACGCCGGGAAAGCGCGCGCGGCGGCTTCCACCGCCACGTCGACATCGGCCGCCTCCGCGGCCGCGATGTGGGTGATGACGCTGCCGTCGTGCGGATTCAGTACTTCGATGGTGGCGCCGCTCAGTGCGTCGACGAAACGCCCGTTGATAAAGAGCTTGTTCTGCATGCTGGATGGTGGACTGGTTAAAGCCGACGAACTAGTCGGCAACGATATTGCGGGACTTGATCAGCCGGCCCCAGCGCGCCGATTCCTGCCGGACCAGCTGATTCGCCTGGGCGCCGTCGCCAGCCACGATGTCGAAGCCGCCCTCGGTCAGCTGCCTGGCCACGGCCGGATCGCGCAGCGTCGCCGTCACCGCCGTGGCAAGCCTGGCGACGACCGCGGGCGGCGTCTTCGCCGGCGCGATCATGGCAACCCACGAGTACGCCTCGAAGCCCTTGTAGAGCTCCGCCACGGCCGGCACGCCGGGCAGGCGGCCATCGCGTTGCGTCGACGTGATCGCCAGCGCGCGCAGCTTGCCGGCCTGCACATACGGCAGGCACAGCGCCAGGCTGGCGATCATCGAATCGACGTGGCCGCCGAGCAGGTCATTGATGGCCGGGCCGCCACCCTTGTAGGGGGTATGGATGCCGCTGGTGCCGGCCGCCTCGTGGAAAGCCTCGGCCACCAGCTGGTTGGAGCTGCCGGACCCGACCGACGCGTACGACACCTTGCCCGGTGTTCGTGCCGCCGCTACGTACTCCTGCACGGTCTTGTAGGGTGAAGCGGCGGGCACGACCAGCACCATCGGCGCCCGTACCATGTACGAGACGCCGGCGAGATCCTTCTGCGCGTCATACGGCAGCTTCGGATAGAAGTGGCGCTCGGTGGCAAAGCTGTCGAACACCATGCCAATGGTGTACCCGTCCGGCTGGCTGCGCGCGATCTGGGCCGTGCCAATGGTGCCGCTGGCGCCGGGGCGGTTGTCGATGATCACCGACTGGTCCAGGCGCTTGCGCAGGCCCTCCTGCGTCTGGCGCGCGACCTTGTCGACCACGCCGCCGGCGGGAAACGGCACGATCAGCGTGACCGGCTTGGCTGGCCAGTTCTCGCCCGCGGTCGCCGCGGCGGGCAGGGCCAGCGCCAGGGCAGCCAGCGCCGGGAGCAGCCACCGGACGCCCGGCACTGGCGGCGCCGCCAGCGGGACCATGAAACGTTGCTTGCGTACAGTTGCCGTCTCCATTTGCTTCACCTCGCTTTGCATTGCCTTGTTTTGTGGCGGGCACATTGCACCTATTGCTTTCTGAGCAAAGATGAGAGGCCGCTTTTTGCCGATCCAATAATATGGGCCGCTGCGGCGGGCGATAAGACCTTCGCACTGCCTAATGCCTTTGCGGCCAAAGCAAAGATATTGGCAAGGTTCGCCGCCAAGCCTGCCAGCGCAAAGGTGAAGGTTCGCCCGCTCATAAAGCTGAAGGACGCGACTTCCCCTGTCCAGAACCGGTAGAACGGATTGGCTATAGTTCTGCACATCGACAGCGCGACACCAACCACGGACATCCCGGAACCGGCATGCAAAGAAGAACCTTCCTGACGCTGGCGGCAGCCTCTGCCCTCGCCACCCAGCTGCCCCGCTGGGCCATCTCCGGCACGCTGCGCGAACACGATCTGTTCCAGCTGGGCGTGGCCAGCGGCGCGCCGACGCCCGATGGATTCGTGCTGTGGACGCGCCTGTTCGCCGGCGCCATCCCCGGCACGCCGCAGGCCGATGCCCTCGGCGCCACGCCGCTGCAGGGGCCGCTGACCGTCGGGTGGGAGGTTGCCGAGGACGACGCATTCCGGCGCATCGTGCGCCGCGGCCAGGCGCAGGCGCTGCCGGAACTCGGCCATTCCGTGCATGTGGAAGTCGACGGGCTGCGCCCCGACCGCTGGTACTACTACCGCTTCATGCACGGCGACGCAGTCACCACCCCGGCCCGCACCCGCACCGCGCCGGCGACAGACACGCTGGCGGCGCGCGTGCGCTTTGCCTTTGCCTCCTGCCAGCGCTGGGAGCAAGGTCACTACGCCGCCTACAGGCAGATGGTGCAGGAAGAACTGGACCTGGTGGTGTTCCTGGGCGACTACATCTACGAGGGCGCGGTGCCGGCCAGTGCGCGGACGCACCTGCCGCGCACCCACAGCTTGCCCACCGCGACCAGCCTGCAGGACTTTCGCGACCGCTACGCGCTGTACAAGAGCGACCCGCTGCTGCAGGCTATGCATGCTGCGTGCCCCTGGCTGGTAACCTGGGATGACCATGAGGTGCAGAACGACTATGCGGGACGCGCGGGCAGCGAGCCTGCCACCGCATTTCTTGCAAGGCGCACGGCCGGATACCAGGCGTTCTATGAAAACATGCCGATCCGCGCAAGCACGCTGGTGCACGGCACGGCGGGCCTTGGCAGGCCCGATGCGCTGAGCATCCATGCACGCCATCGCTGGGGCCGGCTGGTCGATTTCCATGTGCTGGACGACCGCCAGTATCGCGATATCCAGCCCTGCCGTGAACCTGGACGGCCTCGCAAGGGCGCAGTGTCCCCCGGCGAATGCAGCGCGCTCTACGATCCGCGCCGCACCATGCTGGGCAGCGCGCAGGAGCGATGGCTGGCACAGGGGCTGGCGCAGGACCAGCACGACCAGACGCGCTGGAGCGCGATCGCGCAGCAAACCATCTTCTCGCGGCGGAACTACAAGGCGCCGCCGGAAGAAGCCTTCCACAGCGATACCTGGGATGGCTATCCCGCCGCGCGCCAGCGCCTGCTCGACAGCATCGCCGCGGCGGCGCCGCGCAATACCGTGTTCATTGGCGGCGATATCCACCAGCACTACGCTTGCAATGTACTGGCGGACTTCGGCGACCCGTCATCCCGCGTGATCGCCAGCGAGTTCTGCACGACCTCCATTGCCTCGGCCTCGGGCAGCAGCGAGCGGAGTGTGGCAAAGATCGTGGCCCACAACCCGCATATCGTGCATGCACGGCCGGACCAGCGCGGCTACAGCGTGGTCGAGGCCACGCCTGCGCGCTGGGCCGCCACGCTGCGCGCCGTGGAAGACGTGGCGCGCGCCGACAGCGCGGTCGTCACGCAGGCGGCGTTCGTGGTAGAGGATAGGCGGCCGGGCGTGCAGCGGGCCGGGGCGGGCTAGGTCGGCGCCCGCAGCACACTGCGGTGGCACGAACCTGCTGATTGTTTGCTACCTCTCCCGCTTGCGGGAGAGACCACCGCCCGCTTGCACGTGCCCGATCGGACAAAAATCGGCCAAATAACCGGCCAAATAACCGGCCAAATAACCGGCCAAATAACCGGCCAAATAATCGGCCAAATAATCGGCCAAATAATCGGCAAACGAATCGACAAACCAGGCCGGCGGCCGTCCGCACTCACTCCACGCTGGCCAGCCGCGCCCCCGCGGCCAGGAACACCCCCGATTCAGCCTGCCACGTAACGCGGCCGCTGCGATGGGCGTGGACCTGCACCTCCATCTTCATCGCTTCCATCACCGCGAGCAGGTCGCCTTCGCTGACCTCGTCGCCCGCGTTGACCTTCCAGGCCTGCACGGTGCCGGCGATCGGCGAAGGCAGGTCGGCGGCGTTGGTGGGCGCAGCCGGCGCGGGTGCGGCCGCACCGCCCTGCCCCGGCGCTTCGGCCAGGCCCCGCAGCAGCTGCGCCGGCAGGCCCAGCACCATGCGGCGGCCGTCGATCTCGATCGCGGTGCGCAGCAGGCTGCCATCCGGCTGAGGCTCGGCGCGCACGGCGGCGGCCAGCGGCTCGGCGAAGTCTGACTCGATCCAGCGCGTATGGACCTTGAAGCCATCGGCGCCCAGGAAATCGGCATGGTCGATCACGGCGCGATGGAACGGCAGCACCGAGGCCACGCCCTCGATCCGGAACTCGCGCAGCGCGCGGCGCGCACGCGCCAGCGCCTGCTCGCGCGTGGCGCCCGTCACGATCAGCTTGGCCATCAGCGAGTCGAAGGTGCCGGGCACCACCGAGCCGGTCTGCACGCCGGAATCGACGCGAACGCCCGGGCCGGACGGTACCTCGAAGCACTGCACCGGGCCCGGCGTCGGCAGGAAGCCACGGCCGACGTCCTCGGCGTTGATGCGGAACTCGATCGAATGGCCCAGCGGCGCCGGCGTTTCGGTGATCGACAGCGGCAGGCCGTCGGCCACGCGCAGTTGCTCGACCACCAGGTCGACACCGGTGGTCTGCTCGGTCACCGGGTGCTCGACCTGCAGGCGGGTGTTGACCTCCAGGAACGAGATCGCACCACCGGCGCTGAGCAGGAATTCGACCGTGCCGGCGCTGGTGTAGCCCGCGGCGGCGCAGATTTCGCGCGCGGCGGCGTGGATGCGGGCGCGCTGTTCGTCGCTCAGGAACGGCGCCGGGGCCTCTTCCACCAGCTTCTGGTTGCGCCGCTGCAGCGAACAGTCGCGCGTGCCGAGCACCACCACGTTGCCGTGCCGGTCGGCCAGCACCTGTGCTTCGATATGGCGCGGCTTGTCGAGGAACTGCTCGACGAAGCATTCGCCGCGGCCGAAAGCCGTGACCGCCTCGCGCACGGCTGACGCGTACAGCTCTTCGACCTCATCCATGCGCCAGGCGATCTTCATGCCGCGGCCGCCGCCGCCGAAGGCCGCCTTGATGATGATGGGCAGGCCGTGGCGCTCGGCAAAGGCCAGCACTTCGTTGGCATCGCTCACCGGGTCGGGCGTGCCGGCCACCAGCGGCGCGCCCACCTGCAGCGCGATCTTGCGCGCTTCCACCTTGTCGCCCAGCCGGGCAATGGTTTCCGGCGACGGTCCGATCCAGGTCAGGCCGGCATCGATCACCGCGCGGGCGAAGGCTTCGCTTTCCGACAGGAAGCCATAGCCCGGGTGCACCGCGTCGGCGCCGCTGCGGCGCGCGATCTCCAGCAGCTTGGGGATATTCAAGTAGGTGTCGGCCGGGCGGTCGCCGTCGAGGCCGTAGGCTTCGTCGGCCAGGAGCGCGTGGATCGCGTCGATATCGGCATTGGCATAGACAGCGACGGAGGCCACGCCATAGTCGGCGCAGGCGCGGATGATGCGAACGGCGATCTCGCCACGGTTGGCAATCAGGACTTTCTTCATGGCAGTTACGGTTGCAGTTCTTCGAAGGCGCCGACGGGATGGAAGCGCAGCCAGGCACCGACGGGGATTTGTCCGGCGCGGTCGAGGTGATAAGGCGCCACGGAGCCGATCACGGGATAGCCGCCGGTGAGCGGATGGTCGGCCAGGAACAGGACGGGCTGGCCGCTAGGCGGCACCTGCAGCGCCCCGAGCGCTGTGCCTTCGCTGGGCAATTCGCCCGCGATGGCGCGCTCCAGCGCCACTTCGCCGGCCAGGCGCAGGCCCACGCGGTTGGATTGCGGCGTGACCTGCCAGCGCTGCGCGGCAAGCCGTTGTACGGACTCGGCGGTGAACCAGTCGGTGCGAGGGCCGAGCACCACGTCGAGCACGACTTCCTGCTCCACCGTGGGCAGGTTTTCGGCGGGCGTTTCGGGGGCGCCAACGATGGCACCAGCCGGAGCCTGCCGCAGGTTGATCACATCCCCAACCGCCAGCGGCGCCGGGCCGACCTTGGCCAGCGTGTCGGCGGCACAGCTGCCCAGCACCGGCGTGACCGCAAAACCGCCGCGCGCCGCGACGTAGCAGCGCGCCCCGGCCAGCGGCTGGCCGACGGACAGCGTGTCGCCATCGGCAAGCGCCACGGCCTGGTGGTTCGGGACGTCCCATTGACGGCCATCGGCCGTGCACACCGTCAGCGGCGCATCCGCGCCGGTGACGGCCAGCACGCTCTCGCCCACGCTCTGCAGCTGCAGGCCGGCGCCGATGGTCTCGAGCGCCGCGGCATCGCTGCGGTTGCCCACCAGCCGGTTGGCCGCCTTGAGCGCCGCCTGGTCCATCGCGCCCGAGGCCGAGACGCCCTGTCTCGCCTGGCCGTGCCGGCCCAGGTCCTGGAACAGGGTCTGCAGGCCGGTGCCCTTCACCTTCAGCGCCGCGGCTGCAGGCGCGCTATCAGACTGCAGGGACTGCAGGGACTGCAGGGACTGCAGGGACTGCACGGGCTGGCGCACCGGCGTCGCGGCAATGCTGCCGGGGGGATGCGCCCCGCCATTGAGCGTTGCGATATCGACAAAGCGCACGCGATAGCCGGGCTGCAGCAGCGCTGGCTGGTCGCGATCCAGGTCCCACATCGGCACCGGCGTCACGCCGATGATCTGCCAGCCGCCAGGGCTGGCCTGCGGATACACGCCGCTGAAGGTGCCCGCCAGGCCGACGGCGCCGGCGGGGATGCGCGTACGCGGCGTACTGCGGCGCGGCACGTCAAAGCTGGGATGGCCGCCGCTGAGGTAGGCAAAGCCCGGAGCAAACCCGGTAAAGGCCACGGTGTATTCTCTGCCGGTGTGGCGGCGCACCACTTCCTCCGGCGTGATGCCGAGCAGTTGCGCGACCTCGGCCAGGTCCTCGCCGTCATAGCGCACCGGGATCTCCACCAGCACGTCGCTGCGCTCGACGCGTTGCGACAGGTCACGCACGGCGATGGCGCGCACCAGCACGGCGGCGCTGGTCGCCCACGGGCGGAAGTGAACGAGAATGGTGCGCGCGGCGGGCACCAGCTCGGCCACGCCAGGCAGCGGATCGCGCTGCAGGGAGGCCAGCAGGGCCAGGGTCTGGTCGAGATCGGGCAGCTCTACCAACAGGGCATTCGAGGTGACGGGCAGGAAACGCAAGACTAGCTCCGCAGAAGACCCGGGGTCTCAGACGTGGTACGTGCTGTCCGGCACGTCGGTGATGAACATATGGCCCGGCGCGTGGGTCACGGCGAACGGCACGCCGGACGCCATCACGGCCGCCTGGGGCGTCACGCCGCAGGCCCAGAACACGGGGATCTCGCCCGGCTCGATGCGCACGGCGTCGCCGAAGTCGGGCTTGCCGATATCGGCGATGCCCAGCGCGGCCGGGCAGCCCACGTGCACCGGCGCGCCATGCACCGAGGGGAAACGCCCGCTGATGGAAACGGCATCGGCAACGCGGTGCGCGGGGATGGGCCGCATCGACACCACCAGCTCGCCATGCAGGCGCCCGGCAGGCCGGCACTGGCGGCTGGTGCGGTACATCGGCACGTTGGAGCCGTCGGCGATATGGCGCACCTCGATGCCGGCCTCTTGCAGCGGCGTCTCGAAGGTAAAGCTACAGCCGATCAGGAAGGTGACCAAGTCCGGATGCTCGGCCCACAGCGGCGTGGCGTCGGCCACCTCTTCCGCCAGATTGCCGTCGCGCCAGACGCGGTACAGCGGGATGTCGGTGCGCACGTCGGCGCCTTCGGCCAGCTGGGTCTGGTGCGCGCCCGCCTCGATCACATCGAGCACGGGACAGGCCTTGGGATTGCGCTGCGCGTACAGCAGGAAATCCCAGGCCCAGTCGCGCGGCAAGGCGATCATGTTGGCCTGTGTCATGCCTGGCGCGACGCCGGCGGTGGGCTGCACGGTGCCGGCGCGATAGCTTGCGCGCGCGTCGCGCGCGGCGTTCACCGAGGCGATGCGGGCGCGTTCCAGTGCGGATGCTTGCATGGGTATTTCTCCAGTGTGTTCAGGGTCGCGGGCTCACGCAAACGCGCGGATCGCGATGCCGTCGCGCTCCAGCGCGGCGCGCACCGCGCGCGCCATCTCGAGCGCGCCGTCGCTGTCGCCATGCACACAGATCGATTGCGCTTCCACGCGCGCCACGCTGCCGTCGATGGCAAGCACCGTGCCTTCGCGCGCCAGGCGCAGCATGCGCTGGGCCACGTCGGCGGCGTCGTGCAGCACCGCGCCCTTCTCGCGGCGCGACACCAGCGTGCCCTGCGGCGTGTAGGCACGGTCGGCGAACGCTTCGGCGATGACACGCAGGCCGGCCTCGCGCGCCCAGGCCACCAGCGGCGAGCCGGCCAGCGCTACCAGCGCCAGCTCCTGGTTCACCGCGCGGATCGCGGCGATCACGTCTCGCGCCTGGCGTTCGTCGCTGGCAATGGTGTTGTAGAGCGCGCCGTGCGGCTTGACGTAGCGCACCGCGGTGCCGACGGTGGCGGCCATGCCCGACAGCGCGCTGATCTGGTAGATCACGTCGGCCACCAGGTCGGCGCTGGCCACGTCCATGTTGCGGCGGCCGAAGCCCTGCAGGTCGGGATACGAGACGTGCGCGCCCACGGACACGCCGCGCTCCGCTGCGGCCTTCAGCGTCTGCAGGATGCCTGCCGGATCGCCGGCATGGAAGCCGCAGGCCACATTGGCGCTGCTGACGATATCCAGCATGGCGGCATCGTTGCCCATGCTCCAGGCGCCGAAGCTCTCGCCGAGGTCGCTGTTCAGATCGATTTGCATAGGTGATTCGGTGCTTCAGGACTTCAGTGCTGCGGTGCTTCAGTGCGCGGCCTCGGCCTCGCCCAGCAGTTCGCGGCCACGGGTCTCCGGCAGCATCAGGCACGCGACCACCACCAGTGCGTAGGCGCCGGCGGCCATGTAGCCGATCGCCACGCCCAGCGACATCTTTGCGCTCAGGTGCCCGATCAGGGCCGGGCAGATCGAACCGACCGCGCGGCCGAAGTTGTAGCAGAAGCCCTGCCCCGAGCCGCGGATATGGCTGGGATACAGCTCGGTCAGGTAAGCCCCCATGCCCGAGAAGATGCCCGACAGGAAGAAGCCGAACGGGAAGCCCAGCAACAGCATCGCCGCGTCGGTGATGGGCAGCTGCGTGTAGCAGACCACCAGGATGGCCGCGCTCACGGCGAACAGCATGAAGCAGCGGCGGCGACCCAGGTGGTCGGACAGCCAGGCGCTGGTCAGGTAGCCAGCGAACGAGCCGGCGATCAGCACCATCAGGTAGCCGCTGGTGTTGAGGACGGACAGGTTGCGCTCCATCTTCAGGTAGGTGGGCAGCCAGGTGGTTACCGAATAGTAGGCACCCTGCATGCCGGTCGCGAGCAAGCTGGCCAGAACGGTAACGCGCAGCACGCCGGGCTTGAAGATCAGCATGAAGTTGTTGCTTTCGCCGGTGCGGGCCAGCTTTGCCTGGGTTTCGCGATACACCTTGGGCTCGCTGATATTGCGGCGGATGTAGAGGATGAAGATCGCGGGCAGCACGCCGATCCAGAACAGCACGCGCCAGGCGTATTGCTGCTCGACCAAGGCATAGACCGCCCAGAAGGCGACCGCCGACAGCCCCCAGCCGACTGCCCAGCTGCTCTGCACCAGGCCCACGGCCTTGCCGCGGTGGCGGGCGCGGATCATCTCGGCGATCAGCACCGAGCCGACCGACCATTCGCCGCCGAAGCCCAGGCCCTGCAGCATGCGCGTGACGAACAGCTGCTCGGGAGAATTGGTGAAGCCGCTCAGGAAGGTGAATAAGCTGAACCAGAGCACGGTCAGCTGCAGGATCCGCACGCGGCCGTACTTGTCCGCCAGGATGCCGGCCAGCCAGCCGCCGACGGCCGAGCTGATCAGCGCGCCGGTCGCGATATAGCCGGCCTCGGCCTTGGTCATGCCCCACACGAGAATGAATGTGGGGATCATGAAGGTGTAGATCATGTAGTCGAAGGCATCGACGCCATAGCCGACGAAGGCGGCAAAGAGCGTCTTGCGCTCCTCTGCGGTAGTTTCTTTAAGCCACATGGTTGCGCTCACTAGGACAAGGACAAAGCGTGGGAAAAGCTCGCCGCACTGACTTGGCGACGACTTCGTTTCATCGGCGTTGTTTAGCAAATCGCATGCCATGTTGACCTATCGGCACGTATCACTCAACCAACACGCTAGTATTGTTGAACAATCTATGGCGTTGATCGATCATGGTATACACCTAAGGCACCGCATGGGCCATCGCCCGCACCAATTCCGTGCAAATTGTTGAACAAAGTGCGTTAACATCCGGTCACGTGCGCACCGGAATGAGCCGGCGCCCGATCCAGTCACCATGTCCTCAACACCTGACGTCAAGAATCTGGCCGAACGGGTCACAGAACAGATCCGCCAGCGCATCGTGCATGGCGAATTCGAGCCGGGGCAGCGCCTGTCGGAAGCGGCGCTGAGCGAAAGCCTGCAGATATCCCGCAATACGCTACGCGAGACATTCCGCGTGCTGACCAAGGAAGGCCTGCTGAAGCACGAGCCCAACCGCGGCGTGTCGGTGGCGATTCCGAGCATTGCGTCGATCATCGATATATATCGGGTGCGCCGGATGATCGAATGCCAGGCCATCGCCCAGGCCTACCCCAGCCATCCGGCCCGCAAGCATCTGCGCCAGGCGGTGGAGGCCGGTCTGCGCTGCCGCGACAGCGGCGACTGGCAGGGCGCGGGCACCGCCAACATGGAATTCCACATGGCGATCGTGGAGCTGGCCGACAGCGAGCGCCTGAACGTGATGTTCTCCCACCTGCTCGCGGAACTGCGCCTGGCGTTCGGCATGCTGCACGACCCGGAATTCCTGCACGGCCCTTACGTCGAGATGAACCAGCACATCCTGGAGCTGTTCGAGGCAGGCAAGCTGGCCGAGTGCGCGGTCGCGCTGAACGACTACCTGACGCAGTCCGAGCGCATCGTGCTGTCGGTGTGCGCTCGGCATCCGGTGTTCAAGGGGCGCTGAAGCGATCGCACCATTATCGAAGCCAAGGAAGTCATGGCCGGCAAGAAGCGGATCGGCTTCAAGAACCGCTACCGGCACCAGACCGGCAGCGGCGTCCCCAAGAGGTGGCCGGTTACGTCAGGCTGCTACCGCCTGGCGAGACATAAGGCGCAGCTGGGATTCGGTGCGCCATTGATCGCGAAAGTCAGTGCCCCGGATTTTGGGGCGATGCACCACAGTGACCGGATGGAACCGGCCGCGGCGCGCGCGTTCCGCAACTGGCTGGTGCGCCAGGCGGCGTCGCGAAGGCTCAGGAACCCGCCTTGTAGTTCGTTTCCCTGACGATCTTCGCCCATCTTGCCGCGTCCTCGGCGATGGTGGCGGCGAACTGTTCCGGGGTGCCGCCCACCACCTCGTAGTCGATCGCGGCCAGCCGTTGCCGGATCTCGGGCTGCGCCAGGATGCGGTTCATCTCCTGGTTCAGCCGCGTGACGATCTCCTTGGGCGTGCCGGCCGGCGCCAGCAGGCCGGCCCACGAATTGAACGCCATGCCGTCGAAACCGGCCTCCTGCATGGTCGGGACATCGGGCAGCGCGGGCGAGCGCTTGGACGCGAACACCGCCAGCGGGCGCAGCTTGCCGGCCTTGATCATTGCCATGCCGTTGAACGGGTCGATGGTCATGTCGACCTCGCCCGAGACCACCGCCTGCATCTGCGGGCCGGTGCCGCGGTACGACACGCTGACCACGTCGGGCGTGCCCGCGGCGCTCTTGAAGGTGGCGCCGATCAGCTCGATCATGCTGCTGCCGGCCGACAGGCTCAGCGGCCGGGACTTTGCCTTGGCCAGCGCGACGAATTCCTGCACGGTCCTGGCCGGCACCGAGGGATGCACCACCATCACGAAGCCGATATTGCTGATCTGCGAGATCGGCGCAAAGCTTTTCAGCGGCTCATAGCCGGCCTTGTACAACACCGGGCTGAGGGTCTGCGCGCCGGCGGTATTGAGCAGCAGCGTATAGCCGTCTGGCGCCGCGCGCGCCACCGCGTCGGTGCCGATGATGCCGTTGGCGCCGGGGCGGTTCTCCACCACCACCGACTGCTTCAGCGCCTCGCCCAGCTTCTGCGAAATCAGCCGAGCCACCACGTCGGTGGCCCCGCCGGGGGCGAACGGCACCACCATGCGGATCGGCTTGCTGGGGTAGCTGTCGCCCCAGGCCAGCGCGGGCATCGCGCTCAGCACGGCGGCGCACAGCATCAGGCGGCGGCGAGGATTAGGTTGCATCGGGGTGTCTCCTGGATGGCGGTGATCGGACGCGGTGCCGGCATCGAGGCGGGCACCTGCCATTATTCATAGTTATGAATTAAATTTTACGCACATAAACTTCACCGTCAATTAGGGGTATGTGCGGACTGCGCAGGCGATGAAGTGCCGCACGGCGGACGCCGGCAACACAGTGCCCCGCGGGAGCCCGCCATGGCGCGTGCCTTGCGTTTCGATCAGGCGTGGGACGTCGGGAATCAGGCCGCGGCGCCAGGCGCCGGGATTTTGAAATGCGGGGAGAATCCAGATCGGGGCACGTAGCAGAGACCACCGCGCATGCCATAGCCTCCGCCCGGGATTTCAGCGTCGATCGCTGTACAGCGGATCCAGGTCATGCCGGAACAATCTCCGCAGCGGCACCGGGTACTGGAATGCCAGCACCGGCTCCAGGACGCCCTGCTGGTTCCGGAACACCTCGAACAGGCGGCGCCTGCCGCCGCTGTCCCAGCCAAAGACATAAACGTAGGCGCTGCCCCGCCACGCCAGCGTTTCGGCGCCGAACGGCGGGCTCACGTCCGCGAGCCGGCAATAGCGGGCACAGAGCGCCAGGGCAGTCCTTTCCGGTTCGGTGTGCTCATGGTTGATGGCTGTTTCAAGCGTCGCGCCCAGGCCGGGAGCGAGCGACAGCGGAGGGCCGTTGGGGTGTGCCGGCGCAAGGTGGTGAACTGGCGACTGGTGGGCAGGCACTGTCTCACTCCTTTTTCTTGAGGGTTCCATATCGCGCGCCGACGGCTCCAGCCGATCAAACGCGAATGATTCGCGCCTTCATATCGCCTTGCTGCTCCCCAAAAGAAAGCGCCCGCGGGTGGGACCTGGCGGGCGGTGACTTTCCTGGATGCGGATGGGCGCATTCGGACCGTGCCGATATTGCCCTGCTATGTCGGTCGCAGCATATCCCTCTAAAGCACTACGGTGGCAACCGGACGGCCTGGCGCCGCAATGGGACTGAGCGACCCGAAGAACTGATGAGATAAACGCCTTTACTGGACAAAAATATTTGATTTGAGGTCAAGGATTGCCACGCGCTGGCGCATCGTCTATAAACCAATCTGTCTTGATTCCGGCGCCCCCATGAAAATCACGCTCGACGAACTGCTGGCCTTTGCCACCGTGGTGAACAGCGGCTCGATCACGGCCGCCGCGCAGCAGCTCGACCTCACCGTCTCGGCAACCAGCCGCACCCTCGCCCGCCTCGAAGAAAAGCTCAAGACCACGCTGCTGCGCCGGACCACGCGCCGCCTCGAGCTGACCGAGGAAGGCCAGGCCTTCCTGCACGACGCGCGCGCCATCATCGACTCGGTCGAAAGCGCGGAAGAACAGATGCTGGCGCGGCGCGAGAAGCCGTCCGGCCGCCTGCGCGTCGATGCAGCGTCGCCGTTCATGCTGCATGTGATCGTGCCGCTGGTGCGCGGCTACCGCGAGCGCTTTCCGCAGGTAGAGCTGGAGCTGAACAGCAACGAGGGCATCATCGACCTGCTCGAGCGGCGCACCGACGTGGCCATCCGCATCGGCCGCCTGAAGGACTCCACGCTGCATAGCCGGCTGATCGGCAACAGCCGGGTGCGCATGCTGGCCAGTCCGGCCTACCTCGACGCGCACGGCCACCCGCGCAAGGCGCAGGATCTCGGCAAGCATGCGCTGCTGGGCTTCAACCAGCCCGAATCGCTGAACGTGTGGCCGATCCTGGGTGCGGACGGAGAGCCCTATCGGATCGAGCCGGCGGTGTGGTCGTCGAGCGGCGAGACGCTCAGGCAGCTGGCGCTGGAGGGCGCGGGGATCGTATGCCTGTCGGACTTCATGACCGCGCAGGATCGCGAGGCGGGCCGGCTGGTGCAGGTGCTGGCGCGCCAGACCCAGGACGTGCGCCAGCCCATCCATGCGGTCTATTACCGCAATACCGCGATCTCCGCGCGGATCGCGTCGTTCGTCGACTATCTGGTCGAAGCGATCGGCGGCAAAGGCGGCGCGCGCCAGGCGGCGGCGTGGACCCAGCCGTGACGATGTCCTAGGCCACCACGAACCTGGGATCCAGCCGCGCCAGCGCAAACGCGCGAGTGTGCGCGACAAAGGCCTTGAGCAGGATCGACGGCGCGCGCTGCGCCGAGAACAGCACCGAAAAGTCGGTGGTCAGCAAGGGGTCGAACATGCGGAAGCAGACCCCGTCGCCCTTGTACTCCAGCGCCGTGATCGGATCGATCAGCGCCACCCCCAGCCCCTCTTCCACGAACGCGCAGATGCTCCACGACACCTGCGTTTCCACCTGCACCTTGCATTCGATACCGTAAGAGGCAAAGAGCGCATCGATCTGCAGCCGCGAGTCGAGCATGCGCGGATGCGACACGAAGCGCTCGCCGGCGAGGTCCGGCGGGCGGATGACTTCCTGGCTGGCCAGCCGGTGCCCCGCCGGGATGGCGCACACCATCCGGGTCGACAGCAGCCGCTCGCCGTGCGTGCTGGGGTGGTTCATCGACAGGATGGCAAAGCCGACGTCGCAGCGTTGCTCGGTGACCATGTTGACCACCGTGCGCGACGAGTGCGGCAGCATCGTGATCTGGATCTGCTGGTGGTCGGCCATGAACGCCGCGATCGCGCGCGGCAGGAACGACAGCGCCAGCGCCGGCGCGGCGGCGATCTGCAGCGAGCCGCGCTGCATGTCGCGGATATCGAGCGCGGTCTGCGCGATGCGGTCGATGCCGACCAGCGAGCGCTGCACTTCCTCGAACAGCGCCTGCGCCTCGGCGGTGGGGTGCAGCCGCCCGCGCATGCGCTCGAACAGGGAAAACCCTAGCGCCTCTTCAAGATCGGCGATCAGCCGGGTCGTCGCCGGCTGCGAGATGTGGAGCATCTCGGCGGCGCGCGTGACGGTCTGGCAAAGCATGACGGCCCGGAAGGCCTCGAGCTGGCGGATTTTCATGCCGCGAGTCTATAACACAATGTTATTGACGGCCCAAAAAAAAGAATTTTTCACGCGCAGGGCATCCTCCTAATCTATCCCGACACCGCATGTTTGCGCATGTTCTTCGTTGCGGTGCAACGATAACCACCCTGCATGGTTTTGGGGATCGATGGCAAGTTGACGGTGCATAACAGGGAGGAAAGCATGAAACAGCAAGTTCTCGCCGCGGCCGTGGTCGCGTTGTGCGGCACCTCGGCCGCGCTGGCGCAGCAGCCGACGCTCTACGTCGGTTCGTACGGCGGCTCGACCGAAAAGGTGTTCAAGGAAAAGATCATCCCCGCCTTCGAGACCCGGCATAAGGTCAAGGTGGTCTATGTCGCCGGCAATTCCACCGACACGCTGGCCAAGCTGCAGGCGCAGAAGGCGCGCCAGGAACTCGACGTGGTGCTGCTCGACGACGGCCCGATGTACCAGGCGCTGCAGCTGGGCTTCTGCGATGCCGTCAAGGATGCGCCGGTCTACAAGGACCTCTACCCGCTGGCGAAGCTGGGCGACAACAAGGCCACCGGCATCGGCGTGGTGGCGACGGGCCTGGTCTACAACACCGAGGCATTCCGCAAGGCAGGCCTGCCGAAACCGGAATCGTGGGAGGTGCTGGCCGACAGGAAATTCCGCCAGAAGGTCGCGATCCCGCCGATCAGCAATACCTACGGGCTGCAGACGCTGATCATGTTCGCCAAGCTGCGCAAGGGCGGCGACCAGAATGTCGAGCCGGGCTTCGCCGCGCTGACCAAAGAGGTCGGGCCCAACGTGCTGGCCTGGGAGCCGTCGCCGGGCAAGATGACCGAGTTGT
Organism: Cupriavidus taiwanensis; assembly: GCF_900250075.1. Classification (NCBI taxonomy): domain Bacteria; kingdom Pseudomonadati; phylum Pseudomonadota; class Betaproteobacteria; order Burkholderiales; family Burkholderiaceae; genus Cupriavidus; species Cupriavidus taiwanensis. The sequence goes on from NZ_LT977071.1 coordinate 1,325,563, forward strand.
TCCAGAACGGCGACGTCACGCTGGCGGTGTGGGGCAGCGGCCGCGCGCAAAGCCTGAAGGACACCGGCTTCCCGGTGGAATTCGTCTATCCGAAGGAAGGCGCCCCCGCGCTGCTGACCGCCGCCTGCCCGGTGGTGCAGAGCGACGTGGCCGAGGCCTCGCAGGCCTTTATCCAGTACCTGCTCACGCCCGAGGTGCAAACCGTGCTGGCCGACAGCCAGGGCTGGGGACCGGTCAATGCCAGGGTCAAGCTCGAACCGAAGGTGGCCGCCAAGGTGCCGTACGGCAAGGCCCAGATCGAGGCGCTGCTGCCGACCAACTGGACCGTGGTCAACGAGAAGCGTGCCGAGTGGACCAACCGCTGGAACCGCACGGTCGAGCGCTGAGCAGGCGCGCCAGCGGCACCCCGCCCCCACTGCCCCACGATCGCCACCACGACTGCCCCCGCAAAACCATGAGCTTCCTCACACTGAGCGGCCTCGCGAAGGCCTTCGGCAGCTTCCATGCCGTTGAAAACCTGAGCCTCGAGGTCGAGCGCGGCGAATTCCTGTCGCTGCTCGGCCCGTCCGGCTGCGGCAAGACCACCACACTGCAGATGATCGCCGGCTTCGTCGAACCCACGCGCGGCCGCATCGTGCTGGACGGGCGCGACATCACCGCGCTGCGCCCCGAAAAACGCGGCATGGGCGTGGTGTTCCAGAGCTACGCCCTGTTTCCGCACATGACCGTGGCCGCCAATATCGGCTTCGGCCTGGAGATGCGCGGCGTGGCAGCCGCCGAGCGCGGCAGCAGGATCGAAGAGGCGCTAGAGCTGGTGCGGCTGGGCGGCCTCGGCCAGCGCTATCCGAAGGAGCTGTCGGGCGGCCAGCGCCAGCGCGTGGCGATTGCCCGCGCGCTGGCGATCCGGCCAGAGGTGTTGCTGCTCGACGAGCCCATGTCCAACCTCGATGCCAAGCTGCGCGAGGACATGCATATCGAGCTGCGCGCGATCCAGCGCCAGCTCGGCATCACCACCATCCTGGTCACGCACGACCAGGTCGAGGCCATGACCATGAGCGACCGCATCGCGGTGATGCATGGCGGCCGCATCGTCCAGCTGGCCACGCCGTTCGAGGCCTACGAGCGGCCGCAGTCGGCCTTCGCCTCGGGTTTCCTGGGCAAGACCAACAGCCTCGCCGGCGTGGTCGAGAAGAGCAACGCACGCTGCTGCGAAGTGCGCCTGGGCGACACGCTGGCGTACGTGCCGCATGAGGGCCGCCAGGTCGGGCGCGAGGTGCAGGTCTACGTGCGCCCCGAAAAGATCCGGCTGGGCCAGTCCGGCGACGGCGGCATCCCCGGCACGGTTCACACGCGGCTGTTCCTCGGCAACCACTGGATGCTGGAGATCGACAGCGCGCTGGGCCGGCTGCGCGTGAGCCAGCCCAACCTGGGCGAGACGCCGCCGGCCGAAGGCGCGGCCGTCAGCGTGCTGTGGCACGACCAGGACCTGCGCGTGCTGGCCAGCGAAACCGCCACGGAGGCGCGCCATGCCTGATACCGCCACTTCCAACCTTGCAGGCGCGCACGCGATGGCGCCACGCCTGCCGCGCAGGCCGTTTGCCGGCGCGGCCCCGTGGCTGCTGTCGGGCCCGGCCCTGCTGCTGTTCTGCGCGATGCTGCTGGTGCCGCTGCTGCTCACGGGCCTGCTGTCGCTGCACGCCTTCGACGGCACCCGCGGCGTGGTGCCGGCGATGACCGCGGCCAATTATCTCGAGATCCTCGGCGACAGCTATTACCACGAGATCTTCCTGCGCACGGCCGGCATGGCACTGGCGGTAACGGTGCTTGCGGTGGTGTTCGGCGTGCCCGAGACCCTGATCCTGTCGCGCATGCGCAGTCCGTGGCGCGGCCTCTTCCTGATCGTGATCCTCGGGCCGCTGCTGATCTCGGTGGTGGTGCGCACGCTGGGCTGGGCCATCCTGATGGGCAACAACGGCCTGATCAACGAGACCCTGCAGTGGCTGGGCCTGGTCGATGCGCCGGTGAAGCTGGTGTTTACGCAGGCCGGCGTGATCATCGCGCTGACGCACGTGATGATGCCGTTCATGGTGATCTCGGTATGGGCCTCGCTGCAGAAGCTGGACCCGCAGGTCGAGCAGGCCGGCCAGGCCTTCGGCGCCCCGCCCTTCACGGTGTTCCGCCGCGTGATCCTGCCGCAGATCCTGCCGGGCATCCTGTCGGGCAGCATCATCGTGTTCGCGCTGTCGGCCTCGGCCTTCGCCACCCCGGCCATCCTCGGCGGGCGGCGGCTAAAGGTGGTGGCCACCGCCGCCTACGACGAATTCCTGAACACGCTCAACTGGCCGCTCGGCGCCGCCATCGCGGTGCTGCTGCTGATTGCCAACGTGATCGTCATCGTCGGCTGCAACCGGCTGGTGGAGCGCCGCTTCCGCCCGGTCTTCGAAGCCTGAGGAGCTGATGCCATGCGCAAGAACGGTCCCCTGTCCCTGCTGTACCACGCCTTCTTTATCGCCTTCATGGTGGCGCCGCTGCTGGTGGTGGTCGCGGTGTCCTTCACCGGCAAGGGCTATATCTCGATGCCCACCGACGGGCTCTCGCTGCGCTGGTTCCGCGCCATTGCGGATGCGCACGAAATCGTCGATGCGATCTGGCTGTCGCTGACGCTCGGCCTGGTCAGCGCCACCATCGCGGTGGCGCTGGCGGTGCCCGCCGCGCTGGCGCTGATCCGCCATCGCTTCCCCGGCCGCGGCGCGCTGATGGCCTTCTTCCTGTCGCCGCTGATGATCCCGCACGTGGTGCTGGGGGTGGCCTTCCTGCGCTTCTTCACCACGCTGGGCGTGACCGGGTCGTTCTTCTGGCTTGCGCTGACGCACGTGGTGGTGGTCATGCCCTACGCGCTGCGCCTGGTGCTGGCCGCCGCCACGGGGCTCGACCGCGATGCCGAGCGTGCCGCGCTCTCGCTCGGCGCCAGCCGCTTCACGGCGTTCCGCCGCGTGGTGCTGCCGCTGATCCTGCCCGGCGTGGTGGGCGGCTGGATGCTGTCGTTCATCCAGAGCTTCGACGAGCTGACCATGACCGTCTTCGTCGCCACGCCGGGCACCACCACGCTGCCGGTGGCGATGTACAACCAGATCGCCCAGACCATCGATCCGCTGGTGGCCTCGGTGTCCACGGTGCTGATCGTCGGCACGCTGGTGCTGATGGTGCTGCTGGACCGCATCGTCGGCCTCGACCGCGTGCTGATCGGCAAGAACTGAACTTCGACTGACATGACCACATCCGATCTGATCGTGATTGGCGGCGGCCTGGTCGGCACCGCCATCGCCTACGGCGCCGCCGGGCACGGCCTGCGCGTCACCGTGCTGGACGAAGGCGACGACGCCCTGCGCGCCTCGCGCGGCAACTTCGGCCTGGTCTGGGTCCAGGGCAAGGGCCTGGGCATGGCGCCCTACGCGCGCTGGACACTGGGCTCGGCGCGGCTGTGGCCGCAGCTGCGCGATGCGCTGCGCGACGAGACCGGCATCGACGTGTGCCTGCGCCAGCCCGGCGGCTTCCACCTGTGCTTTTCCGAGGCGGACATAGCGGAGCGCCGACAACGCCTGCAAAGCATCCAGGACGCGCTGCACGGCGACTATCCGTTCGAGATGCTCGACCACAGTGAACTCGCGCAACGGCTGCCCGGCGTGGGCCCGGAGGTGGTCGGCGCCAGCTATACGCCGATGGACGGGCACACCAATCCGCTCAAGCTGCTGCGCGCGCTGCATGCCGCCTGCCAGCGGCGTGGCGTGCGTATCGTCGGCCGGCATGGCGCGCACTCGATCACGCCTGAAGCGGGCGGCTTTACGGTCCATGCGGGCGAAGGCTGCCAGGTGCGCTTTGCCGCGCCGCGCGTGGTGCTGGCCGCCGGCCTCGGCAACCGCAAGCTCGCCGCGGAGGTCGGCCTGCACGCGCCGGTGGCACCGAACCGTGGCCAGGTCCTGATCGGGGAGCGCGCCACGCGCTTCCTGGACTTCCCCACCACCTACGTGCGCCAGACCGACGAAGGCACGATCCAGCTCGGCGACTCGATGGAAGACGTCGGCTTCGACGACGGCACCACCGCCGGCGTGCTCGCCGACATTGCGCGCCGCGGCGTGCGCAGCTTCCCCGCGCTGGCCGGCCTGAAGCTGGTGCGCGCCTGGGGCGCGCTGCGCGTGATGAGCCCCGACGGCTATCCGATCTACCAGGAAAGCCCGACCTGTCCCGGCGCCTTTGTCACCACCTGCCACAGCGGCGTCACGCTGGCCGCGGCGCACGCACTGCGCGTCGCTCCTTGGATAGCCGGCGGCGAGCGACCGCAGGAGGTCGACGTATTCACTGGCGACCGCTTCCTGAACTCCAACCAGACCTTCCACCATGCCCACTGATCGCCTGTTCAAGCGGCGTGCCACCTCCGGCACCGGCGCGGATACCGTCACCATCGAATTCAACGGCGCGCCGCTGCGCGTGCCGGCCGGTTGCAGCGTTGCCGCGGCGCTGCTGGCCAGCGGCGTGACTCGCCTGCGCAACTCGCCGGTCAGCGGCGAGCCGCGCGCGCCGTATTGCATGATGGGCGTCTGCTTCGAATGCCTGATGGAGATCGACGGGCAGCCCAGCCGGCAAAGCTGCCTGGTGACCGTGCGCGAAGGCATGCGCGTGCACACGCAGGACGGCGCGCGCACCCTGCCCTTGCCCGCGCCGGTAGCGGCTGGCCACGCTCCGGAGGTGGCCCATGGCTGAGCGTGACGTCGACATCGCCATCATTGGCGCCGGCCCGGCCGGCATGGCGGCCGCGGTGGCCGCCGCCGCCAGCGGCGCGCGCGTGGCCCTGCTGGACGAGCAGGAAGCCTGCGGCGGCCAGATCTACCGCGCCATCGAGAGCGCGCCACCGGAACGACTGCGCATCCTCGGCCCCGACTACGCCGCCGGCCGCGCGCTGGCGGACCGCTTCGCCGCCAGCGGCGCGCAGCACATCACCGGTGCCGCGGTGTGGCAGGTCACGCGCGAGCACGCCGTGCATTACCTGCGCCAGGGCCGCGTTGCGACCCTGCAGGCGCGGCAGGTGATTCTCTGCACCGGGGCCATGGAGCGCCCCTTCCCCATCCCTGGCTGGACGCTGCCCGGCGTGCTGACCGCCGGCGCCGCGCAGATCCTGCTCAAGAGCGCCGACGTGGTGCCGGCCGAACCGGTGGTGCTGGCCGGCTGCGGCCCGCTGCTCTACCTGCTCGGCTGGCAATACGTGCGCGCCGGCGTGCCGATCCGCGCCATCGTCGACACCACCGACGGTGCCGACTACCAGCGCGCGCTGGCCCATCTGGGCGGGGCCCTTGCAGGCTGGCGCTACCTGAGGAAAGGCCTGGCGCTGATGCGCACCCTCAAGCGTAGCGGCGTGCCGTTCTACAAGGGGGCCACGGACCTGTCGGTCGAGGGCGACGAGGCGGTGCGGGCGCTGCGTTTCACCAGTCGCGGGCAATCGCACCGCATTGCCACGCAGGCCGTGCTGCTGCACCAGGGCGTGGTCCCCAACACCCAGTTCAGCTGGGCGCTGCGCGCGGCGCACCGCTGGGACGACACGCAGTTGTGCTGGCAGCCGGTGGTGGATGACTGGGGCGCGCTCGACCTGCCGGGCATCTTCGTCGCCGGCGATGGCCGCGGCATCGGCGGCGCCGTTGCCGCCGCACTGCAAGGCGAGCTGGCTGGCTTGGCCGCGGCCCATAACGTCGGCCGCGTCGACGCCGCGCAACGCGACCGCCAGGCCGCGCCGCTGCGCGCCGCGCTGCGCTCGCACCTGAGCATCCGGCCCTTCCTCGATGCGCTGTACCGCCCCAAGCCGGCCAATCGCGTGCCGGCGGACGACGTGGTGGTCTGCCGCTGCGAGGAAGTGACCGCCGGCGCCATCCGCGGCTTCGTCGCCCTGGGTTGCAGCGGGCCCAACCAGGCCAAGTCGTTCGGCCGCTGCGGCATGGGGCCGTGCCAGGGGCGCCAGTGCGGATTGACGGTCACCGAGATCATCGCCGACGCGCGCGGCGTACCGCCGCAGCAGGTCGGCTACTACCGCATCCGTCCGCCGGTCAAGCCGGTCACGCTCGGAGAACTGGCCAATGAAGGATGACAGCGGGGCCGATGCCGACGCGATCGTCATCGGCGGCGGATTGCAGGGCACCTCGAGCGCGCTGCACCTCGCGCGCAAGGGCTTGCGCGTGACGCTGCTCGAGGCCGAGTATTGCGGCCGGCATGCGTCGGGGGTCAACGCCGGCGGCGTGCGCACGCTGGGGCGCCACATGGCCGAGATTCCGCTGGCACTGGCTTCGCTCGAGCTCTGGCACCGGCTGGCGGACCTGACCGGCGACGACGCCGGCTTCGTCCCCAGCGGCCAGCTGAAAGTGGCCGAGACCGACGCCGAGCTGGAGGTGCTGCGCCGGCGCGTGGCGCAGCTCGAGGCCCTGGGCTTTACCCACGAAACGCTGGTCGACGCCCACACGGTACGTGCCCTGGTCCCGTCGATCGCACCCCATGTCACCGGCGCGATCTGGGCAAGCCGCGACGGCCATGCGCTGCCCTACCGCGCGGTCACCGCATTCCGCCGCGCCGCCGAAGCGGCCGGCGCCGCCATCCACGAAGCCACTCCCGCCGAACGCCTGGAATACGCGCGCGGCCGCTGGCACGTACACACGCCGCGCGGCGTGTTCCGCGCGCAGCGGCTGGTGAACGCGGCCGGCGCCTGGGCCGGCGCCTTCGCCGCTCAGCTCGGCGAGCCGGTGCCGGTCGAAGCCGGCGGACTGATGCTGATGATCACCCACCGCGTGGCGCCGTTCGTCAGGCCGGTGCTGGGCGCGACCGGGCGCGCGCTGTCGTTCAAGCAGTTCGGCAACGGCACCGTGCTGATCGGCGGCGGCCTGCGCTGCGCCGCCGACGCCCAGGCCCGGCATGGCGAAGTCGACATGCTCGGGCTCGGCACCAGCGCGCAGACCGTCACCGCGCTGTTCCCGCATCTGGGCCCACTGGGCATCAATCGCGCGTGGGCCGGGGTCGAGGCCTTCCTGCCAGACCAGATACCGGTGATCGGACCGAGCCGGTCGGCACCGGGCGTGGTCCATGCCTTCGGTTTCTCCGCGCATGGCTTCGAACTGGGGCCGATCGTGGGACAGATCGTCGCCGACCTCGTCACCGAGGGCCGCTCCACCCTGCCGATCGAGGCCTTTGCCATCGACCGTTTCGACAAACCCCGCAGTGCCACGGCCGGCGCGCTGCGCGACTAGCTTCCAGCCGGCTCCCTATCCAACTTTTTTCCCGAGGTCATACGGATGAGCAATATCCAGCGCTTCCAGTCCACCAAACGTCTTTCCCGCCTCGTCGTGCATAACGGCGTGGTGTACGTGGCCGGCGTCACGGCCACCGATCCTTCCGGCGATATCGGCGCGCAAACGCGCGATGTGCTGGAGAAGATCGACGGCTACCTCGCCAGCGTCGGCAGCGACCGCAGCCGGCTGCTCTCGGCGCAGATCTGGCTCAAGGATATCGACCAGGATTTCGCCGGCATGAACGCTGCCTGGGAAGCGTGGATCCCCGAGGACGCGGTCCCCACGCGTGCCACCTGCGAGGCCCGGCTGGCGCGGCCGGAACTGCTGGTGGAGATCATCGTGACAGCGGCGGTCTGACGCGTCATCGCGCCAGCCTGGGCCGCCAGGGCCCTCCCTGGCGCAATCAGCCGCTTCATGAAGCCGCGCCGGCCAGCGTCGCTTGCAGGGCTGTCAAGCCATCGCGATAGATGCCCTCGAACAGCCGCGATGCGTAGTCATCGCTCACGCCGTCCGGCGTGAACTGGCCGGACCACTCGACGCGCGCGGCCTGGTCCCCGTCGATGCCGACCACGCGCAGCGTGGAGCGGTAGCCGGTGACCGGGAACGGCGCCTGCAGGATCGAGTAGGTGTAGCTGCGCGCGCCCTGGTCGAAGGCCTCGAGCCGTTCGACGATGGCGTCGCCGTCCGGGTTGACGAGGCTGCGCACGCGGCCGCCTTCGCTCAGCTGGCTCTTGGGGATATACGGCAGCCAGTCGGGCAGCGAATCGAAGCCGCCAATCAGTTGCCAGACGCGGTCCGGTGACACCGGCAGCGTGATCGTTGCAGAAGCTTGTGCCATGGTTGGCTCCTTGAAATCAGATTGCAGTATTGGCATCAGACGCGGTCGCCGGGCAGCGGCGCATTTGCCGCGACCAGCTGCTGCGCGCGCAGCTCGCGCCAGAAATCGGCCGGAATCTTCTCGTTCAGCGCGGCGACGTCCTCGGCGATGCGCTCGGGCCGGCTCGCGCCCGGGATCACCGCGGCCACCGCGGGATTGGCCAGCACGAACTGCAGCGCCGCGGCCTTGATGCTGACGCCGTGGCGTTGCGCGACCTCCTTGATGCGCTCGACCCGGGCGATGATCTCGGGCGGTGCCTTCTGGTACTCGAAATGCGAGCCGCCGGCGAGGATGCCGGAGCTGTACGGGCCACCGACAACGATCTCGGTCTTGCGCTCGGCCGCCTTCGGCATCAGGCGCTGCAGCGCGCGCTCATGGTCGAGCAGCGAATAGCGGCCCGCCAGCAGGAAGCCGTCGGGCTGCGCCTCGTCCAGGTCCAGCGTCAGTTCGATCGGCTCGACGCGGTTCACGCCCAGGCCCCAGGCCTTGATCACGCCCTCTTCGCGCAGCCGGGTCAGCACCTTGAAAGCGCCCTTGCGGGCCGTCTCGAAATAAGCCAGCCACTCGTCGCCATAGAAGTCCTGGGCGATGTCGTGGACCCACACGATATCGAGACGGTCGGTCTTCATCCTCTTGAGGCTGTCCTCGATCGAGCGCAGCGTGGCGTCCGCCGAGTAGTCGTTGACCAGCTTGTTCGGGCGCCCGGCGGCAAACAGGCCACTTTTCTCGCCCAGCGCCCGCGCGCTGGCGTCTTCGACTTCGTCCAGGATCAGGCGGCCGACCTTGGTGCTGAGCACGTATTCGTCGCGCGGGTGGCGGGACAGCGCTTCGCCCAGCCGGATTTCGGCCAGCCCGGCGCCGTAGAACGGCGCGGTGTCGTAGTAGCGCACGCCTTGCGCCCAGGCCGCGTCCACCGTGGCCTGCGCCTCAGCTTCCGGGATGTCGCGGAACATATTGCCCAGCGGGGCGGTGCCAAAGCCGAGCACGTTGCCGGCAAGTTTGTCTTTGATACTCATGACTGCTCCACAAAGTAAGTTGGGGTGAAGGCAGTCTAGGGTGGGCAGTTGAGTCTGTCCAAGACGGAATTTGAAAGACTTGATACCCTATAGGTCTGACTTTCCAGGTATCACTCAGGGGCAGACATGCTGGATATCCGTCAACTTCACTATTTCGTCGCCGTGGCCGAGGAAGAGCACGTCGGCCGCGCCGCCGAGCGGCTCCATATCTCCCAATCGCCACTTAGCCGGCAGATCGCCCAGCTTGAAGAGAAGCTCGGGCTGATGCTGTTCGAGCGCTCCCTGCAGCGCATACGCCTTACGCGCGACGGCCGCACCTTTCTGGCCGAGACCCGGGCTTTCCTGACCCACGGCACCCGGCTCGAATCGCTGGCCCGGCGTCTTGGGCGCGGCGATGAAGGCGGCCTGTGCATCGGCTACCTCGAGTACGCGATGCACTCCGGCATCCTGCCGAACGCGCTGCGCGAGCTGCGCCAGGACCGGCCCGCCGTCCATATCGCGCTGTACAACCAGCAGTCGGCAACGCAGCTCGAAGGACTGCGCCAGCGCAGCCTCGATATCGCGCTGGTGTGCGAGCCGCCCTTGCCGGACGATCCGGACCTCGAGGCCGCCCAGGTACTCAACGACCCGATGCTGCTGGCGCTGCCCGAGGGCCACCCGCTGGCCGGGACCGAGCCGCTCACTCCGGCCGACCTCGCCGCGCAGAAGTGGATCGGCGTGATGCACCAGGAAACCGCGCTGCGGCACGACGCCTTCATCGCGGCCTGCGCCCGGGCGGGTTTTACCCCCACCATCACCATGGAAGCGACCGAGCCGCTGGCCGCGCTGGGGCTGGTGGCCGCGGGGCTGGGCGTGACCACGATCCAGCAGAGCCTGCGCCACCAGGCACCGGCCGGCGTGGTGCTGCACGAACTGTCGTGGCTCGACTACCGCACCCCGTTGTGGGCTGCCTGGCACAAGGTCAACCTGCGGCCGCTGGTCGAAATCTTCCGCAAGACCTTGCTGCAGTCGAGCATGATGGCCACCGCGCACACCGCGGCACAGGCAGCGTGAGCCGCACCGGTCTTGCGCGGCCACGCCAGCCCCCATCGGTTGGTTGCCACGCAGCGGCGTCCTTGACACCCACGCGATCCCGCCTCTAATAGCCTTAGGTACCGTCAAGCTGGCAACGACGGCCGGGAGGCGAAATGCGCTGCAGCCAATGCGGCTTCGGCAATCTTGCTGGCGCCAACTTCTGTGAGGCGTGCGGGGCCCGGCTTGCCCGCGTGTGCCCGCAATGCGGCGCCGAGGCCACCGCGGCGGCACGGTTCTGCCGCGTCTGCGGCGTCGGCCTGCCCGACGCGCCCACCGCCGCCATGCCAGCGCCCGCCGCGCCGCGCCCGGACAGTCCGGCGCCGGTCCACTACACCCCGCCGCACCTGGCCGGGCGCATCCTGGCCGAGCAGGCGGCGATGGAAGCCCGCGGCGAAACCGCCGGCGAGCGCAAGACCATTACCGCGCTGTTTGCCGACATGGCCGGCTCCACCGCGCTGACCCAGGACCTGGACCCGGAGGACGCGCGCCGGCTGATCGATCCCGTGGTGACGCTGATGATGGAAGCGGTCCACCACTACGAGGGCTACGTCGCCAAGTTCCTCGGCGACGGCATCCTGGCGCTGTTCGGCGCGCCCATCGCGCACGAGGACCACGCGCTGCGCGCGCTGTACGCGGCGCTGCGCATGCAGGACGCGATGCACCGGCACAGCGACCGCGTGCGGCTGGAGCAAGGCATTCCGCTGCAGGTCCGCATCGGCATCCATACCGGCGAGGTTGTGGTGCGCTCGATCCGCAAGGACGACCTGCACACCGACTACGATCCGGTCGGGCACACCATCCATATCGCCTCGCGCATGGAAGGCATCGCCACGCCGGCGTCGATCCTCGTGAGCGAGTCGACCCACAAGCTGACCGAAGGCTATTTCGAGTTCACGGCGCTGGGCACCACCAGCGTCAAGGGCGTGCGCGAACCGCTGGCGGTGTACGAGGTGATCGGGCCGGGACCCTTGCGCACGCGGCTGCAGGTGGCCGCGCACCGCGGCCTGGCGCGCTTTGTCGGGCGCCAGGACGAGCTGGCGCACCTGAACGCGGCGCTGGAGCAGGCCAAGGCCGGCCACGGGCGCATCGTCGCGGTGGTCGGCGAGGCCGGGGTCGGCAAGTCGCGGCTGTTCCATGAGTTCAAGGTCAGGTCGCAGCAGGGCTGCCTGGCGCTGGAGACGTTCTCGGTCTCGCACGGCAAGGCCTTTGCCTACCTGCCGCTGATCGAGATGCTGAAGAACTATTTCCAGATCACGGCGCATGACGGCGACCGCAGCTGCCGCGAGAAGTTGACCGGCCGGCTGCTGACGCTGGACCGCTCGCTGGAAGAGCACCTGCCCTACCTGCTCTACCTGCTCGGCGTGGTCGAGCCCGACTCGGCGCTGCCGACCATGGACCCGGCGCTGCGGCGCCAGCGCACCTTCGACGCGATTGCGCGGCTGCTGGTCCGTGAAAGCCAGAACCAGCCGCTGGAAGTCATCTTCGAGGACCTGCAATGGCTGGACGGCGAGACCGAGGCCTTCCTCAACATGCTGGTCGACCACGTGCCCGGCGCGCGCATCGTGCTGCTGGTGAACTACCGGCCCGAATACCGCCACCGCTGGGACGCGGGCGCGCATTACTCGCAGCTGCGCCTGCAGCCGCTGGGACAGGCCGAGGCGCAGGAGCTGCTGACCGCGCTGCTCGGCGACGACCCCAGCCTGGCGCCGCTGAAGCGGCTGATCCTCGACAAGACCGAAGGCAATCCCTTCTTCATGGAGGAAGTGGTCCAGACCCTGGCCGAGGAAGGCGCGCTGCTGGGCCAGCCGGGCAGCTACCGCATCGAGAAGGCGCCGGCGCTGCTGCACATCCCCACCACCGTGCAGGGCGTGCTGGCCGCCCGTATCGACCGGCTGCCGCTGGCGCAGAAGGAACTGCTGCAGACCCTCGCCGTGATCGGCAAGGAGTTTCCGCTGGGCCTGGTGCTGCGCGTCACCGGCCTGCCCGAAGAGCGCCTGCATCCGCTGCTGCGCGACCTGCAGGCCGCCGACTTCATCTACGAACGCCCTGCGTTCCCCGAGGTGGAGTACGCCTTCAAGCACGCGCTGACCCAGGAGGTGGCCGGCAGCTCGTTGCTGACCGAGCGCCGCAGCGCCCTGCATGAAAGCTCGGCGCAGGCGATCGAGGCGATGTTCCACGGCCGGCTCAAGGACTACTGCAGCGAGCTGGCCCATCACTACAGCCACAGCGGCAATGTGCCGAAGGCGGTCGAGTACCTGCACTGCGCCGGCCAGCAGGCGCTGCAGCGCTCGGCGCAGGAAGAAGCGATCCGGCACCTGAGCGAGGCCATTGCCCTGCTCAAGCGCCAGCCCGACAGCGCCGAGCGCGCACGCCTGGAGCTGACGCTGCTGCTGACGCTGGGGCCCGCGCTGATCGCGGCGCGCGGCCAGGCCTCGCCCGAGGTCGAGGCCAATTACCGGCGCGCGATGTCGCTGTGCGAGCAAGGGCGGCAGACGCCCTATGTGTTTTCGGCGCAGCTGGGCATGTGGGCGTTCTACCAGCTGCGCGCGCAATACCAGGTGTCGCTGCCGCTGGCGCGGCGCCTGCTGGCGCTGGCCAACGAGTCGCAAAAGCCCAAGCAGCTGGCCGAAGGCCACCGCGCGCTGGGCGCCACGCTGTTCCGCCTGGGCCTGCTGGAAGAAGCACGCGCGCATATGGAGGCCGTGCTGGCCGTGCCGCACCCCGAGCACTCCGCCTATGACTTCCTGACCGGCTACGGCCGCGACCCGATGGTCCATGCCACCAGCACGCTGGCCTGGATCCTGTGGTACCAGGGCTTTGCCGACCAGGCCCTGGCACGCAGCCGCGAGGCGCTGGCCCTGGCCCGCGCGCGCCCGGATGCCTACAACCTGGCGCTGTGCCTGGTGTTCGCGGCGGAACAGTACCGCTGGCGCCGCGATCCCGCGCAGACCAGGGAATATGCCGAAGCCGCCATTGCGATTTCGTGCGAACAGGGCTTCCCGATCTACCTGGCCTGGGGCACCGTGCTGCAGGGCTGGGCGCTGTCCGAGCAGGGCAGCCACGAGGAAGGCATTGCCCAGATGCGACGCGGCCTGGCCGCCTACGAGGCCACCGGCGGCGAACTCGGCATGCCGAACCTGCTGGCGATGCTGGCCGAGGCCTGCGGCAAGGCGGGCCAGCCAGCCGCCGCGCTGGACGTGCTGACGCGCGCGCAGGCGATGATCGAAGAGACCGGCGAGCGGCTCGATGAAGCCGCCGTCTATCGGCTGCGCGGCGACATGCTGCTGCAGCTGGCCGCGCCCGATGCCGGCGCCGCCGCCAGCCATGAAGCCGAGGCCTGCTTCCAGCGCGCGCTTGCGGTCGCGCACGGCCAGGGCGCCAGGCCGCTGGAACTGCAGGCCGCGCTCAGCCTGGCCCGGTTGTGGCATCGCCAGGGCAAGGGCGACGCCGCGCGCGAAGCGCTGGCGCGCATCCACGGCAGCTTCAGCGAGGGCACCGATGGCGCCGACTGGCAGGAGGCGCGGGCCCTGCTGGCCGAGCTTGCCAGCGATGCGGACCGCGACACGGGTCCGGCGCGCGCATGATCACCGCCGCCGCCAACCCGTTGCAAGAGCGCTTTGTCGCGCTCTGGACCCTGGCGGGCGGCACCCGCGCGGCGGACGCGTATGCCGACCTGGCGCGCTGCTACGGCGAGCCGACCCGGCACTACCATACCCTGGACCATGTACGGCGCTGCCTGCAGGACCTCGACTGGGCCCGTAGCGCGATACCCGATGCCGCCGACGTGGAGCTGGCGTTGTGGTGCCACGACGTCATCTACGTACCCGGCGCCGCCGACAATGAAGCGCGCAGCGCCGCGTGGCTGCAGCACTGGTCCGCCGGCACCGTCGCCGCCGCCGCGCGCGTCGCCACGCTGATCCTGGAAACCACGCACGCCGACGTGCCCGCCAGCCTGGCCGGGCGCTTCACCGCCGACATCGACCTGGCCGCCCTGGGATACAGCCGCGCGCGCTTCGAGGACAACGGCGCGCGCCTGCGCGCCGAGCGCACCGACCTGGACGATGCCGCCTATGACGCCGCCGAGCGCGCCTTCCTGCAGCGCCTGCTGGCCAGTCCCCGCATCTATGCCACCGACCTGTTCCAGTCGCGCTACGAGGCGCAGGCGCGTGCCAATCTGGCCTGGCGGCTGGCCCAGCCGGCGGCTACAGGAATTCGCCGGTGATATCGACGCTGGAGCGCTGGCCCACGCAGTCATAGTTGCGCTCCAGCCAGACGGTGGCGGCCTGCCGGCCCTGGTCGCGCAACGTGCACAGGAAGTTCCAGTCGGCGTTGTACTTGGTCGAGACCCCGAGCGACGCCATGGTCTCGTCCGAGCGGATCGAATGAATCCACATCTCCTTCATCTCGCTGCGGTCGATCTTGCCCTGCTGGATCAGCGTGGTGACGAAGCCGATCGCGCGCATCTCGCGCATCAATGACGAATTGAAGCTGACCTCGTTGACCCGGTTCAGGATCTCCGCCGCCGTGGTCGGCACGCCGCGGCGCACGATCGGGTTGATGTGGACGATCACGACATCGTGGGTCTCGCAGTGATAGATCAGCGGAAAGATCGCCGGATTGCCGACGTAGCCGCCGTCCCAGTAATGCTGGCCGTCGATGCTGACCGCCTGGAACAGCGTGGGCACGCAGGCCGAGGCCAGCACCGCGTCGACGCTCAGCTCTTCCTGCGCGAAGATGCGGATGCGGCTGGTCTCGATATTGGTCGCGCACAGGTACAGCCGGATCGGGCAATGCGCGCGCAGCGCCGCGAAATCCACCTGGCCGAGCAGCACGTCGCGCAGCGGATTGGCATTGCCAGGGTTGAACTGGTACGGCGACAGCAGGCGCAGCGTGATGTCGGCCATGGCGTACAGCGGGGAATGGTTCAGCCCCAGCGTATGGCTGCCCTTGAACCACGGCAGCCAGCGCAACGGGTTGAAGCGCTGCGCCGAATGCGCGATGGCCTGCCAGAAGTCGTGCAGGGCCTGGCGCGCGCCGTCGCTGCCGCCCTGCATCAGGCCATAGGCCAGCACCGTCCCGTTCATCGCGCCCGCGCTGGTGGCGCTGACCCCCTCGACTACCAGCCGGCCATCTTCCAGCAGGCGGTCCAGCACGCCCCAGGTAAATGCGCCGTGCATGCCGCCGCCTTGCAAGGCCAGCGCCACGGGCTTGGCTTGGACAGGCTCGGGCGGCATAGGTGTGCTCCCCTGGGCGGCGACAAGGCGCCATGCTCAAGTGTAGGGAAGAACCGCGGCGGCCGCGTAGGGCGCCGTGCGTGGTATGACACACACAGCGGCGCCGCTATGTCATGATGGGCCCCGCGATCGTGGCAGCGGCATCACTTGCGGGCGTGCCCGCGCCTCGCTACGCCAGCTCGAACCCGTGCCGCGCCAGCGGCAGCGAGCGCAGGCGCTGCCCGGTCGCGGCGAACAGCGCATTGGCCAGCGCCGGCGCCAGCGTCGGCACCGCCGATTCCCCCACGCCGCCGATGCGCTCGCCGCTGGGCGCCAGCACCGCCTCGAAGCGCGGCGTCTGCGCCAGCCGCAGCAGCGGATAGTCGTGGAAGTTGGCTTGCTGCACGCAGCCGTCGGCAATGGTGATGGCGCCCGTCATGGCCGCGCTCAGGCCCCAGATGCTGGCGCCCTCCAGCTGGCGCTCGACCGTCGCCGGGTTGATCACGGTGCCGCAGTCGATGGCATTGACGACGCGGTGCAGCGTGATGCGCTGGCCCTGCACCGACAGCTCCACCACCGTCGCGCACAGCGAGCCCCACGCCTGCGACAGCGCCACGCCGTGGAAACGCCCCGCCGCCGCGCTGCCCCAGCCGACGTGCTGCGCCAGGCGCTGCAGCAAGCGCGCCGGGCGCGGGCGCTCGGCCAGCAGGTTCAGCCGGAACTGCAGCGGATCGGCTTTGGCGTGATGGGCCAGTTCGTCGATAAAGCTCTCGGCGAAGAAGGTGTTCTGCGTATAGCCCACGCCGCGCCAGAAGCCCACCGGCACGATGGTATTGACCATCGCATGGCGCACGGCGACGTGGGGCAGCGCGTAAGGCAGGTCCACCACCCCTTCGACCGATTTGGGGTCGACCCCGCCCTTGACCCGGTCCGGGAAATTGCGGACATAGATCGACGAGCAGGCCAGGCGCGCATCCAGTGCGCGGATGCCGGCCGCGTCCGGGGCCAGCACCGCGCTGAAGCGCGCCGCCGCCGCGGGGCGGTAGAAATCGTGCTGGATGTCTTCCTCGCGCGACCAGATCAGCTTGACCGGCTGCCCCGCCGCCTTCGACGCCAGCGCAGCCTGCACAAAGACGTCGAACTCCTCGCGCCGGCCGAAGCCGCCCCCGACGAAGGTTCCATGTACGACGATGCGGTCGGCGGGCAGTCCCAGCACGCCCGAGAGCCGCTGCGCGATCTCGCCGCAGACCTGGGTCGGGCCCCAGATCTCGGCTCGGTCGGCGCGCACATCGGCGGTGGCGTTCATCGGTTCCATGGTGGCGTGGGCGAGGTATGGCACTTCGTATTCGGCGGTGTAGGCCTGTGCGCCCTGCATCTGCGTGTCAGGATCGCCGTGGCGCAGCGCCATCGCCGAGGCGCTGCGCGCGGCCTCGCGGTAGCCGGCCATCAGCGCCGCGTCGCTGGCCAACTGGCCTTGCGGCAACTGCCAGTCAGGCTGCAGCGCGGCCAGGCCCTTGCGCGCGGTCCAGTAGCTGTCTGCCAGCACTGCCACGGCATCGTCCAGCGGCACCACGCGCCGCACGCCGCGCAGCGCCAGCGCCGGCCGCGCATCGACCCGGCGCAGCGTGCCGCCGAAGACCGGGCATGCCATCACCGAACCCACCAGCATGCGCGGCACCTTGACGTCGACGCCGAACACCGCGGCACCGCGCGTCTTCAGCGGAATGTCGAGCCGGTCCGTCGGGCGACCCAGCAGCTTCCAGTCGCGCGGGTCCTTCAGCGCCACGTTGGCCGGGCGCGGCAGCGTGGCGGCGCGAGCGGCCAGCGCACCGTAGCCGAGCGTGCGCCCGCTGGGCTCATGCCGCACCACGCCCTGCACGGCGCGGCACTGCGCCGCCGGCACGCTCCAGGTTTGCGCGGCGGCCTCGCGCAGCATCTCGCGCGCGGTGGCGCCGATGCGGCGCAGCGGCTCGTACGACCAGCGTGCCGAGGTGCTGCTGGCGGTCGCCTGCACCTTGAACATGCGGTTGTTGTAGACCGGGTCGGTGGGTGCGAGCTCGGCGCGCACCTGGCGCCAGTCGCACTCGAGTTCTTCGGCGATCAGCATGGGGGCCGAGGTCATCACGCCCTGCCCCAGTTCGGCCGACGGCACCATGATGGTCACACCGCCGTCGGCATCGATGCGCAGCCAGGCGTTGACGTCGTCCGGGTCGCGCGCGGGCGCGTCGGCGTCGGCCGCCTTCGCCAGCGGCAAGTGGAAGCCCAGCACCAGTGCGGCGGGGACCGCGCCGGCGGCTTGCAGGAAACGGCGGCGGCTTGCGTGGAGATGGCTCACGATGACGCCCTCCCCTTCGGGTCGCCGGCGTTCAGCGCCGTGGCGGCGCGCAGGATGGCGCGTTCCACGCGCGGATAGGTGCCGCAGCGGCACAGGTTGGTGATGCCGGCGCGGATCTCCTCCGGCCGCGGCGACGGGCTGTCCTGCAGCCACGCGCAGGCGGCCATGATCATGCCCGACTGGCAATAGCCGCACTGCGGCACCTGCTCGGCAATCCACGCGCGCTGGACCGGGTGCGAATTGTCGGCCGACAATCCTTCGATGGTGGTAATGTCGGCGCGCGCCACGGTGCCCACAGGCGTGATGCAGGCGCGCACCGCCTTGCCATCGACATGCACGGTGCACGCCCCGCACAGGCCCGCACCGCAGCCGAACTTGGTGCCGGTATAGCCCAGGTAATCGCGCAGCACCCACAGCAGGGGCATGTCGCGTTCGGCCTCGACGGCGTGGCGCTTGCCGTTGATCTTCAGTTGCAGCTTCATGGGGTCTCCTCGTTGCGCACCGGCTTCGCAGCGGCCGGTTCGGTGCGGCCCAGTATCGGGCGCGCGGCGTGGCAGGACAATCGACTTGTTTTGCCATCACCTGTGAGGCAAGATCACAGCCATGATTCGCCGGCTCCCTTCGATGCAAGTCCTCCAGGCCTTTGCCGCCACCGCGCGCACTGGCAGCATGACGCGCGCCGCCGATGCGCTGTGCGTGACGCACGGCGCCGTCAGCCGGCATATCCGTGCACTGGAGTCACAGCTTGGCTGCACCTTGTTCCTGCGCGCCGGCCGGCAGCTGGAGCTGACCGCCACCGGCCGCGAACTGGCCGACGACCTCGAGCGCGCCCTGCGCGCGGTGGAACTGTCGCTGGCCGGCGCGGCCGCGCGGCGCGCGCGCGAACGGCAGTCGCTGCATGTCAATGTCAGCCCCGAACTGGCCAGCGCATGGCTGGTGCCCAAGCTGCCGCAACTGCGCGAGGCGCTGCCCGGCCTGGACCTGTCCATCGCCGCCAGCACCGAGGACCCCGACTTTGCCCGTGCCGACCTGGACGTCAGCCTGCGCTACGGCCCCGCGCCCTTCACCGGCTACCAGTGCCTGAAGCTGCTCGACGACGACATCATCGTGGTCTGCAGCCCCGGCTTCGCCCAGCGGCATGCCGGCATGACCGCGGCCGATGCCGCGCACCTGCCGCGGCTGCGGCACGCGCGCTTCCGCTGGTCGCAGTGGGGCGCCGCGGCGGGCGTGGTATTGGACGAGCCCGAGGACGGCGTCGTCTTCGACTGTCGCGCACTGCTGATCGAAGCCGCGGCCAGCGGCATGGGGCTGGCGCTTACGCGAGGCTTGCTGGCACGCGAGGCTATCGCCGCGGGGCGGCTGGTGCGGCCGTTGGGAGATAGTTTTCCGGCCAGTCATAACTGCTACATCGTATGGCGTGGGGATAATCCCAAGCAGGGGTTGATTCGGGGCTTTGCGGAGTGGTTGCGGGGGGTGGCGCTGCGGGGGTGAGAACGCCTGCCTAGTGCATGCATCGGCCCAAGGCAGCCCAAGGCGCGACCGTCGGAAATGCCCCGGAGCTGCCGATGACCGCGGTGAGCCACTTGAGCCAAAGCCCGGGCAACTCGCGCACCCCCACCTCATTAACGCAAACTGACGGCTCTCCAGGGCAACAGATTTGGCTATTTCGACAGCTTCGGCCAAGGAGTGTCAGCCTAGTTTACTGAGCAGGTGGATGCCCAGTCATAGCGCCGCACGATTGTCCTCTGCCCTGGGTAGCCGTCGGTGTAGTACTGGAAATAGCCGCGGCAACCGATTGTGAACGCAGGGTCGATGTTGTAAGGCCCACCCCACATGGACGTCGACATCAATGTCGGAGGTGACCACGATATTCCTTGATTTGAGGACGAGATCTTATAAACACCGAATTTTCCAGAATTGTCTGGCATAGCAAATAGAATTGCCCAGCCACATCCGGCGCACGGTGCTTGTCTATATCCGGTTTCAGCAGCAATGTATGGATGCAATGCAGAGCCGTTCGGCGTGTGAAACAGAGTCGATTCACCCGTCCACGTTATACCGTCATCGCTTGACCAAATTTGATGCAGATCGGTATAGGGATATCCGTTTGGCCGAACTCCGTCGGTGCACGTCGAATTTCTATTTGGCGCAGAATCGTAACGGGAAAAGACCAGCATGATAGCGCCGTAACTATTCTGAACCGCTCGGGGATACTCAGCGTCGCATGTGTTGGTGATGTGCATCGGCGAACTCCAAGTTCCGCCACCATCGAATGATCTTGCCAGCTTAATACGACCGCTACCAACGCCCCCCACACCCTCCGGTCCGTTCATCGTGAAAAACGCCAGCATAGTGCCGTTTTGCAAGGTAAGCAGGCTAGGAATCCAGTAGTCATTCACACCGTCTCCCGTGACCATAGTAGGTCCTGACCAAGATCCATTTGCGGCCGCTTTGGTCCGAAGCATGATGTTGTTCTTTTGCGTTCCGGAGGGGTCACGCCATTTTGCATAAACGAGGTTCATACGATCGCGCAACGAGTCGTACTCCAGGTATGGGTCGTACTCATCGCCAACATCATTCGTTATCATCAGTGGCGTTGACCAGGTGACCCCTCCATCAGTCGAAGTTCTCTCGTAGACGTTCTGGCGAGTGGACACTCCGCTCCAGTCAAGGTAAACACACGAAATAACTTTCGCAGTCGCGAAGTTCGCGCAACTCGCCTTTGGGGAAGTCAATGCCGTGTTGTAGAGATTGCTCGTGGCGATAACACCCTCTGCGCTCCATTGTGCGATGGCTGGGGCCACGCTGATGGAGAGACCGGCTGCACACAGAACGATCGAAATCGTTGCTCTTACCCTATATATCATTTCTTCTCCATGGAAAGTCAGACAACCCATACTCATGCACTCAATCAAATCAACGGCATGACTCTATTCGGAAAGAACTGATCACTAAACGTCTTGTTTCGGCAATGAAGCTCCCTCCATTCCGACCAAGCACCTAACGGGACAGACGCCGCAAGATTCTCTCGCTCTGCCTAAAAAATAAACTGGATTGGCATCGCCATCTCGAATTGTTAACCGATTGTGATGCCCGTCACGAAACTCAGCTCCACGCGCCATTAACCTAGCTCCCTCGATGCAGGAGACGTGTGGCGCGGCCGGTACGCTTTCCACCCGGAATGCATGCGCTACGCCCGACGTCCTGACAGAAACGATAGCGAGATGGCATGACTGACTCTGAAAGCGGGTCCCTGGCCGTGGTGGTCCCTGTCTACAACGAAGAAGCCGTCGTTCGGGAGTTTCACGCGCGGTTGTCAGCAACGCTCGATGGGATCGGGCGTTTGCGCGCGACCGTCATTTACGTGAACGACGGAAGCAACGATCACACGCTCGGCATACTGCGGGCGCTGCGGCAGCAGGATCCCCGCATTGCCATCGTCAACCTGAGCCGCAATTTCGGCAAGGAGATTGCTCTGTCCGCGGGGCTGGACTATGCGGACGCCGATGCCGTCATTGTCATCGACGCCGACCTGCAGGATCCGCCGGAACTGATTCCGGAATTCCTCCGGCTATGGGAAGCCGGGAACGATGTCGTGTACGGTCAACGCGTCAGCCGACGGGGCGAAACCGGATTGAAGAAGGCAACGGCATACCTGTTCTATCGGGTCATTCAATCCCTTAGCCGCGTTCACATTCCGGAGGACACCGGGGACTTCCGGCTCTTGAGCCGGCGCGCAGTGACGGCGCTGCGGTCGCTTCGCGAGCAACATCGCTACATGAAAGGGTTGTTCTCATGGATCGGATATTCGCAGGTGGCGCTGCGCTATGAGCGCGCTCCGCGGTCTGCGGGCACGTCGAAGTTCAATTACGTGAGGCTTTGGGCTTTTGCCCTGGAAGGGATCACGTCGTTTTCGATTGCGCCGCTGAAGATCGCCACCTATGTGGGACTTGGGATTGCCGGATTATCGTTCATCGGCGCGGCGTTGGTGTTCTACAAGGCCATGGTCTACGGCGATCCGGTGCGGGGCTATCCGTCGCTCATGGTCACGAACCTCTTCCTGTCAGGGGTACAGCTGATCGGGA
This sequence comes from Cupriavidus taiwanensis, assembly GCF_900250075.1. Lineage (NCBI taxonomy): Bacteria > Pseudomonadati > Pseudomonadota > Betaproteobacteria > Burkholderiales > Burkholderiaceae > Cupriavidus > Cupriavidus taiwanensis. The sequence goes on from NZ_LT977071.1 coordinate 1,347,482, forward strand.
TTGGCGTGCTGGGCGAGTATCTCGGCAGGATGTTCAATGAGAGCAAGAATCGGCCACTGTACTTTGTCGAAGAGCATATCCCGGCCGGCATGGCTGATGACGCCAGAACGCTGGCGAGGCTCGTTTCGGGCATGGGCAGCACAATTGGGATTGACCGGGAGGCTCAGCAGCAGCCAGCGGTCAGGATCGCAAGTGGAATTTAGTTGGTGGTGATGTACCAGATCCTGGCCGCGGTATTTCGACCGCTGCGCTCCCCTCTTCGCATGCCAAGTGGCAAGCTCGCAGCCAGGCATGCGGATACCGTGCCAAGCAAAACCGCCAAGCTGCATATCGCCACGGCAGTCGCCCTCGTTACGCTCGTCGTCTTCTGGTTCCTCGGACGCGGTCTCGTTGTCGGGACGCTTGCCAACGTAGAACAGCTGACCGGCCACTATGTAGCCACCGCATTCGCCTGGGCAAGCCCGGCGGCTCATCTCAAGCCCGAGCTCCTGGCTGGTTCCGGCGCCTTGCAACTGACGGGTCATGCGCCGCATGATCAGCGCTGGACCCTGCGCTGCGGCAACGCTCTGGAACTTGTCATAGAGCGGCCCGCCGGCCTGTTTCGCCAGTGGATTCCGCTGGTGTCAGCGTGCGAGAGTTCCGGCCTGTCGATTCGCTCTGACTGGTCAATGGTTCCCGCTGACGGCTCGGGGGCCCGCGATCCGCGCCAGCTTTCCTTTCAGGTCTTCGAAGTCCGCGACAACGCCGGGCCGATACCGCTGGCACGCCTCGTTTCGGCATCGACCGGCTTCTTTGAGGTCGAGAAGCACGATTTCGGCACCTCGGCAGAGCATGTTCTCACCTCCCGCTGGGATGCCGACTGGTACCGCCGCATTGCAACCCATGGCTACCACTACGACGGTGACAGCGGCAGGCAGCAAAGCGTCGCCTGGCCGTTCCTGTACCCCATGGCCGTGAAGGCATTGGCTGCCGTGCTCGGCAAACCGGTAACGTCGATGATGCTGGCATTCAATGCCGTGTGTCTTCTCCTTGCACTCGCGCTACTGTTCGCCATCGGCCGCACCGCGGGCCTCGACGCTGGTCCGGCGCTCATTGCACCCGCGTGGCTGGTGTTCAATCCGTTCGCATTCTTTCTGGTAGGAGGCTTCTCCGAGTCGCTGTTCCTGCTGCTCGAGTGCGCGGTCGTGTTGTCGCTGCTCTATCGGCGTTACTGGCTAGGCGCCTGGGCCGTGGCACTGCTGACCGCAACGCGTTTTATCGGATTGCTGTCCGTGCTCTGGCTGGTCCACGGCATCTGGTCCGACAGGACCTCGAGCCCGCGCAAGCGGATCCTCCAATCCCTTGCCGTGGCTGGAATCGCGATGCTGGGAGTGGTGGGCGACATGGCTGTCAAATGGATGCAAACCGGTTTTCCCCTTGCTGCCTTTACGGTGCGCAAGGCGTGGCAGGTTACCCCACCAGCCCAGTGGCTGGGCATGCTCGATCTCGGGACATTGTTCGAGGGTGAATACCTGGCCCTCGTCCTCCCGGGGCTGCTGGTCTTCCTCTCGTGCATCGCCGCACTTTGCAAGGCCATCCGGCAGTCTTGCCGTGCGGCGGCCATGCTGATTGGCATTGGCATCACGCTGGTAGGCGGAACGCTTCTGCTGAATCCCGAATTGCACTCGGTGGGACGCTACCTGCTGCCATTGGCGCCGTCCATCGTGGGGGTGCTCGCGTTGGGCCGGGGTCATGGCAGGCTGGTCGCTTGTGCAGGGGTTATCACGGCGGCTGGGGCGGCAGCCATGCCATTCATCGTGCAGCGCATTGCCATCGGATGGCCGCCTTATTGAATTCCGGACGGAAGCTCGCGGCAAGCACTCCTATCCCGCCCAGGCAACGCTGTCATCCAGCGGATAAACCGGCCTCTCAACCCGCCTGAACGGAAACCGCTCATAGCGCGAACTGGTAACCCCCTCCCCGTCGCACTCGACCACCGCCTTGGCAATCGGCACGAACATCGGCCTGCAGTACATGCGCGACTTCAGCAGCAGGAACCTGGCCCGGTGCGGATCGATGCCGATATGGGTGAAGATCCCCAGGTCCCAGTGCTCTTGCGGGGTCTCGGTCACGATCACCTGCGCCGCGCCGATGTCGAGCAAGGCGGTGCGTCCCATGCGGACGCGTTGCCCGGTGTAGGTCGGCCCGGTGATGGTGTACTCGCCGTCGGTGATCGCGCTGACCGTGCCGGTCAGCGGCCGGCTCTCGGGATAGACCTCCAGTTGGGGCAACGCCACCTTGTCGCCGACCGGCAGCGTGATGCTGGCCCCGACGCCGGCGTCGACCAGCGCGGCCACCGCTTCCGGGTCGCACACGGGTCCGACCGCGATGCCGGTCAGGCCCTGCGCCAGTGCTTCGTGCAGTACCGCCATGTTGTCGCAGGTGCCGCCGGACATGCAGTTGTCGCCATGGTCGAGCAGCAGCACCGGCCTTGCATCGGCACGGTCCGCGCTGTCGGCAAGCTGCGCGGCGCGCGCGATGGAGCTGGCGAGCGGCTCGGCCTGGTAGGCGAAGGCGTCGCGCTCGGCCCAGGCCTGCGCCGCGATCCGGCTCGCAACCTCGTCGGCCCTGGCCGGGTCGCCGTCGCCGACGACAATCACGCTCAGGCAAGGCGCGGCGATGTCGGCCAGGCCGAAGCCGGCCAGCACCGACACCGCCAGCATGCCGTCCCGCTCGGCCTCGCGCGCCAGCGCGACGGCGCGCTGCATGGCGCCTTCGTCGGTGCGGCTGCGCAGGGTGTGGGTGATCAGCGGCGGGCGCCGCCACGCCATCACCGGGCGCACGCGCCCGGCAATCATGTCGAGCAAGAGGCGGCCGGCATGGGCGCCGGCTTCATACATGTCCACGTGCGGATAGGTCTTGAAGCTGACCGCGATGTCGGCATGGTCGACCAGCGCCTGCGTGATGTTGCCGTGCAGGTCCAGCGCGACCGCGACCGGCGCATGCGGCAGCACGGCACGCAGGCGGCGCAGCAGGTCGCCTTCGCCGTCGTCGCTGTTCTCGGCCACCATCGCGCCGTGCAGGTCCAGCATCACCGCATCGCAGCCCTCGGCGGCGGCGATGATGGTGTCGCACAGGTGGGTATAGGCCGCGGCGGCGACGCGGCCGCTCGGGTTGGCGCCGGCGATCACGGGTACCACGATCTCGGCGCCGGCGGCTTCGGCCAGGTCGATGAAGGCGGCGGCCGCGGTGCGGGTGCCTTTGGCGACACGATAGGCGGCGTCGCCATAGGCCGGCGCGAACGCAGCCAGCGGCGTCGGCACCGGCGAAAAGGTATTGGTCTCGTGATTGAGTCGGGCAATCAGGATTTTCATCGGGCAGTCCGTTCCGGGTTCAGGGTCGCGTGGCGGCATCGAGCATGGCGTGCAGCAGCACGTTGCAGCCGGCCTCGAGGTGCTCGGGCCGGGCATCTTCGATTTCGTTGTGGCTGATGCCGTCCTTGCACGGCACGAAGATCATCGCCGCCGGGGCGACGCGGGCCAGGTAGACCGCGTCATGGCCGGCGCCGCTGATCACGTCCATGGCGGAATGGCCAAGCCGTTGCGCGCCGTTGCGCACCGCCTCGACCAGCCGCGCATCGAACGGCTGCGGCGGAAAGTACACCACCTGCCGCAGATCGATGGCGATGCCGCTGCGCGCCGCCAGTGCGGCAACCTGCGTACGCAACGCCGCGTCCATCGCCGACAGCAACGTGTCGTCGCCGGCGCGCAGGTCCACTGTCATCGTGACCTTGCCGGGGATGACGTTGCGCGAATCGGGATGCACGCCGAGGCAACCCACCGTACCGCGGCCATGCGGGGGATGATCGAGCGCGATGCGGTTGATGATGCCGACCAGCTCCGACGCCGCCAGCAGCGCGTCCTTGCGCAGCGCCATCGGCGTGGGGCCGGCATGCGCTTCCATCCCGGTCAGCACCACGTCGTACCAGCGCTGGCCGAGCGCGCCCGTGACCACGCCGATGGTGGTGTCGTTGGCCTCCAGCACCGGGCCTTGTTCGATATGCGCTTCAAAGTAGGCGCCGACCGCTCGCGCACCAACCGGTTCCGGCCCGGCATAGCCGATGGCCTGCAGCGCGTGGCCGACGCTGATGCCGTCGCGGTCGCGCTGCTGCAGCACGTCCGCCAGCGCAAACTCGCCGATGAACGCGCCCGAGCCCATCATCACCGGCACGAAGCGCGAGCCTTCCTCGTTGGTCCAGACCGCGACCTCCAGCGGGGCGTCGGTGACGATGCCGGCGTCGGCCAGCGTGCGCAGCACTTCGATGCCGGCGAACACGCCGTAGTTGCCGTCGAACTTGCCGCCGGTCGGCTGGGTGTCGATATGGCTGCCGGTCATCACCGGCGGCAGGGTGTCGTCGCGCCCGGCGCGCCGCGCGAAGATATTGCCGATGGCATCGACGCGGATCGTGCATCCGGCCGCCTGGGCCTCGGCGACGAAGAAGTCGCGGCCCTGGCGGTCCAGGTCGGTCAGCGCCAGCCGGCACACGCCGCCCCTGGGCGTGGCGCCGATGGTGGCCAGGCGCATCAGGGTGTCCCACAGGCGCTGGCCGTCGATGCGCAGGTCGGCGCGCGCGCCGGCGCTCGCCGCGGCCGCGCGCGCTGCTTGCAATGTCGTCATGTCATTCCTCGTATCGGTCGGCCGGCATTGCGGCCTCCAAAATCGGGTTCAAGCCGCCAGGCCGACGCCGAGATAGCGGTCCTTGACCGCCTCGTCGGCGCGGAACGCGTCGTTGCTGCCGGTGTAGACCACCCTGCCCTGCTCGATGATCACGTGGCGGTCAGCCAGCTGCGTGCAGACCTCCAGGTTCTGCTCCACCAGCAGGATCGGCACGCCGGCGGCCTTGATGACCTTGAGCTGCGCCACGATCTCTTCCACGATCACCGGGGCCAGCCCTTCGACCGGCTCGTCGAGCATCAGCAGGCGCGGATGGTTCATCATGGCGCGCCCGATCGCGAGCATCTGCTGTTCGCCGCCGGACAGCTGCGCGCCGCCGTTGCCGCGCCGCTCGCGCAGGCGCGGGAAGATGCGGTAGATGTCCTGCAGCTGCCACGGCGAGTCGCGGCGCGCGGCCAGCTTGAGGTTCTCTTCCACCGTCAGCAGCTTGAAGATGCCGCGGTGCTCGGGCACCAGGCACAGGCCTTCGGCGGCAATACGGTGCGGCGGCATGCCGGCGACGTCCTTGCCGCGGAAGATGACGCGCCCGCCGCGCGGCTGGACTACGCCGGCGATGGCCTTGAGCGTGGTCGACTTGCCGGCGCCGTTGCGCCCCAGCAGCGTGACCAGCTCGCCTTCGCCGACCGCCAGCGACACGCCCTGCAGCACATGGCTCTTGCCGTAGTAGCCATGGATCTCCTGTACATCGAGCATCATCCCTTGCCTCCGGTAATCATGTTGCCCAGATAGGCGGCGCGCACGCGCGGGTCGCCCCGCACGGCCGCGGGCGGCCCTTCCATCAGGACCTTGCCTTGCTGCATCACCGTGACGGTGTCCGAGATATCCATGACGATGTCCATGTTGTGTTCGATCAGCACGACGGTGTGGTCCTGCGCCAGCCCGCGGATCAGGCGCTTCATCGCGCCGAGGTCGTCGACGCCCATGCCCGAGGTGGGCTCGTCCAGGAAGATCGCGCGCGGCCGCGCCGCCAGCGCCATGCCGACTTCCAGGCGGCGTTGCTGGCCGTGCGACAGCGCGCCCGCCGCGCTGTCGGCGACCCGCGCCAACTCCAGCCGTTCCAGCACCTGGTCGACCACCTCGCCGCAGGCGAGTTCGCCCACCGGCAGGCGCCATCCGCTCATGGCCTTGCGCGGCGACGTGCCCAGCGCGGCCAGGCGCAGGTTCTCGCGCACCGGCAGGCTCGGGAACAGGCTGGTGACCTGGAACGAACGCGCGATGCCGCGCTGCACGCGCTGGTAGTCGGCCTCGGCGGTGACGTCCTTGCCGTCGAAGACGATGCGGCCGGCGCTGACTTCCTTGGTGCCGGTCAGCATGTGGAACAGCGTGGTCTTGCCGGCGCCGTTGGGGCCGATCACCGAATGGATCGTGCCCGGCATCACGCGCAGGTCGACCCCGCCGAGCGCCATGAACTTGCCGTACTGCTTGACGATGCCGGTGGCTTCGAGGATGGGAGTGGTGTTGGTGTTCATGCGCGTTCCTCCTGCGTGACGGGCGCGCGGCGTGCGCCGCGCAGGCGATCCCATGCCGCGGCGCCCAGCCCCCACAGCCCGCGCTGCATGAACAGGCTGACGGCGATCAGCAGGAAACCGAGCAGCATCAGCCAGCGCGGCCACAGCGTCGACAGCCAGTCCGCCAGCAGCACGTAGAAGGCGGCGCCCAGCACCGAGGCAAAGATATTGCCGGTGCCGCCGATCACGGTCATCACCAGGATCATCTCGCTGGCGTGGTAGTCGATATTGGTCAGCGGCGCGATGCCGGTCAGCATCGCATGCAGCGCGCCGGCCAGCCCGGTGACCGCGCCGGACACCATGAAGGCCAGCAGCTTGAATGCCTTGACGTTGTAGCCGACCGCCAGGGCGCGCTCTTCGTTGTCGCGGATCGCCAGCAGCGTGCGTCCCAGCACCGACTCGGTCACGCGTAGCACCGCAAGGAAGACCGCCAGGAACAGCACCGCGACGAAACCATAGAACTGCCACGGCGATGCCAGCGACACCAGCGCATTACCGGCGACGGACAAGGGCGGACGCGGGATGTCCAGCAGGCCGTTGTCGCCGCCGGTGATGCCGGGCGCCGTATAGGCGAGGAAGTAGAACATCTGCGCGAACGCGAGCGTCAGCATCACGAAGTAGGTACCGCGCTGGCGGATGGCGAACCAGCCGACCAGCGCCGCCGCGGCCGCGCCGATCGCGATCGCCAGCAGCAGCGCCAGCGGCACCGGCAGGCTGGCGCGCGTCAATGCCAGCCCCACCGCATAGCTGCCCAGCCCGAAGAAGATGCCCTGGCCGAACGACAGCAGGCCGGTGTAGCCGAGCAGCAGGTTGCACGCCATCGCCGCCATCGCGTAGATCAGCACTTCGGTGGCGAGCGTGCCGGAGCGCATCGTCAGCGGCAGCAGCAGCGTGACGCCAAGTGCCAGCCACCAGAAGCGGTAGCGCAGGAGCCATTGTCTTTGCATCGCAATCATCCCCTCCCCAGCAAGCCATGCGGACGCAGCAGCAGCACCGCGGCCATGGCGACATAGATCATCAGCCGCGCGCCCTCGGGCCACAGCGTGCTCATCAGGCTCTGCACCACCCCCACCAGCAAGCCGCCCACCAGCGCGCCGGTGAAGCTGCCCATGCCGCCGACCACGACCACGATAAAGGCCACGCCCAGCGCCTCGACGCCCATGAACGGCTCGGCGCCGCGGATCGGCGCGGCCAGCACGCCGGCGATCGCCGCGGTGGCGGCACCCAGCGCGAACATCAGGCTGAACAGCCGGAACACGTTGATGCCGAGCAGCGACACCATTTCGGTCGATTCGCTGCCCGCGCGCACCGCGCTGCCCAGGCGCGTGCCTTCCAGCAGCCACCACAGGCCGATGGCCAGCAGGCCGGTGAAGCCGATCACGAACAGGCGGTACTTGGGATAGACGAAGTCGCCCCACATCACCACGCCCTGCAGCGCATCCGGCGGCGGCACGTCGACGCCGAGCGGCCCCCAGCCGACGATGATGAGTTCCTGGATGGCCAGCGCCAGGCCCACCGTGACCAGGATGTGGAACTCGTGCGGCTGCGCATAGACGTGGCGCAGCATGACCTTCTCGGTCAGCCAGGCCAGCGCGCCGATGATGATCGGGGCGAATACCAGCGCCACCCAGAAGTTCATCCCGATCTGCAGCGCCTGGAAGCAGAGGTAGGCGCCCAGCGCATAGAAGGCGCCATGCGCAAAATTGACGAAGCGCAACAGGCCGAACACGATCGACAGCCCTACCGCCAGCAGGAAGTAGAGCATGCCTATCCCAACGCCGTTGATCACCTGCAACAGATAGACGTTCATGAGTCGTACGGATGTAGGAAGCCTCCATGCCGCGCGGGACTGCGCGGCACGGTGCTTCGGTGTGCTTCAGTGTGTGATTCGGCGGGGCGGCCGCCCCGCGGTGTCAGGGCATCAGGCCATCTTGCACTGGGTCTGCTCGACCGGCAGGAAGGCCTTGCCGACGCTGACGATCTCGGCGTAGTCGTCTTTATCCTTCATGCGCGACTTGGCCTTGCCCTTGAGCAGGTAGTAGTTCTTCAGCACCTGGTGGTCGGCGGCGCGGATTTCCTCCGGCCCGGTCAGGCCCTCGTACTTCATGCCCTCGAGCGCGGCGACCACCGCCTTCGGATCGGCGCTGCCGGCCTTGATCATGCCGTCCACCATGATCTTGGTGCAGATGTACGAGCCCGCCAGGCTGTAGTTGGGATTGGACTTGAACTTGGCCTGGGTGCGCTTGACCAGGTCGCGGTTCAGCGGCGTATCGACGCCGTGCCAGTACTGCGCGCCGAAGTAAACGCCCTCGCACAGGTCAGCACCGAGCGACTCGAATTGCTCCAGCCCCGAGGCCCACGCCAGCAGGATGGTGGTGTTCTTCTTCATGCCGAAGCTGACTGCCTGGCGCAGCGTGTCGGCGGATTGCGAGCCGAAGTTCAGGATCAGCAGCACGTCCGGCTTGGCGGCCAGCGCATTGGTCAGGTAGCCGCTGAACTCTTTCTCGGTCAGGGCGTGGTAGCTGTTGCCCACGTGCTCGATGCCCTTCTCCTTGAAGATCGCCTTCGCCGCCGACAGCAACCCGTCGCCAAACACGTATTGCGGCGTGATGGTGTACCAGCGCTTCGCCTTGGGCATCGATTCGATCAGCGGCCGCACGGTGCGCTCGATCGCGCCGAAGGTCGGCACCGACCAGCGGAAAGTGGCGCGGTTGCAGTCCTTGCCGGTGATCTCGTCGGCCCCCGCGGTGGTCACGAACACGCCGCCGAATTTCTCCGCCTCCTTGCCCATGGCCAGCGATTCGGACGACAGGATGCCGCCCGCGAAATAGCGCGCCGCCTTCTGCTGCGCCAGCTCCTGCACCTTGCGCACCGCGGTGGCGGGCTTGCCTTCGGTATCGAGCACGCTGTAGCGCAGCGGCCGGCCCAGCACCTGGCCGTACTGGTCGATGGCGAGCCGCATGCCCAGGTCGGCGAATTTGCCGTTGGCGGCGAAGGCGCCCGACATCGGCACCGGGCAGCCGAATTCCAGTGCTTCGCCGGCGGCAAGGGCGCTGCGGCCATGGATCAGGGAGGTGGGAACGGCGGACAACGCCGCCAGTTTCAGCAGGTCACGACGATTCAAGGCTCACTCCTCGTTATGTGGGGATCGGGCTGCACGGGGCGAAAGTCTGGCCAACGCCATGGCCTGGCGCTGCGCCGTCTCCCCGACATGCTGGTGACTTTCGCCCGGCGCCGAGACTGCCCGAGCAAGAATCGAACCTGTTTATTCTATTTATACGTATAAATAGAATAGAATCATCTTAGGAGTCGGCCGGAATCGTTGTCAACAAAGGAAAGGTCAGGGTTTACGCACCCTCGGCGCAGCGGCTCAACTGCCCTGCGCAAGGGGGCGAAGGCGGGACCGCAAGGTGCCAGCCGAACCCCGGCCATGCCAGCCAATCGGGCAGCGTGCACAGGGCTGGGGCAAGGTGCGACGCCTGCGCCGGCGCGCTTGGCTAGAATGCAAGCGCCCGCGCCTCCATGGCTTGCGGCGCATGACAAGGAAAGAGCAATGGCGATGTTTCGGGAGGGCAAGACCGGGGCCATCGAGATCCGCAAGCAGAAGCGCGCGGACCTGGTGGCGGAAGAGCTCAAGCGGCTGATTACCCAGCGCAACCTGCGCCCGGGCGACAAGCTGCCGCACGAGGTCAAGCTGCAGCAGATGTTCTCGGTCAGCAAGAGCACCATCCGCGAGGCACTGAAGTCGCTCGAGGTACAGGGCCTGATCCGGGTCAGCACCGGGCCGGCGGGCGGCGGCACGATCGTCGAAGTGCCGCTGGACCGCACCTTCCAGCTGATGCAGAACTACCTGTTCTTCAAGGACGTCGGCATTGCCGATATCTACACCGTGCGCCGGCTGCTGGAGCCGGAGCTGGCCGCAGGCGCGGTGCCGCATCTGACCGATGACGATTTCAAGGCGCTGGAGCGCACCATCGACCTGTGCGACCCTGCGTCGGCCGCGGCGGCGACCCCATTGCTGGACCAGCGCCAGGAAGACCTGACCTTCCACGACATCCTGGCCGCCGCCAATCCCAACCCGATGCTGCGGTTCTCATGCGAGCTGATCAACGAAATGATTCGCCAGCTGGTGGTGTTCGGCAACGACACCCCTGCGTGCGAGCACGAGAAATTCGGCGCGGCCAACGTCAAGTTCCACAAGCGCATTGTCGAGGCGGCACGCCAGCGCGACGCCGAGACGGTGCGCGCGCTGATGTCGGCGCATATGGAAGAGTGCACGCATTACGTCACGCGCATGAACGGGCGGGTCCACGGCCGCCTGGTGCTGGACTCCGAGATGCCGCGGCGCGGCCGGATGCTGCCGGCGGACGACGAATGAACCCCGGGCCGGCGCACCCGCGATCGCGTCAGCCAGCCGCGTCCAGGCGCGCCGCCGCCCGCTTCAGCCGCGCCACGCCTGCGGCGATCTGCTCCGGCGCCGCGCCCGCGAACGACAGCCGGAACGCGGGCCGTGCGCGGCGCTGCGCGTAGAAGCCGGCCCCGGGTACGAACAACACCTTTTCGGCGATCGCATGCGGCAGCAGCGCGGCGGCATCGTCGACGCCCTCCAGCGCAGCCCACAGGAACATGCCGCCAGCCGGCAAGGCAAAGCGGATCCGCTCGCCGAAGGCCTGCCACAGCGCCTGGGCGAGCCGGTCGCGCTTGTCGCGGTAGAACGCGATCTCCCGCTCCACCTGCGCCGGCAGCCGCCCGTCCGCCAGGTATTGCGCGACCGCCAGCTGGATCCACGGCGGCGTGCAGAGATCCGACACCTGCTTGGCAATCACCGCGCGGCGGATGATTTCCGGCGCGGCCACCATCCAGCCGATGCGCAGGCCGGGCGCCAGCGTCTTAGACAGGCTGGCCAGGTGCACCAGCCACGGACGGGCGCCGGGCACCTGGTCGCACAGCGCCAGCAGCGACGGCGGCGCGGCGCCGTCGAAACTCAGCGCGCCATAGGGATCGTCTTCGACCAGCACCACCTGGTGCCGCGCCGCCAGCTCCAGCAGCCGCAGCCGGCGCGCGTGCGACAGCGTGGCGCCGGTCGGGTTGGCGAAGGTCGGCACGGTGTAGATCAGCCGCGGGCGCGCCGCGCCGTCGGCCAGCATCGCCGCGAGCGCGTCGACGTCCATGCCGTGCTGGTCCGACGGCACGCCGCGCACGTCGGCGCCCGCCAGCCGCAGCGCCTGCAATGTCGCCGAATAGGTCGGCTCCTCGACCAGCACCACGCTGCCCGGCTCGACCAGCGCGCGCACCAGGAAATCGAAGCCCTGCTGCGAGCCGCTGGTGACCAGCAGCTGGTCCCGCGTCACGGCGGCACCGCGCCCGGCCATCAGCGCAACCAGGGCGTCGCGCAGCACGGGCGCGCCTTCGGTGGCGCCGTACTGCAGGCATTCGGCGGGCCGCTCGCGCAGCGCCTGCGCGGACGCGGCGCCGATGCCGTCGGCATCGAACAGCGCGGCGGACGGGTAGCCGCCCGCGAAGGAGATCATCTCCGGATCCGACAGGTACTTGAACAGCTCGCGGATCGGCGAGCCTTCCGGCTCGCGCAGCGCGGGAACGAACGGGTAGGCGACGGTCATGGTCGGCTCGGCGTCAGCATGCCGCGGCGGTCATCTTGAAGATGCCCTGCGCATTGCCCGCATCGAAGCCCAGGTCGGTGCGCGTGACCGCCTGCGCGTCATCGACGTAGCGGTCGCGGGTGATGAACTCGTAGAACGAGCCCGGCACCTCGCGCACCACCTCGGCGCCGTCCGCGCCGACAAAGGCACGGCGCACCGGGTCGGCGCGGAACGCGGTCTGGCGCACGCGGCCGCTGCGCGACACTTCCACCTTGTCCTTGATCGGACGGCCCAGGCGCTTCTGCGCCTCGGCCAGGGCGAACACGTCTTCGACGCGGTCGGTGGCGTGGTTGAAGGCATTGCCCTCGGTGGCGATCCACGCCATCTCGGCCGATTCGGCCAGCAGGGCCTCGTAATCGGCCAGCCGCGGCGCTGCGTGATGGCGTTCGAAGCAGCGCGCCAGCGCACCGATCAGCTCGCCGGCATCCGCCAGCGGCAACGACCCTTCGCGCTCGAGCTCCCACAGCAGGGCCTGCGCGCGCGGCGTCAGCGGATCGACCGAAGTTTCCAGGACGCGGCTGACGGCCTGCTGGAAGCCTTCACTGAAACGCTCCGGGTGCAGTTCGCTGACAAAGAACTGCGCGATCTCTTCCGGCGCGTCTTCATGCGCGTACGAGCGCCCGGTCATGCCGATGCGGTCGAGCGGATAGGTGCCGTTGAGGCGGTAGCCCAGCGGACGCAGGATGCGCGTGAAGGCGGCCTCGCCGGCTGGCAGCGCGCCGTGGTCGGGCCAGCGCACGGTGCGCAGCGCGCCATGGTCGAAGTGGACCTTGCCGCCCGCTGCGGCCACGTCTTCGGTGTAGGCCTTGCCGGTCGGCACGCGCTCCAGGATGCCGGCGAACAGCACCAGGTTCAGCGCATGGGCAATCTCCGCGCGCGACGGGCGCCCGGCTGCGCCGGCCGGCAGCTGCGTGGGCGCGCTCACCAGCGCGGACAGGCGCTCGGCGCCGGTGGCGCCAAGGTGCAGGGAAACGAGTTGGTTGATGTTGTTGCTCATGATGCAGGTAAGGCTCATCGGCCGGATAACGAGATGGAAATCAATGACGGCTTTCAGTCCACCGAAGCGCCGGACAGGCGCACGATCTCGCCCCACTTCTGGCGGTCTTTCTTCAGCACCTCGGCGAAGGCTTCGGGAGTGCTCGGCGCGGGTTCCGCGCCGAGGTCGCGCATGCGGGACTGCACGGCGGGATCGCCGAGCGCGCGCGCCAGGTCCTGGCTGATCTTCTGCGCCACCGCGCTGGATACGCCGCGCGGCGCCAGCAGGCCGAACCAGGGGCTGGCGTCGAAGCCCGGCACCGGACCGGCGGCGGCCACGGTCGGCACGTTGGGCAGCGCCGACGAGCGCGCCGGCGTGGTCACCGCCAGCGCCTTGAGCTTGCCGGAGCGCACGAACGGCAGCGACGCCGGCAGGTTGTCGAACATCACGTCGACGCTGCCGCCCATCAGGTCGGCAATCGCCGGGCTGCTGCCCTTGTAGGCGACGTGGCTCATCTCGGTGCCGGTCATGCGCTGGAACAGCTCGCCGGCCAGGTGCGTCGAGGTGCCGTTGCCCGCCGACGCCATGTTGACGCGCTTCGGGTTGGCCTTCAGGTAGGTAATGAACTCGGCCAGCGTCTGCACGTGCGCGCGCTCGGCAAAGGCGGGCGACAGCACCACCACGTTGGGCACGCGCGCCACCATCGTCACCGGCGCGAAATCGGCCACGGCGTCATAGGGCAGCTTCTTGTACAGGGTGGGATTGATGCCGAACTCGCCCACCGAGCCCATCAGCAGCGTATAGCCGTCGGCGGTGGACTTGGCGGCGACGCCGGTGCCCACGATGCCGCCCGCCCCGGGCCGGTTCTCCACCAGCACCGGTTGCTTCCACTGCAGCGCGAGCCGTTCGCCGACCAGCCGCGCCACCATGTCGGTGGTGCCGCCCGGCGGGTACGGCACGATGATGCGGACGGGCTTGGCGGGGAAATCCTCGGCGGCGACGATGCCGGATAGGGTCATGCCAAAGGCAAAAGTGCCGGCGGCCAGCGCGCTGAACAAGCGTTTCATTGTTGTTTTCCTGTCTACCTGATGGTTGTCGTTATGGCGGTGCCGCGATGGTGGGGGCCGCGGCACCAGGGCTGAATCATTTCTCATCAAGTCCGCCGGTTCAAGCGAGATTTCGGTATAGGATGATGACTTTATGTCATCAACTACCCTTCCCTTCCCGCGATGCGGCAACGCCTTCCCAGCCTTTCCAGCCTGCGCGCCTTCGAAGCCGCCGCGCTGCACCTCAACCTGCGCCGCGCCGCCGCCGACCTGTTCATCACGGAAAGCGCGGTATCGCGCCAGATTGCCGCGCTGGAAGGCCTGCTCGGCGTGCAACTGTTTCACCGCGCCAACCAGCGCATCACGCTGACCGCGGCCGGTGCGCTCTACAGCGTCCAGGTGCGCGAGATGCTGCGCAAGCTGCAGCGCGACACGCTGGAGGTGATGGCGCATGAAGGCGCGGGCGGCACCGTCGAGCTGGCGTGCGTGCCGACCCTGGCGGTCGAATGGCTGATCCCGCGCCTGCCCGATTTCTACGCGCGCCATCCCCGGGTGGTGGTCAATATCAGCGCCCAGTCCGACGTGTTCCTGTTCGACGGCACACCCTACGATGCGGCGATCCACTTCGGCGAAGCGGTCTATCCCGGCGCGCGGGCGGATCTGTTGTTCCGCGAGGAATCCGTGGCGGTGTGCCACCCCCAGCTGTTCGGCCGCAAGAAGCGCCTCGACGCGAGCGACATCGCGCATGCGCCGCTGCTGCACCTGGCCACGCGCAGTTTTGGCTGGAAGCAATGGATGGAGGCGGCCGGCATCGACGACGTCAACGCCATGCGCGGCGCCCGCTTCGACCACCACAGCATGGTGATCGCCGCGGCGCGGGCCGGCCTGGGCATCGGCCTGGTGCCGCGCTTCCTGGTGGAAGAGTACCTGGCGAGCGGGCAACTGGTGAGCCCCGTGGCCCGCTCGCTGCGCTCCACCAGCGCGTATTACCTGGTCCAGCCCGATACGCGCCCGATGAGCCATGCCATGCAGCATCTGCGCGCGTGGCTGCTGGAGGCGGCCTCGGCATTTGCCGAGGGCCAGGGCGTGGGATCCGCGGGCCCCAAGTCAGCAGCGCGGGGTTGAAGGCTGCAGGCGTGCGCGGCCTACCCCTTGTCCCCGCGCCACACCCGCTGCAGCTCCCACGCCGGCGCCACGCCCGCCGGCTGCGGCAAGGCCTGGGCCTCGGCCAGCATGGCGCCGGCCTGCGCCTGCAGCTTGTCGAGGCAGCGCGACAGCACCCGCGCCTCTTCGGCCGTCAGGCAGGCGGCCAATTGCGTATTGAAGTCGCGCGCCTGCGCAAAGGCGGCGCGGTAGACCGCGTCGCCCTCCTCCGTCAGCGTGAACGCGGCCGCGCGCCGGTCCTGCGCGCGCGTTTCCCGGCGCACCAGGCCACGTTCCACCAGCGCGTGCACGGCGCGGCTGGCCAGCACCTTGTCGAGGCCGGCACTCTGCGCCAGTTCGGTCAGCCGCGTGCCGGGCTGCTCCCCCAGGAAGGAAATCATGCGCCATTCGCGCCGCGTCACGCCCGCCCGCGCGCGCAGGTGCAGCGCGGCCGCGCCCAGCGCCACGCGGTTCAGATGGTAGACCCGGTAGTTGATGAAATCGGCCAGCCGGCGGGGCCGCTGCAGGCGGTTGCCGTCGTTGTCGCGCGCCATGCCACACCCTGGATTTAGTTGACTTTGTCAATTATATCGGCGGGTGTTAGCTTCCTCTCCATGCCGGCCGCCGGCACATAACAGACAGGAGACACCGTGAGCCCCAACAACCTCGTTCCCCGCCTCGTCGCATGCCTGCTGGCAGTCGCCGCGGCCTGGTCCGCGCCGGCCGGCGCGCAGTCGGACCGGCCGCTGCGCATCCTGGTGGGCTACCCCGCCGGCGGCACCGCCGACCTGGCCGCACGCCTGGTGGGCGACAAGCTGCGCGAGACCCTGAACCAGACCGTGGTGATCGAGAACAAGCCCGGCGCCGGCGGGCGGCTGGTGATGGACTACGCGCGCACGCAGCCGGCCGATGGCAATACGCTGGTGGTGGCCAACTCGGCGGTGATGACCATCGCGCCGCTGGTCTACCGCAAGCTCAACTACGATATCCAGCGCGATTTCACGCCGGTGGCGCAGGCCGCCAACTTCCAGCTGGCGCTGGCCACCGGTCCGGGCAGCCCGGCGCGCACGCTGAAGGATTACGTGGCGTGGCTCAGGGCCGCAGCGCAGAACAACTCCTACGCCTCGCCCGCGCTCGGCAGCATTCCGCATTTCTTCGGGCTGATGATCGGCAAGCAGGTGGGCGTCGACATGCTGCACGTGCCGTTCAACGGCTCGGCGCCGCTGATGAGCGCACTGGTCGGCGGGCAGGTGCCGGCCTCGGTCGACACCCTCGCCGACCTGACCGAGATGCACCGCGCCGGCAAGATCCGGGTGCTGGCAACCTCGGGCACGCACCGCTCGGTGGCGCTGCCGGACGTGCCCACCTTCACGGAACTCGGCTACCAGGGCATCGAGGGCGAAGGCCGCTATGGCGTGCTGGCGCCGGCAGGCACGCCGCGCGCGGCGCTGGCGCGGCTCAACGCCGCCATCGTCAAGGCGGTGCAATCGCCCGACGTGCGCGAAAAATTCCTGAAGCTCGGGCTCGAACCCGCCACCGGGCCGGCCGAGGCCTTCGCCGGGGTGCTGAAGGCCGACGCCGCCAAATGGGCGCCGGTGGTCAAGGCCTCGGGCTATACCGGCGACTGACACCGCCAGCCGGCTTCCCGCAACCTTACCGACCATGACGATCCGCAATACCCTCTTCATCATGTGCGACCAGCTGCGGCGCGACCATCTCGGTTGCTACGGGCACCCGACGCTGCGCACGCGCAATATCGATGCCCTGGCCGCACGCGGCGTGCGCTTCGACCGCGCCTATGTCACCTCCGGCGTCTGCGGCCCCAGCCGCATGAGCTTCTACACCGGCCGCTACGTCAGCAGCCACGGTGCCACCTGGAACCGCGTGCCGCTGTCGGTCGGAGAAGTCACGCTGGGCGAATACCTGAAGGACAGCGGCCGCGCGCTGGCGCTGGCGGGCAAGACCCATGTGATGCCCGACCACGCGAACCTGAAGCGGCTGCACCTGGACGGCGGCACCGAGCTGGAGACGCTGCTGCGCAGCGGCCACTTCACCGAAGTCGACCGCCACGACGGCCACCATGCCGAGCCGCGCAGCGCCTATGCCGACTGGCTGCGCCGGCAAGGCTACGACAGCGCCGACCCGTGGACCGACTATGTGATCAGCGCCGAGAATGCGCACGGCGAGATCGTCTCGGGCTGGCACATGCGCAATGCCGGGCTGCCCGCGCGGGTGGCCGAGCCGCATTCCGAGACCGCCTACACCGTCGGCCAGGCGATGCAGTACATCGCCGCGCGCGGCGACGATCCGTGGGTGCTGCACCTGTCGCTGGTCAAGCCGCACTGGCCCTACCTTGCACCCGCGCCGTACCACGCCGCCTATTCGCTGGACGACTGCCTGCCGCTGCAGCGCCACCACGCCGAACTGGAAGACCCGCACCCGGTGCTGTCGGCCTATCGGACGCAGGAGGAATGCGCCAACTTCATGCGCGCCGAGGTCTCGGACACCGTGCGCCCCGCCTACCAGGGCCTGATCCAGCAGATCGACGACCGGCTGGGGCTGCTGTGGGAACAGCTGGACCGGCTGGGGCGCTGGGACGACACGCTGATCGTCTTCACCGCCGACCATGGCGACTTCCTCGGCGACCACTGGCTGGGCGAGAAGGAGCAGTTCTACGACACCGTGCAGAACATTCCGCTGATCGTCTACGACCCCTCGCCGCAGGCCGATGCGACCCGCGGCACCGCGCAGGACAGCCTGGTCAGCGCGGTCGACGTGGTGCCGACGGTGCTCGATGCGCTGGGCCTGCCGCCCGCTGACCACCGCGTCGAAGGCCGCTCGCTGCTGGACCTGACGCGCGCCACCGAGCGCGACGGTGCCGGTGCGTGGCGCGATGCAGTGGTCTCCGAGCTGGACTATGCCTATCGCGGCGCGCGCGTCGCGCTGGGCCGCCATCCCGGCGAATGCCGCGCCTGGATGGTGCGCGACGCGCGCTGGAAATACGTGCACTGGCTGGGCTTCCGGCCGCAGCTGTTCGACCTGCACAACGATCCGCAGGAGTACTTCGACCTGGGCTCCGACCCCGGGCATGAAGCCGTGCGCAGCGCCATGCGGCTGCGCCTGCTGGACTGGTTCTGCACCCTCAAGCCGCGCGTCACGGTGACCAACGAGGAGGTCGCGGCCAAGACCAATGTGTACAAGCAGGCCGGCGTGTTCTTCGGCGTCTGGTAATCCGATCGCTGCCGCCCTGGCCTGAGCGCCCGGTGCCGGTTGCCTGAAAAAGTTGCACGGTTTGCCTGTCGATACTGCAACCGTGTGCCGCGACCGGCATCTCAGGCCGCGTCTGGCGCCGCCTGCAGCCAAAACGTGGCGCCAGTCCGGATGGCGTATCCCTTGCAACGGGTGCCAGAGGGCCCTGTGTTCGGGCCGGCAACCGGAGCGATCATGAAGAACATCTGGATCCTGGTGGCGGATGAATCCGTCGCCCGCATCTTTGCCTCGCACGGCGACAGCGCGCCGCTGGAAGTCGTCGAGGAAATCACCGACGCGGCCGCGCATGCCGACCGCGCCGACCTGCGCCGCGACGCCTACGGCCGCCGCGGACAGGCCGCCGCCCAGGGCGATGCGGGACACCCCGGCGCTCACCAGGTCGGACCGTCGACGGTCACGTCTTCGGCGGGCGAGGACGAGTTGCATCAGGAAGCGCAGCTGTTTGCCCGGCGCGTGGCCGATTACCTCGACGACGCGCGCAACAAGCAGCGCTTCGATGAACTGGCGCTGATCGCGGCGCCGCGCTTCCTGGGGCTGTTGCGCAAGACCCTGCCGCCCGGCGTCACCGATGTGGTCACCAGGGAAATCGACAAGGACTTCAAGTACGTGGCCAACAACGACCTGCAGCAGCGGCTGGCCGATGAAGGCATCGTGCCGGCGCGGCGCGACGAACGCGTCAATACCGGCCGCGACCGTTAGCGGGAAGGCATGACAACGCAGCCGCCCGTGCTGGCGCAGGCGGCTGCGCCGTCGTCACCGGGCGGT
The DNA here is from genome assembly GCF_900250075.1 of Cupriavidus taiwanensis. Taxonomy (NCBI): domain Bacteria; kingdom Pseudomonadati; phylum Pseudomonadota; class Betaproteobacteria; order Burkholderiales; family Burkholderiaceae; genus Cupriavidus; species Cupriavidus taiwanensis. The sequence goes on from NZ_LT977071.1 coordinate 1,366,563, forward strand.
GCCGGAACCGCTGGCGGCGCCACTGCCGCCGCTCGGGGTACCGCTCGGGCTGGTGGTGCTGGTCGCGCCGGAGGTGCCGGTGGAAGTGCCGGCCCCAGGCGTGCTGCGGCTGCGGTTCTGTTCCGTCACCGAACCCGATCCGGAGAGCGAGCCGGAACCGCTGGTGCTGCCGGTGGCGGTGCAACCCGCCAGGATGCCAAGTGCAAGCAAGGCTGTGCCGATGCGCAAGGGTGTTTTCATGTTGTCCTCCATCTGGCAGGTTGGCGGCAAGCCTCGCTGCATGGCGCAGCCTGCCGGCGGGGCGCCGATGGCGCCGCTGCGCTGGAGAAGACGCAACTGACGTACCAGCCGGTAAAAGTTACCGTGCGGGTACCTGATGACGGCGGGCTCGGCGCGCGGTTGCGGCGCTGGCTGCAACCGGCGGCCTTGGACTGAGCACTTTAGCGCGTCAGCGTCCACTTGTAGGCATAGCGGTCGGGCCGGAACAGCAAGTCCGCGCAGAACAGCGGCGTGCCTTCGATGTCGTACGGCGTGCAGCGCAGGCGCAATAGCGGCAGCCCTTCGGCGACGCCGAGCTTGCGGGCCACGTCGGCCGGCGCCGGGATCGCGCTGGCTTCCATCGCCACGTCGCGAAAGCGATACCCAAGCCGGCTTTCGAACAGCGCCATGGCGTCGTTGGTCTCGACATCTTCCTGCACCATGCGGCGCATCAGCGGCTCAGGCCCCATCAGGTTGAAATACGCGACCGCCACGTCGTCCCAATAGCGCACCGTGGCCACGCTCAGCACCTTCTCGCCCGGCTGCAGGCTCAGCGCCGCCGCCACATGGGGCGGCGCCCGCAACAGCCGCACCGATGCCAGCTTGCCGTAGGCCAACTGGCCCCGCGCCCGGCCGGTCTCGTAGAAACCGGTCAGCGCGCCCAGGCTGGGGGTATCGGCCGGCCGCGTCACGAAACTGCCCTTGCCATTCACTTTCTCGATCAGGCCGGCGTTGTGAAGGCCGGACAGGGCCTGCCGCACGGTGATGCGGCTGACGCCGAACTCGGCCATCAGTTCGGCCTCGGACGGCAACTTGGCGCCGGGGGCGAAGGTGTTGCTGGCGATTCGCTGGCGAATCTCGCTTTCTATCTCTTTGAACCTGGGCAGCGCCACGTGTGTCCCGCCCCGCGGGCGGCTCCGAACTGAGTGATGCGGATTAGTGAGGCGGATTAGTGAGGCGGATTATACCTATCATGACAGGTACCGTCATAACCTATTGACCTGTTATAACAGGTAATGGCAGTATCCGTCGTCACCAGCGCTCTGCGCCCCCACCATCACCGCGTGCTGGCAACACAGGAGACAACTCAATTGGAAACCAGGGCAAAAGACACCGCCGGCGCGCCGGCGGAGTTCGACTACATCGTCATCGGCGCGGGATCGGCGGGCTGTGCCGTGGCCGGGCGCCTGGCCGAGGACGCCAGCGTCACGGTGGCGCTGCTCGAGGCAGGACCGCATGACCATCACTACGCGATCTGGGCGCCGGTCGGCATCGCCGCCGTGGTGCCCAGGGCCGGGCCGCGCAACTATGGCTACTACACCGAGCCCCAGGCGGGGCTGAACGGCCGCCGCTCCTATCAGCCGCGCGGGCGCGGCCTGGGCGGCAGCTCCTCGATCAATGGCATGGTCTATATCCGCGGCCACCGGCGCGACTATGACGACTGGGCTGCGCTGGGCTGCCGCGGCTGGGGCTTCGACGACGTGCTGCCCTACTTCCGCCGCAGCGAGCGCAATCCCCGCCTGGGCGGGAAGCAGGACCCGCTGCACGGCGACGACGGTCCGCTGCACGTCAGCGACCTGCGCTCGCCCAACCCGTTCGCGCAGCGCTTCGTCGAGGCCGCGATGCAGGCCGGGCTGCCGCGCAACGACGACTTCAACGGCGCCACCCAGGAGGGCGCTGGCCTGTACCAGGTGACGCAGCACAACGGCGAGCGCTGGAACGCGGCGCGCGCCTACCTGCACAGCGGCAACGCAGCCGACGCCGCGCTGAACGGTGGCCGCCGCGGTCTGGCGGTGATGACCGATACGCAGGCACTGCGCATCCTGTTCGACGGCAAGCGCGCCACCGGCGTGGAGGTGGTCCGTGGCGGCACGGTGCAGGTGCTGCGCGCGCGGCGCGAGATCGTGCTCAGCGGCGGCGCCTTCAACTCGCCGCAACTGCTGCTGGCCTCGGGCATCGGCCCGGCCGCGCACCTGCGCGAGCTTGGCATCGACGTGGTCCACGAACTGCCGGGCGTGGGCGAGAACCTGCAGGATCATCTCGACATCATCGTCAACAAGCAGCTGCAGACCACCGAGCTGTTCGGCAAGACCGGCCGCGGCATGCTGCGGCTCGCGCGCGAGGTGATGCGCTACCGGCGCACGCGCACCGGCATGGTGACCTCGAATATCGCCGAGGCCGGCGCGTTCCTGCGCAGCCGGCCCGAACTGGAGATCCCCGACGTGCAGCTGCACTTCGCGGTGGCGCTGGTCGGTAACCGCAACCTGGGCAACCTGGGCCACGGCTACTCCTGCCATGCCTGCGTGCTGCGCCCCAAGAGCCGCGGCCACGTGCGCCTGCGCAGCGCCGACACGCGCGAAGCGCCGCTGATCGATCCGCGCTTCCTCTCGGCCGAGGAAGACATGGCCGGCATGGTCGAAGGGGTGCGCGCGATCCGCCGCATCTTCGCCCAGCCCGCACTGGCGCAGCACGGCGGGCGCGAGGTGCTGACCGATGCGTTCGGCCCCGACAGCGGCAACGAGGCGGCGATCCAGGACTTCGTGCGCAACCACGCCGATACGGTCTACCACCCGGTCGGCACCTGCAAGATGGGCGTCGACGACATGGCCGTGGTCGACCCGGAACTGCGCGTGCGCGGCGTGCAGGGCCTGCGCGTCGCCGATGCCTCGATCATGCCGACCCTGGTCGGCGGAAACACCAACGCGCCGGCCATCATGATCGGCGAAAAGGCCGCGGACCTGCTCAGGGCCGCGCTCCGCTGAGTCCCATCTGCATTGGCACAAACACTACCAAGGAGACCACCATGCAAGCCACCGCACCCGCCACCATCAGCCCGCAAGACTACCGTGCGCTCGAGCCGGAGCCGTTTCCCTTCACCGTGCGCCGCTGCACGCCGACCATCGGCGCCGAGGTCGAGGGCATCGATTTCCGCGAGACCCTCGACCACGACACCTATCTCTCGCTGCGCCGCGCGCTGCTGAAGTACAAGGTGCTGTTCTTCCGCAAGCAGGCCATCACGCCGGCCCAGCACGTAGCGGTGGCGCGGCGCTTCGGCGAGCTGGAAGTGCACCCGATGTTCACCAACCATCCGGAGCATCCTGAACTGGTGGTGTTCGGCCGCAACGACAAGACCCGCGGCCGCGAGAACCTGTACCACTCCGACGTGTCGTGGCGCGAGATCCCGTCGATGGGCTCGATGCTGCGCTGCCTGGAGTGCCCCGAGGTGGGCGGCGACACCATCTGGATCAACATGGCCGCCGCCTACGACAACCTGCCGCAGGAGATGAAGGACCGCATCGCCAACCTGAAGGCGGTGCACGATGCCATGCCCGCGTTCGGCACCGCGCTGAGCGAGGAGAAGTATGTGGAGATGCGCGCCAAGTATCCGCCCATGGTGCACCCGGTGGTACGCACCCATCCGGAGACCGGCGAGAAGATCCTGTTCGTCAACGAGGCCTTCACCACGCACTTCGCCAACTTCGCCAAGGAACAGCCGTATCGCTTCGGCTCCGACTTCCGGCCGGCGGAACTGGACCTGATGCAGTACCTGTACCGCCAGGCCGCCGCACCCGAGTACCAGGTGCGGCTGCGCTGGCAGCCGGACACGATCGCGCTGTGGGACAACCGCTCCACGCAGCATTACGCCGTGCAGGATTACTTCCCCGCGGTGCGCCACATGAACCGCGCCACCATCATCGGCGACCGTCCGGCCTGAGCGGACGACAATCCATCGAGGCAACCGGCATGCATATCGTCGACAAGTTCTATATCCACGGCAAATGGGTGCAGCCCGCCGAGGGCGCCACCCAGGCCGACATCATCGACCCGGCCACCGAAGCGGTGGCCGGCAGGCTCGCCATGGGCACCGCCGCGGACGTGGACCGCGCCGTCGCCGCCGCGCGCGAGGCCTTCCCGGCGTGGTCGCTTTCCACCCGCGAAACCCGCATTGCGCTGCTCGAGCGCATCATCGCCGCCTACCAGGCGCGCATGCCCGACCTGGCGCAGGCGGTGCGCCAGGAGATCGGCGCACCGATCACGCTGGCCACCAGCCTGCAGGCGGCGATCGGGCTGGGGCAATTGCAGGCGACACTGCAGGCGCTGCGCGACTTTGCCTTCGAAAGCCCGCGCGGCAAGAGCCTGGTGCTGCGCGAGGCCATCGGCGTGGCCGCGCTGATCACGCCGTGGAACTGGCCGCTGAACCAGATCGCGGCCAAAGTGGCGCCGGCACTGGCGGCGGGCTGCACCGTGGTGCTCAAGCCCTCCGAAATCGCGCCGCTGGACGCGCAGATCTTCGCCGAGATCATGGATGCCGCCGGCACGCCGCCGGGCGTGTTCAACATGCTCTATGGCGAAGGCCGCGTGGTCGGCGCCGCGCTGTCGTCGCATCCTCGGGTCGACATGGTATCGATCACCGGCTCGACCCGCGCCGGTGTGGAAGTGGCTATCAGCGCCGCCCCCACCGTCAAGCGCGTGGCGCAGGAACTGGGCGGCAAGTCGCCGCTGATCGTGCTGGACGACGCCGACCTGCAGGCGGCGGTGACCAGCGGCGTGGCCCAGTGCATGGTCAATTCGGGCCAGACCTGCGTGGCGCCCACGCGCGTGCTGGTACCGCGCGCACGCTACGAGGAAGCCGTGCAGATCGCGGCGGCGGTGGCCAATGCGGTCAAGGTCGGCGATCCGTCCGATCCCGACACCAGGATGGGCCCGATATCCAACCGCGGCCAGTACGACAAGGTGCAGCGCCTGATCGGCGTCGGCATCGAGGAAGGCGCACGGCTGGCCGCCGGCGGCCCGGGCCGCCCCGACGGCATCGAGCGCGGCTTCTATGCCCGCCCGACCATTTTCGCCGACGTGCGCAACGACATGGCCATCGCCCGCGAGGAGATCTTCGGGCCGGTGCTGTGCCTGTTGCCGTACGACAGCGAAGAGGAAGCCGTGGCCATCGCCAACGACACCGACTTCGGCCTCGCCGCCTATGTCGCCTCGTCCGATCCGGCGCGCGCACGCAGGCTGGCGGCGCGCCTGCGCGCCGGCAATGTGCGCATCAATGGCGCGATGATGGATATCACCGCCCCCTTCGGCGGCTACAAGACTTCCGGCAACGGTCGCGAGTACGGCCCCGAAGGCATCGCCGAGTTCCTCGAGACCAAGACCGTGACGGGCTGAAGTCGCCCGGTCCGCTACCCGCCGCCCGGCCGCCAGCGCCATGCTGGCCGCCGGGCGGTGTCGTTTGCGCGGCGCATGCATGCGCGCTGCCGCGCTTGTCTGACACCGGCAGGCGGCGGCGTCCGACAGCCATCGCCTGCCAGCAAGCTATCTTCGAGGGTAGCGCCAGGCCTTTTGCCGAAGCGCCCGGCTATGTCGACTGTTCCCGATCCCACCGCCCCGGGGCTGCCGCCAGCGCAGCCCGTCCCGCAACTGACCGACGCTGGCCGCCCCGCAGACGCCGCCGCCGCCGATCTGTCCACGCCAGCGCCCGCGCTGCTGACCGATGCCGCCGTCGCCGGCGCGCTGCATCGCGCCAGCACCGCGCTGATGGTGCTGGCGGTGCTGTTCTCGCTGTACGCCGTGCACGTGGCGCGCGACTTCCTGGTGCCGGTGGTGATCGCGGTGGTGATGGCCTACCTGCTCGACCCGCTGGTGTGCGCGCTGCAGCGGCTGGGACTGGCGCGCTCGCTGGCCAGCACCATCGTGCTGCTGGCACTGCTCGCCGCCCTGCTCAGCGGCGCCTACCTGCTGCAGGGACAGGTCGAGTCGATGGTCAACAGCCTGCCGGAGATGGCGAGCAAGCTGTCGCGATCCGTCGGCGCGCTGCTCAGCGGCGACGACTCGATGTGGCAGAAGATACGCCGCGCCGCCACCGTGCTCAGCGGCACCGGCCAGCCGCCGCCGGCGCGCGGCACCCACGTTGTAGTGGAGCAGTCGGCGGGCCAGATCAACAACATGCTGCTGGCCGGTTCGGTCAGCATCTTCACCATGGCGGCGCAGGCGGTGGTGGTGGTGTTCCTGCTGTATTTCCTGATGCTTGCCGGCGATACCTTCAAGCGCAAGTTCATCAAGATGGTGGGCACCACCATCTCGGAAAAGAAGATCAGCGTGCACATGCTGGACGAGGTCAACCGCTCGATCCGCCGCTACATGGGGATGCTGCTGGTGACCAACGCCGGCCTGGGCGTGTGCACCTGGCTGCTGCTCAAATGGCTTGGCGTCGACAATGCCGGCAGCTGGTCGATCGCGGCGGCGGCGCTGCACCTGGTGCCCTACTTCGGCGCGCTGGCGATCGCGCTGTGCCTGGGCATGGTCACGTTCATGCAGTTCGGCACGCTGGGAATGGCCGCCGCGGCGGCGGGCGGTTCGCTGTTGATCGCGACGCTGATCGGTTCGGTCATCACCACGTGGATGACCGGCCGCATGGCGCGCATGAACGCCGTGGCGGTGTTCGTGGCGCTGCTGTTGTTCACGTGGCTGTGGGGCGTGTGGGGAATGTTGCTCGCGATACCGCTGATTACCATCGCCAAGGTGGTGGCGGATCACATTGAAGGCATGGAAGTGGTGGCCGAGTTCCTTGGCGAGTAGCGTGCGTTCGCGCACCTGTCGCATCGGAGCTGCACCGCTATACTGAAACAGCGAATGCTGCACCACAGCATTACAGACGCAGCCGTTCGCGCGGAGGAAACCACCATGTCTCTATGCGACCTGTGCGAGTCGCAACTGGACCGCCCCGGCCATGTGCCGCCGCATCCGCAACTGGCGATTTCGGCGACGCTGCGCATGGCGAGCGGACAGAATGCGTTCGTGTACCGCTGCGGCCACTGCGGCCAGACACTGCTGCTTGCGTCCGACGACGGCGAAGCGCCCGACCGCTGGACGCGCCTCGACGCCGACGGCTGGCGTTGATCTTGACCCTGACCTGGCGTCACGGCGCCGTTGATGCCGCCTTGATCCCGCACAAGTCCGGGATCCGGAAGCGTCGACATAATCGGCCATCATGGCCAAGAAATTTCCCATCCATCCCAGCCATCCCGAGCGCATCTGCTGGGGCTGCGACCAATACTGCCCGGTCGACTCGATGCGCTGCGGCAACGGCTCCAGCCGCACCCAGCATCCCGTCGAACTGCTCGGCGACGACTGGCTCGAATGCGGCGACTGGGGCATCGAGGCGCCGTCCGCCAAGGCACCGTCCGGAACCACCCCCGGGTAGCGGGATTACAATCGTTGTCTCCGGCCCAACGACAAAGACCCGGCGCCACTGCCGGCATACACCGAGACAACCATGCTGAACCTCCAGGATTCCTCGCTGCTGCGGCAGCAGTGCTTGATCGACGGCCGCTGGATCGATGGCGAGCGCCGCATCGACGTGACCAATCCCGCCACCGGCGAGCGCGTCGGCCAGGTGCCGCAGCTGGGCGCCGAAGAGACCCGCCAGGCCATCGAGGCCGCCAACCGCGCGCTGCCGGCATGGCGCGCCCGCACCGCCAAGGAACGCTCGGCGCTGCTGCGCAAATGGTTCGAGCTGATCATGGCGAACCAGGAAGACCTGGCCCGCATCATGACCGCGGAGCAAGGCAAGCCGATCGCCGAGGCGCGCGGCGAGATCGCCTACGCGGCCTCGTTCATCGAATGGTTTGCCGAGGAAGGCAAGCGCGTCTATGGCGATACCATTCCCGCCCCGGTCAGCAACCAGCGCATCGTAGTGACCAAGGAACCGGTCGGGGTCTGTGCCGCGATCACGCCGTGGAACTTCCCCGCCGCCATGATCACCCGCAAGGCCGGCCCGGCGCTGGCGGTCGGCTGCACCATGGTGGTCAAACCCGCCTCGCAGACGCCGCTGACGGCGCTGGCGCTGGTGGCCCTGGCCGAGCGTGCCGGCATCCCCGCCGGCGTGCTGTCGGTAGTGACCGGCTCGGCCAGCGCGATCGGCGGCGAGATGAGCAGCAATGCGCTGGTGCGCAAGCTGACCTTCACCGGCTCGACCGAAGTCGGACGCGTGCTGATGGCGCAGACCGCCGCCACCATCAAGAAGGTGTCGATGGAACTGGGCGGCAACGCGCCCTTTATCGTGTTCGACGATGCCGACCTCGACGCCGCCGTCGAAGGCGCGATCGTTTCCAAGTACCGCAATGCCGGTCAGACCTGCGTCTGCGCCAACCGCATCTACGTGCAGTCCGGCGTCTACGAAGCATTTGCGCAGAAGCTGGTCGCCGCAGTGGCGGCTTTGAAGGTGGGCAACGGCATGGACGACGGCGTGCGCATCGGCCCGCTGATCGACGACAAGGCCGTGGCCAAGGTCGAGGAGCATATCGCCGATGCGCTCGGCAAGGGTGCCCGCCTGCTGCAAGGCGGCCAGCGTCACGCGCTCGGCCACTCCTTCTTCCAGCCGACGGTGCTGGCCGACGTCGCGCCCGGCATGCTGGTGGCGCGCGAGGAAACCTTCGGCCCGCTCGCGCCGCTGTTCCGCTTCGACACCGAGGACGACGTGGTCGCCATGGCCAACGACACCGAGTTCGGCCTGGCCAGCTACTTCTATGCACGCGACCTGGGCCGGGTCTGGCGCGTCTCGGAGCGGCTGGAATACGGCATGGTCGGCGTCAATACGGGCCTGATCTCGAACGAGGTGGCGCCGTTCGGCGGCGTCAAGCAATCCGGCGTGGGCCGCGAGGGCTCGCATTACGGCATCGACGACTACCTGGTGATCAAGTACACCTGCATGGCCGGCATCTGACCCCAGCGCGCCCTCAGCCCGCCGTGCCCGCGGCGTGCCGGGGACCGGACTGCGGCTGCGCCAGCCGGCAGCTGTCCCGAAAGCGCGCGATCTGGTCATGCAGCTGCTGCATCTGTTCGACCTGGAAGCTGGCCCGCTCCCGGCTGTAGCGGGTGCCGGACTCATACAGCGCGCTGTCCGCGGCGCGGGCCAGCCCCTCCAGCGCCTGCGCCAGCGCGCGTCCCTCGACGCTGCGGTGCCGCCGCAGGCGCCAGGACAGCGCCTCCTGGCCCTGGTCGAGCAGGTTCTGCTGCAGGTAGCCAAGCCGCTCGGCAAGGCTTTGCGCGTCCTGCAACACCGACAGATAGGCGCATACCACCGCCAGCCGCTGCTGCATCTCGCCGCCGGTCAGCAGCTCGCGCGCGCACGCGCCCCAGGACGGCGCCTCGGGCCCCTGGTCCTGCCCGCCGCATTCGCGCATATGGATGTCCAGCGGCAGCACCGATACCGCCAGACCGGGCGGCAGCACGCTGGTGAAGCGGCTGGCGATGGCTTGCTGCAGGGTGCGGTCGAGCGCGACGCACGTGTTGATGTCGGCATCGACATGGAACTCCAGCGCCGGCTGCCGGCCATGGCCCACCGAGACCACCGCCCGCACCGGCGGGTGCCCGGCCATGGCCAGCGTTTCCAGGCCGGCTTCGATGCAGCGCTGCTCGGCGGCCTCGGCGCCAAGGGCCTGGACGATGTCCTGCATCTGCAGCGTGCCGGCGATTTCGGTGCGGTCGGCCGCGGGCGGCCACCCGCCGCGGCGGTCGGCGGCCATGGTCATCCGCTTCAGATCGACATGCGTGATCGCATTGCCCGTCATATAACCCTCCGATTCTCAGAAGTCGTGTCTCAATCCCGCCGCGATGCCATCACGATCGCGGCATGCATGCCGTGCAAGGCGTGCGGCGGCTCGGCCCCGGTCAGCGCGGCCACCAGCAGGCTGTCATCCAGCCGGAAGCGGTACAGCATCAGGCTGGACCGCGCCAGCGCGATGACCTGCGTCGGCGTCAGCGATGCCAGCAGGCGGCCCATCTCGCGACCCAGGCCGAGCCGGAACAGCGCCTCGGCCTCGTTCTCGCGCATCAGCCGCTGTACCAGCAGCAGGTAGGACAGGTTCAGCGTCTCGATCTGGCGCAGGCGGTCGGCATCCGCTTCCCGATGCCTGTCGGGGTCGCTTGCTGCGGGTGTCCTGGCCGGTTCCATGTCAGCCTCGCGCGGGTGCGGTTGCGTCGCCGGCCCCGCGCAAGCGCGGCGCGGGCGGATGGGCGAGGATCATCGGGCGCGCGGCAATGGCCCGCAGCGCGGCCTTGTCGAGCAGCGTGATGGTGCGGTGCCGTACCGTGATCAGGCCGCCTTCGGCCAGCCGCGAGAACTGCCGGCTCACCGTTTCCAGCGTCAGGCCGATATAACTGCCGATTTCCTCGCGGCTCATGCGCAGCACAAAGGCCGACGACGAATAGCCGCGCAGCGCAAAGCCGTCCGCCAGCCACAGCAGGAACGTCACCAGGCGCTCTTCGGCGGTCATCAGCGCCAGCATGGTCTGCACGGCCCGCGCGCGCTGCAGCTGGCCGTCCAGTGCCAGCAGCAGCTGCCGGCCGAACGGCGCCAGCGTGGCCGCGGCCAGGCGCAGCGCGTCCACGGTGAACAGGCACAGCTTGGTGTCTTCCAGCGCGGTGGCGTACGACGCATAGTGCGGCCGCACCAGGCTGTCGAGCCCGACCATGTCGCCGGGGAAGTGGAAGGCGACCACCTGGGTGCGCCCGTCCTCGGTGGTGACATGGGTCTTGATGGTGCCGACGCGAATGGCATAGACCGATGTCACCGGGTCCCCCATCAGGTACAGGAATTCGCCCTTGCGCAGGCGCACCATGCGTTGCGCCGCTTCGATGCCCGGCGCGCCACACGCCTGGCCGGCGGGTGCGCAGTCAGGGCAGGCGCCGGCCATCAGGCAACACGTGCTGCACGGCATGGCTTCGCGCTGCGGCTGGCGATCGTCGGACTGTGTCATCGGCGCTGTGGGCAGTGAGACCTTGAGAACCTCGTGCGTCCATTCTATGGAGCCGCCCTGGCCAGACAATCCGTACATTCCGATTCCCGGCACGGAAGCGTCCGACGTTGCCGTGCGCCGGCCTGCCGGGACGTCCGTGCTGCACTTGGCCGTGCGGGCGGGTGCCAGCGCAGCGCAAGCAGGCGTATCCTTACCGCACCATCAGGATCGGATGCGCCGGCAGCGCCGGCACGTCGCCCAACCCATCCCATGACAAGACGCCCCCACGATCCACAACCCCTTGCCGGCAACGCCAGCAGCCTCGAGGCCAATGGCCCGGACCATCCGAACGCCGCCGACACCCCCTACCGGACGCTGGTGGAAGCCGTGCAGGACTACGCCATCTTCACGCTCGACGTGGGGGGCCATGTCTCAAGCTGGAACAAGGGCGCAGCCCGCATCAAGGGGTACCGGCGCGAGGAGATCCTGGGCAAGCATTTCTCGCAGTTCTATACGCCCGACGCGGTGGCCCGGCGCTGGCCCGACGCCGAGCTCAAGGCGGCCGCCGAACTGGGCCGCTTCGAGGACGAGGGCTGGCGCGTGCGCAAGGACGGCAGCCGCTTCTGGGCCAACGTCGTCATCACCGCCCTGCGCGACCCCGAGGGCCGGCTGATCGGCTTCGGCAAGGTCACGCGCGACCTGACCGAGCAGCGCCGCGCCGCCGAGGCGCTGCGCCAGAGCGAGGAATCGCTGCGCCTGCTGGTGGAGGGGGTCAAGGACTATGCGATCTTCATGCTCGACCCCGGCGGTCATATCGTCAGCTGGAATTCCGGCGCGTCCTATATCAAGGGCTACCGCCGCGACGAGATCATCGGCCGCCATTTTTCGCTGTTCTATCCGCAGGAGGACATCGCCGCCGGCAAGCCGGCCCGGCACCTCGACCTGGCCCGGCGCGCCGGGCGCGTCGAGGACGAGGGCTGGCGCGTGCGCAAGGACGGCTCGCTGTTCTGGGCCAATGTCACGCTGACCGCCGTCTACGACGATTCACGCGCGCTGCGCGGCTTTGCCAAGGTGACGCGCGACATGAGCGAACGCCGCCGCCGCGAGGAGCTGGAACGTTCCAGCCAGCGCCTGAACGAGTTCCTGGCCACGCTGTCGCATGAGCTGCGCAATCCGCTGGCGCCGGTGCGCAGCGCGCTGACCGCGATGCGGCTCGCCCCGGGCGACGGCGCGCTGGCTAACCAGAGCCTGGCCTTGATCGAGCGCCAGGTGACGCACCTGAGCCGGCTCGTCGACGACCTGCTCGATATCGGGCGCATCACCTCCGGCCGGATCGAGCTGCGCACCGCGCCAGTGGAACTCGACGAGATCATTGCGCTGGCGATCGAGGGCGCGCGCCCGGCGCTCGATGCCAAGTCGCAGCGCGTCGACGTGCAGGGCGCGCCCGGCGCGATCCGCATGGATGCCGACAAGACCCGGCTGGTGCAGGTGCTGCAGAACCTGGTGCTCAATGCGTCGAAGTTTTCACCGTCCGGCTCGGTGGTGACGATTGCCGCGGCGGTGCAGAACCGTACCCTCGAGCTGCGGGTGACCGACCAGGGCCGCGGCATCTCGCCGCATGCGCTCGAGGACATCTTCCAGCTGTTCGTGCAGGAAAGCCGGCCGGGCACCGATGTGCAGGGCGGACTGGGCATCGGCCTGTCGCTGTGCCGCTCGCTGGTGGAGCTGCACGGCGGCACCATCGCGGCCACCAGCGCCGGGCCGGGGCTGGGCAGCACCTTCACGGTACGGCTGCCGCTACCGGCCGCGCGCCCGTCCGACGATGCGCACCGCACCGCCCTGCCCGCCACCGGCCACGACCAGGCCGAGCTGCAGGTGCAGCGCATCCTGCTGGTCGACGACAACCGCGACGCCGCCGACAGCCTGGCGATGCTGCTCGAGATGTGCGGCCACGAGGTGACCATCGCCTACGACGGCTCCGAAGCGCTGCACGTGGCGCCGCGCTGCCGTCCGCATATCGCGCTGATCGACCTGGCCATGCCGGGCATGGACGGTTTCGAGGTGGTGCGGGCCATGCGCGGCGTGGCGGGCACCGAATCGACCCGTTACGTCGCGCTGACCGGCTTCGGCCAGCCGGCGGACCGGCAGCATACCGAGGCCGCCGGCTTCGATGCGCACCTGGTCAAGCCGGTGGAGCTGGAAACCCTGTTCGGCACCATCGCGCGGCTGCGCCGGCCTGACTGAGCGGCACGGCATCGGGCCGAACCCGACCTTCGCCAATCCCGAACCCGCGCGCGCCGCGGCTGCGACACACTGACGCCCGTTCCATCGCAACAGATCAAGGAAAGGAGACAGCGATGCAGGGTTGGATCAGGCGTGCGGCCATGGGGCTGCTCTTTGCATGCGCGGCCACCGCCGCCGGCACCGCGCTGGCGGACTACCCCGACAAGCCGGTGCGGCTGGTGGTGCCGTTCCCGCCGGGCGGCGCCACCGACCTGCTGGCGCGCGAGATCGGCAACGCGCTGTCGGCGCGGCTGCAGCAGCCGGTGGTGATCGACAACCGCCCCGGCGCCGGCGGCAACCTGGCGGCGATCGCCGTGGCGCGCGCCCCGGCCGACGGCTACACGCTGCTGTTCGGCACCTTCGGCTCGCTCGCGGTGAACAAGAGCCTCTATGACAAGCCCGGCTACGACCCGCTCAGGGACTTCGCGCCGGTGGCGTCGGTGGCCTACCTGCCCAACGTGCTGGTGGTGCATCCCAGCGTGCCGGCACGCACCGTGCCGGAACTGCTGGCGCTGGCGCGCAAGGAGCCGGGCAGGCTGACCTACGGCTCGTTCGGCAACGGCTCGTCGTCGCACCTGGCGGGCGAGCTGTTTACGCACCTGGCCGGTGTCGAGATCACGCATATTCCGTACAAGGGCAGCGCCGCGTCGATGACCGACCTGATCGGCGGGCGCATTACCATGATGTTCGACAGTGTCTCCACGGCGCTGCCGTATATCCGCGACAAGCGCGTGCGCGCGCTGGCGGTGACCACGCAGAAGCCGTCCGAGCAGCTGCCCGGCGTGCCGACGCTGGCCGCTGCCGGCGTGCCCGGCTACGAGCTGACCGCATGGTTCGGCGTGGCGGCGCCGGCGGGCACGCCCAAGGCCGTGATCGACCGCCTCAACGGCGAGATCGTGGCGGCGCTGAAGCAGCCGGACCTGGCTGCCAGGCTGGCCAGCCAGGGCACGGTGCCCTTCCCCGCCACGCCGGCGCAGTTCGGCAGCTATATCCGCGCGCAATACGAGAAGTGGGACGGCCTGATCAAGTCCGCCAACATCAAGCTGGACAACTGACTGCCTGGCCTCAGGCTGCGTCCGGCGCGCCGAAGCGCCACGACAGCCGCGCCGCCGCCTGCCGCACCAGCGCGGCGGTGGCGCCTTCGGTGCTGCTGTCGAAACTACCGCTGGAACCCATCACCGCGATTACAAGCGCCAGGCTGCCGGTGTGGTCGAACACCGGTGCCGCCAGCGTGTCGATGCCCGGCACCGGATGGCTCTGCGCATTGTCGATGCGCGCCGCGCGCACCTGCGCCAGACGCCCGGCGTAGGCCGGCGCCAGCTTGCCGCCGGGTCCGAGCACCTGGTCGGCGGCGGCGCCTGCCATGCGCAGCGCATCGTTGCGCAGCAGGCCCGGCAGCACATTGGCCGGCAGGTGCGCCGCGACAGTTCGGCCGATCGCGGTATGGACCAGCGACAGCACCGTGCCCACGCGCAGGCTGACATGCTGCGGCCGCGCCGATTCTTCCAGCCGCACCACGGTGGGCCCGAGCGGCCCCAGCACCGCCATGGCCACGCTCAGGCCCGTGGCCCCGGCCAGCTCGATCACCTCCGGTTCGGCCTCGCGCGTCGGCGACAGCCGCTGCAGCGCGATCAGCCCCAGTTCCAGCGCCAGCGGTCCGCACAGGTAGTTGCCGGCGGCATCGCGCGCCAGCAGTCCGGTCTTCTGCAGGCTGACCAGGTGCGGAAAGGCCTTGGCCGCCGGCATGCCCGCGGCCAGCGCCAGGTCGCGCAGCGGTAGCGGCCGCCCCGCGGCCACCAGCGCGCCGAGCAACTGGCCGGTGCTGTCGAGCGACTGGATGCCGCGCTGTGGCTTGCCGCCGTCGGGGTCTTGCGTGGTTTCGGTCGCGCCGCTCATGCCTGTTCACCGTTCGGTTCGCGCAGCGCCGCGCCGATCTCCGCGCCCGCGGCGAGCAAGGCCCGCGCCGCCGCGCCGTGCCAGTCGACGTCGATGGCACCGGTCGATCCCACCAGCGTCAGCACCAGCCGCAGCGCGCCGGCGCCGTCGAGCACCGGCACGCTGAGGCTGCTGACGGCCGGGCTGGGCGCATCGATGCTGCGCTCGATGCCGCGCGCACGGATTTCCGCAAGCCTGTCGCCGAACGCGGCCAGGTCGGCTTCGCCGGCATCCGGCTGCTGCGCCTGCCACAACGGCTGCCACTGCGCCGGCGGCTGGAAGGCGCAGAACACCCGGCCGGTGGCAGTGGCCGCCAGCGCCATCACCGTGCCCACGTGCAGGTTGACGTGCAGCGGCGCGGTGGCCGGCACATAGCGCACGATGGTCGGTCCCTGCGGCCCGGCCAGGCAGATTGCCACGCTGCAGCCCAGCGCCTGCGCCAGCGCGTCGGCGCGTGGCAGCGCGGCGCGCCAGGCGGCGTCCTGCTCCAGGTGCAGCAGGCCCAGGCGCAGCGCCAGCGGTCCGGGCTCGTAGCGGCCGGACAGGTGGTCGCGCTTGATCAGGCCAAGCCGCGCCAGGCTGACCAGATAGGCGTGCGCCTGCGCCGGCGCCAGCTGCGCGGCGTCGGCCAGCGCCGCCAGCGGCATCGGCACGCGCGCCGAGGCCAGCGCCGCGAGCAGGCGCGCGCCCACCTCCACGCTCTGGATGCCGCGCTGCGCCTTGTCGGCACGCGCCGCCGGCGCGCCCGCCGGCGCCACCGCTGTCCCCGCCCTGGGTCTGGCCATCAGCGTCCTGTGTGTTCGGAAAAACCGGATATTAATCGAACGCCCCCCGGATCCCGCCGCACGCGGGTTTACCCCCATCTCGACCCGCTCGAAGTTCGTCGCTCCAATTATTTGTCATAGGCTAATCATTTCGCTATTGATTAATTCGACGACCTTTCCTAAGATGTCATTACCCCGTCGCGACACGGCAGACCCAGCCGTGCGAGATCCGGAAATCCATACGAACGGGGGCGAGACAGCCAGTGCCACGCCGCATGCGCTTGCGGCCATTCCCGCGCCGTCCCGCCCTGCCACAAAAGGAAAAGACGCCATGTCCAAGGCATTCGCATCGCAGGCCGACCTGGAAGCCAAGCAGATCACCTTCACCCAGCTGTCCGAGAACGCGTGGGCCTATACCGCCGAGGGCGATCCCAACTCCGGCGTGGTGATCGGCGATGACGGCGTGCTGATCGTCGACACCACGGCCACGCCGGCGATGGCGCAGGACCTGATCGCGCGCATCCGCACCATCACCGACAAGCCGATCAAGTACGTGGTGCTGTCGCACTATCACGCGGTGCGCGTGCTGGGCGCGTCGGCCTACTTTGCCGAGGGCGCGCAGCAGATCATCGCCAGCCGCGGCACCTACGAGATGATCGTCGAGCGCGGCGAGGCCGACATGAAGTCCGAGATTGAACGCTTCCCGCGCCTGTTCGCCGGCGTGGAAACGGTGCCCGGCCTGACCTGGCCGACGCTGGTGTTCGACAAGGAAATCACCCTGTTCCTGGGCCAGCTGGAAGTGCGCATTGCCCACCTGGGCTCGGGCCATACCAAGGGCGACACCGTGGTGTGGCTGCCGCAGCAGAAGGTGCTGTTCTCCGGCGACCTGGTCGAATACGACGCCGCCTGCTACTGCGGCGATGCGCAGCTGGCCGAATGGCCCGCCACGCTGGACGCGCTGCAGGCGCTGAACCCCGAGAAGCTGGTGCCGGGCCGCGGCCCCGCGCTGACCACGCCCGATGAAGTGAAAAAGGGCATCGCCTACACCAAGGACTTCGTCACCACGCTGTTCAGGTCCGGCCAGGAAGCGGTGGCGGAAAAGCTCGACCTGAAGGCCGCGATGGCGCACACGCGCCGCGCCATGGACCCGAAGTTCGGCCACGTCTTCATCTATGAGCACTGCCTGCCCTTCGATGTCTCGCGCGCCTACGACGAGGCCAGCGGCATGCGCCATCCGCGCATCTGGACCGCCCAGCGCGACCAGGAGATGTGGGCCGCGCTGCAGGACTGACGACGGCACATCAGCAAGCCATCGCACAACAGAGTATTTCAGGTGGAGGAGACACAAGCATGAGCAGCATCGACTACCAGCGGCTGACGTTCGCCTACCAGCCCTGCGCGGAACAGCAGCGCGCCGGGCAATCCGCTGATGCCGCGCCCGCGGCGGTGCATCCGGTGGTCGTGGTCGGGGCCGGTCCGGTGGGGCTGGCCACCGCCATCGACCTGGCGCAACGCGGCGTGCCCGTGGTGCTGGTGGACGACGACTGCACGCTGTCCACCGGTTCGCGCGCGATCTGCTTTTCCAAGCGCACGCTGGATATTTTCGACCGCCTCGGCTGCGGCGAGCGCATGGTCGACAAGGGCGTGCGCTGGCATGTCGGCAGGGTGTTCCTGCGCGACGAGCAGGTCTACAGCTTCGACCTGCTGCCCGACAGCGGCCACCGCCGCCCGGCCTTCATCAACCTGCAGCAGTACTACCTCGAAGGCTACCTGCTGGAGCGCGCGCAGGCGCTGTCCAATATCGAGATCCGCTGGCGCAACAAGGTGGTCGGCGTGGAAAGCCGCCGCGCGCCTGACGCCGGCGTGGTGCTGACGGTCGAGACCCCCGACGGCTGCTACCCGCTGGCCGCGCGCTATGTGGTCGCCGCCGACGGCTCGCGCAGCCCGATGCGCAAGCTGCTGGGGCTGGACAGCAAGGGCCGCACCTTCCGCGACCGCTTCCTGATCGCCGACGTGAAGATGGAGGCCGATTTCCCGGCCGAGCGCTGGTTCTGGTTCGACCCGCCCTTCCATCCGCACCAGTCGGTGCTGCTGCACCGCCAGCCGGACAATGTCTGGCGCATCGACTTCCAACTGGGCTGGGACGCCGACCCGGTGCTGGAGAAATCGCCCGAGCGCGTGATCCCGCGGGTGCAGGCGCTGCTGGGCAAGGACGTGAAGTTCGAGCTGGAGTGGGTCAGCGTCTACACCTTCTCCTGCCAGCGCATGGACAGCTTCCGCCACGGCAATATCCTGTTCGCCGGCGATGCTGCGCACGGCGTTTCGCCGTTTGGCGCGCGCGGTGCCAACAGCGGTGTCCAGGACGCCGAGAATCTGGCGTGGAAGCTGGCCTACGTGCTGCAGGGCCATGCCTGCGACCGGCTGCTCGACACCTACGCCAGCGAGCGCGAGTTCGCCGCCGACGAGAACATCCTCAACTCCACCCGCTCGACCGACTTCATCACGCCCAAGAGCGCCGCCAGCCGCGTATTCCGCGACGCGGTGCTGGCGCTGTCGAGGCGCCATGCGTTCGCGCGCGCGCTGGTCAACAGCGGCAGGCTGTCGGTGCCGGCGGTGCTGCATGGCTCGCCGCTGAACACCGAGGACGCCGCCCCGGATGCTGCCGGCAAGCTGGTGCCGGGTGCGGTCTGCTGCGATGCTCCGGTGTCCGGCGTGGACGGCGCCGGCTGGCTGCTGTCGTATCTTGGCGGCGATTTCACCTTGCTGGTGTTCGGCAATCCGGAGGCCATCGATGGCGGCACCCTGGCCGACCTGGCCGCTCTGAAGCAGGCCGGCACACCGCTGCAGCTGGTCTATGTGACCGACGCCGCGCAACCTCCCATGACCTGCACCCACGCCACCGTGCTGCGCGACGACCAGGGCCTGGCGGCGGCGCGCTACGGCGCCAGGCCCGGCACCTGCTACCTGGTCCGTCCCGACCAGCATGTGTGCGCGCGCTGGCACCGTCCCGACCCTGCCGCAATCCGCGCCGCGCTGGCGCGCGCCACCGGCGCCGACCTGCGCGCGCCGCAGCCGGGCCGCATGGCCGCCTGATGGCCCGCACGCCAGCCCTGCCCAACGGAGACAGCCATGCCCAATTCGCTCAACACCCAGCCCAACCTGGCGCGCCCCGACGACTTCTACGAAGCGCTGATCGAGATGCACCGCGACCTCGACGAGGCCCAGAGCCAGGCCGCCAACGCGCAGCTGATCCTGCTGCTCGCGAACCATATCGGCGACCACGACGTGCTGCTGGCGGCCATGGCCGAGGCGCGCGCCGGCGTAGTGGCCAGCGCCGACACCACGCCGGCATGACCGGATAACCAGGCGCAGGCGCGGCCGGTCCGAGCCTGCGCCTGGCGCTGTCCTTCCACCCATCCCGGGCCAACGCGCACCAGACGCGGCCCACTGGCGGCAACCGCCCGGCTGCCCGCCGCCGCAGCCACCACCGCACGGAGACAACATCGATGAGCCATCCGGTCTCAGGGGAGCTTTCGTCCCTATCCAGCCTGGCGCCTTCCGCCCCGGCCGCCCCAACCACCGCAGCACTCGCCGCGCGCGACGAGGAAGCGCTCTACCGCAAGGTCTGGCTGCGCATCATTCCCTTCCTGTTCGTGTGCTACGTGGTGTCGTTCCTGGACCGCATCAACATCGGCTTCGCGCAGCTGCAGATGAAGCAGGACCTGGGCTTCAGCGATGCCATGTACGGCCTTGGCGCGGCGGTGTTCTACGTCGGCTACGTGCTGTGCGAGGTGCCGAGCAACATGCTGCTGGCGCGCTTCGGCGCGCGCCGCACCTTTACCCGCATCATGGTGCTGTGGGGCACCGTGTCGGTGGCGATGATGGCGGTGTCGACGCCGGCGCAGTTCTACGCGCTGCGCTTCCTGCTGGGCGTGTTCGAGGCCGGCTTCTTCCCCGGCATCGTGCTGTACCTGACCTACTGGTTTCCCGCGCGCCGGCGCGCCGCGGTGATGGCGATCTTCTTTGCCGGCGTGGCGGTGGCGGGCGTGCTGGGCGGGCTGGTGTCCGGCTGGATTATGCGCGACATGGCCGGCGTGCTGGGGCTGCAGGGCTGGAAATGGATGTTCGCGATCGAAGGCGCGCCGGCGGTGCTGCTGGGGCTGGCGGCCGCGCGCCTGCTGGTCGACGGGCCGCAGCAGGCCGGCTGGCTGAGCGAGCGCGAACGCGCCCACCTGCTGCGCGACACCGCCGCGCATACCCAGGGTGGCGGCCATTCGCTGCATGCGCTGCGCCAGGTGCTGCGCAACCCGCGCGTCTACCTGTTCGCCTTTATCTATTTTTCGCTGACCTGCGGCTCGCTCGCGCTCAGCTTCTGGATGCCGCTGATGATCCGCGATTTCGGCGTGACCGACGTGATGTCGGTAAGCCTGTATTCGGTGGTGCCCAATGCGGTGGGCGCGGTCGGCCTGATCCTGATTGCGCGGCATTCGGACCGCACCGGCGAGCGCCATCGGCATTTCCTGCTGTGCACCGCGGGCGGCGCGCTGGCGCTGGCGGCGCTGACCTTGCCGCTGCCGGGACTGGGCGCGATGCTGGCCATCCTGTCGGTGGCGGCGGTGCTGATCTTTGCCGCGCTGCCGGTGTTCTGGGCGCTGCCCCCGGGCTACCTGCCCGGCGCCGGCACCGCCGCCGGGATCGCCTTCATCAGCAGCATCGGCATCACCAGCGGCATCGTCAGCCCGTGGGTGATCGGCCAGATCAAGACCCGCACCGGCAGCCTCGACCATGCGCTCTATTTGCTGGCGGCGCTGCTGCTGGCGAGCGGCCTGGCGATGTGGCTGGGCGTACCGAAACAGCCCGCGCGGCCGGCGTGAGCCAGGCCTCGGGAAACCTCAATTCCGGATAGTCCGCACCCGCACGGGTGCGGCGTTCAGTGGGATCGGCCGCAGGGAATCACGGAGGCGATTTCCTCCCGCATCACCTCGACCACATCGTCGATTTCCAACCCTTCGGCGGTGACCAGCACGTCCTGTCCGCGCCCGATGGCGTAGACCACGCCGCGCCAGCGGCCGGGCTCGACGGCCTCGCACAGGCGGATATTGAATTCGGTGTCCTGGTCCTGGCTATACACCGTCACCAGGTCGCCCACCTGGGGAGTGCGCACCGCTTCTCCGTCGAACGCCCGGGCCACCACGGTCACCGGCGACTGCGTCAGCCCCCTGGCAAATCTTGCACGCATGGTCCGCTCCTCTGATTGCGATCCAAGTCCAGCTTACAAGAGGCCGGACAAATAACCAGGGATTTCCATCCTAAAGTGGAACCGGAAGCGCTTCGCGCCTGTCAGACGCCGCCGGATAGACAGCGCGCGCAGATCGACCACAATAAAAGGACCGATATCCGAGGAGACCTGACATGGGCAGCAACATACACGTCGTTCCGCACGACGAAGGCTGGGACGTCATCCACGAAGGCGCACGCTACGCCGAATCGCACCACGCCACGCAGGAAGAGGCGGTCGCCGCCGGCACCTCGCAGGCCCAGCGCGAGCACGTCGAATTGCTGATCCATGGCCGCGACGGCCAGATCCGCTCGCGCAACAGCTTCGGCCACGATCCCCGCACCATTCACGGCTGACCCGCGCTGGTTGCCGCAACGCTGAGGATGCCGGCACGCTGCCGGCACCCCGCGCCACCATGCCACAACACCGGGCCGACCCGCACGCCGTGGCAGCCATCGCTGCCGCGACCGTGCCGTGGCCGGCGATCGACCACGCGGCCGAGAGCCCGTTCACCGGCCCCTTCGCCAACGCTGCCGCGGCGCTCGCCGATCGGCTTGGCCATCATCGCGTCGTGCTGCTGGGCGAAAGTACGCACGGCACCGCCGAGTTCTATCACGCACGCGCCGCGCTGACCGCGCAGCTGGTGGCCCGGCACGGCTTCGGCATCATCGCGGTGGAGGCGGACTGGCCAGACGCCGCGGCGGTGGACCGCCATGTGCGCGGGCGCCCGCCGCGGCCCGCCGAATCCCCTCGCGCCGCCTTTACGCGCTTCCCGGTCTGGATGTGGCGCAACCTCGAGGTGGCGCGCTTTATCCGCTGGCTGCACGCGCACAATGCCGCGCTGGCGCCGGCCCGGCGCGCCGGTTTCTTCGGCCTCGATATCTACAGCCTGGGCGCCTCGATGGCGGCGGTGCTGGCTTACCTGGAAGGCGTCGATCCCCGCGCCGCGCAGGCTGCGCGCGAACGCTATGGCTGCCTGGAACCATGGCGGCGCGACCCCGCGCGCTACGGCCGCGCCGTGCTGCACGGCACCCATGCCGACTGCGAGGACGCGGTGGTCGAACAGCTGCAGGCCCTGCTCGACAAGCGCCTCGCCTACGCGCGCGACGGGCACGAGGATTTCCTCGACGCCGCGCAGAATGCGCGCCTGGTGGCTTCGGCCGAGCGCTACTACCGCGTCATGTACCACGGCAGCGACGACAGCTGGAACCTGCGCGACACGCATATGTTCGAGACCCTGGAGCAGTTGCTGCACGCCCATGGGCCGGCATCGCGCGCGGTGGTGTGGGCGCACAACTCGCATATCGGCGATGCGTCGCAAACCGAGATGGGCACCAGCCAGGGCCAGCTGAATATCGGCCAGCTATGCCGCGAGGCCTTTGGCGACGCGGCCGCGCTGGTCGGCTTCAGCACCTACGACGGCACCGTCGCGGCGGCAACCTCGTGGGACGGTCCCATGGAAGTCAAGCAGGTGCGCCCCGCGCGAACAGACAGCTACGAGCACCTGTTCCACGCAGCCGGCCATGCGCAGGGCTGGACCGATTTACGCGGAGATGGCGTTGACCACGGCAAGGGCAGCGCCGTGCACGCCGAATTGCGCGAACTGCTGATGCCGGCGCGGCACGAGCGCTTCATCGGCGTGATCTACCGCCCGGAGACTGAACTGCAGAGCCACTACGCACGCGCCATCCTGCCGCGGCAGTTCGACGTGCTGGCGTGGTTCGACCGCAGCAGCGCGGTACCGGCGCTACCCGCGGCGCCGGCACCGGGCGCGCCCGAGACCTGGCCTTCGGGTCTCTGAGACGCTGGCGCGACCCGGCCGCTGCTTGCCTCAGTTACTTGCGGCTCTTCGGCGCCTTCGGTTCCGAAGCCGGATAGTCATACCGTTGCGGCGATTGCGGCCCCTCGTTGACGGCGGGGCTGGCCGGCGTGGCAGGCGTTGCCGGGGTGGCGCGGGTGCCCGCGCCGCCCGGGGTCGCGGGTGTGGCCGGCGTGGCGGGAGTGGCGCGGCGCGTGTCGCCCTGGCCCGGCAGGACATCCGAGGCCGACGTGCCCGGCGCGCGCGTGTCGGCGCCCGGGCGAGTGGTGGTGGTCTGGGCCCACGCGGGGGCGCTGAGCAGCGCGGCCAGCGCAACGATCGCGGTGTATCTCATGACAGTCTCCTTCCTCGTTAATCCATCGCTGATGGCCAGCCGCGTTCGGCAGTGGCCGGAACCGGCTCCGTTGCGAAAGCCGTGCCAGCGCGCGCAGTTCAGCCGCCGGTGCGGTCGGGCGCGACCTCGATGTGATTGACGACGTCGCACCCGCCGGCATGCGTGCGCACGCAGGCCTCCACCGCGGCGCGGTCGGCGGCGCTGCCGATCGCGCCGCGCAGCGTGATGCGGCCCTGCGCCACGTCCAGCGCAATCTCGCTGACGTCGAGGCCGCTCTCCCACAAGCGCTCGCACAGCGAGGCCTGCAGCGCGGTGTCGGCCGCGCCGACCGCGTTGCCGCGCGGGTTGGTGTCCGCCTTCGTGGAACCGGGCATGGGCATGGTCTGCGCGCCGCCGCCCTCAATACATGCGCATGCCGTGGCCGGGATGGCCCTCGGCGCCGGCCGGCCTTGCCACGCGCAGGTGGTTGACCAGGTCCCTGACGCCGAAGACCTCGTCGGCGATATCCTCGATGCGGTACTTCTGGTGCCGGTCCGGCACGCTGCCCTCCAGCGTCACCACGCCCTGCTCGACCCGCACCTCGACCTCGTTCAGGTCCAGCCGGCCACTGCGCGTCAGTTGCTCGCACAGGTCTTCCAGGATGCGCTCGTCGCTGCGCTGGTAGTTGCGCGGTCCGACCGGCCGCCATGGCTGCGTCCCGCCACGGTAGAGGTCCATGCGCTCGTTGTAGCCGGTGAACTGGCGGTAGGGATCGGCCCTGCCCCGGGCTTGCGGAGCCTGGACCTCGTGCGGCCGCCATTCCCCGCTACCGCGTCCGGCACGGCCCCCCCCAAATTCGCCGGGGTCGACTGGCTGGTCATAGTCGTACACGCCATAGGCTCCCACGTAGTGGCTGCGCATATCGGCCTCGGGCACGGCACTTTCGTGCCATGGCGGGCCGCGCCAGTTGTCTCTGCGATCCATCGTTGCCTCCGTTGTTGCCTCCGTTCTTGCCCGGGCCCGTTGCGCTACTTCAGCCGCGGCGGCACCAGGCCGTGGTCCGCGCTGCGCAGTTGGCCATGGCGCAGCTGCTCGACCGCGCAAGCAAGCGCACGCGCCACGTTGTCGACTTCGCCCTGCACGCTGGTGTCGTGGTCCAGCGCGACGTGGCTGGTGGCATAAGGCTCGTAGTAGCCGATATACCGGTCCAGCCGCGCCTGGGCGCCGGCATCGACCAGTCCCATCCAGTCCAGCCAGTCGGACAGCGCGCGGCGCACGCCTTCGATGCCGGCGACGTCGCCATGCACCACCAGCCCGTAGGCGCGGCCGGCCAGGTGCTTGGGATAGTCCCAGCCCGACAGCTCGATCGCCTTGGCCCTTGCCACGTTCTTGCCGCGCGTGGTGGTGGGATCCGGGTTGCCGCCATCGGCGCAGACCAGCCGGTCCATCATCAGCTTGAGCGGGCTGGTGGCCTGGTACCAGTACACCGGCGTGACGATCAGCACGCCGTGGCAGGCGGCCCAGCGCGGGTAGATCTCGTTCATCCAGTCATTGACCTGGCCCAGCGCATGGTTGGGATAGCAGCTGCACGGCCAGTGGCACAGCGGCATCGCGGTCGATACGCAGCCCTTGCATGGATGAATATGCAGTTGCGCGTCGGAAGTCAGGTGGCTCAGGTCGAGCAGGTCGACCTCGATGCCCTGCGCTTCGAGTCGCTCGCGCGCGCGCCCGGCCAGGCGCCAGGATTTCGACATCTCGCCCGGGCAGGTGTAGTCGTTGCGCGAGGCCGCGCACACCAGCAGCACGCGCGAGCGCGTGGAGGGATCGGCCTGGCGCTGCTGGGCCACCCGCACCGCCTCGCTGGCGGCGCGCCATTCGTCGGAGAGATCGTAATCCGGGTCGGCATAGCCCGCGCCCGCCTTGTGCGTGAGCGGCGCCTTGCGGCTTTGCGCATAGGCATCCCAGGCAATGCGCTCGAGCCGGTCCAGCGCTTCGTCCTCCTGCCGATAGGCGGGGTCGGCAAAGCGCGCCAGGAAGCGCTGGCGAAAGACTTCGCGCGGCAGCGGACCGGTGACCTGGCCCTTGCGCACATCCTCGGGGTTGCCGGCGTGGCGCGGCGCGCGCGGCGCATCGTGCGCGGGACGGTCTGGGGGCGCGGATGGCATGGGCGGCTTCGGCGGCTGCTCGGGCATGTCGGTCTCCGTAATGCATGGCCTCGGTACGGGTCTCCATACGGTCTCCGTACAGGTCGTTGCGCACCGGACATGCAAGATGAGCGCCACCGCCGCGCATGGTGTGCGTCGCGCGCGGCGCGCAGCTTTTACAGGCGCGCTCCGGCGCTGCATGTACATTTTTCCCCGCATTTGGAACCGCCCGTGGCGCCAGCGGGCGCGCGCTGTCCCTGCAGCGCCGCGCGTGCGCTATCCACTTGCTGGCACGGAACCTGCCCCCTGCGGGAAATCGACTGCGGATACCGCAATGGAGAACATGCGAGTGATTGCGATGAGCCACGGCGCTGCAGGCGGCGGCAATAACGTCGGCATTGCGCGCTATCTGCTGCGCCATGGGCTGCGCGTGGTCACGGCGGAATCCTGCACCGCCGGCCTGATCGCCTCGCGCATCGCCGAGGTGCCGGGATGCGGCGACGTGCTGCGCTGCGCGATCGTGGCCTACTCGCCGTCCGCCAAGGAACAGCTGCTGCACGTCCCGGCCGAGACCATCCGGCGCCATGGCCTGACCAGCGAGGCGGTTTCGCTGGCAATGGCGCGTGGCGCCATGCAGCTGACCGGCGCGGACCTGGCGATCGCCAACACCGGCGTGGCCGATGGAGGCGGCGACGGCGATATCCCCGCCGGCACGCAGTGCTTTGCCTGGGTATTCCGCCGCCACGGCCATGCCGCGCACGACGTGGTGTCGCACGCGGAGGGCATCGCAGCCTTTACCGAGACACGCCGCTTTGCCGGTGCGCGCAACGCCGTGCGCGAAGCCGCCGCGGACTGGGCCCTGGCACGCATCTGCCACTACCACGAACTGGCGCGCAGCGGGCAAGGCCGCGACGCGCGCCCATGAATCGCCGGCGCGCCGAGTAGGCATGCCGGCAATCCCGAGGGCCCTGGGCCCGACCGACGTAGTCTTGCAATGGAGACCATCATGAAACGCACTCTCGCTACCACGGCACTGGTCGTCGGCACCGCGCTCTGCCTGCCGGCCTTTGCCCAACAAGCCCCGACGTCGCCGAACGTGCCGAACCCCAGCGTGCCGCCGATCGAAGGTTCGCCTCCCGCCTCGCGCAACCAGCCGGCCGCTACCGACATGGGCTCCGCTTCCGCTCCCGGCGCCAAGGACACCATGAAGAAGTCCAAGTCCAAGTCGGACAAGGCCTCGACCACCGCGCGCAGCAAGAAGCCGCGCGAGCAGGGCGCGCCCGCCGCACCGACCGCCGACGCGCCAAGCGGACCGAAGGGCGATTCGCCGGATCCGGCGCCCAAGCAGTAAGCGCCTGACTGATCCTGGACAGGCGGCGCGCCGTGCGCGCCGGCTGCTCGCCCGCAGCGCCCGCACCGCAACGGACTATCGCGCCAGCGGGCGCCGCGGCAGGTCAGCCGCCGCCGCGCATGGCCCGCGTCGCCTGTGCCAGCAGGGCCTCGCGTTCACGCCGGCGCCAGCGCACGCAGCGCCATAGCTCCTCCAGGTAAGGAAGCCCCGCCAGCAGCACCACCGCTACCAGCAGGCTGGCCAGATACGCCGGCGGCAGCGGCTCGGCCTTCAGCGCCAGCGCCATCCGCGCCGGCTCGGGGCCGCGCCCGAACAAGGCCAGAAACTGGTCCCAGTGCAGCACCACCACATACGACGCCGCGGCCAGCGGCAGCACTTCCAGCAGGCTGTGCATGTGCTGCTCGACCGGTGCGATATGGCGGCGCTTGCTGGCGTAATGCACATCCCACCATGCGGTGAGCTCGTGGATCACCAACGCCGCCAGCACCACCGCGATCAGCAGCGCGTTGACCTCCAGGAACAGCACCAGCAGCAGCGGCAGGCCCACCTCGGCCAGCATCAGCATGTGCAGCAGCGATTCGGTGACGCCGGCGTTGCGTTCGATCTGGGTGGCCCGGTGGCAGAGCCAGTCGCCCACGCCCGCCAGCAGCCACAGCGGCACCAGCCCGTACATCAGCACGAGGCGGGCGGCATGTTCGAAGGCAGTAAGGTCGGCCGGCATGGCAGCGGTATGGCCCGATGCGCGCCGGCTACGGCCGCTCTTGCGGCGCGCGGTACTGCTGCCGCAGCACCCGGAACAGCTCGTGGTTCAACTGCACGCCGCGATACTGCCGGCGCACCACGGCACGCAGGCGCGAGCCCAGCACATGCATGCGCAGCGCACGCGCATAGCGCCGCTGCACCGCGTGTTCGCGCTTGCTGATGGCCTGCACGATGGAACGGTCGGAGCTGTGCTTGCCAATCGCCGGTGTCGCCGGGGCCGGGCCGGAAGCCGTCATGGGCAAGGCCTCCGGCACCTCGCCCAGGTCGAGCAGGCACGCCTGCAGCTCATGGGCGGCCTGCGCGAACGCATTGGCGCGGCTGGTCAGCACCGACTTGAGGTGGGGGTTGGCCGCGGCGGTGGCGGCGCGGCGGCAGCCCAGTTCACCCTCGCGCGAGGCCGCGATCAGCGCATTGAGCAACAGGATTTTTTTCTTCGCCATGGCACACCTGCCCTGGTCCGCGGGCGGACCGTGAAGTCACCGATCGGAGCCGGCGGCTGCCGGCGGTTGCGCGTTGGCGCCGGGCA
Source organism: Cupriavidus taiwanensis (assembly GCF_900250075.1). Taxonomy (NCBI): domain Bacteria; kingdom Pseudomonadati; phylum Pseudomonadota; class Betaproteobacteria; order Burkholderiales; family Burkholderiaceae; genus Cupriavidus; species Cupriavidus taiwanensis. Next base: position 1,394,732 of record NZ_LT977071.1, read on the forward strand.
TGCGGCGCATGCCGGACTGGTCCAAGGATAGCGGCTGGCCCTGCGTGGCGCCAGTTGCAGCGAAGGCGTGCTGCGATGCGGCCCGCCACGCCTTGCGCGCCTCGCGCATGCCGCGCAGGTTCATCGCGATCAGGGCCAGCTGCAGCACGATCAGCGCATGGGCGTCACCGTGCCAGCCCCATGCAATCCACAGCACGTTGCTGGCCAGGAACACCCAGAAGCCGGCGCGCCGCCGTGTGATCGAGCGCGAGCCGACCAACCACGTCGCCACTACCGTCACCACCATTGCCGGCCATTGCGCCGCCTCCAGCCACTGATCCATGAGTCCCCTTAGATGGCTTGCCACCGTGCCGGCGATGGCACGCATGGGCTCACAGGGGCAAGAACCATACCGGGGAATGCAGCTGCCGGCAGCGCCCGCGCGGCCTTGCGCGATATTTCCATCAACGCGGCGGCCACCAGTACTTTTTACAAGCCGTTGCCGAATCGGCACATGCGCCGGCGCGCCGCACGCCCTTGCGGTGCCTCGGCAAACCGCCCCGTCGCCGCGCGCGGGCGCGCTGGCACGCACTTCGCATGGCAGAGCCATCCCGGCGGCTGGCCGCAAGGCGCCGCTCCGGGATTTTTGTTGCTCCGACGGAGCGAAACACCGGGAGGACATGTGCGGATCTGCCAGATCGACCTGACCGGAACGCCCGAAGCCGATCAGCATGCGCTGCAGCGCGTGGCGGCACTGGGGTTCGACCACGTATTGATCGGCGGCTGGCCGCACCTGCCCGAGGACGACACGCTCGCGGCGTGCGCGCGGCATGGCCTGGCCCCGCTGCTCGATATTTCACTGGACCGCTATATGGCGGACGGCGCCGCCGGGACCGACGACCTTCCCGATGCCGCCTGGATCGATACCGCGGCGCCCGCGTTCGCGCCGCATGAAACCGACAACCATATCCCCGGCACGCGCCTGCGCTGGCATGACCGGCACATCGCCGAGGCGCTGGTGCAATGGTGGGCGGCGCGGCTGCGCCTGGCGTGGGCCGCCGGCGCGGCCGGCTTTTGCTGCCGCGCCCCGGCACGCGTGCCCGGTGAGTGCTGGGCCGCCCTGCTGGCAACCCTGCGCGGCGATGCGGTGCCGGAAACGGCGCGCGGCACACCGCGCTTCCTGGCCTGGACCCCGGGGCTGACCCCGGCACAGCTGGACGAACTCGCGCCCGCCGGCTTCGACGGCGCCTTCTGCTCGCTGCCGTGGTGGGACTACCGCAGCGCCTGGCTGACCGAGGAAATGGCGCGGCTGCGCCGCCTCGGCCGGGTGCTGGCGGCGCCGGCGCTGGCGCCGGCGCGCCATGACGCGCTCAGCGCGCGGCGCGCGCTGTGGACCGCCGCGGCGATCGGCGACGGCATCCTGGTGCCGGCGGGGTTCGAGACCGGCGGCGCGCAGGCGCGCGATCCGCTGGCGCCGGACGGCCACGTGCATGACGGCGTGCCCTACGACATCACCCATGAAGTGCTCGAGGCCAATACCTGGCTGGCCGCGCGCGACCCCGCGCCGGCCCTGGCCGTGCGCCTGCTGAGCGGCCCCGACGCGCCGCTGACCGTGCTGGCGCGCCTGCCCACCCCCAACGGCCATGGCAACGGGCCCGATGCCGCGCCGCGCCGCGATGACCCGGCCGTGCCCGCCGCGGGCCCCGCACTGGCGGTGGTGCTCAACCCGGATCCGATGGAGCCGGCCAGCCTGGGCGCCGACCGCGTGCTCAGTGCCATGCCGCATGCCAGCGCCCGCCTGGAGCCCGCCGCGGGCGGCCCGGGCGGCACCCTCGACGGCACCAACCGACTCGATGCGCTGTCCAGCATCACGCTGGCGCCGGCCGATATCCGCCTCTACGAAGTGCCACCGGTGCCGCTGAGCCGGCCCGGCATGCCGCGGCCCGACGCGACCGCGCCGCACGGCCACGAAACCCTGGCGGTCACCGGCCTGGGCAGCGTGGTGGCCGCCATGGAGGCGCCGCGCATCGCCATCGAACGGGTCGAGCCCGCCTGCGACGCCGGCCGCTTCGCCGTGCGCCGCGTGGTGGGCGAGCGCGTTGACGTCAGCGCCGATATCTGGATGGATGGTCACGACAAGCTTGCCGCCGCGGTGTTGTGGCGCGCGCCGGGCGAGAGCGACTGGCGCGAGACGCCGATGCAGCCAGGCGTCAACGACCGCTGGGAAGGCAGCTTCCCGCTGGTGGCGCTGGGCCGGCATGAATTCACCGTCGAGGCCTGGCGCGACACCTATGCCAGCTGGCTCGACGAGATCGGCAAGAAGCGCGCCGCGGGCCTCAACGTCGCGCTGGAAATCGAGGAAGGCGCGCGGCTGGTGGCCGATGCGCTGCTGCGGCCGGCGGCAAATGGAAAAGCGGGCAACGGCAAGGCCGGCAATGGCCGCAAGTCCGGCAAGAAGGGCAGCCAGCAGTCCGCCACAAACGACGAACTCTCCGCCATCGTCGACGAGCTGACCGCGGCCGCCGGCGACGACGAACGGCGCCTGCAACTGCTGCTGTCCGAGCGCACCGCCGCGGCCATGCAGGCCGTGATGCAGACCCCGGCGGGACGCCCGTTCGCGTCGCGCCATCCGGTGGCGATGCCGGTCGAGGCCGACCGGCTGGCCGCGCGCTTCGCCAGCTGGTATGAGCTTTTTCCGCGCTCGCAAAGCAACGACGCGCAGCGCCATGGCACCTTCGACGACGTCATCGCGCGCCTGCCCGCGATCCGCGCGATGGGCTTCGACGTGCTGTACTTCCCGCCGATCCACCCGATCGGCCGCACCCATCGCAAGGGCCGCAACAACAGCCTGCGCAGCGAGCCGGGCGATCCCGGCAGCCCCTATGCCATCGGCAGCGCCGAAGGCGGCCACGATGCGCTGCATCCAGAGCTGGGCACCTTCGAAGATTTCAGCCGGCTGATCGACGCCGCCGCCGCGCAGGGCCTGGAACTGGCGCTGGACTTCGCGATCCAGTGCTCGCCCGACCACCCGTGGCTGCGGGACCATCCGGAGTGGTTCGCGCACCGGCCCGACGGCTCGCTGCGCTACGCCGAGAACCCGCCCAAGAAGTACGAGGACATCGTCAACGTCGACTTCTACGCCGCGCCGCCGGCCGGTGCCGCGCTGTGGCAGGCACTGCGCGACGTGGTGATGTTCTGGGCCGACCACGGCATCCGCATCTTCCGCGTCGACAACCCGCACACCAAGCCGCTGCCGTTCTGGGAATGGATGATCGCTGACGTGCGCGCGCGCCACCCCGACACCATCTTCCTGGCCGAGGCCTTCACCCGGCCCAAGATGATGGCGCGCCTGGCCAAGCTGGGCTTCAGCCAGTCGTACACCTACTTCACCTGGCGCAACACCAAGTGGGAGCTGACCGAGTACCTGACCGAGCTGACGCAAAGCCCCCTGCGCGATTTCTTCCGGCCGCACTTCTTCGTCAACACGCCGGACATCAACCCTTACTTCCTGCATCACGGCGGCCGCCCCGCGTTCCTGATCCGCGCGGCGCTGGCGACGCTGCTGTCCGGGCTGTGGGGCATGTACAGCGGCTTCGAACTGTGCGAGAGCGCGCCCTTCGTGCTCGATGGCAAGGTGCGCGAGGAATACCTGGACTCCGAGAAATACCAGCTGCGCGTGCGCGACTGGCAGCAGCCCGGCAATATTGTCGCCGAGATCTCGCGCCTCAACGAGATCCGTGCCGGCCACCCCGCGCTGCAGAACCACTTGGGGCTGCGCTTCTACCATGCCGGCAGCGACGCGGTGCTGTGGTTCGCGCGCTTCGTGCCGGGCACCGATTACCTGTTCGGCGACGACGTGCTCCTGGTGGCGATCAACCTCGACCCGCGCACCGCGCACGATGTCGATATCGAAATCCCGCTGTGGGAATGGGGCCTGCCCGACCAGGCCGGCCTGGCGGTGCAGGAGCTGATGCGCGGCCAGCGCTTCGAGCTGCGCGGCAAGCACCAGCGCATCCGGCTCGACCCGGCGCAGCTGCCGTTCGCGGTCTGGCACGTGCAGCCGCTGGAACGTCCCGCCCCCCGCCCACCTGCTGCGCCGGTCTCGACCGACCCGCACGGCGCCTGACAGGCATACGTGGAGACACGGATGAAACGCCTTACCGAAACCGCCAGCGCCGCCCTGCTCAACGCCGACCCCCTCTGGTACAAGGATGCCGTCATCTACCAGCTGCACATCAAGTCCTTCTTCGACGCCAATGGCGATGGCGTGGGCGACTTCGCCGGGCTGCTCGGCAAGCTGGACTACCTGGTCAACCTGGGCGTCGACACGGTATGGCTGCTGCCGTTCTATCCGTCGCCGCGCCGCGACGACGGCTACGATATCGCCGACTACCGCAACGTCCACCCCGACTACGGCACGCTGGCCGATGCGCGGCGCTTTATCGCCGCGGCGCACGCGCGCGGCCTGCGCGTGATCACCGAGCTGGTGATCAACCATACCTCGGACCAGCATCCGTGGTTCCAGCGTGCGCGCAAGGCCAAGCCCGGCTCGGCGGCGCGCCGCTACTACGTGTGGTCGGACCATGACCAGGCCTACGCCGGCACGCGCATCATCTTCTGCGATACCGAAAAATCCAACTGGAGCTGGGATCCGGTGGCGGGCGCGTATTTCTGGCACCGCTTCTACTCGCACCAGCCGGACCTGAACTTCGACAATCCGCAGGTGCTCAACGAAGTGCTGTCGGTGATGCGCTTCTGGCTCGACATGGGGGTCGACGGCCTGCGCCTGGACGCGGTGCCCTACCTGGTCGAGCGCGAAGGCACCAGCAACGAGAACCTGCCCGAGACCCACGCCGTCATCCGCAGCATCCGCTCGCACCTGGACCAGCACTTCCCCGGCCGCATGCTGCTGGCCGAAGCCAACATGTGGCCGGAGGACGCGCAGCAGTACTTCGGCCTGACCGGACCCGACCCGGAGGGCGACGAATGCCACATGGCGTTCCACTTCCCGCTGATGCCGCGCATGTACATGGCCATCGCGCGCGAGGACCGCTTCCCGATCACGGACATCATGCGCCAGACGCCGGAGGTGCCGCCCAACTGCCAGTGGGCGATCTTCCTGCGCAACCATGACGAGCTGACGCTGGAGATGGTGACCAGCAGCGAGCGCGACTACCTGTGGGAGGTCTACGCCACCGACCGGCGCGCGCGCATCAACCTGGGCATCCGGCGCCGGCTGGCGCCGCTGATGGAACGCGACCGCCGCCGCATCGAGCTGATGAACAGCCTGCTGTTCTCGATGCCGGGCACGCCGGTGATCTACTACGGCGACGAGATCGGCATGGGCGACAACATCCACCTGGGCGACCGCGACGGCGTGCGCACGCCGATGCAGTGGTCGCCCGACCGCAACGGCGGCTTCTCGCATGCCGATCCCGAGCGCCTGGTGCTGCCGCCGCTACAGGGTCCGCTGTACGGCTACGAGGCGGTCAATGTCGAAGCCCAGGCGCGCGATCCGCATTCGCTGCTGAACTGGATGCGGCGCATGCTGGCGCTGCGGCGCAAGCACCGCGCCTTCGGCCGCGGCACGCTGCGCTTCCTGTTTCCCGGCAACCGCAAGATCCTGGCGTACCTGCGCGAGTTCGAGGGCGAGCACATCCTGTGCGTGGCCAACCTGTCGCGCGCGCCGCAGGCGGTGGAGCTCGACCTGTCCGCGTTCAACGGCCGCGTGCCGGTGGAGATGATGGGCGCGACGCCGTTCCCGGCGATCGGCACGCTGACCTACCTGCTGACGCTGCCGCCCTATGGCTTTTACTGGTTCGTGCTCAGCGACGAGGCGCAGCCGCCGTCGTGGCACGTGGAGGCGCCCGAACAAATGCCAGACCAGATCACCCTTGTGATGCAGAACACGGGCCGGCCCGAGCTGACCGAGGCCTCGCGCCGGCTGATGGCGAACGAGGTGCTGCCGCACTACATCGGCCGGCGCCGCTGGTTCGGCGCCAAGCATGAGCGCATCGAGCGCGTCGCGCTGGCCTACCTGCTGCCGTTTGCGCGCGGCAGCGGCGGCGAGGATATCTACCTGGGCGAGGTCGAGGTGAGCCTGCCCGGGCGCACCGAGCGCTACCAGTTGCCGGTGGGCATCCTGTGGGACCGCGAAAGCGCCGACGGGGTCTCGCAGCTGGCCCACGGGCTGTCGATGGCGCGCGTGCGCCAGGGCAGCCGCGTCGGGCTGGCCACCGACGGCTTCGTGGTCGAGCCGTTCGCGCGGGAGGTGGTGCGCGCCCTGCGCAACGGCCTGCAGGTGCACGCCGGGCACGACCTGATCCAGTTCCGCGCCGAGCCCGGGCTGGCCGCGCTGGAACTGGAGCGCGACCCGATCGAGTACATGTCGGCCGAGCAGTCCAACAGCTCGCTGTCGTACAACAACACCGCCGTGCTCAAGCTGGTGCGCCGGCTCTCGGGCGGCATCCACCCGGAAGCAGAGATGACGCGCTACCTGACCGCGCAGGGCTATGCGCATGCCGCGGCGCTGCTCGGCGAGGTGGTGCGCACCGGGCCGGACGGCGTGCCGCACACGATGATGCTGCTGCAGGGCTATATCCTGAACCAGGGCAACGGCTGGGACTGGACCCTCGATTACCTGGGCCGCGCCATCGACGATGCACTGCCGTCGCAGGACAGCGAGGACGAGTTCGCCGAGGCCATGAACGGCTACGCCGCGCTGGCCGGCACGCTGGGGCGCCGGCTGGCCGAACTGCACGCGGTGCTGGCGCGACCCACCGACGACGACGCCTTCGCGCCGCTGCCCGCCACCGACGATGATGCGCGCGCCTGGGCCGGACAGGCGATGGAGGCGTTGCAGCGCGCCCTGACCCGCCTTCAGGCGCGGCCCGCCGCCGAGGCCGCAAGCCCGGCCTTCGAGGCCGATGTGCAAACCCTGATGGCGGCGCGCGATGCGCTGCCCGGCCTGGTCGAGCAGCTCGCCACCGCGGCGCCCGGCAGCCTGCAGACCCGCATCCACGGCGACTTCCACCTGGGGCAGGTGCTGATCGCGCAGAACGACACCTACCTGGTGGACTTCGAAGGCGAGCCGGGCCTGCCGCTGGACTGGCGCCGGCGCAAGACCTCGCCGCTGCGCGACGTGGCGGGACTGCTGCGCTCGCTCGACTATGCCGCGGCCACGGTCGGTACCGACCGCAGCGAACGCACCCACAGCGAACTGCCGCCGCAGCTGGCGGAACGGCGCGCGGTGCTGCTGGAGCGCTTTCGCACCACCGCCAACGAGGCCTTCCTGAACTGCTACCGCCAGCACATGGAAGGCGCGCCCGTGCCATGGGTGGCGCCCGACCAGCTGCAGCCCCTGCTCGACCTGTTCCTGCTGGAACGCGCGGCGTATGAAGTCGAATACGAAGCCGCCAACCGGGTCGCATGGATCGACCTGCCGGCCAGCGGGCTGGCGCGCATGCTGCGCAAGCTGGCGCCGCAGGGAGACCAGCCATGAGCCCCCCCGCCAGCACCGGCGGCACTGGCGCCACCACGAGCGCCGGCAAGCAGGCGGGGCAGCTGCCCGGCCATGAACTCGATGCCCTGCTGGGCGGCCGCCATCCCGATCCGTTCGGCGTGCTGGGACCGCATCCGGATGGCGACGGCACCCTGGTGCGCGCCTGCCTGCCCGGGGCGGCGTCCGTGCAGCTGGCCGATGCCGGCGGCGCGCCGCTGGCGGAAATGGAGCGGCTGCATGGCGGCGGCGTGTTCGCCGCCCGGCTGCCGGGCGGCACCGGCAGCGGCAACGGCGCCGCGGCTTACCGCCTGCGCGTGCAATGGTCCGACGGCACTGAGCAGTGCAGCGCCGACCCCTACGCCTTCGGCCTGCTGCTGGGCGAACTGGACCTGCACCTGATCGCCGAGGGCCGGCACTTCGAGCTGGGCGCCTGCCTGGGCGCGCAATGCCAGCGCGTCGACGGCATCGACGGCGTGCGCTTCGCGGTGTGGGCGCCCAATGCGCGGCGGGTCTCGGTGATCGCCGACTTCAACGGCTGGCACCCGGCGCGGCATCCGATGCGGCTGCGCCATCCCAGCGGCATCTGGGAGCTGTTCGTCCCCGCCGCGCTGGGGGCGCAGCCAGGCAGCCGCTACAAGTACGACCTGCTCGACCCGCATGGCACCGAGCTGCCCGACAAGGCCGACCCGCTGGCGCTGGCCGCCGAGCCGCCGCCCGCCACCGCGTCGGTCGTGACCGGTCCCGGCCAGGGCGCGCCGCCGTTCACCTGGCACGATGACGACTGGATGGCGCGCCGCCGGGAACGCGACCCGTACCGCACGCCGATGTCGGTCTACGAGGTCCACGTGCTGTCGTGGCTGCGCGCGGCCAACGACGCGCAGCACGGCTGGAACATCCTCGCCGACCGGCTGGTGCCCTACGTGCAGGAGCTGGGCTTCACCCATATCGAGCTGCTGCCCATCACCGAGCACCCGTTCGGCGGCTCGTGGGGCTACCAGCCGCTGTCGCTGTACGCGCCCACCGCGCGGCTGGGACCGCCGCAGGCCTTTGCCGCCTTTATCGACCGCTGCCACCAGGCCGGCATCGGCGTGATCCTGGACTGGGTGCCGGCGCACTTCCCCACCGATCCGCACGGGCTGGCGCAGTTCGACGGCACCGCGCTGTACGAGCACCAGGACCCGCGCGAAGGCTTCCACCAGGACTGGAACACGCTGATCTACAACCTGGGCCGCAACGAAGTGCGCGGCTTCCTGCTGGCCGGCGCGCTGCACTGGCTCGAGCACTTCCACGCCGACGGCCTGCGCGTCGACGCGGTGGCCTCCATGCTTTACCGGGACTACAGCCGCGAGCCCGGCCAGTGGGTGCCGAACCGTTTCGGCGGCCGCGAGAACCTTGAGGCGGTGGACTTCCTGCGCGAACTCAACGCGGTGGTCCATGAACGCTGCCCGGGCGCGCTGACCATCGCCGAAGAGTCCACCGCGTGGCCCGGCGTGACCGCCAGCGTGGCCAGCGGCGGACTCGGCTTCGACTTCAAATGGAATATGGGCTGGATGCACGACACCCTGCACTACCTGGCTCATGAGCCGATCCACCGCGCCTGGCACCACCAGAACATGACCTTCGGCCTGGTCTATGCCTGGTCCGAAGCCTTCGTGCTGCCGCTGTCGCACGATGAGGTGGTGCACGGCAAAGGCTCGATGATCGGCAAGGTGCCGGGCGACGAGTGGCAGCGCTTTGCCGGCCTGCGCGCCTATTACGGCTTCATGTGGGCGCATCCCGGCAAGAAGCTGCTGTTCATGGGCGGCGAGCTGGCGCAGTGGCAGGAATGGAACCACGACGCCGAACTCGACTGGCCGCTGCTGGACCAGCCCCTGCACCGCGGCATGCACACGCTGGTGCGCGACCTGAACCGGCTCTATCGCGAACTGCCCGCGCTGCACGCGCTTGACCACAGTCCCGAAGGCTTCCAGTGGGTGGTCGGCGACGACAACCACAACAGCGTGTTCGCATGGCTGCGCCGCGCGGGAGCGGACAGTCGCGAAGTGGTGCTGGCGGTGGTCAACATGACGCCGGTGCCGCGCCAGGGCTACCGTGTCGGCGTGCCCTGTGCCGGCACGTGGCGGGAATGCCTGAATACCGATGCCGCGATCTATGGCGGCAGCAACGTCGGCAACGGCGGCGCCGTGATGGCCATCGACGTGCCTTCGCACGGGCAGCCGGCTTCGCTGGCGCTGACGCTGCCGCCGCTGGCCACGCTGGTGCTGCGCTTCGACCAGGGTGACGGCAGCGAAGGCGCCGCGACATGACGCGCCAGTTCGCCGACCGGCTGCTGCCCGGCAAGCCGTTTCCGCTGGGGGCCCACTGGGACGGGCTGGGAGTCAATTTCGCGGTGTTCTCGGCGCACGCCTGGCGCATCGACCTGTGCCTGTTCTCCGACAACGGCCGCAAGGAACTGGCCCGGCTGCCGTTGCCGGAATGCACCGACGAGATCTGGCATGGCTACCTGCCCAACGCGGCGCTGGGCACGCTGTACGGCTATCGCGCGCACGGCCCTTACGATCCCGCCCACGGGCACCGCTTCAACCCGCACAAGCTGCTGCTGGACCCGTATGCGCGCCAGCTGAGCGGCCCGGTGCGCTGGTCCGACGCGCTGTTCGGCTACCGGCTGCAGAGCGCGCGCGGCGACCTCACGCCGGACCGCCGCGACAGCGCGCCGACCATGCCCAAGGCGGTGGTGGTGGACGAGAGCTTCCACTGGGGCGACGACCGGCCGCCGGCGGTGCCCTGGCCAGCCACCGTGATCTACGAGGCCCACCTGCGCGGCCTGTCGATGCTGCGCGACGACCTGCTGCCCAACCTGCGCGGCACCTTCGCCGCGCTGTGCGATCCGCGCTTTGTCGACCACCTGGTGCAGCTGGGCGTGACCACCATCGAACTGCTGCCGGTGCATGCCATCCTGCAGGACCGCTTCCTGCTGGAGCGCGGCCTGCGCAACTACTGGGGCTACAACACGCTGTCGTACTTCGCCCCCGAGCCGGCCTACCTCGGCACCGGGCAACTGCAGGAATGCAAGGTGGCGATGCGGCGCCTGCATGCCGCCGGCATCGAAGTGATCCTGGACGTGGTCTACAACCACACCTGCGAAGGCAACGAGCTGGGGCCGACGGTGTCCTGGCGCGGACTCGACAACGCCAGCTACTACCGGCTGATGCCCGGTGACGAGCGCCACTACATCAACGACACCGGCTGCGGCAACACGCTCAACCTGTCGCACCCGCGCGTGCTGCAGATGGTGCTGGATTCGCTGCGCTACTGGGTGCATTGCTATCACGTCGACGGCTTTCGCTTCGACCTGGGCAGCACGCTCGGGCGCGAAGGCAACGGCTTCGACGCGGGCTCCGGCTTCTTCGACGCGCTGATGCAGGATCCGGTGCTGAGCCGGGTCAAGCTGATCTCCGAGCCCTGGGACCTGGGCCCGGGCGGCTATCAGCTGGGCAACCATCCGCCCGGCTTTGCCGAGTGGAACGACAAGTTCCGCGACGTCAGCCGCCGCTTCTGGCGCGGCGACGCCGGGCACCGCGGCGAGATGGCGGCGCGGCTGGCGGCCTCGGCCGACCTGTTCGACCGCCGCCGCCGGCGCCCGTGGGCCAGCATCAACTTCATCACCGCGCACGATGGCTTCACCCTGGCCGACCTGGTCAGCTACAGCGCCAAGCACAACGAGGCCAACGGCGAAGACAACCGCGACGGCACCGACGACAACGCCAGCGCCAACTGGAGCCCGGACGGCAGCGTCGAAGGGCCCACCGACGACCCCGACATCCTGCAGCGCCGCAGCCGCGTGGCGCAGGCGCTGATGGCCACGCTGCTGCTGGCGCAAGGCACGCCGATGCTGACCGCCGGCGACGAATGGGGCCGCAGCCAGGGCGGCAACAACAACGCCTACTGCCAGGACAACGAGCTGTCGTGGCTGGACTGGAAGCAGGCCCAGGCACCCGGCGCGCAGCCGATGCAGCAGATGGTGCGCCGGCTGCTGGCGCTGCGGCGCAGGCTCCATGCGCTGAGCGGCGACCGCTTTGCCCACGGGCGCGAGGAACCGGCGCCGGGCATTGCCGACATCGCCTGGTTCGACACCGACGGCAAGCCGCCGACGCCCGAGGAATGGGCCGATCCGGAGATCCGCACGCTGGCGCTGCGGCGCGCCGCCGCCCCGCCGCAGCCGGAACGCCCGATGCTGGCTTCGCTGGCGCAGGCCGCGCCAGGCGATGCGCGCGCGGTGCAGGTAACCCTGCTGCTGCTCAACGCCGGCGACAGCGATGCCACCTTCCAGCTGCCCGAGCCCGTGCTGCCGTGGGCCGTGCTGTTCGACAGCAGCCGGCCCGACGCTAGCGACGCCGAGCTGGCTGGCGCGCAGGTGAACGCGTCCCAGGCGGTCGCCGCCCACTCGCTGGTGCTGCTGGCCGCGCAGGCCCCCACGCCACCGGAGGACCACGCATGAGCCGCGCTGGCGCGCCCTCGCCGCTGCAGGCGCTGGCGCTGCGCGCCGGACTGCAGCCGCACTGGACCGATGCCTGGGACCAGCCGCGCGAGGTCGGCGACGCGGCCTTGCGGCGCGTGCTGGAAGGACTGGGCCTGCCGTGCGGCAGCCCCGGCCAGTGCGCCGCCTCGCATGCGTGGCTGGCCGCCGACGACGCGGCGCATGCGCTGCCGCCGCTGCTGACTGCGGAGCGCGGCCAGCCGGTCGCGGTGCCGTGGCCGCATACCGTGCCGCAGCGGGCCTACCGGGTGACGCTGGAAGACGGCGCGATCATCGCCGGCACCGCGGTGCGCGGCGCGGGTGCCGACGCCACGCTGATGCAATTGCCCGCCATCGACGTCTGCGGCTACCACCGGCTGGACCTCGGCGATGCCCATGCCACGCTGGCGGTGGCGCCGCGGCGCTGCTACGGCGTCGCCGACGCGCTGCGGCATGCCGGCCGGGCCAAGGAGAGCAACGGCGAAGGCGCGCGCACGCCACCATGGGGCCTGGCGGTGCAGCTCTACAGCCTGCGCCGCGGCGCGCCGTGCGGCATGGGAGACCTGACCGCGCTGGCCGAAGGCTGCGCCAGCGCCGCGCGCGCCGGCGCGGACGCCATCGCCATCAACCCGCTGCATGCGCCCTTCGCCGCGCTGCCCGAGCGCTACAGCCCGTATGCGCCGTCCAGCCGGCTGTTCCTGAACCCGCTCTATGCCGACCCGGCCACGGTGTTCGGCCAGGCCGCGGTGGACGCCGCCATCGCCGGACTGGGCGCGGGCGACACGCTGCAGGCGCTCGACGCCCGCGGCGAGATCGACTGGATCGCGCTGGCGCCGCTGCGCTACGCCATCCTGCGCTGGCTTTGGCAGCGGCGCGAGACCCTGCTGCCGCGGGCGGCGCTGGACAGCTATGCCGCCTTCCGCGCGCGCGGCGGCACCGCGCTGCATGCACATGCCTGCTATGAGGCAATCCAGGCCTGCCGGCTCGGCGACAGCGCCAACGGCAACCACCAGCAGGCCGCGCCGGACTGGCGCTGCTGGCCGGTCACGCTGCGCTCCCCGGCCGCTGCAGCGGTGGCCGCCTTCGCGCAGGCTAACGCAGACGAGGTGGGCTTCCACGCCTTCCTGCAATGGCTGGCCGACGATGGCCTGGCGCGGGCGCAGCGCGCGGCGCGGGACGCCGGCATGGCCATCGGCATCATCCGCGACCTTGCCGTCGGCGCCGACCCCGGCGGCAGCCAGGCCTGGACGCGACAGCCGGAAACCCTGGCCAACTTCCATGCCGGCGCGCCGCCGGACCTGTACAACCCGCTCGGGCAGGACTGGGGCGTGGCGGTGTTCTCGCCGCGCGGGCTGCGCCGGCACGGCTACGCGGCGTTCCTGGAGATGCTGCGCGCCAACCTGTCGCACGCCGGCGGACTGCGCATCGACCACGTGCTGGGCCTGGCGCGCATGTGGCTGGTGCCGGCCGGCGCGCCTGCCAGCGACGGCGCCTACCTGCGCTATCCGCTGCAGGACTTGCTGCGGCTGGTGGCGCTGGAGTCGTGGCGCCATCGCGCCATCATCATCGGCGAGAACCTCGGCACGGTGCCGCCCGAGCTGAATGCGGCGCTGTCGGCGCGCGGCGTGCTGGGCATCGACGTGCTGTGGTTCCAGCGCGAGGCGCAGGCGCAGGACATTGCGCAGGACCAGGCTCAGGACGAGGCCACCGAAGAAGCCGGCGACCCGGCCGGCCAGGAAGCGCAGCCAGCGGCCTTCCTGCCACCGCAAGACTGGCCCGCCGATGCCGTCGCCACCACCACCACGCACGACCTGCCCACCGTCGCCGGCTGGTGGGCCGGCCAGGACCTGGCGTGGCGCGACCGGCTGCAGCTGCTGGCGCCCGGCGAAACCCTGGCGCAGGCCCAGGCTGGCCGCGCGCGCGAGCGTGGAGCGCTCTGGCAGGCCTTGTGCAATGCCGGGCTATGCAGCGGCGCCGTGCCCGCGCCCGACCACGCCCCGCTGGACGCGGTGCTGGCCTGGCTGGGCACGGCGCGCACCGCGATGCGGCTGCTGCCGGTGGAAGACCTGCTCGGCCTGGCCGAGCAGCCCAACCTGCCCGGCACCACCAGCGGCCATCCCAACTGGCAGCGCCGGCTCGATACCGAGGTGCGTGCGTGGTTCGGCACCCCGGCGCTGCGCGCGCGCGCCGACGCATGGCGAGGCATCCGCCCCGGCGCACGCCATCCGCCGGAGCAGCCATGAGGGCTACACGCCCCACCGCACCCACCAGTGTGCTGTGTCCGAAACCGCCCTCCGCATCGATCGTGCAATCGCCTTTCGATCCGCTAAGCTTGACCCACCCCCACGCGCAGGAGCCCCGCCATGAACGAAGCCATCCGGCCCGAGCATGCCGATGACACCCGCACCGCACTGTCCGGCGCCAGCCTGCGCCAGGCCTTTCTCGACCACCTGTTCCATACCCAGGGCAAGCTGCCCGGCCACGCCAGCGAGAACGACCTTTACCAGGCCGCCGCGCATACCGTGCGCGACCGCCTGGTGCAGCGCTGGATCAGCACCGCCGAAGCCTACCTGGGCCAGCCCTCGCGCACGGTGGCCTACCTGTCCGCCGAATTCCTGATGGGCCCGCACCTGGGCAACAACCTGATCAACCTGGGCATCTTCGAAGAGGTCTGCGAGGCCATGGAGGAGGCCGGCCTCGACCTTGCCCGCATCCTCGACCAGGAAGTCGAGCCGGGGCTGGGCAACGGCGGCCTGGGCCGGCTGGCGGCGTGCTTCATGGATTCGCTGGCGACGATGGAGATTCCCGCGCTGGGCTACGGCATCCGCTACGAGTACGGCATCTTCCAGCAGACCATCATGGACGGCATGCAGGTCGAAAAGACCGATACCTGGCTGCGCAACGGCAACCCGTGGGAAATCCAGCGCTCGGAATGGGCGGTGCAGGTGCGCCTGGGCGGGCACACCGAGCACTACACCGACGACCGCGGCCACTACCGTGTGCGCTGGGTGCCGGCCAAGACCGTGGTCGGCGTGCCGTTCGATTCGCCGATCCTGGGCTACCGCGTCAACACCGTGAACACGCTGCGACTGTGGCGCGCGGACGCAACCGAGGCGTTCGACTTCCACACCTTC
This sequence comes from Cupriavidus taiwanensis, assembly GCF_900250075.1. Lineage (NCBI taxonomy): Bacteria > Pseudomonadati > Pseudomonadota > Betaproteobacteria > Burkholderiales > Burkholderiaceae > Cupriavidus > Cupriavidus taiwanensis. The sequence continues at coordinate 1,409,862 of NZ_LT977071.1, forward strand.
AACCGCGGCGACTACCTTGGCGCCGTCAGCAAGAAGGTGACCTCCGAGAACCTGACCAAGGTGCTCTACCCCAACGACGAAACCACGCAGGGCAAGGAACTGCGGCTCGAGCAGCAGTATTTCTTCGTTGCCTGCTCGCTGCAGGACATGCTGCGGCTGCTCGCGGTCGACGGCATCCCGGTGACGCGCTTCCACGAGAAGTTCGCGGTGCAGCTCAATGACACCCACCCCGCCGTGGGCATTGCCGAACTGATGCGGCTGCTGGTCGACGAGCACGACCTGCCCTGGAACGAGGCCTGGCACATCACCCAGAACGCCTTCGCCTACACCAACCACACGCTGCTGCCCGAGGCGCTGGAGCAGTGGCCGCTGCCGCTGTTCGGGCGGGTGCTGCCGCGCCACCTCGAGATCATCCTGGAGATCAACGCGCGCTTCCTGGACGAGGTGCGGATCCGCTTCTACGGCGACGAATCGCGGCTGGCGCGGCTGTCGCTGATCGACGAGCATGGCCAGCGGCATGTGCGCATGGCCAACCTGGCGTGCGTCGGCAGCCATGCCGTCAATGGCGTGGCCGAGCTGCACTCGCGCCTGATGCGCGAGGATGTGCTCAAGGACTTCTACGAGATGTGGCCCGAGAAGTTCACCAGCATCACCAACGGCGTGACGCCGCGGCGCTGGCTGGCGCTGTCCAACCCGCGCCTGACGCGGCTGGTATCGGACGCGATCGGCGATGGCTGGATCTCGGACCTCGAGCAGCTGCGCGCGCTGGAGCCCTATGCCGACGACGCCGGCTTCCGCGACTCGTGGCAGTCCGCGCGGCTGGCCAACAAGACCGACCTGGCGCAACTGGTGCGCGACACCACCGGCGTGGTGATCGACCCGTCGTCAATGTTCGACGTGATGGTCAAGCGCATCCACGAATACAAGCGCCAGCACCTGGCGGTGCTGCATGTGATTGCGCTGTACCACCGCATCAAGTCCGACCCGGGCGCGCAGGTCCAGCCGCGCACCTTCCTGTTCGGCGGCAAGGCCGCGCCCGGCTACGCCTATGCCAAGCTGATGATCCGCTTCATCACCTCGGTGGCCGACGTGGTCAACCGCGACCCGCAGGTGCGCGACCGGCTCAAGGTGGTGTTCCTGCCCAACTTCAACGTCACCTACGGCCAGCGCATCTACCCGGCGGCGGACCTGGCCGAGCAGATCTCGCTGGCCGGCAAGGAAGCCTCGGGCACCGGCAACATGAAGTTCGCGATGAACGGCGCGCTGAACATCGGCACCATGGACGGCGCCAATATCGAACTGCGCGAAGCGGTGGGCCATGACAACTTCTTCCCGTTCGGCCTGACCGCGCCCGAGGTCTATGCGCTGCGCGACAGCGGCTACGACCCGGCGGCGTATTACCACAGCAACCCGCAGCTGCGCGCGGTGATCGACCTGGTGCAGCAGGGCTTCTTCTCGCGCGGCGAGCCCGGCCTGTTCCGCCCGTTGTTCGAGCCGCAGCAAGGGCACGACCCCTACCTGCTGATGGCGGATTTCGCCGCCTATATCGATTGCCAGCAGCAGGTGTCGGCCGCGTATGCCGACCAGGCCCGCTGGCAGCGCATGTCGGTGCTGTCGTGCGCGCGCTCGGGGCGCTTTTCGTCGGACCGGGCCATCCGCGAATACTGCGAGCGCGTCTGGCATGTCGGGCCGGTGCCGGTGCGGCTGCTGCACCGCGCCAGCGGCGCGCCCTGGCAGGTGGAAGCGGGCGCGAGCGGGCCGCGCGCGGCCTGAGGCGCGCAACAGTTGCCTGCGCCGATGGCATGTGCGAAGGCGCAGGGTAGTTTCTACAACGCCACAGGTAACAAAGCCCGCGCCGCGCTGCGCCGCGGGCTTGCCGGTGGCGCCGCGAATGCGCCCTTCTGCTGGCATGGAGTTCGCATTGCGCAAGGACCCCATTCCCCCAGAAGGCAGGAGCCGAATTTGAACGCCGACCCCTTTCTCCTCGCCCCCGGCACCCGCTCTGCCGTGCCGCCGCTGGCGCCGTTCGACTGCTTTGCCGCGCCTTCGGCATCCCCCTTCTGCACCCACGACGAACCCACGCAGGACTACCTGTTCGGGCCGGCCTGGCTGCCGGACGGACGGGTACGCTTCCGGCTGTGGGCGCCCGACGCCGCCGAGCAGGGCCACGCGGTACGCGTGGAGATTGCCGGGCTGGGACCGGTGCCGATGGCATGCGGACCCAACGGCTGGTTCGAGGCGATCGTGCCGGGCTGCGCGGGTGCGCGCTACTGGTTCCGGCTCGACGATGGCACCACCGTGCCCGACCCGGCCTCGCGCTGGCAGGCCGACGATGTCCACGGCCCCAGCATCGTGCCGGCAGGCGACGCCGCGAGCGCGTTTGCGTGGACCTGCCCGGACTGGCGCGGCCGCCCCTGGCACGAAGCCATCGTCTATGAAATGCACGTCGGCCTGTGCGGCGGCTACGCAGGCGCCGCGCAGCAACTGCCGCGGCTGGCGGCGCTGGGCTTCACCGCGGTCGAGCTGATGCCGGTCGCCGAGTTTCCCGGCACGCGCAACTGGGGCTATGACGGCGTGCTGCCGTTTGCGCCGGAGTCCGGCTACGGCACGCCGGACGAACTGCGGGCACTGGTCGACCGCGCCCACCAGCTCGGCATGATGGTGCTGCTGGACGTGGTCTACAACCATTTCGGGCCCGAAGGCAACTACCTGCACCGCTACGCCAGCGCCTTTTTCCGCACGGATCGCCAGACCCCGTGGGGTCCGGCCATCGATTTCCGCCGGCCGCAGGTGCGGCGCTTCTTCACCGAGAACGCGCGCTACTGGCTCGAGCAGTTCCGCTTCGACGGCCTGCGCCTGGACGCCGTGCATGCCATCGAGGACGAAGGCTGGCTGGCTGCGCTGCCGGGCGAACTGCGCACCGCGCTGGCCGATGGCGACGGCCCGCGCCGCCATGTCCACCTGGTGCTGGAGAACGACGACAACGACGCCGCGCTGCTGGCCGCGGGCTACGACGCGCAGTGGAACGACGACGCGCACCACGCGCTGCACGTGCTGCTGACCGGCGAGGACGATGGCTACTACCGCGACTACAGCGCGGCGCCGGATGCGGGCGATGGCGGCAGTGGCGGCAATGGCGACAGCGCCGCCGCCGGGCGCGGCGTGCCTGCGCTGCGCCACCTCGCGCGCGTGCTGGGCGAAGGCTTTGCCTACCAGGGCGAACGCTCGGCGTTCCGCTCGGCCGCGCTGCCCGCGGCGGCGGATGGCGTGCGGCGCGGCCAGCCCAGCGCGCACCTGCCGCCCACGGCCTTCGTCTGCTTCCTGCAGAACCATGACCAGACCGGCAACCGCGCCCTTGGCGAACGGCTGGCGCAACTGGCCGACCGCGAGGCACTGCGCGCGGCGATCGCCCTGCAGCTACTGTGTCCGCAGGTGCCGCTGGTGTTCATGGGCGAGGAAACCGGCAGCGCGCAGCCGTTTCTGTATTTCACCAGCCATCCGCCCGAGCTGGCCCGGGCCGTGCGCGACGGACGCCGGCGCGAGTTCGCCGCGACCGCCGCGTTCCGCGACGACGCCCGCGCGGCGGCCATCCCCGACCCCAACGACCCGGCCACGTTCGAAGCCTCGCGCCCGCGCTTCGACGATGACGGCGACTGGACGCCTTACTACCGCGAACTGCTCGCCGTGCGGCGGCGCGAACTGCTGCACCGGCTGGCCGGCTGCCAGAGCGCCGGCGTCGACGTGCTGGGGCCGGCGGCGCTGTGCGCGCGCTGGCGGCTGATGGACGGCGTCGAACTCAGCCTGTGGCTCAACCTGGGCAACGAAGCCGTGCCGTGCACGCGGCCGTGCCACGACCGCAGCACCGCGCTGCATGAAAGCAGCGCCGGCGCGGCCGCGGCCTTGTCGGCCGGGCTGCTGCCGCAGCGCGCATGCGTGGCCACCGTGTGCGAGCCCGCCGCGGCCCGCGCGCGATGATGCCTGACGGCGCGCCGCAAGCGCTGCCACGCGCAACCGCCCGGCTGCAGCTGCACCCGGGCTTCACCTTTGCCGATGCCGCCGCCGTGGTCGGCTACTACGCCGCGCTGGGCGTCAGCCATCTTTACCTGTCGCCCATATGCGGGGCGCGGCCCGGCTCCACCCATGGCTATGACGTCACCGATTTCACCGCGGTGCGCGACGAGCTGGGCGGCGAGCCCGGCCTGAAAGCGCTGGCCGCGCGCGCCCGCGACGCCGGCCTCGGCCTGATCGTCGACATCGTGCCCAACCACATGGCGGCCGACCCGACCCACAACGGCTGGTGGCGCGACGTGCTGGCGCATGGCCGCGGCAGCCCTTGCGCGGCCAGCTTCGACATCGACTGGACCCCGCGCGACCCGGCGCTGCACGGCAAGGTGCTGCTGCCGATGCTGGGGCAGTCGTACTGGGACACCGTGGTGGCCGGCGAACTGCAGTGGGTTCCGGCCAGCGACGATGCCCCCGCCCATCTGCGCTATTTCGACCACACCCTGCCGCTGGCGCCAGGCAGCGTCGACGCCGAAGCCGAGCGCGACGGCCCGGCCTGGTACGACGCCACGCATGCCGAGGGCCGCAGCCGGCTCCATGCCCTGCTGGAACGCCAGCACTACAGGCTGGCCTGGTGGCGCACCGCGGCCGCCGCGCAGAACTGGCGCCGCTTCTTCGAGATCAGCGACCTGGTCGGCGTGCGCGAGGAAGACGAGCGGGTGTTCGACGCGGTCCATGCGCTGGTGCTGCGCCTGCTGCGCGAAGGCTGGATCGACGGCGTGCGCGTCGACCACGTCGACGGCCTGGCCGATCCCGCCGGCTATTGCCGCAGGCTGCGCGCCGCACTGGACCGCCATGCCGCCGCGCGCCCGCCCGCGCTGCGGCTGGAGCGTCCGTGGCTGGTGGTCGAGAAGATCCTTGGCCCGCGCGAGCGCCTGGCGCCGGACTGGCAGGTGCATGGCACCACCGGCTATGACTTCATGGATGAAGTGGCCGCGGTGCTGCATGACGGCGACGGCGAAGCCCCGCTGGACGCGCTGTGGGCGAGGGTCAGCGGCGATGCGCGCGGCTTTCCCGAGCATGTCGAGGCCGCGCGGCGCCAGGTGCTGGAGCGGCACCTGGTGACGGAGTTCGAAGGCGCCGCCGCGTGCCTGCGCGACTGCGCCGAGCAGGAGCCCGGCACGCGCGACCTGACCCGGGCGGCGCTGCGGCGCGCGCTGGCCGCGCTGATGGCGGCGGTACCGGTGTATCGCAGCTACTTCGATGCGCGTCCGGCCGAACGCGACGCGGCCGCGGCGCTTGCCGATGACGCCATGCTCGAACAAGCCATGCGCGCCGCGCGCGCCGGCCTGGCGCCCGACGAAGCGGTGGCGCTGGCCTTTATCGGCGGCTGCCTGCGCACCGCCGCGCCGGCCGACAGCGAAACCGGCGCGCTGCGCCGCCGGCTGCAGCAGTTGATGCCGGCGCTGGCGGCCAAGGCCGGCGAGGACACCGCGTTCTACCGCTACGGCCGGCTGCTGTCGCGCAACGAAGTCGGCAGCGATCCGGCCCGGCTGGCGATGCCGCCGGCGCAATTCCACGCCCGCATGGCGGCGCGGCGGCTGGCCTGCCCCTACGCCATGCTCGCCACCGCGACCCACGACCACAAGCGCGGCGAAGACGCGCGCATGCGCCTGGCAGTGCTGAGCGAGGTTCCGGGCGCGTGGGCCGATGCCGTGGCCGCGTGGGAGGCCGCGTCGGCACCGCTGCTGGCGACCTTGCCGCAAGCGCCCGACCCCGGCGACCGGCTGATGCTGTACCAGACCCTGGTCGGCGCCTGGCCGATGGCAGACCTGAACCTTGCCGACGACGCCGACGCCGCGCAGCCCTTGCTGGAGCGCGTGGGCGCGTGGCAGCGCAAGGCCATCCGCGAAGCCAAGCGCCATGGCAACTGGACCTGCCCCGACACCGATTACGAAGCCGCATGCGAGGCCTTCCTGCACGGCCTCTGCGCACCCGGTCCAGCGGGCGGAGCCGGCAGTGTGCTGGCGCAGATCGGCCAGTTCGCGCAGCGCATTGCCGCGGCCGGGGCTCTGAACAGCCTGGCGCAGGTGCTGGTGCAACTGACCGCGCCCGGCATTCCCGACCGCTACCAGGGCTGCGAAGGCTGGGACCTGAGCCTGGTCGATCCCGACAACCGGCGCCCGCCCGACTACGCCCGGCTGCAGGCACGGCTGGGTTGCAGCGCGGGCTGGGCCCACTGGCTGGCGCACTGGCGCGACGGCCGCATCAAGCAGCAACTGGTGCGCCAGGTGCTGGCGGTGCGCCGCACGCATGCGGCGCTGTTCGCCGATGGTCAATACAGCATGCTGGCCGCGCAGGGGGCGCTGGTGCCGCAGGTGCTGGCGTTTGCGCGCAGCGCCGACGGGCGCCAGGCCATCACCGTGGTCACCCGGCTTGCCGCCGCGCGCGTCGACCCCGCCCTGCCGCGCATTCCGCAAGCGGCCTGGGGCGATACCACGCTCAACGTCGGCGCGCCGCAACCGAGCCGCTGGACCGATGCGCTGACCGGCCATGTCATCGACGCACCGCTGGGTCGCCTGCGGCTGCGCGAAGTGCTGGGCGGCCTGCCGGTCGCGCTGCTGCTGCGCGAGCCCTGATGCGCCACGCTCAGGAGTGCGGCGGCGCCGTCGACTGCCATACGACCGGCGCGAACGGCCCGCGCGAGGCCTGGGTCGGCGAGGCGCTGCGTTCCTGCGGCAGGTAGGGCCGGATCACCACGGCCACGTAGTCGTCTTCCTTGGGCGTTACCACGATGTACGCGAGCCCCGACATCACCAGGCCGACCTCGCCGAGTTCGGTGGCAATGCGCGCCACGATAAAGCGCTGCAGCAGCATCGGGTTGACGCTGTCGTCGATGGCAAGCGCGGCGGTGCAGATGGTCAGGAAGCAGCGTTCGACCTCGCGGCACACCACCACCACTTCATCGATGGCGTAGCCGGCGCGGCTGGCGCGCACCAGCACCGACACCCCCGCGCTGGGCGCGGCCCGGTGCCATCCGGGCTTGACCTTGAAGCTGGGCAGGGCCAGGCCGGAACCGGTGTCCTGCGCGACGGTGTTGAAACGCTGGGCGAAGTCCGAAGGCGTGATCGCAAGCAGCTGGCGCTCGACCGGTGCCGACGACACCGACACCGACGAGGCCAGGACCACGGTGGACAGAATGCTGGCTAGGTTCATGGCTTCCTCGCAACGGCTATACGCTCCCCCGCGCTGTCGGGCCCGGCAGCACACGGCCGCAAGCTGCGCCGCGGCGGGAAGGCCGGCGTTGCGGGTGCTCGCCGGCACTTGCCGCACGCCAGTTGTTGCCAGCATTTCCTCCACTATAGACAGGACCGCACGCCAGCACAGCACGGAACGCAAGCGGCACGCCAGGCGCTGTGCCGCCGCCCATCGCAGCGCCGCCTGCGCACTGCGGCGCGTCGGCCACGCGCGCCATGCAGTTTCTGCAGCGCCTGTAAAAACTACGGCGCATGCGGCACCGCGCCGCGCCGGCGACGGCGCCGCATCGCGCACAGTCCGCGCCGTGGCGCAGCATCGGCCGGGTGGTGGCAATGCCTGCGCCCGCGACCATGCGGGAACGGAGCTTGCAGGCAAAGTGCAGGTGCGGGCTGAACCGCAGGCCCGCCAGCATGTACAGGAGGGCTCTATGACCGCACGCTACCGCATTCGCATCGCCGCGCTGGCGTTGCCGCTTGCCGTGCTGGCCATGGCGGCCTCCGCGCCGGGCATCGCAGCACCGACCGATGCACCCGCGGCGCCGTCATCCACCGGCCGCACCGCGGCGCCACGCGATACCGCTGCCGCCAGCGACCGCGCCATCACGGCCGAGGTCCAGGCACGCCTGGCCAATGCGCGCACGCTCGACCCGGGCAAGATCCGGGTATCGACCACCGACGGCGTGGTCAAGCTCGAAGGCACCGTGCGCGACGACAAACAGCGTACGATGGCCATGGAGCTGGCGCGTTCGGTGCGCGGCGTCAGCGCGGTTTCGGATGAACTGCGCGCCGGCACCGATTGACGACCTGTCGCCTGTCCGGCAGCGCCATGCCAACCTTGATGGAGACGTGATGAGCACCCATCGCCAGCCCGACCACGACACCACCCGCCGCCGCAGCGAGCCCCGCGACCCGCACAAGGGCGGCCCGGACACCGAGCACGAGCGCGGCAAGCCGGGGCGCGACCGGCGCCACGATGTCGAGCGCGAGCACGACATTCCCGACGAGAACGGCGAGCCGCCCTCGGTCAAACGCCCCGGCGGCAAGCCCGAAGAAAGCGAGCCGCCGGTCGAGAACTACTGAACCCGGCGGCCACCCCTTGCACCAGCCCCAACAGGAGGCATGATGAGCAAGACCGTACGTACCGGCCCCACGCGGCATGCCGGCACCCGCACCGACCGCGTGGGCAGTCCGCTAGCGAGTGCCCGGCGCGAAGGCGCGCAAGCCGCCTCGGGCCGCGGCCGTTCGCGCCAGAACACGGCCACTGGTGCGGCGCGCTCCGAAGCCGGCAATATCCCCAGCACGCTTGACCCGGACCTCGCGCAGGAAACCGACGATATCGAGAACGAGCTCGCGCAGCGCGATGAAGACGCGCACAGCCCCGAGGAAGAGGAAACGCCCGAGGAAGAGATCGCCGATGAAGTGGTGCGCGCGGCCGAGGCACTGCCGGCCGACATGCCCGTCGACAAGGCCGACCGCACCGACGAGCGCGAAGAGAACCCGCCGCGCCCGCCGCGGGTGGATTAGCGGGTGGATTAGCGGGTGGATCAAGAAGGCGGCTCCGGATGCTGCGGAGCCGCCCGGGTCATTCGGACGCCAGGACGCCGTAGGGCCGCACCCGGATGTGGTTGATCACGTCCTGCACGCCGAATACGCGCTCGGCAATCTCTTCGATGTCGTACTTGCTGCGGCGATCGCCGACGTGGCCCTCCAGCGTCACCAGGCCGTCCTGCACCCGCACCGTGACTTCGCTGACATCCAGCTCCTGCGCATGCGCGAGCCGGTCGCAGACTTCATCATGGATGCGGTCGTCCCCGCGGCGGTAGTTCTTCGGGCCGCCGCGGCGGTAGCCGCGGTACGCCGGCACGTCCCAGTCATCGGTGCCGTAAGGCGCGCCGGCTGGCCCGCCATACCAGTCGCGCCGGCCTTCCCAGCGCTCCGCGCCATATGGCACGCGACGGCGCGACCATTCGTCTTCATAGCGAGCCTCGTCCCAGGGTTCGCTCGAGGGTTCGGCGGGGCGCCCCCGGCGCCATGATTCAACTTCCCGGCCCTGCCAGCCTTCCGCTTCGGCCTCAAACGGGCGGGTGTCGTCGCGCGGCAGCCGCTCGGCGGTATTGCCATAGCGGCCCGCGGTCAGGGTGCGCTGGCGGCGGTTGCGCGCCTGCGCGGGAATGCCGCTGTAACCCTGGTCGTTGCTGCCGTACTGGTGATCGGGGCGCCTGCGCAGGTATTCATCGTCACGGTGTTTCATTGAAATCCTCCTTCGCGTGCGCAGTGGTACGCCGCGCATTCCATCCGCCTTCCGGCACCTCGAAACAGGCCACCAGCGGCAGGTGGTCCGATGCCACGCGCGCCAGCGGCGAGCGGTGGCTGGCCACCGACACCAGGTGCGCGCGCGGCGACACCCAGATGCGATCCAGCGCAAACACCGGCAGCCGCGATGGAAAGGTCGCCGTGTGCGGAGTGTGTTCGAAATACGCGTGCAGCCAGCGCAGCGGCCGGCCCCACAAGAACCACTCGTTGACGTCGCCCAGCAGGATGGTCGGCAACGGCGGCGCCGCGGCGACGTAGTTCAGCAACTGCTGCACCTGGTGGCGACGCTCGCCCGGGCGCAGGCCCAGATGGGTCGCGATCACGCGCAGCGGATTGGCGCAGCCGGAGGCGGTGCAGGAGACGGTGGCGTCGATGGCACCGCGCGGCTCGCAGCCCTTGACGGTCAGGTCGATCTGGTTCACTGCCTCGGGGGCGAAGCGCGTCAGCAGCGCATTGCCGTAGTCGGCGCTGCCGCGCACCCGCGTAAAGCCCGACACCACGTGCATGCCCGTGTGTCCGGCCAGGTATTCCAGCGTATGGTCGTTGCTGCTGCCCGATTCCACTTCCTGCAGCGCAACGATATCGGCGTCGAGTTCCGCCAGCACGGCTGCGATCCGATCAGGGCGATAGCGGCGATCGGTGCCGACGGCGCGGTGGATGTTGTAGCTGACCACCGTCATCTGGGCCAGGCCGGCTGCGCGCGTCGGCGGACAATGCAACGCCGCCGAAGCCCCGGCCTGCGCCGGGGTATCGCCGGGCTCACGCGCGTGGGCAGGATTTACAAGGGACGGTAAGTCCGGTTGCATTCGCATGGCCGGTCTCGGTGAGCGGTTGCAAGGCGCGATCCTCAGGCCCCGTCGAGGAACTGGTTAGGCCTGCCGATGCGGCGGCCCAGGTCAGGGCTTTCCCAGCGAGCCCCTTCCATATACGGGTCCGGCGTGCGTTGCACGGTGGTGCCAGGCATGCCAGGCTGCGCCGGCATGGTCGACGGCTGCGCCTCCGGCGCGGTGGCCGCAGGTGCCGTCGGGGCCAGGTCAGTACGCGTCGGCGCGTTGGCCCCCTGCGTATAAGGGTCGAACTTGTCGGTGCTGCGCGCGCCCTGCGAATACGGGTCGTAAGAGCCGCGCGGCGTACCTGGCGTCTGTGCCATGGCGGGGATGGCGGCCGCCGCCACGGCGAGGGCGGCAAGGAGTCGGCTGGTGCGGAAATGCTTCATGGTTACCTCCGTTAGGGCGCGATGTGCGCGCCAGTAACCATGGGCAAGCGAAAGGCGTGCCTGTACCGCCTTTCGCTTCGCCGCGCCCGGCCCCGCGGCCTTAGGCGATGCCCACCTTGCCCGTGGCGGCGTGGCCCCGCGCCAGCACCGGCACCAGCGCCGCACCCGTATGGCTGGCGCGGTTGCGCGACAGCGCTTCGGGATCGGCCGCGCCGACGATGGTGCCGCCGCCCGCGCCGCCCTCGGGGCCCAGATCGATGATCCAGTCGGCCTCGGCAATCACGTCGAGATCATGCTCGATCACCACCACGCTGTGGCCGCCGTCGGTGAGCCGGTGCAGCACGCGGATCAGCCGCGCCACGTCGGCCATGTGCAGGCCCACGGTGGGTTCGTCGAGCACATACAGCGTGTGCGGTGGCTTCTGCCCGCGCCGGGTGATGTCGTCGCGCACCTTGCTCAGTTCGGTCACCAGCTTGATGCGCTGCGCCTCGCCGCCGGACAGCGTCGGCGACGGCTGGCCCAGCGTCAGGTAGCCCAGGCCCACATCCTTCATCAGCTGCAGTGGATGCGCAATGTTCGACATGGCCGCAAAGAACTCCACCGCCTCGTCGATCTCCATGGTCAGCACTTCGCCGATATTCTTGCCGCGCCAGGTCACGGCCAGGGTCTCGGGGTTGAAGCGCTGGCCGTGGCAGACATCGCACGGCACCTTCACGTCCGGCAGGAAGCTCATGCCGATGGTGCGCACGCCCTGCCCTTCGCACGCCGGGCAACGCCCGTCGCCGGTGTTGAACGAGAAGCGCGAGGCGGTGTAGCCGCGTGCGCGCGCTTCCAGCGTATCGGCGAACAGCCGGCGGATGGTGTCCCACACGCCGATATAGGTCGCCGGGCAGGAGCGCGGGGTCTTGCCGATCGGGGTCTGGTCCACTTCCAGCACGCGGTCGATGGTTTCCCAGCCGGTAATCGCTTCGCAGCCGTGCCAGTTGTGCCGGACGTCGAGCGGCTTCCTGGCACTGCCCTTGCCCGCGCCGTTCTCATCCTTGGCCGCGTTGCGCGCGCGCCGCGTCGCCGGCGACGACAGCACCGAGCGGCCCACCGCATCGAGCAGGTTGGTCATCAGCACATCGCGCGCCAGCGTCGACTTGCCCGAGCCCGACACGCCCGTGATCGCCACCAGCCGCGACAGCGGCAGGCGCGCGGTCACATTGCGCAGGTTGTGCAGCGACGCGCCGTGCACCGTCAGCCATTGCGGCGGATCCGCGGGCTTGCCCGCTGCGCCGGGCCTGACCTTGCGCCGCGGCTGCAGCGGATGGACGATCGGGTTGGCCAGGAACTGGCCGGTGGTGGACGCCGTTGCGGCGGCCAGCTCGGCCACGCCGCCCTGCGCCACCAGCGTGCCGCCGCGCTTGCCCGCGCCCGGGCCGATGTCGATGATATGGTCGGCGCGACGGATGGTGTCTTCGTCATGCTCCACCACCACCAGCGTGTTGCCCTTGTCGCCCAGCTTGCGCAGCGCGTCCAGCAGGATCTGGTTGTCGCGCGGATGCAGGCCGATGGTGGGCTCGTCCAGCACGTAGCACACGCCCTGCAGGTTGCTGCCGAGTTGCGCCGCCAGGCGGATGCGCTGCGCCTCGCCGCCGGACAGGCTGGGCGCGGCACGGTCCAGGCTCAGGTAGCCCAGCCCCACTTCTTCCAGGAACTGCAGGCGGCTGCCGATCTCGCTGACCACGTCGCGCGCGATCTCGGCATCGCGTCCGGACAGGCGCAGCCCGTCGACCCAGCGGCGGGTCTCGGACACGGTCCACTGCGCCACCTCGACGATCGCGTTGTCGTCGAAGGTCACCGCGCGCGCCACCGGGTTCAGGCGGGTGCCGTGGCAGTCCGGGCACGGCGTGTCGACCACGCCCTCGGGTTCCTGCTCTTCCGACGGCAGGCTCTGCTCGCGGCCGCGGTTGTCGTCGGCCAGCACGGTGTCGTCGAAGGCCGCGCGCTGCTCGCGCGTCAGCGCCAGCCCGGTGCCGACGCAGGTGCCGCACCAGCCGTGCTTGCTGTTGTACGAGAACATGCGCGGATCCAGCTCCGGATAGCTGGTGCCGCATTGCGGGCAGGCACGCTTGGTCGAGAACACCTTGACCTCGCCGACATGCGCGCTGCCGCCGTTGTGCATGGCATGGTCCAGTCCGTCCAGCGGCGCCAGCAGGTGCATCACGCCCTTGCCGGCCTCCAGCGCCTGCGCCAGCAGCGCCCGCAGCCCGGCCTCGTTGTCGGCCGACACCACCAGGTCACCGACGGGCAGCTCGATGGTGTGCTCGCGGAAGCGGTCCAGCCGCGGCCACGGGTCCACCGGCAGGAATTCGCCGTCGACGCGCAGGTGCGTGTTGCCGCGCGCCTTGGCCCATTTGGCCAGGTCCGTGTAGACCCCCTTGCGGTTCACCACCAGCGGCGCCAGCAGCCCCACGTGCTGGCCGCGATGGTCGCGCAGCAGTTGTGCGGCGATCGATTCCGGGCTCTGCGAGGTTACCGGCGCGCCATCATGCACGCAGTGCTGGATGCCCAGCTTGACGTACAGCAGGCGCAGGAAGTGCCAGACCTCGGAGGTGGTCGCCACCGTGCTCTTGCGGCCGCCGCGCGACAGCCGCTGCTCGATCGCCACCGTCGGCGGGATGCCGTAGACCGCATCCACTTCGGGCCGGCCGGCGGGCTGCACGATCGAACGGGCATAGGCGTTGAGCGATTCCAGGTAGCGGCGCTGGCCCTCGTGGAACAGGATGTCGAACGCCAGCGTCGACTTGCCGGAACCCGACACGCCGGTGACCACGTTGAACTTGCCGTGCGGGATGTCGACGTTCAGCGCCTTCAGGTTGTGCTCGTGCGCATTGACGATGCGCACCACGTCCTCGCCCTCCACCTCGCGGCGCGCGCGCCGCGCCTGCAGCGCGGCCTGCAGCGGCACGCCTTCCGCCTCGGCGCGTTCGGCCGCCAGCGTGCCGGCTTCACCGAGGGCAGCGTCATAGTGGATCAGCGCCTGGCCGGTATGCGACCCGGCGCAGCGCTTCACGTCCTCGGGCGTGCCGGTGCAGACCACTCGACCGCCCGCGTCGCCCCCCTCGGGGCCGAGGTCGATCAGCCAGTCCGCGGCACGGATCACGTCCAGGTTGTGCTCGATCACGATCAGCGAATGACCGCCATCGAGCAGCTTGCCGAAGGCCTGCATCAGCTTGGCAATGTCGTCGAAATGCAGGCCCGTGGTGGGCTCGTCGAACATGAACAGCCGGCGCGGCAGGTTGCTGGCCCGCGTGCGCGACGGCGTCGCCTGCGCGGCTTCGGCGAGGAAGCCGGCCAGCTTCAGACGCTGCGCCTCGCCGCCCGACAGCGTCGGCACCGGCTGGCCCAGCTTCATGTATTCCAGCCCGACATCGACGATCGGCTGCAGCACGCGCAGCACCGCCGCATCGCCGGCAAAACAGGCCGCGGCCTCGCTGACGGTCAGTTCCAGCACATCCGCGATGCTGAGCAGGCGTGGCGGCTGGCCGGGCGCGGCGCGCTCGATCTTTACTTCGAGCACTTCGGCACGGTAGCGGGTGCCGTCGCAGTCCGGGCAGCGCAGGTAGACGTCGCTGAGGAACTGCATCTCGACGTGCTCGAAGCCGGAGCCGCCGCAGGTGGGGCAGCGCCCGTCACCGGAGTTGAAGCTGAAGGTGCCCGCGGTATAGCTGCGCTGCAGGGCCAGCGGCGCCCTGGCGAAGAGCTTGCGGATCTCGTCGAAGGCGCCGACATAGCTGGCCGGGTTGGAGCGCGCGGTCTTGCCGATCGGCGACTGGTCGACGAAGACCACATCGTCGACCAGGTCCGCGCCGGTCAGCTGGCGGAACGCGCCCGGCGACTCGGCGGCCTTGCCGAAGTGCCGCGCCATGGCGGGATACAGCACATCCTGCAGCAGCGTGGACTTGCCCGAGCCGGACACGCCGGTCACGCATACCAGCCGCTGCAGCGGGATTTCCACCGTGACATCCTGCAGGTTGTGCTCGGTCGCGCCCTCCAGCACGATGCGCGGCAGCTTGCCGTCGACCGGCCGGCGCTGCCAGTGCGAGGCATCGGCCACGCGGCGGCGCCCGCCCAGGTAATCGCCGGTCAGCGTGCCGGCCTGGCGGATATCCGCCGGGGTGCCGTCGAAGATGATGTTGCCGCCGCGCTCGCCAGGGCCGGGGCCCATGTCGATCAGGCGGTCGGCGGCCAGCATCACCGACGGATCATGCTCGACCACCACCAGCGTATTGCCCGCGTCGCGCAGCCGGTGCATGGCCTCGACGATGCGGTTCAGGTCGCGCGGGTGCAGGCCGATGCTGGGCTCATCCAGCACGAACAGCGTGTTGACCAGCGAGGTGCCCAGCGCCGTGGTCAGGTTGATGCGCTGCACCTCGCCGCCGGACAGCGTGCGGCTCTGGCGGTCCAGCGTCAGGTAGCCCAGGCCCACGTCGCACAGGTACTTCAGGCGCGTGCGCACCTCGGCCAGCAGCAGCTTGAGCGCATCGTCCAGCATCGCGCTGGGCAGCGACAGCTCGTCGAAGAAGCGGCGGATCCGCTCGATCGGCAGCAGCATCAGGTCATGCACGGTCAGGCCCGGCAGCGCCTCGAGCCGGGTGCGGTCCCAGTCCACGCCGCGCGGCAGGAAGCGGCGCTGCGGCGCCAGCACGGCATCGGCATTGTCCTTCGAGCCCAGGCGCCACAGCAGCGACTCGGTCTTCAGGCGCGCGCCGCCGCAGGTTTCGCACGGCGTGTAGCTGCGGTACTTCGACAGCAGCACGCGGATGTGCATCTTGTAGGCCTTCGACTCGAGGTAGTTGAAGAACCGCATCACGCCGTACCACTGCTTGTTCCACTGCCCGTTCCAGTCCGGCGAGCCATGGACGACCCAATCGCGCTCGGCCTCGGTCAGCTCCGCCCAGGGCGTCTCGCGCGGGATGCCGGCCTTGCCGGCATAGCGCATCAGGTCGTCCTGGCATTCCTTCCAGGCCGGCGTCTGCATCGGCTTGATCGCGCCGCCGCGCAGCGTCTTGCGCGCATCGGGAATCACCAGGCCCAGGTCGACCCCGATCACGCGGCCGAAGCCGCGGCAGGTTTCGCAGGCGCCGTAGGCCGAGTTGAAGGAAAACAGCGCGGGCTGCGGGTCGGCATAGCGCAGGTCGCTGTCGGGGCTGTGCAGCCCGGTGGAGTAGCGCCACACCGGGCCGTCGTCGCCGTCGGTCAGCACGTAGATGTTGACGCGCCCGCCGCCCCGCCGGAGCGAGGCCTCGATGGCCTCGACCACGCGCACTTTCTCGGCATTGCCGATGCGGAAGCGGTCCGCGACCACATCGAGCAGCTTGCGCGCGCCGGTGGGCGACGGCACCACGCGCTGCGCCTGCACGCGGGTATAGCCGCTGACCGACAGCCACTGCTGGACTTCCTCGTCGGTGGCCGATTCCGGCAGTTCCACCGGGAACGTCACCACCAGCCGTGCGTCGTGGTGCGGCTGGCCCGCGGCCGTGCGCGCGACCAGATCGGCATAGATGGTTTCGGGCGAGTCATGGCGCACAGGCTGCGCGGTCTGCTTGTCGAACAGCTCGGCCGCGCGCGCGTAGAGCAGCTTCAGGTGGTCGTTCAGCTCGGTCATCGTGCCGACCGTAGACCGCGAGCTGCGCACCGGGTTGGTCTGGTCGATGGCGATCGCCGGCGGCACGCCATCCACGCGCTCGACCTGGGGCCGGTCCATCCGGTCCAGGAACTGGCGGGCGTAGGCGCTGAAGGTCTCGACGTAGCGGCGCTGGCCTTCGGCATAGAGCGTGTCGAACACCAGGCTGGACTTGCCGGACCCCGACGGCCCGGTTACCACGGTCATCTCGCCAGGGCGCAGGTCGAGATCGACATCCTTGAGGTTGTGCTGGCGGGCGCCGCGAATCCGGATTAGCTGCTTGCTCGACACGGTTTCTCTTTCGGATCAGGACGTTAAGGGAATGCCGGGAGGCCCCGGACCACTGTACATCCATACAGTCTATCAGGTTGGAAAGGAATTCGTATCGATTACGGAGATGCGCCCGAAACCGGCTAGCCAAACACGCCGGACGCCTGCGTTTCTGCATGTTGCGAAAGTGGCGCATGGCCCTGCGCCGGCAGTGCCCGTGGCACGGCAGCCAGGAGTTGCCGCGTGTATGGATGCGCGGGCCGGTTCCAGATGTCGTCGCGGTCGCCGCTCTCGACGAGGCGGCCTTCGCGCATGACCAGGATGCGGTCGGCGATATAGCGCACGACGCCAAGGTCATGCGAAATGAACAGGCATGACAGCCCGTACTCCGCCTGCAGGTCGGCGAGCAGGTTCAGCACTTGCGCCTGCACCGAAACGTCGAGCGCCGACACCGGCTCATCGCAGACGAGCAGGCGCGGCCTGACGATCAGTGCGCGTGCGATGCCGATGCGCTGGCGCTGGCCGCCGGAAAACTCGTGCGGATAGCGGTGCAGCGCCGCGGCGGGCAAGCCCACGCGGTCTATCATCGCCGCCGCGCGTGCGCGCCGGACCTGCCGGTCACGCACGCCGTGAATCCGCAGCGCGCCTTCCAGCACCTCGGCGACGGTCTTGCGCGGGTTGAGCGAGCTGTACGGGTCCTGGAACACCAGTTGCATGGCGCCGCGCCACGGGCGCATGCGCCGGCGGTTGACGGGCGCGATGTCCGTGCCATCAAAGACGATGCGCCCCGCGTCATGGTCCGCGAGGCGCAGCACGGCCCGCGCGAGCGTGGATTTGCCGCAGCCCGATTCCCCAACCAGGCCCACGGTCTCCCCCGCAGCTATGGAAAACGAAACGCCCTGCACGGCAACCGTAGCGTGCGCGCCGGACCGGTGGGCCACGTGGAGATCCTCGACATCAAGCAGGGTCGGTGCCGACGCCGTGGCGTGGCCGCCAGCCGAACGCAGCGCCGGACGTTCGAGCCGGAATGCCGCCGGCGTGCCGTCGGCGCGACGATCCACGCGGATCTCGGACAGGCGGACCTGCCGATAGTGCGGCACCACGCCGTCCGCGGCGCTCAGCGACGCGCCGAGCAGCCCGCGCGTGTAAGCGTGCGCAGGCTCGCGGAACAAGGCGCGGGCAGGCTGCTCCTCCACCTTGATGCCGTCGTGCATGACCGCGACGCGATCGGCCCAGCGCGCCACCACGCCAAGGTCGTGCGTGATCAGAAGCATCGCCATGCGCAGTTCGCGCCGCAGTGTGTCCAGCAACTCCAGTATCTGGGCTTGCACGGTGACATCGAGCGCGGTGGTCGGCTCATCGGCCACGAGCAGCTTCGGTGTGCACGCGATCGCCATGGCGATCATCACGCGCTGGCGCTGTCCCCCTGACAACTGGTGCGGATAGGCATGGAAGCGCCGCTGCGGTTCGGGAATGCGTACCTGGTCCAGCAATTCGACCGCCCGCGCATGGGCCGCCTGCACGGACAGCGCCGTATGCAGCCGCAGCGTTTCGACTACCTGTGCCCCGACGCTCAGCACCGGGTTGAGCGAGGTCATCGGCTCCTGGAAGATCATCGACACGGCGTTGCCACGCAGCGCGGTCATGTCGCGCTCGCGCAGCGTCAGCAGGTCGCGCCCTTCCAGCAGCACGCGCCCGCTCACCTGCGCGGACGCCGGCAGCAGCCGCAGCAACCCCAGCGCGGTAGTGGATTTGCCGCAGCCCGATTCGCCCACGAGCGCGACGGTCTCGCCGGCGCCGACATCGAGGCTCAGGCCCGAGACCGCGGGCCGCGCGCCGCCGGGATAGCGGATGGAAAGATCCTGCAGGGAAAGCAACGGCGTCATGATGCCTCTGGGCAAATCAGGTGGCGTGGATTTCGGCGGCCAGCAGCTCGGGCTCGACCTGGATCTCCAGCGCCTCATTGAAGCGCGCGAAGAATGCGCACAGCGCCGCGCGCAGTGTCAGCTCCACGACCTGCGCTTCGGTGAAATGCTCGCGCAGCCGCGCTACCACCGTGTCGGTGACGCGTTGCGTCGTGACTTGCACGGTGTAGTCGCGCACCAGGCGCTCGACGGCGTCCAGTCCGGGCACGTCGGGCTCCAGGATCCGCTCTACCGTTTCGGACGCCACGCCCAGCGCTTCCAGCCTGGGCACGTGATGGCTGATGCAGTAGTGGCACGCATTCAGCCGCGATGCCGTGACCAGCACGATCTCCAGGTGCCGGCGCGTAACCAGGGCGTCGCGCGCGGAATCCAGCAGCAGGCCGAACAGGTGCGCTACCGCGGGCGGCCGGTGGCCGAGCACGCGCAGCATGTTGCCGAACGCGCCGTACTCGCGCTCCACGCGTTCGAAGGTGGTGCGGGCCTCGCCCTGCAGGGCGTCGGGATCGATGTCGTGAATGCGTGCCAAGACGCTCTCCTGTGATGAAGTCGGTTGATAACTGGGACAGTGAAGGCGTTCAGCGGCCTTCGCGCGGATCGAAGGCGGTGGCCAGCCCGTCGCCGAGCAGGTTCAGCGCCAGCACGGTCAGGACGATCGCCAGGCCGGGCAATGCGCACACATACCAGTCCGTGCGCAGCACCTCGCGGCCCGCGCCGACCATGTTTCCCCAGCTCGCGACGTTGGGATCGGCCAGGCCGAGGAACGCCAGGCTCGATTCGGTCAGGATGGCCGTGGCCACCATCAGCGACGCCGACACCAGCACGGGCGTAAGCGTGTTGGGCAGGATGTCCTCGATGATAATGCGCGCGTGGCTGGCGCCCACCGCCTCGCTCGCCAGCACCATGTCGCCGTGGCGCAGCCGCAGCACCTCGGCACGCACCAGCCGCCCGAGCGCGGGCCACGAGGTGATGCCGATCGCGAGCGCGATTTTCCATACCGAAGGCTGCACCACCGCCACGATGGCCAGCGCGAACAGGAACGACGGGATCGTCAGGAAAAATGTCGTCAGCGTGCCGAACAAGCGGTCGGCGCGGCCACCGAAGTAGCCGGCCGTCACGCCGCCCGCGACGCCAAGCACCACGGCCAGTCCCGTTGAGACACCCGCGATCAGCAGCGAGGCGCGCGCGCCATGGAACAGGCCGGCGAGAATGTCGCGGCCCAGCATGTCGGAGCCGAGCGGGAATGCGGCATCGCGCCCCGGCCACAGCAGCGGTTCTGCCGCCATTTCGAGCGGGTCGCCGGGGAATACCCAGCCTGCCGACAGCGCGGCAGCGAGAACCACGGCCAGCAGCGCCAGGCCCGCCACGGCGCTGGGCGACGACAGCAGCCGGCGCAGCCGCCGCCGGTCCGCGGGTGGCAGCACGGGCACCTTGATATCGGCCGCAGCGCCGTGCGCATCGGAATGAGCCGGCTGCAGAGGCGCCGGAAGGGAGGAAGAAGGCAAAGACAAGCGAATACTCCTGCAAAGGCCGCGGCCGCATCAGGCGTCAGGCCAGCCGGATGCGCGGGTCCACCCGCGCGTAGACGGCGTCGACGAGCCAGTTGACCAGCACCACCACCACGGCGCTGCACAGCAGGATGCCGAGCAGCAGGTTGTAGTCGCGCTGGTACAGCGCCTCGAACGCCATGCGGCCGAGTCCGGGCCACGAGAACACCGTCTCCACGAGCACGGCTCCGCCGATCACGGAACTGGCCTGCACGCCGACCATGGTCACCAGCGGCAGCAGCGCATTGCGCAGGACATGACGCGTCAGCACGCGGCCGGCCGGCGCGCCCTTGGCCACGGCCGTGCGCACGAAATCCTGCCGCCGCACCTCGATCATGCTGGCGCGCATCAGCCGCACATACACGGCCATGTAGAACAGGCCCAGTGTGGCGGCCGGCAACACCAGGTGCCGCGCCACGTCAGCCGCATACGCCCAGCCCGTGAGCCCGGCTTCCACGGTGAACATGCCGCCCACCGGCAGCCAGTCGAGGCGGACCGAGAACACCAGAACCAGCATCAGGCCGACCCAGAACAGCGGGGTGGCAAAGCACAGCAGCGCCACGGAGGAGACCAGCGTGTCGAGCGCGCGTCCGGCGCGCGCCGCCGCCAGCACGCCCAGGCCCGCACCGGTCACCACCGCGAACGCAATGCTTGCGCCCATCAGCAGCAGCGTGGCGGGCAGGCGCTGCAGGATCAGGTCCAGCACCGGCATGCCCTGCCGGAACGAAAAGCCGAGATCGAGCTGCGCCAGGTGCCACAGGTACTTGCCGAGCTGCACCCACAAGGGCTGGTCGAGCCCGAACTGCGCGCGCAGCGCCGCCAGGTACTCCGGCGTGGCGGCACCCGCCTCCCCCGCCAGCACCTGCGCGGCGTCGCCGGGTGCGAGCCGCAGCAGGAAGAAATTGACCACGGCCATGCCGGCGACGATGCCGGCCAACTGCAGCAGCCTGCGCCAGGCGGTCCGCCACGGCACGCGTGCCAGCCATGCCGGCTTGGGTCCGGGCGTGTCGCGCTGGGTCGTGGGCATGGTCATCGCCCGTCGTCAGCGCGCGGCCTGCGCCGCAGTGGCAGCGGGCGTGGTGGCCGTGGCCACGGCCGTGCCCGCCGGCGCCAGCCAGGCGCGCTTGAGCGACGCATAGACCTGGTCCACGCCGCTGACCGTATCGCGCAGGTTCGACGACTGCACCGTGAAGAAGCGCAGCTCGAGCAGCGGGATCGACGGCAGGTCGGTCTGCACCACGGACTGGAACTTGCGGAACAGCTCGACGCGTTCGGCCTGGCTTGGCGAGCCCTGCGCCTGGTCGATCAGCCGGTTCGCTTCGTCGCCGCGATAGCCCGAGCCGTTCGACCACGGGATATTCTTGCCGACCGTGTCGCTACGATAGGCGCGCGTCACGCCAACCAGCGGATCGGCAAAGCCCGCGAACCAGACCACCGCGAGGTCGAAGTCGCGATCGCCGTAGACACGCCTGGTATAGGTGGGGGTGTCCTGCGTGCGCACGGTCACGTCGACACCCACGCGCTTGAGCGCCTGCTTGATGTACTCCGCGCTGCGCTTGTAGTCGTCGCCATACGGCAGGTAGTCGATCTGGATCTTCAGGCGGTTGCCGTCAGCACCGCGCTTCAGGCCGGCAGCGTCGAGCAGGGCTTCGGCCCTGGCCGGGTCAAACGGATACTTCGGCACGCTGGGGTTGAAGAACTGCCCCAGCGTCGAGACCACCGGGCTCACCGCGGGCTTGCCAAAGCCGAACCACACCACCTTGTTCAGCGCGTTCAGGTCGATCGCATGGGCCAGCGCCTGGCGCACGCGCACGTCCTTGAAGTACGGACGGTCAACGTTGACATCCATGAACAGCCACGGCGACAGCCATTCGTAGCCGCGCGTCTCCAGTTTCAGCGAAGGCAGCTGCGACAGGCGCTGCGCATCCTTCAGCGGCACCGGGTTGAACGGTGCGTACTGGACTTCGCCCTTCTCCAGCGCCGCGGCGCGCGCGCTGGCATCGGGGATCACCTTGAAGACGATCTTGTCGAGGTACGGCTTGCCCTTGTCCCAGTAGTCGGGATTGCGCTCGAGCACGATGTAGTTGCCCTTGCTCCATTCCTTGAAGACAAAAGGCCCCGTTCCCACCGGCTTGTTGTTGTACGGGTTGTTGAGGATGTCCGTGCCTTCGTACAGGTGCTTGGGCAGCACCTGCGCGCCGTTGCTGTTCAGCGAGCTGAGCACCGCCAGCGACGGCTCGGAGAAATGCAGCACGACGGTCAGCGCATCGGGCGTATCGACGCGCGTGACCTTGCCGAACAGGATCTGGTTGCGCGGATGCAGCTTCTTCCACACGTTCTCGAGCGTCCACTTCACGTCGGCCGACGTGAACGGCTTGCCGTCATGCCACTTCACGTTCGGCCGCAGGTGGAACGTGAGCGTCTTCGAATCCTTCGAGATGTCCCAGCGCTGCGCGAGCGCCGGCTTGAGCTTGAAGTCGTTGTCGTACTCGATCAGGCCATCGAAGACGTTCGCGCTGAAAAAACCGGTCGGCGCGGCTGAATTGAGCGCCGAAGTCAGGATCACCGGCTCGGGCTGGATGATGGTCGTGAGCGTGCCGCCGGCCCGCGGCGCTTCCGCGGCCTGTGCTGGCGCAGCGGCGTTGGCCGGTGCCGCCAGCAGGCCGCCCAGCAGCGGCAGCGACAGCACGACTGGCGCCAGGAACGCGAACGGCCGGAATAGTTGCGAGGGCCGCGATGGCCGGAACGGGTTCTTCATGATGGTGTTGGGCGGCAACATGGGCCGATGTCTGCGAGGGTGACCAACTATAGAGACGCCCCTGCCTGCCCGGAACGAACGATTGCGCATGCCCTTATGCGCACGGATCGCCTATGGATAGAACGAACGCGTCGTTCGCACGGCGGCCGCGCAGCAGTATCGTCTTGGCACCCTCCAGGCTGCGCAGCAGGAAGACCATACCGGTGCAGCCCTCGACAACACCAACGCCATCACGCTCTCCGAAAGCCAACATGTCCAAGCCCCTGAAGATCGTTGCCGTCAACGGCAGTACCCAGCAACCCTCGCGCACGCTTGCGCTGGTCGAGGCGCTGATCGCCGAGCTCGACGCGCGACTGCATGTCGACGCTCATGTCATCAACCTGGCGGATATTGCGCGCCCGCTCGGCGGCGCGCTGTGGCGCACGGAACTGCCGACCGCGATTGAAGCGCAACTGCAGGAAATCGAATCGGCCGACCTGGTCATCGCCGCGTCGCCGGTCTATCGCGGCGCGTATCCGGGCCACTTCAAGCACCTGTTCGACCTGATCGGCCAGGAAGCGCTCGCCGACAAGCCCGTGCTGCTCGCCGCCACCGGCGGCAGCGACCGCCATGCGCTGGTGCTCGAACACCAGTTGCGGCCGCTGTTCGGCTTCCTGCAGGCACTGACGCTGCCTATCGGCGTTTATGCAACCCCTTCGGATTTCGAGAGCTACACCGTGCAGAGCCCCGCGCTGCGCGAGCGTATCCGGCTCGCGGCCGACCGCGCCGCGCCGTTGTTCGCGGCGCACCGCCGGGTTGCATTGAAGGCCGCGTGAGCGCTGAATCATTCGCCCATGCCACACCCTCTTCCTGCTTCACCTTTCGCCCAAGCGGCACCGGCGTTCTCATCGCTCGCCGAGCGCTTTCGGCCGGTGTTCGCACAGATCGCGGCCGGCGCACTCGAACGCGAACGCACGCGCACACTGGCCCACGACGCGGTTGCACTGCTGCGCGACGCCGGCTTCGGTGCATTGCGCGTGCCGCGCGAGCATGGCGGCCTGGGTGCTTCCGCGTCGCAGCTGTATGCGCTGCTGATCGAACTGGGCGCGGCCGACTCCAACCTGCCCCAGATCCTGCGCGCGCACTTCGGCTTTATCGAACGGCTGCATGCCGAAATCGCGCCGTCACGGCGCGCGCCGTGGCTCCGGCTCGCGGCGCAGGGCGCTATCTTCGGCAACGCCGCGATGGAGCGCGGCGACGGCCAGCTGGGCCGGTACCGCACCACGCTCGCGCCGGACGGCGCCGGAGGCTGGCGCCTCGACGGCGAGAAGTACTACAGCACCGGCACGTTGTATGCGGACTGGATCGCCGTGTCGGCCACCCGCACCGATGACGGCAGCCCGGCCTATGTGCTGGTGCGGGCCGATGCGGCGGGCGTCGACCGGCTCGACGACTGGCATGGCTTCGGCCAACGCCTGAGCGCATCGGGCACGACGCGTTTCCTGGACGTTGCCGTTCCCGACGAGCACGTGCTGTCGTTCTCGCGCACGGACCCGACCACGGTCACCGCGTGCTTCCAGCTCGTACACCTGGCCACGCTTGCCGGCATCGCGCGCGCCATCGAACGCGACGCTGCCGCGTTCGTGCGGCGGCGCAAACGCGTGTACAGCAATGGCAGCGCGGCGACGGCGGCGGAAGATCCGCTCGTGCAGCAGGTGGTCGGACAGTTGTCGGGCGTCGCCTTCGTGACCCAGGCAACGGTCAGTGCGGTTGCCGCGAAGCTTGACGAGATCGATGCGCTGCGCCAGCGCGGCGAGGCAGTGCCGGATGCCATGCTGCAGGACGTCGAACTCGATGCGTCGCGCGCCCAGGTCGGCATGCTCGACCTGGTCCTCGGCGCGGCCGGCCGGCTGTTCGACGTCGGCGGGGCCTCCGCGCTCGACGCCGCGCACCAGCTGGATCGCCACTGGCGCAACGCACGCACACTGGCCTCGCACAACCCGGCCATCTACAAGGCAAGAATCGTCGGCGACCATGCGATCAACGGCACGGCGCCGACGTATTACTGGTCGGTCGGTACGCGCGCTGCCTGACAAAGCGCGCGCCCAAGGTTCGCTCCCTCCCGCTTGCCGGACAGGGAGCGAGCATTGGTGGGGTTCCACGCCATCAACCACCTCACAGTCACCGCAGCCACGCTTCTAAGCATCCTCGGAAATATTCGTGGGAAAGCCGTGGACGCGCATGCTCCAATCAATCGTCAGCCCTTTTCGATGCGAGACACCACCGCCATGCCCGGTGCAACGCATCCTCACGACCTGTCATGACCGATCTCTCCGATATCTACGCAGCCAGGCAGCCCGCCGCTGCCGGGCGGGAACCCGCCCTGCCCGATCCCGCAAGCGTGCGGCGCATCTGCGACGACGCAGAAGCCATCGACGCGGCACGCGCGCTCGCCGAGACATTCCGTGCAGGCGCTTCGGTGCGCGATCGTGAACGCATCCTGCCGTGGGATGAACTCGAGCGCTGGTCCGAAAGCGGACTGGGAGGCATCACCGTGCCCAAAGCCTACGGCGGCGCCGGCGTCTCCTATGCAACGCTGGCCGAGGTATTTGCGGTCCTGAGCGCCGCCGATGCATCGCTGGGCCAGATTCCGCAGAACCACTTCGGCCTGCTTGGCGTGCTGCGCGAAGCGGGAACCGAGGCCCAGAAGCGCCGCTTCTACGCCGAGGTGCTGGCTGGGCAACGCCTCGGCAACGCCGGGCCCGAGCGGCGCTCCGCTGATAGCCAGACCATCCTCGACGGCACCACGCGCCTGCGTCGCACGGCGCATGGGCTGCGCCTGAGCGGCACACGCTTCTACTCCACCGGCGCGCTGTTCGCGCACCGCGTG
The DNA here is from genome assembly GCF_900250075.1 of Cupriavidus taiwanensis. Taxonomy (NCBI): domain Bacteria; kingdom Pseudomonadati; phylum Pseudomonadota; class Betaproteobacteria; order Burkholderiales; family Burkholderiaceae; genus Cupriavidus; species Cupriavidus taiwanensis. The sequence goes on from NZ_LT977071.1 coordinate 1,435,687, forward strand.
CCAACGCGTGCGCTCGACGATGAGGGCCGCGCGGTCCAGGTCTGGGTGCCGCGCCATGCCGCCCGCCTGACCGTGGTCGACGACTGGTCGTCGTTCGGCCAGCGCACGACGGCGAGCGGCACGGTGGTGTTCGACAACGTGGCCGTCGCCGAGGACGACGTGATCCCCGTGTGGCAACTGGCTGACCGGCCCGGCCTCTACGGCGCGAACTCGCAACTGATCCAGGCCGCGATCGATCTCGGCATCGCACAGGCCGCGTTCGACGATGCCATCGGGTTCGTGCGCCAGCACGCGCGCCCGTGGATCGATGCAGGCGTCGCGCGTGCGAGCGAGGATCCGCATCTGATCGGCGACGTTGGCCGCCTGGCGATCGAACTCGACGCCGCGCGCGAAGTGCTGCGCGAAGCCGCGCTGACGCTCGATGCCATCGCGGAGCAGCCGGTCACCGAGGCAGGCAGCGCACAGGCTTCGGTCGCCGTGGCCGAGGCCAAGGTGCTGACCACCGAAGCGGCGCTGCAGGCCAGCGAGAAGCTGTTCGAACTGGCCGGCTCTTCCGCCACCCGCGCCGGGCACAACCTCGACCGCCACTGGCGCAATGCGCGCACGCACACGCTGCACGATCCGGTGCGCTGGAAGCTGCATCTGATCGGCAACTACTACCTGAACAACGCGCTGCCCAAGCGGCACTCCTGGAACTGATATGTCGTTGCTTTTCAATCCGCCGCCCGCCGATGGACGGGCGCAGCCAGCGCCCGCGCCTGCCGTGGTTCCGCATCTTGTCCGCGACGACGCCGAAGCGATCGCCATCGCGCGGCGGCTCGCCGCCCACTTTGCGCCCGGAGCGGCCCGGCGCGACCGCGAACGGCGCCTGCCCTGGGATGAACTGGAAACCTTCAGCGCCAGCGGCCTGTGGGGCATCACCGTGCCGCACGAATTCGGTGGCGCGGGCGTGTCCAACACCACGCTGGCGGAGGTCATCGCCATCATCGCCGCAGCGGATGGCTCGCTCGGGCAGATTCCGCAGAACCACTTCTATGCGCTGGAGGTGCTGCGTGTTGGCGGCACGCCGGCGCAGCAGGCATTCTTCTATGCGCGCGCACTGGCCGGCGAGCGCTTTGGCAATGCGCTGGCGGAGATCGGCCACAAGGACTTCCGCCGCCGCACGCGGCTGACGCCTGACGGCGATGGCTTTCGCATCGACGGCAAGAAGTTCTATTGCACCGGCGCGCTGTATGCGCACTGGATTCCCACGCTCGTGGTGGCTGAGGAAGCCGGACGCGAAGTCACGTGGCTCGCGTTCGTGCCGCGCACGGCCGACGGTGTCGGCATCACGGATGACTGGGACGGCTTTGGCCAGCGCGTCACCGGCAGCGGCTCGGTGACGTTCGAGAACGTCCGCGTCGAGGCCGACTGGGTGGTGCCGTTCCTCGCCTCGTTCGAGCGGCCCACGACCATCGGTCCCTTTGCCCAGTTGCTGCATGCGGCGATCGACCTCGGCATCGGCCGCGGCGCGCTGGCAGCCACGCTGCCGTTCCTGCGCGATCACGCACGGCCGTGGATCGATGCCGGCGTGGCACGCGCGGCGGACGACCCGCTGACGCTGCACCAGCTTGGCGAGGTCCAGGTACGGCTGCGTGCCGCCGAAGCACTGGTGCGCCGCGCCGGCCGTGCCACCGATGCCGCGCAGCGGGTGCCCGGCGAGCAAACCGTCGCGCAGGCGTCGCTGGCCGTTGCTGCTGCGCGGGCGCTGACGACGACCGCATCGCTGCTTGCCGGCACGCGGCTGTTCGAGCTGGGCGGCACCTCCGCCACGCTCGACAACCAGGGTCTGGACCGCTTCTGGCGCAACGCGCGCACGCATACGTTGCACGATCCGGTTCGCTGGAAATACCACGCGGTCGGCAACTTCCATCTCAACGACAAGCTGCCGCCGCGGCATGGAGCGATCTGATGGCGAACCATGGACCGCGCAAGCAGATCCTGCTCAACGCGTTCAACATGAACTGCGTGGGGCATATCAACCACGGGCTGTGGACGCACCCGCGCGACCGTTCGGCCGAGTACAACACGCTGGAATACTGGGTGGACCAGGCGCGCACGCTCGAGCGCGGCCTGTTCGACGGATTGTTCATCGCCGACATCGTCGGCGTCTATGACGTGTACCGCGGCAACGTCGATGTCACGCTGCAGGAATCGATCCAGCTTCCGGTCAACGACCCGCTGCTCCTCGTCCCCGCCATGGCCGCGGCCACCAGGCACCTTGGCTTCGGGGTCACGGTGAACCTGAGCTATGAGCAGCCGTACCTGCTGGCGCGCCGGTTTTCCACGCTGGACCATCTGACGCGGGGACGTGTCGGCTGGAACATCGTGACCGGCTACCTCGACAGCGCGGCGCGCGCCATGGGCCTCGAAGGACAGCTCGCCCACGACGAGCGCTACGACCGCGCCGACGAGTTTCTCGAGGTGCTCTACAAGCTCTGGGAAGGCAGCTGGCAGAACGACGCCGTGCTGCGCGACAAGGCCGCGCGCGTGTTCGCCGATCCCGCGAAGGTGCGCAAGGTCAGCCACAGCGGGCGCTATTACAAGGTGGACGGCTATCACCTGTCGGAACCCTCGCCGCAGCGCACGCCTGTGCTGTTCCAGGCCGGCAGCTCGGGCCGTGGCCAGCGCTTTGCCGCGCGCCATGCCGAATGCGTGTTCATTTCCCCGCCGAGCAAGGAAGCGGCGCGCAAGACGGTGGCCGCGCTGCGCGAGCAGCTGGTGGCAGCCGGGCGCCGTCCGGACGACGTCAAGGTCTTCATGGGCGCAGCCGTGGTCACGGGCCGCACCGAGGCCGAGGCGCGCGCCAGGCATGCCGAGTATCGCGACTATGCGAGCCGCGAGGCCGGACTCGCCCATTTCGCGGCCAGCACCGGCGTGGACTTCGCGCGCTACGGGCTCGACGACCCCGTGAACTATGAAGGCGGCAACGCCATCGAATCCGCGACAAAGACTGCCGCCCAGCATGGCTGGACGCGCCGCAAGCTGCTCGACCTGTTCGAGCTGGGCGGACGCTACCCGGCCATCGTCGGCGATCCGTCGCAGGTGGCCGACACGCTCGCCGGATGGGTCGACGAGACCGGCATCGATGGCTTCAACCTGAGCCGCACCGTGGTGCCGGAGAGCTACGAGGACTTCGTCGACCTCGTCGTCCCCGCACTGCAGGAGCGCGGCCGCTACAAGACCGCGTATGCCGACGGCACGCTGCGGCGCAAGCTGTTCGCCGAAGGCGACCGGCTGCCGGCGCGCCACGCGGCCGACGCGTTCCGTCACGCATGACGCATCCCTCCCTTGTCCGCATTCACCACTGACACCATGAAGATCTCCCGCCTCCTGCCGGCCACCGTTGCCGCCCTCTTTGCTTCGCTGGCGCTGCTGCCGGCCGTCCATGCCGCGCCGCTGCGCATCGGCGTCACACCGGGCGCACTCGCCGACTCCGTCGAAGTAGCGGCCGCCGAAGCTCGCAAGCAGGGCCTCGACGTGAAGGTCGTCGAGTTCACGGACTGGACCACGCCCAATGTCGCGCTGTCGTCCGGCGATCTCGACGTGAACTACTTCCAGCACCAGGCCTTCCTCGACAACGCCGTCAAGGAGCGCGGCTACAAGTTCCGCAGCGTGGCGCTCGGCGTGCTGCCGAACATCGGCCTGTATTCGAGCCACGTGAAGCGCTTCGACGAGCTGAAGGAAGGCGCGCGCGTCGGCGTGGCAAGCGATCCGGTCAACCAGGGCCGCGGCCTGCTGCTGCTGCAGAAGGCTGGCCTCGTCAAGCTGCGCGACGGCGTGGGCGCGAAAGGCAGCGTCAACGACATCGTGGCCAATCCGAAGAAGCTCAAGCTGATCGAGATAGAGGGACCGCAACTGGTCCGCGCGCTGGACGACGTAGACCTGGCGCAGGGCTACCCCGCGCACTTCGTCAACGCCGGCAAGCCCCAGGTGGCCGGTGCCGGGTTGCTGTACTCCGGCATCGACGATACCTATTTCGCGATCCGCTTCGTCACGCGCGAGGACAACGCCGCCGATCCGCGCGTGGCGCGCTTCGTGAAGATCTACCAGGACTCGCCAGCAGTGCGCAAGCAGCTCGGCACGTCCTATGCCAACAACGACAAGCTGTACAGCCTGCCGTGGCTCAAGGCGCAGCCGTGACGCACAGGGGACTGCCATGAGCATGACCACTGCTTTGCTGCGCCGCGGGTTCCTGCCCGCGGCGACACGCTCCGACGCCGCTGCCGCCACGCGTGGCGGCCATGCGCGGACCGCGACCGGCGCGGTTCGCTTCGAACGCGTGAGCAAGCGTTATGCGAGCGCCGCCGGTATCGTCCAGGCCCTCAGCGACATCGATCTCGACATACCGCCCGGCGGCATCTTCGGCATCATCGGGCGCAGCGGCGCCGGAAAATCCACGCTGCTGCGCACGATCAACCGGCTCGAGGCGCCGACGGATGGACGCGTGCTGGTCGACGGGCAGGATATTGCGACGCTCGACGAAAACGGCCTCGTGGCACTGCGCCGCCGTATCGGCATGATCTTCCAGCATTTCAACCTGCTTTCGGCGAAGACGGTACGCGACAACGTGGCGCTGCCGCTGAAGGTTGCCGGCGTGCCGCGCGACGCCATTGGGCGGCGCGTGGACGAGGTGCTCGCCCTGGTTGGCCTCGAAGGCAAGCACGATACCTATCCCGGCCGCCTGTCGGGCGGACAGAAGCAGCGTGTCGGCATCGCGCGCGCGCTCGTACACCACCCCGAGATCCTGCTGTGCGACGAAGCCACCTCCGCGCTGGATCCTGAAACCACGCAATCGATCCTGCAGTTGCTGCGCGACATCAACCAGCGCCTCGGGCTCACCATCGTGCTGATCACGCACGAAATGCGCGTGATCCGCGAAATTTGCGACCAGGTGCTGGTCCTGGAGCACGGCGCCATTGCCGAAGCCGGGCCCGTATGGCAGGTATTCGGCCAGCCGCGCCACGCGGCGACGCAGGCGCTGCTGGCACCGCTGACACCGGGACTGCCGCAAGACATCGCCGCGCGGCTGCTGCCCGAGCCGCCGGCGGGGCCGCACCGGCGCATCGCCGAACTGCACTATGCAGGCAGCGGCGAGCACGCGCCGGACCTCGCCAGCCTGGCCGCCGGACTCGGCACGGACGCGCAGCTGCTGCACGGCAGCCTGGACCGCATCCAGGGCCACACGCAAGGCCGCCTGCTGTGGTCCCTGGCAGGCACCGGCACGGATCCGGATTCGCTGCGCTCTCCCCTTTCCCCATACGTGAAAACACTGGGCTATGTCGCCGATTCTTATTGAACGCCTCTGGCAAGGATTCCTCGATACGTTGACGATGGTCGGCGCATCGGCCGCCATTGCGGTGCTGGCGGGCGTGCCGCTCGCGCTGGTGCTCGTGGTCACCGCGCCCGGTGGCATGCGGCCCGCGCCGCGCCTGCATCGCGTGCTCGGCAGCGTGGTCAACAGCTTCCGCGCCACGCCGTTCATCGTGCTGCTGGTGGCGCTGCTGCCGTTCACGCGGCTGGTCGTCGGTGCAACCATCGGCGTCTGGGCCGCGGTGGTGCCGCTGGCGGTCAGCGCCACGCCGTTCTTTGCACGCATTGCCGAAATCAGCCTGCGCCAGGTCGATGCGGGCCTGGTCGAGGCCGCACAGGCCATGGGCTGCCGGCGCCGGCATATCCTGCTGCACGTGCTGCTGCCGGAAGCGCTGCCCGGCATCGTCGGCGGCTTTACCATCACCGTGGTTTCGCTGATCGGTGCCTCAGCCATGGCCGGCGCGGTCGGCGCGGGCGGGCTTGGCGACCTGGCGATCCGGTACGGCTACCAACGTTTCGATACCACCGTGATGGCGGTGGTCATCGTGATCCTGATTGCGCTGGTCACGGTCGTGCAGGCAAGTGGCGACCGCCTGGTGCATCGCCTGCGAGAGCGCTAGATGCTGACGGCGCTGCCGCGAACGGACCACGCTATTAGCAAGCCCATGGGCAAAGATCCAGCACGAATTGGCTCACTTCCCCCGGTAAGCTCGGTGGACTGAAAAGCTGATCGGTGCGCCTTTCATCTCCGGTGCCGCCTTGGTAGTTTCGACGACAATCCGGTAGCGCCCCTTCTCTAAAGGAAGGGCGGCAATCTCTTTATCGAATTCGTCGTTGCTCCACGAAAACAGGGCAATCTCATCGACGTTAATCTCGCGGTCAATGACCGTACTTTCGCCTTCCGGCGCGGTTTTTACCACGGTCACTCGTAACGCAAAAGCAACGCCTGGTGTAATGATCTTCCCATTCCTATCGCGTTCATAGCTCCCCGACAGTCGCCTGGCTCTGGCTCGATCCGCCTGGTCCCTTTCTTGATACTTGAAGCCAACAATGAAGGCGTAAAGTTGTCGCTCGGGGATTCTAAATTCTCTTTCGATTCGACTTCCAGCCTTGCTTAGGTCCAACGGAACCGTGAAAGGCGGGGTGCCAAAGGCAGCCTGAACGGCATCGACCTGCACAACTGCCAACCAGGCTAACAAAAAAATCCGGAGTAGGCGCATGGTGCCGCGATCACGTTCCCTCGTTCCCATTTCCGTTACTCTCGCTTGCCATGTTCGAGGATCCATTTTAAGCGGCGGCCATGGTGGGCGGCTAAAGGCACTGCAGCAGCCTCTTGCGATAGTACGGCGGCGATACGGTTGACACTGGCTCCTCCGGATACGTCTTCGTATAGCACCATTTCGCGCACAAGGACCCAGCGCAAGAAAGCAGAATTGCGCAGCTTACTGCCAATCCCACTTTAGAGGGGGGCGGACGTCTGGCCAGGAAAATTGCGCAGCAAAGCCAGCCGATCCGACCATAAGGAACGTTATATCGGCACAGCGGGCGGCAGCTTTAGGCTGGCGCGGCCCGATATACGACCGACCCGCTTCCCCAGTCCGTCTGTAGCGATTTATTTTTTTTGGTAATGGTACTGAATGGAAAATGTTCGGCACCATTCAGGTACGTTGCGGTTTTCATACAAATCCCATCAGTCTGGGGTACGACGGCATTTTACGTGACGGTGTCATTTGCTATCTTTCTCGCCATGCTACGACCTGACGTCTACGCGATGGCCCGCAGGGGCGCACCAATAATAACCGACCCATGAAAAATCGACTCTTGTTGATTGCCTTGCTAACACTTGCAGGGTGTGCCCCGATGATCCAAACGGCACCGGTGCCACTGACGCCGCTCACAAATGATGCGGTGGTGCCAGCCATCCGTTTCGAGACCAGCGCCGACCTTCGCCTCGATACCGGCTACACCCGAACGCTTGCCCGCAGTTCGGTCTGGAAGCCGGCCGGGCGGTTGCCGCAGGGGACAGTCTATCGGCCCGCAGGCACGGTCTTCACGATCGAAGGCCGGCAGGTACATGAGGCGTATCTCGTCATTCAGGACAAGCGGCTTGTCGGCTTCTACCTTCCGGGTGAGCAGAGCTACTCACCTCTTTCTATGGCAGTTCCAATTACAACAGGAGAAATACAATGAAACAAGTCGCACGCATGCTGGTTGCCGCGGTAGCCGTTACGTCGCTGCTGGCTGGTTGCGCCTCCGGGGTCAAGCATAGCGAGATGGCCGCATCGATTCCGACTGTGAAGGCGGGCGAAGGGCGCGTCTACTTTCTGCGGTCCGCATCGATGCTCGGCGCTGCCATTCAGCCCGATATCCGTCTGAACAACGAAGTAGTGGGCGAATCGAAGCCCGGTGGCTTCTTCTTTGTCGATCGTCCGGCTGGCAAGTACGTCGCGTCGGCTGCTACGGAAACCGAGAAGACGCTCAGTTTCGTGCTTGATGCCGGCGAAACGAAATACGTGAGAAGCTCGCCTTCGCTGGGTCTGATGGTGGGCCGTGTCGTGCTCGAACTCGAGACGCCCGAAAAAGCGAAGGAAGAACTATCTTCGCTGAGCTACACCGGTGTGCCTGTCAAGACCGCTGCCAAGTAAAGTCCAGCCGCGCCGGAGGCGGAACGAGCCTCCGGCATTCTTTCCTTCCGCACTGAGGCAACGACCCGCCCGCCGGATGTCGGTTGAGCGTCTGGTTAGGTCGAAACCCATCAGGCCTTCAAGCGAGAAATTGAAGTCCCGCGTGCGGTTGTAGGCCCGGTGGAGCCGCTGCGGCGTGCCGTTCTGTGGCAGATTTTGCTCTGCGGCGTTCGATGGCCGTTATGCCATTGCCCGTGGGACGGCGATCGCTCCCTTGCCCTCACTTCATTGAACAGATTGGATGAACGGTGCACCTGAGGCGCCCGTCATTCGTTCCACTGTCCGCGCGATATCCTCCGTCGCCGCATAGTGGACCATGTGGCCCACGCCGGGAACGAGCACCAGCGTACTATTTGGCAATTCACGATGCAGTGCGGTCGAATGCGAGGCTGCGTCGACCATTTTATCCCCCGCTCCCGCCACCAGCGTCACGGGAACTTGCAGTCCGGCATACAGCTCGCGGAATTCTGAAACGGCTGGGATCATGAATGCCGCATCCTCCGCCGCAGCATTGATCTGCGACGGTCGCAGCAGCATCTCGCGGGAAATCAAGTCAAAAAAGATCGGGGGGGTCTGCGCCGGGGCGAACATTTGCCGCAACGCGCGCTTCAGAAGCAGTCGTCCGGCCAGGGGCGCCACGGTATAGCGGAGCGCGTCACCTACCACAGGGATGGCTGCAGGCGAAGTCAGCAGGACGTCCACCCTTGCGGATGGATAGTAGTAGCCGGAAATCAGCACAAGGCCGCGAACGTCAACTGTGGATTCAAGCGCCATGCCAAGCGCCACCAGTGTGCCCAGTGAATGCCCTACTACCAGGGGACGCTCGACCCCCAGCTGTGCCAAGGCTTTTCGCAACAAAGCCGCCTGCGCGCGGGGTGTCCACCGACGGTCCCGCGGGCGTTGGCTATGCCCAAAGCCGGGGCGGTCGAACAGGATGACCCGGTGCCGCCTGGATAAAGATCTTAGCAATCCACTGGCGACATAGTCCTGAAGCAGCACTGCATTGCCGTGAAGGAGCACCACAGCTGGACCTTCGCCTTCGTCGATGTAATGCAATTGCACCCCGTCGACCGTGAGAAAGCTTCCCTGCGGTGGATGGTCACGCTCTGCCTGGCGCGCGCGGTGATGCACCCACGCGGCGGTGCCAGCCGCTGCAGCGACGCTGGCCAAAGTAGCGAACACACCCTTTGACGATGCACGGGACTTGCTGTTGGACGTGGACATAGGATTCTCGGGTGGAAGAGAAGGCGTTGTGGCTTCGCTTGACACCAAAAAACGTCTGGAGAGATGACGTCATCGCGAAGGCAAACCGAATGATGGGGCTCGGGAACGCAATTCTCGTGCCGTCACGCGACAACAATTTCCTCGAGCCCCGTACTGGGTCCAAAAGGGGGCCACCCGCGGCTTTACCAGAGGCGGCGTGATCAGGCTTTCACCCGCCGCGCAGCAAACTGAAATCACCCCGTGGCGAAGGAGCAATTTAGGCGTGGAGTATTGTAGAAAGCAGCGTGCGAGCCATGGCTGACCGGTCGCGTACATAGCCCCGAGAGGTGTAGTCAATGCTGCCCCACGCGGAAAAGCGGTTCGTGACTGCAGACGCGCCTTGTCGTTGAGCAATCCTCTATCAATACCGGTCATCGAGGCTGAGACGTCTGGATGGCTGAGATGGGTCGGCAAGAGCCACTGAGCAGCCGTTGAGAAGTTGTGCAATGAGAAGTGCCCAAAATGGGCCGGCGTTTCACGCCTTGCGCGGCGCCGCCGTGGAACCCCGCACGATGAGGTGGGGCTGCAATTGCACGGTGACCGGATCGGAGGCCGGCTTGCTGATCTTCCTGAGCAGAAGGCGCGCCGCCTCCTCGCCCATCTCGTGCACGGCGATCCGGATCGTCGTCAGCGGCGGCGTCAGGGCATCGACGAATGGCATATCGTTGTGGCCGATGACCGAGATGTCGTCGGGGCAATGCAGGCCCTGCTCGCGCAGGTGGTCGTAGCAGCCCATCGCGACCAGGTCGTTGGCCGCCGCAATCGCGGTCAGGGCGGGAAACACGGTCATCAGTTGCGCGCAGGCGACCCGGCCCGCATTGCGGGAATAGCTGGATGCCTCGACCACGTGCCAGTCCGCGCGACGCAGGCGATGGCGCCTGACGGCCTGGATAAAGCCCTCGCGGCGCAGGTAGCCGGTTGACAGCGATGCCGGCCCGGCGATATGCCCGATGCGGCGATGACCGAGCTCCATCAGGTGATCGACGGTCAGCTGCATGGCCCGCACGCTGTCGCTCACGACCGAGGACACGCTGCCCGACCCTTCGCCGCGGTTGACTGTCACCACGGGGACGTGCCGTGCCAGGCAATACTCGAGCAACGGATCCTCGCGTTCGGCGGTGGCCAGCACCAGCCCTTCGACCTGCCGCCCGAGCAGCTGGTCGATCACGAACCGCTGCCGGCGCTTGTCGCTGCCCGCGTTGACCACGATCGGCACATAGCCCTGCTGCGCCAGCACCACCTCGATCCCGGCCAGGATCGGCGGAAACACGGGGTTGGCAATATCGGGCAGCACCACGCCGATCAGCCCGGAGCGCTGGGTGCGCAGGCCGGCGGCAATGCGGTTGGGGGAAAAGCCGCGCGCCTCGGCAACGGCCAGCACGCGCGCCGCCACGTCTTCTGCCACGAGATGCCGCGTCGCCGGGTTCATCACCCGCGACACGGTCGAATAATGCACGTCGATCTCGGCAGCCAGGTCTTTGAGGGTGAGGCGCTTGCGCTCGGGCATGTAGGGTGAGGGCCGGGAAGGATGGGAGTACGCCATTTTAAGCCAGCGCGCAATCCGTCTCCCGGCGCCCCGCTCCGCGCGGCGCTACTGCCCCGCAAGCGCCCCGGATTGGCGGATGACCGGCGCAAGCTTGCCGATCTCTGCCTGGATATACGAGGCGAATTCCTGCGGTGACGATCGCTTCGGCTCTGCGCCCTGCGCCGCCAGCCGATCGCGCACGTCGGGCGCCGCCAGCGCCCTGCCGATCTCGGCGTTGAGGGTATCGATGATCTCCTTCGGCGTGCCGGCCGGCGCCAGGATGCCAAACCACGAGTCGAAGGCGTAGCCCGGCAAGCCGGACTCTGCCACGGTCGGAATATCGGGCAGCGAACTGCTGCGCCTGGCCGTGGTGACCGCCAGCGCGCGCAGCTTGCCCTCCCGCACGAACGGCATGGCCGACACCGTCGGGGCGAACATCATGTCGCCGCGCCCGGCCATGACGTCGGTCAGCGCCTCGCCCGTGCCCTTGTACGGGATATGGACGATGTCGATGCCGGCCTGCATCCTGAACATCTCGCCGCTGAGATGCGTGGAGCTGCCGGAGCCGGCCGAATCGAAATTCAGCTTTCCGGGCGCCGCTCTGGCAGCCGTCACCAGGTCGTGCACCGATTTGTATTTGCTGCCGGCGCTGACCACCAGCACGTTGGGCACCGTCGCCACCAGCGACACCGGCGCGAAGTCCTTGACAGTGTCGTAAGCCAGCTTGGGATACAGCGTGGCGTTGATCGCATGGCCCACCGACACCAGGATCAGCGTGTAGCCATCCGGCGCCGCCTTGGCGACGCCGGTCGCGCCGAGCGTGCCGCCGGCGCCGGGGCGGTTGTCGACGATCACCTGGTAGGTGCCGCCTTCGCTCATCTTGGTGCCGATGATGCGCGCCAGGATGTCGGTGGCGCTGCCCGCCGAAAACGGCACCACCAGGCGGACCGGCTTGGCGGGGTACGGCGCCTGGGCCAACGCGGCGGGCGCGGCGGCAAGCATCAAGGACGAGCTCAGCGCCACCACGGCGCCTCGGATGGATCGAATCATGGTCTGTCTCCTCACTACCGGATCGGGTCGAAGCGGCACGCCTCAGAAGAAATGGCGCATGCCCAGGGCAAAGGTCTGTGGGTCGGCGCCGGCGCTGACACCCTGTTCATTGATGGCAAAGTCGTAGATCGCATTGCGCTTGTTATGGATGCGGCTGTAGTAGGCGTACAGCGCGGTGCGTTTGGACAGCGGATAGTCGTAGCCCACCGTCACCTGCGTGGCGCCTGTCTCCGCGCCGCTGCGGAAAAAGCCCACCGTCTCCGTGGCGCTGCCTGCGCCATTGCCGGCCAGCGCCACGCCCACGCGCACGCTGCCCGGGCCCAGCTTCTGCACCAGCGACGCGTAGTAGCCGTTACGCGTCAGGTCGCCGGTGGCGGTGCGGTAGTGCAGCCGTTCATAGAGCAGCGCGACGGTCGTGCTGGGAAACTTGTAGGACACGCCCGCCTTGATCGCATCGTCATTGCGGCCGGCGGTCTGGTAGTGCTGGTGGAGTTCGTATGCCAGCACCACGTTGAGCGGACCGTTGTCATAGGCCGCGGAAAAGGAGTACAGCGCCGGATTGCGCGGCACGCTGATCTTCTCCTCGTTGACACCCCAGGCCGCGGCACCGCTGAACCCCGCCAGCGAGGGCGTCTTGTAGACAATGATGTTCTTCTGGCGGCGGTCGAAGGCGCTGGTGTCCTGCACGTTGTCGGTGCTCGACGCCGACCCGTTGCCGATCAGCGCCATGTAACCGGCGGTGGTGGGGTAATACGGGTCATAGCCCGCGGTCGCCTCGGTATAGGGCGTCTGCCAGTGGCCCATGAACAGGGTGCCGGCCTTGCCCTGCAGGCCGATGCGCGAATTGCGGCCAGCGATCTGGCCCTGGCCGTTATCGAGCGACAGATTGCTCTCGATCTGCCAGATGGCCTTCAGGGTGCCGCCCAGTCCTTCTTCTCCGCGCATGCCGAACACAGAGCGGTTATTGGTCAGGCGGCCAGTACCGCCGAGATGCGTCCCGTCGGTGGCCGTGCTGGCCCGGGCATATTCCAGTGCCGTGTTAAGACGTCCGTACAGGGTCACGGTGGACTGGGCGCCGGCCTGCCCGGCCCAGCCGGCCGCGGCGCTGGCGGCCAGCAGCCAGGCCCTTCCGCGCATGGGGGCGATTGTCATGGGTGTCTCCCTTTGTTGTGGTTGTCGTGGTGTCGCGGTTGTCGTCTGGCAAGCGAACGTGACGTTTTTGCAATCGTTTGCACAACAGCGTCAAAAAAATCAGGTGGCCGGAAACGGCATCGCCAGCAGCAGCATTGCGGGCCGATTGCCCGGATTCGATACCTGACGCGCTTCCCCGGGCGCAAGCCGTACCGAATCGAACTGTCCCAGCAGCGCCGCTTGTTCCGACGTGCGAATGCAGACCTCGCCTTCCAGCACGACGTAGTGCTTTTCCACCGCCGAGGCATCCAGCGCGGTATGCCCGCCCGGCAGCAGCACCGAGACGCCGAGCCACAGCGACGCTGCGGGCCCCGCTTCATGGCCCTGCAGGCGCAGGCAATGCATGCCCTCATGATTCGCCGGAAAGTACGCCGGCGCCTGGGCGAACCGGGTAACGTTCATGGCTGGAGCACCACGCGTTCCGCCGCGCCCTCCAGCACGGCACGGTAGGCCTCCCTGGCCTGCGCCAGCGAATAGGTGTAATCGGGCAGTACCGGGAACGGCCACAGCTGGCCGCTGGCGAACATCGGCGCGAGCTGGTCCAGGATGCGCGCGCAGGCGTTGCTGTCGAGCGCCAGCGTGTCCACGCCCACATAGGTGTGCTGGCCGCGATAGAAGGCGAAGATGTCGAACGGCACCGGCTTCTCGATGGTCGAGATGAAGATCTGCGTGGCGCCGATTGCCATGCTGCGGTTGGCCTGCTCGAAGTACGGACTGCCGACGGTGTTGTAGACGATGTCCGCGCCGTGCCCGCCGGTCTCTTCGCGCACCACCTCGGCAATCGGCTCGCGGCTGGCATCGATCATGCGGACCGTGCCGCTCGCATGGCCGCGGTAAGGCTGAGCCGTCCGCTCCACGGCAAAGACACGCGCGCCCAGTGCCGTGGCGATCTGGATGGTGGCCTGCCCGACCTTGCCATTGCCGCCGCACACCAGCACGGTGCTGCCGGCCTGCGGCATGCCCGCGCGGCGCAGTCCTTCATAGGCCGTGATGAACGGCACGCCCACCGCGCCCGCTTCCAGCAGCGATACCGATGCCGGCTTGGCGCGCACCGAGGCCGCGTCGATGCGCAGGTACTTGCCATGGGTGCCGTCGCGGCGAATGCCCAGTTCGCCGCCGCTGCCCCACACCTGCAGCCCCAGCAGTTGCGACGGGCCATCGACCACCAGGCCGGCATAGTCGCGGCCGGGCGTGCGCGGCCAGACCGCATGCGGCATCAGGCCCAGCGTGGCTTTGACGTCGCTGGGGTTGACCCCGGCACTGGCGACTTCGATGATGCACTGGTCAGCCGCGGCTTGCGGACGCGGCATGCCTTGCAGTTCCAGCTGCAGGGTCTCGATATCGTTGGCTTTGTGGTTGACTCGAATGACGTTCATGATGGTTTCGGTTTGGTTGGAATCCGGTGCGGCGTTGCCTCAGGCCTCGCGCAGGCCCAGCGTGCGGCGCGCCTGCGCCGGCGAGGCCAGCTCGCCGCCGAGCGACCGCACAATATCGCTCGCCTTGGCGACCAGCGCGGCGTTGTCGGGCGCGAGCACGCCCTTCTCCAGGTAGATGTTGTCTTCCAGGCCGACGCGCACATGGCCGCCGGCGAGCCACGCCTGCGCGACGATCGGAAATTCCGCGCGGCCGATGCCAAAGGCGGACCAGTGCGCGCCCGCGGGCAGCATGTTGCGGGCGTAGAAGATCGTCTCCGGCGTGGGTGCAAAGCCATACTTGACGCCCAGCACGAAGGTCCAGAGCCCGGGGCCGTCCAGCACCCCTTCGCGGATGAAGTCGAGGGCCATGTTGAGGTCGCCCGAATCGAAGATCTCCAGTTCCGGCATCACGCCGGCGCCGCGGATGATGTCCGCCATCTTGCGCACGTTGGCGGGCGTGTTGATGACCACGTCGGCGCCGGAATTCATGGTGTTCAGGTCGAGCGAGCATACGTCCGGCCGCAACGCGGCAATGTGCTCGACACGCTTGGACGGATGCAGCAGCGTGGTCCCGGGCGCGGCCACGCGCGGCTCGTCCTCGCTCGGCACGAAGCGTCCGCCCGGCCCGGTGGTGAGATTGATGATCAGCTCGCGGTTGCGCTTGCGGATGCGGTCGATGACGTCAGCGTAGTAGTCGAGCGACATGGACGGGCGCCCGGTCTCCGGGTCGCGCACATGGATATGCGCGGCGGCGGCGCCCGCTTCGGCGGCCTCCAGCGCGGCATCGGCGATCTGCGCCGGCGTGACGGGCAGGCCGGGATGCTGTTCGGGGGTGACGATGTTGCCGGTCACCGCGCAGGTGATGATGGTCTTGCGTGCATGCATGGCGTGGTCAGTAGTTGCGTGATTGGCTCGGCTCGGCCTAGCCCAGCTGGCGGCCGCCATCGACGACGATGGTGGTGCCGGTGGCGAAGCGAAGTGAAGTGGCACAGGCGGCGATGGCATCGGCCACGTCTTGCGCCTGGCCGATGCGGCGCAGCGGCGTGGTCCGGGCGGCGCGCTCGTTGAAGCTGTCATCGCGCCCCGGCACGAAGCCAGTGTCGACCACGCCCGGAGAGACATTGAGCACGCGGATCGCCGGCGCCAGCGCGCGTCCCAGCGACATCGCCATGGCGTCCAGGCCGGCCTTGGCCGCGCAGTAGGCCACGTTGCTGCCCTGCCCGGTGCGGCCCGCGATGGAGCCGACATTGACCACCAGCCCGTCGCCGTTGGCGCGCAGCAGCGGCGCGAAGGCGCGGATCGCGGCGAACTGGCCGCGCCAGTTGATGGCGAACAGCGCGTCGATCAGGGCGTCGTCGAGCGCGTCGAGGTCGGCATGCGGAATGGCGCGTGTAAAGCCCGCGCTGTTCACCAGGATATCGACGCGACCGTAGTGATGGCTGGTTTCGTCGGCCAGCTTGCGCAGCGATGCGCTGTCACCGATCTCGGCCACCGCGGCCAGGTGGTTGCCGGCCGGCAGCGCGGCCGCGGCGCTGGCCGCCTTGTCGGCATCGCGGCCGGCCAGCACGATGCTGGCACCCAGGCGCGCCAGCGTCGCGCCGGCCGCCAGGCCAATGCCACCGCTGCCGCCGAGGATCACGGCTACCTTGCCGGAAAGAGAAGAGGCGCTCATTGGTTTCGATGTGATTAGTCAGGAATGGGGCGAAAGCCGCGCTCAGTCGATGGGCGGCTTGGGAAAGGTCTGCTCGCCCGGCTCGAGGGTGAAATCGAACGCGAGCGTAAAGAATGGCGCCGGCACGCTGCCCCACGGGCTGTACCCGTGGTCGTGCCGCTGCAGCTGGCCGACGAGTTGCCGGTGCACGCCAAAGGTGACATCGGATTCCAGCTGGGCGGGTTCGTCGGCGAATACCTGCGTCACCAGCGTGCGGTAGCCCGGCGCCGCGACGATGAAATGGATATGCGCCGGCCGGTACGGATGGCGCCGCTGCGCGGCCAGCAGCGTGCCCACCGGGCCGTCGGTCGGCACCGGATAGCCTGCCGGGCGCACCGAGCGGAAATGGTAGTGACCGCCCTCATCGGCATGGAAGCAGCCGCGCAGGTTGCGGTCGGGCTGGGCCGGATCCTGGTTGTCGTACAGCCCCACCGGCGAAGCCTGCCAGACTTCGACCAGTGCGCCCGGCAGCGGCGTGCCGTCGGTAGCGCGCACCGTGCCGCTGACGAACAGCGGCAGGCCGGGCGCGTTGTCCTGCACCACGCAGTCGCCGCACGCATAGCGCGGCGCGTTGGCGCGGTAGAACGGACCCAGCAGCGCCCCGGGCGTGCGTCCGAGCCGCGTGCCGTTGTTCATCACGGTCACCAGGGTCGACAGCCCGAGCACGTCCGAGGCCAGCACGACTTCGTTGTGCGTGGCATGCGTGGCCTGACCCAGCCGGGCCACGAACTCGAGCGCCAACTCGAATTCCGCATCGGTCAGGCGCGCCTCCCGCAGAAATGCATGCAGGTGCCTGACCAGCGCGCCCATGACAAAGCGCAGGCGCGGATCGGGCGTATCCGCCATCGCGGCCTCGACGATGCGGGTCACCGACTGCTCGTCGTCGACCAGTGAAAGCGCGCCGTCCAGGGAGCGCTGCTCGTGTTCCAGGTATGTATCCACCTGCCCTCCTTTGCAAACGTTTGCAGTGGTTTGCATTATCGTCGCCGGCGAAATCCGGTCAAGGCGATTTCGCTGCGAAGCGCGGGCCGGATGGCACGACAGCGTCGATTAGGTCAATAAATTCAAGGCGCTACGGCGCGAGGCTGGGACAAACCCGTAGGCGTGGCAAAGTGCGGAGATAGCAACCTGTTCCGGGACGTGGGCCGCGCGGCAGCCCCGCCCCGTTGCACCACGCTATCGCGACAGCGCTTCCGCCACCGCCCTGAAGGCCCGGAACGTAATGGCGTTGTTGGCGGCGTTGCCGGCCACCGGATGCGAGGCGTAGCGCACGATGGTCAGTTCGGCTTGCGGGTCGATGTAGATGCGCTGGCCGTGGATGCCGGCGGCCTGGAACATGCCGTGGCTGTCGTGCGAGACCCACCACATGTCGCGGTAGCTCCAGCCCGGCAACACCGCTGCGCTGCCGGACTTGGCAAACAGCTCGCGGCTGCCGCCGCGGCGGATATCGGCCACCACCGATGCCGGGATGATCTGCTTGCCGTTGAAGCGCCCGTTGGCGCGGATGGTCTCGCCAAAGCGCGCGAGATCGCGCAGGGTGGTGTTCAGCCCGCCGCCGCCGGATTCTGTGCCGATGCTGTCGACGGTGAAATACGCGTCCTGCTCCGCGCCCATCGGCTGCCAGATCCGCTCGGACAGCAGCTTCGCCAGCGACTGGCCCGAGGCGCGGCGCACGATCCACGCCAGCACCTCGGCATTGACGGTCTTGTAGGCAAACGCGGCATCGTGGCTGCCGTCTTTCTGCAGCGTCTTCAGGAAGTCATAGAACGTGCCGGGGCCGTTGTAGTTGGCCGGGCGCGCCAGCATGCCGCCGGCGCGCGCGTAGTCCCACACCTCGGCCCTGGGATCGGCATAGTCCTCGGAGTAGCGCACGCCGATGGTCATGTCCATCACCTGCCGCACCGTGGCATCGCCATACGCGGTACCGGCCATCTCCGGCAGGTAGCGCGTCACCGGCGCGGCCGGGTCGAGCTTGCCTTCCGCCGCCAGCATGGCGGCGAGCGTGCCGACGAACGACTTGGTCACCGACATCGCGATATGCGGCGTATGGCTGTCGAGCGCGCCGAAATAGCGCTCGTAGATGACCTTGCCCTGGTGCATCACCAGGATGCCGTCGGTATAGGTCAGCGCCAGCATCTCGTCGAAGGTGCGGCGCGTACCGTCGGCATCGGTGAACGGGATCGCGCCGATGGCCTGCTCAGCGCGCGGCAGCGTGCTGGCCGGGCCGGGTCCGCGCCATACCGATGCAGTCGGCCCCAGTTCGCGCACATGCGAAAACAGCCAGCGGTTGCGCGGAAACCGGTTGCCCCCCGGCACATGGGTGATGAGCTTGTCCGGCGGCGGCGGAAAACCCTGCATCCAGCCCATGAGGTTCGGATCGGTGGCCAGCGCCGCCGCCACCGTCGTCGCCGGTACGGCGGCCGGAGGCGCTGCGCTGGGCGCACTGGCGGCGGGCTGGCTCCACGCCGGCAAGCTCGCCGCGAACAGGGTCACGCCAGCCAGGCGGCGCCATGACCGCCGGGATTTCCAATGGGGTTTCAACGACATGCTGTCTCCTTGCATTATTTTTAATCGGGGGTCGCTGCCCTCGCCTCAGTCCGCCAGTGCCTGCGTGCCCTGCTGATGTGCGATCAGGGCGTTGGTGAGCTTGTCGATGCAGCGATCGAGCGTCTTCACCTCGGCCTCGCTCAGCACCGACAGGAACATCTTCTCCAGCACGTCGCCGCGCTGGTAGGTCTGGGCCACCAGCGCTTCGCCGGCAGGCGTCAGGTACAGGTTCAACTGCCGGGCATCGGCCTCTCCGACTTCCCGACGCAGCAAACCCCGCTTTGCCAGCGCGGTGACCAGCTTCGATGTCACCGTTTTTTCCAGCAGCACCAGTTCCATCAATCGCGTCAGCGTCAAGCCGGGTTCCAGCCCGGCAAAACGCAGCACGCGCAGTTCGCGCAGGCCAATGCCGAATTCCCGCTCGTAGAAGCCGGAGGCCGAATTCTTGGTCATTTCGCAGAGCCGGTTCAGGCGGAACGACATGAATTCGAGGATCGAATGGGTGGAGCCGGTTGCGTTGGACATGTAGGCAGTATGTGGGGCGGCCGATGGATTCTATGGGCAATAGTTGCCATTGGCAACTATCAGTCAAAAACACTGCCGCACGACCCCTGGGTCGGATCAGGCTTGGGCGCCGGATAGGTGCTGCATACGAGAATCCGTCGCGCATTGCGCCAGCGCAGCGCGCGGCACGGGCACCGTGCGCCGATACCAGTCCTCCACCCATCCCTCGATCAGGCTGAAATCACGGACCTGCGCCGGGCGGCGTAAGAACACGCCCAGCACACGCAGTTGCAGGAAGTCCGCCGAAGGCCGGCTGCGCCAAGCTGCAGGGCCGTAGAGCGTCAGGTCGAGCTGGAAGATGCCGTCGTCCGGGCAGACCACCGTCATCACGCGAGACGTTTCCGCACTGGTCTCGCTCCAGCTGGTCTGCACGCTGAGAAGCGTCGGGGATCGCACGAACTGGCTCAACTCCAGCTCTCCGTGCGTAAAGGAGATGCCATGACTGTCCTCCATCGGCACGCCGAACGTCGCGTGGCGCCACGCATATTCGATGGCGAGCACATCGCCCCGGCTCAATTGCAGGTAGTAGCGGAATAGGTGGCGTCGGTCGGCCTCCCAATCCGTGGTCGGGTCGCCAATGCCCGCTTCGTCCCAGGCTAGCTGCCGAGGGTCGAACAGCACTACGGCGCTGCGCGGCACCGACACTTGCTGGCGGGCCGGTATCGCGGCGCGGTCCAGCGCGGTGGATTCGTAGGTAATCTCGACGTGCCATTGGCCCGCTGCATCGCAGCGCCATGTGACACCACTCTGCTGCAGTGGCACGTTGCTTTGCGCCAATCGGTCGGGTGAGTCCGATTCCAGCCACACCTCGATCTCGCCGTGTTCCGCCCCGGTCGGGTCGCCCTGGCCCACGCCAATCTCATAGACGCCGTCATGCGGTATCGGTATGCAGGCGAAGCCCGCGGCGCTCACGCGGACCTCCTGGCGCGGCGGGCTGCCGTCGCGCCAGCGCCCCGAAACGTCGCAAGTCCAGAACTGCCCTGCCGGCGTGGCGCAGGGCGGCGCGTAGCGCAGCAGCATGCGGTCGCCACCGCGCAGGAAGTACTCGCGGGTGGTGCAGATGTCCGTGCGTGGCCAACGCTCGTTGAAGAAAATGCCGATGACTTCGAGCGGCAGGCACCAGCTATTGCCGTCCTGCGCCGAATTCGGCGTCGCGGCCGGCTCGAAGGAATGCGAAGCCGGTACAGGGAATGGAGAAGAGGCGGGTGCCACAATCAGGGGAGACGGCGCGGCAGGCACCGGACCGGTCACGCCCGGCGTGGCCGCAAGCGGGTGCACCTCGCGGTCGCCCGGCAGGCGGCCGGCCAGCATGATCAGCAGCACTCCGCCGGCCCAGACCGCAAGCGCCAGCAAGGGCGCCCACCAGCCCGACACCAGTTGGCTGGCCACCAGCACGGCTATCGCGGCGAGAATCCACTTCATGGGCGGTTCGCGAGAGATCGGCGTCCCGAGCGCCGGGGCAACACACGCACTAGCGCGTTCAGTCGAGCAGATGTCCCATCCGCGTACGCTTGGTCGCCAGGTATTTCTCGTTTTCGGCGTTGGACGGCACGATGTGGCGCAGCTGCTCCGAGACCGTGATGCCCGCCTTCTCGAGCGCGGCCGCCTTCAGCGGGTTGTTGCTCATCAGGCGCACGGACTTGACGCCCCACTGGTGCAGCAGGTCGGCGGCAAAGGCATAGTTGCGGGCGTCGATGGCCTGGCCCAGTGCCAGGTTGGCGTCGACGGTGTCGAGGCCGCCGTCTTGCAGGCGGTAAGCACGGATCTTCTCGGCCAGGCCGATGCCGCGCCCTTCATGGCCGCGCAGGTACAGCAGGATGCCGCGGCCCTCGGCGGCGATCTTTTCCATCGCGAGTTCGAGTTGCGGCCCGCAATCGCAGCGGCAAGAGCCGAACACGTCACCGGTCAGGCATTCGGAATGCATGCGGATCAGCACGTTGTCGCCCGCCACATCGCCCACGCTGAGGGCCAGGTGCTCGATGCCTGAATCGGCGCCCTTGAAGGCGTGCGCCGTAAAGTCGCCGAATCGCGTCGGCAGGCGCGCCGAGTCGATCAGCTCAATTTCTGTGTCGTTCATACCGGAATTCTTGGTCAAAAGGCGGGGGCGCAGCCCGGCACCGCCGACATTATGAGCGGAATCGGACATTCGCGCTGGAAATCCCCCGCCGGGCCTGGCTGCACGGGTGGTCGGCCAATTCCTACAAGCGCAAGCGACGTCGACTTATGCAGCCGCTTCAAACGGGTCTCTAGACTCGGTTTACAGGACATGGGTCGTCCCGGCGGGCACGGCAACAATGCGCAGCACCCGCCTCGCGGCACGGCCGTAGCAGGAGTTCGCCATGACAGCCAATCCATTGAGTGCCGAGGCCGCAGGCACCAAGCTCGCAGCATTGTTCGACACCAAGCTCGCGGCCAGCAGCGCCGCCGAGCGCGTTTGCTACGAGGCGCACCTGAAGCGGGGCCAAGTGCGGCTGGTGCACCCGTACGAGGCGCATTTCGGCCGCAAGCTCGAACCTGAAAACGACGGCATCGTCCACACCGCGGTGCGCTCGCACCTGATCATGGCCGCGTTGGGCGCCATTGTCGGCCTCGCCGTGGTCGGCATCCTGCACCGGCAGGAAGTCGACGCGGTGATGCAGAGCCCGGGCCTGGCGGCCGGCGCCGCGATCTTCCTGGGGGTGATGTTCGGCATGCTGCTGGCGGGCCTGATGACCGCGCGGCCGGACCACCAACTGGTGATCACGCCGGTACGCGAGGCCGTCCAGCATGGCCGCTGGGCGGTGCTGGTGCACCCCACCACGCCGCAGCAATGCAACGAGGCCCTGCGCGCACTGCGCAACACCACCAGCGAAGTGCTCAGGACCGCCTGATCAGGGCTCGACCGAGGTCTCGCGCTTGAGCGTGCGCAGCACGAAGGTCGAGCGGCTGTGGCGCAGCCCGGGCAGCTTGTACAGCTTGTGCCGCAGGAATTCCTCATAGCCCTGCGTGCCGGCCACCGCCACCTTGATCAGGTAGTCGTATTCGCCAGTCAGCAGGTAGGCCTCCATCACCTCCGGCAATTCCGCCAGCGCCTTGCCGAAGCGGTACAGCATGTCGTCGTCGTGCCGCTCCAGCGTGACTTCGATCAGCACGGTATCGGGCAATCCCAGCGCCTGCTGGTTCAGCAGCGCGGCGTAGCCCTCGATGACCCCACTTTCTTCCAGCGCGCGCACGCGGTTCCAGCACGGCGTGGCCGACAGGCCCACCTGCTCCGCCAGCCGCGCATTGGACAGGCGGCCGTCGCGCCGCAGTTCGCGCAGGATGCGGCGGTCGGTGTCGTCGAGTTTGGGTGACTGTGCCATCAAGCACCATCTATCAGGAATAATCTTCCGCAAATTCTACCAAACTAAGATACATCAACTTATATTTGGCGGGATATGAAGAAAATTAAAAAGCCAATTCTGCGGCACCGCTGGTAAATTTACCTGCATAGATCGACTGCCGGAAACGACACATGCCAGCCCCCCGCCCTCTCCCCACCCTGAGCCTGTCGCTGCGACTTGCCCCTGCCGACCTGTTCGGCGCCATGGAATGGGTGCTGGCCAATGCGCGCCGTACCGGACTGGCGCCACAGCAGCTGAGCTTTGACGCCGGCCCGCAGGCCGTGATGCATGCCACGCTGACGGCGGACGACGCCGGCCTGCTGTGGCTGTTCCTGCGCCGCCTCGACAACGGCTTCGACGTGGAATTGCTGGTGGCGGACGTAGAGGATCCGGACGATGACACGGTGGCGGAACCGGCGCCGCGCGCCGCCACTCGCCGCGACCGGCCCGCCGAACTGATGTTGACGGCCTGACCCGATCCTCGCCGCTACGCCGCCGGCGCCAGCAGTTCGATGCCGTCGAGCTGCGCCGCGCAGGTATCGCGCACGATCGCGACAAAATCCGCCACGTAGGGCCGCCGCGCCATCGCCGTCGGCACGGTCGCATACAGTTCGCTCCATAGCCCCCTGGCGCCGATGCGCTTGGCGAGCACGTAGTCGTGGTCGACGTAGTTCTTGACCCCCCAGTTGGGCAGCGCCGCAACGCCGCGGCGGCTCGCCACCAGTTGCAGCACGGCCACCGTCAGTTCGGCGGTGCGCCGCTCCAGGTGGATGCCGGCGGGTTCCAGCACCTCGCGGATCAGGTCGATGCGTGACTCGGGCACCGGGTAGGTGATGAGGGTTTCGCCGGCAAGGTCGGCGGCCTCGATGCGGCGCTTGTTGCGCAGCCGGTGTTCGTTGGCGATGACCGCGAGGATCTCGAAGCGGAACAGCGGCGCCACCTCCAGCCCGCGCCGCGCCGCCGGCTGCGACCCGATCACCATGTCGGCGCGGCCGTCGCGCAGCAGCGCGATGGGATCGGCATGGAAGCCCGCGACCAGATCCACTTCAACCTCCGGCCAGCGCCGGCGGAATTCGTCCATCACCGGCATCAGCCAGTCAAAGCACGTATGGCATTCCAGCACCACGCGCAACTCGCCGCGGGTGTCGCCCTTGAGCCGTGCGATATCGCGCTCGGCCGCGCTGACCGCGGCCAGCACCTCGCGCGCCAGCGCCAGCAGGCGCTCGCCCGCCGGCGTAAAGCGCAGGCCCTGGCGCGTGCGGTCGAACAGCGGCAAGCCGTAGTGCGATTCGATCGCCTTGATCTGGTGCGACAGCGCTGACTGGCTGACATGCACGCGCTCGGCAGCGGTGGCCAGCTTGCCAGACTCGGCAATGGCAACCAGCGAACGCAAATGGCGGACTTCGATCATGCACGGCTCCCGCGTCGCCGTCGTTCCGTCTTGATATGAAATGGATTCATATATTGTTTAAAACTTGTCGCTTGATTCATTTTACGGGCAAACCGACACTGTGCGCTAGACCTCTACCGGAGCAACATCGATGGCACGCACCCATATCCTCGGCTTTCCCCGCATCGGCGAACGCCGCGAACTGAAATTCGCGCAGGAAGCGTTCTGGCGCGGCGAACGCACCGAGGCCGAATTGCGCACGGTGGCCGCCGAACTGCGCCGCCGCCACTGGCAGCTGCAGGCCGAGCGCGGCCTGGACACCGTCGCCACCGGCGACTTTGCCTGGTACGACCAGATGCTGAGCCTGACCGCGCTGCTGGGCGCGCTGCCGCGGCGCTTCGGCTTCGACCCGGCGCAGCTGACGCTGGCGCAGTATTTCGAACTGGCGCGCGGCAACCGCGAGCAGCCGGCGATGGAGATGACCAAGTGGTTCGACACCAACTACCACTACCTGGTCCCGGAGCTGGACGCCGACACCAGCTTCGACGGCGGCCCGCAATGGTTCTTCGAGGAAACCGATGAGGCGCTGGCGCTGGGGCTGCGCGCCCGTCCGGCGCTGATCGGCCCCGTCACCTACCTGTGGCTGTCGAAGAGCCATGTGCCGGGCTTCGACCGGCTGTCGCTGCTGCCGCGGCTGCTGCAGGCGTATCGCCGCATCCTGGGCCAGCTCAAGGCACGTGGCATCGAGTGGGTGCAGATCGACGAGCCGGCGCTGTGCCTGGACCTGGAACCGGCGTGGCTCGACGCCTTCGACACCGCCTATGCCGCGCTGCATGAGGGTGGCCCGACGGCGCGCCCGAAGCTGCTGCTGGCGACTTACTTCGACAACGCCGCCGACCATGCGCAGCGCGCTTCCGCGCTGCCGGTCGACGGCTTCCATATCGACCTGGTGCGCGCCCCCGCGCAACTGGCGGCATGGCAGGCCGTGCTGCCCGCGCATGCGGTGCTGTCGCTGGGCGTGATCGACGGCCGCAATATCTGGCGCACAGACCTGCGCCGCGTGCTGGACCTGCTGCGCCCGCTGCACGGCGCGCTGGGCGAGCGCCTGTGGCTGGCACCGTCGTGCTCGCTGCTGCATGTGCCGGTGTCGCTGGCG
This sequence comes from Cupriavidus taiwanensis, assembly GCF_900250075.1. Taxonomy (NCBI): domain Bacteria; kingdom Pseudomonadati; phylum Pseudomonadota; class Betaproteobacteria; order Burkholderiales; family Burkholderiaceae; genus Cupriavidus; species Cupriavidus taiwanensis. The sequence goes on from NZ_LT977071.1 coordinate 1,460,897, forward strand.
CAGGAAGCGCGGCTCGATGCCGAGCTGAAGTCGTGGCTCGCCTTCGCCACCGAAAAGCTGGACGAACTGTCGGTGCTGGCCCGCGCGCTGAACCAGGGCGACGGGGCCGTCGCCGACGCCCTGGCCGCGTCGGACGCCGCGCAGGCGTCGCGCCGGGCCTCGCGACGCGTGGTCAATGCGCGCGTGCAGCAGCGCCTGGCTGGCGTGGATGATGCGATGGCGCACCGCGCCAGTCCCTTCGCCGAGCGCATCGAGCGCCAGCGCAAGGCGCTTGCGCTGCCGCTGCTGCCGACCACCACCATCGGCTCGTTCCCGCAGACCGCCGCGATCCGCCAGACCCGTGCGGCATTCAAGCGCGGCGAGATCGGCGCGCTTGAATACCTCGAGCGCATCCGCGCCGAGATCGCGCTGGCGGTGCGCAAGCAGGAAGCGCTGGGGCTGGACGTGCTGGTGCACGGCGAGGCCGAGCGCAACGACATGGTCGAATACTTCGGCGAGCAGTTGTGCGGCTATGGCTTCACCGAGAACGGCTGGGTGCAGAGCTACGGCTCGCGCTGCGTCAAGCCGCCGGTGATCTACGGCGACGTGTACCGCCCGGAACCGATGACGGTCGACACCGCCCGCTACGCCCAGTCGCTGACCGAGCGGCCGATGAAGGGCATGCTGACCGGCCCCATCACCATGCTGCAATGGTCCTTCGTGCGCGACGACCAGCCGCGCGCCACCACCGCGCGCCAGCTCGCGCTGGCGATCCGCGACGAGGTATGCGATCTGGAGCAGGCCGGCATCCGCGTGATCCAGATCGATGAACCGGCGCTGCGCGAAGGGCTGCCGCTGCGCCGCGCCGACTGGGACGCCTACCTGGACTGGGCGGTAACCGCGTTCCGCCTGTCGGCCAGCGGCGTGCGGGACCAGACCCAGATCCACACGCATATGTGCTATGCCGAATTCAACGACATCCTGCCCGCAATCGCGGCGATGGACGCCGACGTGATCACCATCGAGACCTCGCGCTCGGCGATGGAGCTGCTCGAGGGCTTTGGCGATTTCGATTACCCCAACGAGATCGGGCCGGGCGTCTATGACATCCACTCGCCGCGCGTGCCGTCGGTGCAGGCGATGGAACGGCTGCTGGACCGCGCCTGCGAAGTGGTGCCGCCGCAAAGGCTGTGGGTCAACCCGGATTGCGGGCTGAAGACGCGGGGCTGGGAGGAAACCGAAGCGGCGCTGGCCAACATGGTCAGCGCGGCCCGCGCATTGCGCCAGCGCCTGTCGGCGCCGGAAGTCCGGACGTGGCAGCGCGTCGAGCGCACTGCCACAGCCGGCACCGCACCGGTTCCGCATACGGCCAGCACCTGCACTGCCTGCGCCACGCACGCACACTGACCGCCAGCCGCCCGCAGAACACCGCGGCGTAAAAAAAAACAGGCCGCATGCCCGTCGGGGCATGCGGCCTGTTTGCCTGCCGGCGTCCGGCGGATCAGTTCACGCGCATCACCGGCGGCGGCATCCAGCTGCCGTCCAGCAACGCCTGTTCCGGCCAGTACGCGCGCAGCATCATGTTCAGGCCATCGGGCGGCGCCGGCAGCCAGTTGGCGGCCCTGGCGCCGGCCGGGCGCTCATGCTGGATGTAGATGTCGAGCGAGCCGTCGCGGTTGTAGCGCAGGCGGTCGCGGCTGCCGATGGCATAGCGCTGGATCGGGTTCGGGACGAAGGCCTGGCGCTCGTTGTACAGCGTCAGCGACCAGAACGCGCGCGCCGGCGGCAGCTGGTTCTTGTCGAAGTGCAGCACGTAGCGTGCCCCGCCCTGCAGCGGCTTGCCGTTGGCATCGGTGCGGGTGGAGGCGTAGATCGCGTCCTCCGGCAGGTTGGCACCCAGCCCCACCCACGCTGTGACCGCGCGGCGGCCGTAATTGGTGCCGTAGGTGCCCAGGTCGCGATGCATGACCCAGCCGTTGCCGGCATCGGCGTTGCCCTTGCGCGCCGCCTGCTCGATCGCCGCCAGCGCGGCCGTGGCGCCTTCCTGCACCGCGCGCGCGGTGGACGGCTCCATCACCGTGGTCTTGAACGGCACGCCCGGGCGGATGCCCATGCGGCGCAATTTCTCGACCATGGCGCTGTCGGCCGGCGCCGGCGGGTTGGCCGGCAGCAGCGCGGCGAAACGCGTGAAGAACGCCTGTGCGTCCATGGCCGCCACCTGCTCGACCGGGGCGCTGTCGGGGTCCAGCGCGGGCCGCGCCGCGGCCTTGTCCGGCACGCGGCGGCCGCCGCCCCAGGCCGACAGCGGTGTCAGCCGGTACTGGTCCTGCAGCCGGTGCACCGCCGCGAAATCCTGCTTGCCGCTGGCCTGGGTGCGGCCGATCAGCCAGACCATCGACGTGGGCGAGCGGATCTCCTGCACGCCCCTGGGCAGCGTGCCGCGCCAGTCCGGACCGGTGATGGCGAAATTGCCGCGGCGGGTGCCGGTGGTGCGCTTGCCCGGTGCGGCGAACACATTGGTCCAGGCATCCATCAGCGGCATCAGGTAATAGCGCCCGCGCGTATCCGGCACTGACAGGATCACTGGCTCGCGCGACAGGTCCAGCCACGCCGACGAGTACAGCGTGTCGGCATTGGGGCTGACCACATCGGTGAAGGTGGCGTCCGGGAAGGTGCGCTTGTGGCTGAAGGTGTTGGGGGGCGTGCGCAGCGTCATCAGCTCGCGCGTCACGTCCATCAGCACCATCGGATAGGCAAAGGTGAAGACCTCGGCGGACAAGGCCTTCATGGCCTGGTCGGAGGGCGGCTGCTCGGCCGCCGCCGGGTTGCCGGCATAGTCAGGCCCGCTGGCGCAGCCGGACAGCATGACGGCGAGCGTGACCGCGCCCGCCAGTTGACGAAAGATAGGCTTCATGACCCCGATTCCCAAAAGTTCTTGTGCGCTCAGCGGGCATTTCGGCTATGGCTGCCGGCATGTCGTCCCGGAGGCGCATCTGTCGGTCGCATCTTGTCCGCGTGCTACGACCCTGTCAATGACCCGGATGCGGGGATCCGAGACCGGGCGCACCAACGGCAGGACACTACGGAAAGGGGTGCATGATAAGCCACGCGGCCGGGCCACGGAAAGTGCCGGCACGGCCGGTAACTCGGCGGGCGGTGTTGCGGGTCGGCGGCTCAGTTCTGCGCGATGGCGGAGCCGTGCCGGGCCAGCGGCGTGACGTTGATCTCCATGTACGGGTACAGCGGCAGCGCGATCAGCAAGGTGTGCAGTTCATCGTTGTCGCTGACGTCGAAGATGCTGACGTTGGCGTACTGGCCCACCACGCGCCACAGGTGGCGCCACTTGCCTTCGCGCTGCAGGCGCTGCGACATGGCCTTTTCATCGGCCTTGAGCTGCTCGACCAATTGCGGGTCGAGCGATGCGGGAATCCTGACGGTCATTTCGGCCATGAACAGCATGGAGTCTCCGGGTGATGGGTGGCGATGGGCAGCGTGCGCGGCCCGGTTCAGAGGCGGCGGGTGCCGTCGAGATAGGCCTTGCGCCAGCGCACGATGCGCACCTCGGCAAACAGGCCCGCCGCGGCGAACGGGTCGGCGTCGATAAAACGCTGCGCGGCCTCGCGGCTGTCGACATCGACGATATAGACGCCGCCGCCGGCGTCGGAGCCGTCATCGTTGAGCTTGGCGCCGCAGGCCAGCAGCAGCGCCTTGTTGGCGTCGAGGTAGTCCAGGTGGCTGGCGCGGGTGGCCTGGCGCACGTGCTGGTGGTCAGGCTTGTCGACGGTTTCGATCAGGTACGGCATGCGGTTCTCCTGTCAGCCTTGCGGCCGGGTATCAAAGTCAGGCAATCTGCGCGCCCCACATCGGCATCGCAGCGATATAGGTGGAGCATAGCCGCGGCTCAGTACCGCATCTGGACATCGTCGACCTTGCCGGTGCGCGCGTTGTACAGGCAGACGTAGTGGAAGCCGATCGCGGACGAGCTGTCGTCCGGCTCGAACACGCCTTCGCCGTTGACCGAGGTCTGCGCGTTGGGACGCTGGTAATACTGCTCGCGGTCGGCCATCAGCATGACGCTGCCGGGTTGCGGATAACGGCGCTGGAGCGCTTCCGCCACCGCCGGCTCGCAGGCCGCGGATGCCGCCCGCGACATGGCCTGGGGATCGACGGTGATGCGGGTGGCGGGCGGCGGCACCGGGCGCGGAGCCAGCTGCGGCGGCGTCTCGCAGGCCGCCACCAGGCACGCAACCGTCAGGCACAGGTAAGAAGCTCGGATCACGCGGACCTCCTCCGATGGGAGCGCCGGCGGTGGCGCTCCGGAAAGTGAAGCGGAGCTATCAGGTTACTGCCTGTGGCCGGAAAAGCCAAAGCCGGCCCGCGCCCGCCTGCGGCTCGGAGCACCGCGGCGGCAGCCGGTGCGCCGGGATTCCCCGGGCTTTCGAATCCGCGAACGCGGCTAAACTAGCGCACGCGGCCGCGCCCTGCCTGGCCTGCCTGGCCCGGCGCGCCGCGCGTACAAACCACGATGCCGACCAATGACAACCACAGAGACAAACGGCAACCGCCCTGCCCATCCCGCCCCGCTGCTGCGCACGGCCGCCAGCCTGCTGGTGGTGCGCGACGCGCCCGCCGGCATGGAAGTGCTGCTGGTGCGCCGCGTCGAACGCGCCAACGACCGCAGCAGCGGCGCCTATGTTTTCCCCGGCGGCACCCTCGATGCGCAAGACCGGCACCTGCACGCGCACGCCCACGGCCTCGATGACGCGCTCGCCAGCGAGCGCCTGGGGTTGCCGGCCAGCGGCCTGGACTTCTACCTCGCCGCCGTGCGCGAATGCTTCGAAGAAGCGGGCCTGCTGTTCGCCTGCGATCATCAGGGGCGCCTGCGCGGGCCGCATGAGCTGGACGCCGCCCAGCAGGCGCTGCTGCGCGAGGCCGTACAACGCGGCGGCCCCGGACTGGCCCACGCCTGCGAGCAGCTGGGCCTGCGCCTGGCGGCGGACCGGCTGGCCTATCACAGCTACTGGCTGACGCCGCCCGGCCTGCCCAAGCGCTTCGACACCCGCTTCTTTGTCGCCATCGCTCCGGAGGGCCAGCTGGCCGTGCCCGACGGCACCGAGATCGTCGAGCACCGCTGGGTGCGCCCGGCCGACGCCGCCGACCCGGCCAGCGGCCTGCCGATGATGCATGTCACGCGCCGCACGCTAAGTTCGATCGCGCAATTCGAGACCGCCGCGGCCTGCTTTGCGTATTTCTCGCAGTTGCGCGGCATCGCCTGCATCATGCCGCGGCTTGCCACCGGCGCGGCGGGCGTGCGCCCGGTGATGCCGAACGAGCCCTGCTACGCCGAGATCGGCCGCATCGATCCCGACGGCAAGGTGCACGGCCGCTACGAACTGGCACCCGGCGTGCCGGTGCAGTTGTCGCAGCGGGTATGGCGCGTCACGGCCAACAACGGCAGCGTGATGACGGGCCCGGGCACCAACACCTACCTGGTCGGCGGCGGTGCGCGCAACGAATGGGCGGTGATCGATCCGGGCCCGGACGATGGCGAGCATGTGCGCGCGATCCTGGAAGCGGCGCCCGGCCCGATCCGCTGGATCCTGGCAACGCATACGCACCTGGACCATTCGCCCGCGGCGGCGGCATTGCAGGCCGCCACCGGCGCCACCGTGATGGGACGCGCGGCCCCCGCCGGCCCCTGGCAGGACGCCACCTTCGCGCCGCAGCGCGAACTGGTGCACGGCGAGCGCCTGGCCTTGGCCGAAGATTGCACGCTGCGGGTCTGCCACACCCCCGGCCATGCGTCCAACCACCTCTGCTACCTGCTCGAGGAAGAAAAGACGCTCTTCACCGGCGATCACGTGATGCAGGGATCGACGGTGGTGATCGGCCCGCCCGATGGCGACATGCGCGCCTACCTCGACTCGCTCGCCGCGCTCCAGGAAGAAGACCTGGAGTGGCTGGCGCCGGGACATGGTTTCCTGATCGCGCGCCCGCAGGACGCCATCCGCATCCTGGTGCGGCACCGCCTGCAGCGCGAGGCCAAGGTCGCCGGCGCGCTGCGCGAACTTGGCCCGGCCGCGCTCGGCGAACTGGTGCTGCGCGTCTATGACGATGTGCCGCCGCGCATGCATCCGGTGGCGCAGCGCTCGCTGCTGGCGCACCTGATCAAGCTGCGCGACGAAGGCAAGGCGCGCGAGGCGGATGGCGTCTGGTCGGAAGCCGCAGGCTGACGCCGACGGAGGCGGTCAAAGATTTTTGGCAGGGGGGGCTTGCGCAAATCAATAATTGCTATACAATTCCGCTTCTCGTGTGCGGCTGTAGCTCAGTTGGATAGAGTACTTGGCTACGAACCAAGGGGTCGTGGGTTCGAATCCTGCCAGCCGCGCCACCTATGCAGAAAGAAAAAGGGCTTCCGGAAACGGAAGCCCTTTTTTGTTGCCGCGCGCCTTGCGCGCGACTGCCCCCACCACCCCTACCATCGATAGCGCGCACCGACGGTGCCGCTCGGGTTGCGCCCCGCCCGGACCTTGAACCACAGCTTCACGCCGGTCTTGGTATTGCCATGCGCGCCGATATTGAACGAGAACAGTCCGCGCAGCAGGTCGGCATCGATCTTGGTGCCGTTGATATTGATGACCTGCTTGCGGCTTTCCTGCCACCAGTCGGCCTCGACGAACGGATAGATGCCGGCCAGCCGCGTCGGCTGCGCGCCGTACAGGCGCACGCCGATGCCGGTGGCGCTGGCATCGCCGGGCATCGCCTGCGCCAGCTTGTTCGGGTCCGCGCTGGTGCCGGGCTGGTAGGCCAGTTGCAGCCGCGGCTGGATGGTCAGTCCGCCGGCACGCGGCACCACGGCATCGACCGCCAGCGCCATGGTGCGCACGCGATTGTCGGCAAAGCCGCTGGCGCTGGTGATGTCGTCGAGATGCAGCGTCACCCGGCGCCCACGCTCGGGCATGGCCGTAGTCTCGCGGTCCACCGCGGCGAGGCCCGGGGCATCGTCATCGGGCCCGGCGCCGAGCGCGCGCGGCAAGGCGGAAGAAGATGAGGACGAGGATGGCGGCGGCACCATCGCGTATTCGACGACCACCGGCTCCAGCGGCTGCACCATCCAGCCGCTCGCCTCGGAGCCTTCGGCCGGCTGGCCGGAGACCTGCGCCAGCTCCGCCGGAGCGGCTTGCGCCAGGCTTGCCTGCAGCGGCGGATCAGCGGCGGAAACGCCGTGGAAATCCGGCAAGGCTTCGTCTGCGTGGGCCAGCGCACACATCAGCATGGCCAGCAGGGCGCAGTAATGCAGGTGATGGTGGACGATGCCGGGATGCGCGGCACAGCCGTGCCATCCGGGGTTCGTCCCCGCCTCCCTCGCTCTCGATGATGACAAGACCACAGTCATGGCAACCACCTTCGGGACGTTATAAATGCCTGCCCGATGAGCTTGAGCATAGGTCAAATGCCCCGCCAGCGTTAGCCGCCTATGTTCGGCTGCGCGCGCCCGTGAACACCTTCCGGGCAGCGGCCGGCGCCGGTGTCCCCCGCGCGAATCGCGGAAGATTTGGACAGGTGCCGCGGCCTTTTCGTCAATAATGTCGGGATTGACAGAAATTTCACGCATGGCCCGGCCACTGGCAGCCGGGTGGAGACAGCATGGCCCTGCGGCAACGCGCCCGACAGCTTGATCCCGGCAACCGCACTGCCCTGACCGCCGGCAACGGACCGCGCCGCAGCCTGCAGCGCAAGCTGGCGCTGGCGACCACGGTGGGCGGCCTGTGCACGGTGGTGCTGGCGGCGCTGGTGATCGCCGCCTCGTACGGCGACTTCGCCGCGGCCCGGCAGAACCTGTACGACATCTCGGCGTACCGCGAGGTGCTCGACGCCGCCAACACGCTGTCCGCCGAACGCGGCCCGGCCAACAGCGTGCTCGGCGAACCGCCCTCGCCCCACAGCGCGGCGCGCGAGCGCCTGCAGGCGTTTCGCGCCCGCAGCGACGCGGCGCTGGCGCGGCTGTCGGCGCCGCCGCCGGCCCCCTTCGGCTTGCACAGCCATCACCCGCCACCGCTGATGGTCGAGCGCGTGCGCGAGCGCCTGGCGCGGGCGCGCGCCGAGATCGACGAACTTGCCGCGCGCGCGCCGCAGCAGCGAGACATGGACGAGATCCGCCACGCCATCGAAAGCATGTTCGAGGTCGTCGACGCGCTGCAGCCCGCCATCGCCTGGCAGGTGCGCGAGCTTTCCGTTTGCGATGACGGCCTGGCCGCACCCGCGCTGACCGGCAAGATGCTGGGCGACCTGCGCGAGTACGCCGGGCGCATGGCATCGCAGATTATGGCGCCGGTGGCGGCGCGCCAGCCGATGCCGGTGCAGAGCCTGGTCGACGCGACGCGCTCGCGCGGACGGCTGCTGGCGCTATGGCAACTGGCCGGGCCGGCGTACAACATGTTCGGCGCCGCGCCGGCGCTGGAACAGGCCTATGCCGACGCTGGCCACCAGTTCTTCGGCCGCGGCGTGGCCATGGTCGACAGCCTGGTCGCGCAGGGGCGCATCTCGGGCAACTACTCGATGACGCCCACCGAACTGACCAACCGCTACGTGCCTACGCTCGAGCCGCTGGAGCGGCTGCGCAGCGTGTTCCTGGACGAGGTGGTGGCGCATTTCACCAGCACGCGCGAGCGCGCGTTGCGCCGGCTCGCGGCTGCGTGCGGCACCTCGGCGCTGATTCTCGCGGTGCTGGGCTACATGCTGGTGTTCGCCCGGCGCGCGGTGTTCCTGCCGCTGCTGCGCGCGCGCGCCGAGGTGATCGCGCTGGCCGAGGACCGCGGCCAGCGGCACGAGACCGCGCCATCCGAGGCTGCCGCGCAGGCCAGGCGCATGGGCCAGGCTGCCGAGATGCGGCGCCTGTTCGATGCCATCGACATCCTGCGCCGCAAGCTGCGCGAGCGCGCCGCGCTGACCGCGCAGCTGGAGCAGCAGGCCCGCACCGACAGCCTCACCGGCCTGCTGAACCGGCGCGCGCTGGAACTGGTGGCGGCGCGGTACGGCGCGCACGAGCACGCCAGCCTGGTGCTGATCGACGTCGACCGCTTCAAGCAGATCAATGACCGCCACGGCCATGCCGCCGGCGACCAGGTGTTGCGCAATATCGCCGCGCAGATGCGCGCGCTGGTGCCGGCCGAGGCCGTGCTGGCCCGCTTCGGCGGCGAGGAGTTTGCGCTGTGGCTGCCGCACGGCCGGCCCGGCGAAGCCGCGGCGCTGGCCGAAACGCTGCGCGCGGCCATTGCGTCGCGGCCGGTTTACCTGTCCGGCACCACGCGGCTTGGCGTGACCGCCAGCTTCGGCGTCGCCGTCGGCCATGGCGGCGCCAGCCACTGGCAGCGCCTGTTCGGCGCGGCCGACGCGGCCATGTACCGCGCCAAGGCGGAGGGGCGCAACTGCGTGCGCGAGGCACAAGACCTGGAGGGGATGCCGGGACGCTGAACCACTGCGGGCAATGTCCGAAGGCTACGGACAAAAAGATGCCCGCTCGCGCGGCAATACCGTTCAGTTAAGGCATCAAACACTACTGTCATTCCCGCGCAGGCGGGAATCCAGCGTCTTTTAAAGTCACTGGGTTCCCGCCTGCGCGGGAACGACGGGATTGACTCGCGCGGACGTGGTTGCCATGGAGCATGGCCCGAAACGAAAAAAGGCTCGCTTGCGCGAGCCTTTCCGAATTTTGGTGCCCAGAAGAGGACTCGAACCTCCACAGTGTTGCCACCGCTAGGACCTGAACCTAGTGCGTCTACCAATTCCGCCATCTGGGCTTCGTTTCGCTGCATTACTGCTGCGATGCGAAGAACGAAATTATGCCGAGTGCTGGGTGCACTGTCAACACCCGACCGTAAAAAACTTTGTGCGCGCTATGCCGCACTGCCGGCGCGCCGGAAATCCACCTGAGCCGGCCGTCCCGGCAGCGCCAGCGCCGCCGTCGCCGCCGGCATGGTGGCAATGGTCTTGCCGGCGCGCAGCACGCGCAGCCGCGTGGCGCGCAGCCGGATCGCCTCGACCGGATCGCGCGCCTGCAGCAGCACCAGGTCCGCGCGGCAGCCTGGCGCCAGGCCATAGCCGTCCAGCCCCAGGATGCGCGCCGGCGCGGCGGTGACCGCGTCGAAGCAGGCCCGCATCGCCTCCTGCCCGGTCATTTGCGCGACATGCAGCCCCATGTGCGCCACTTCCAGCATGTCGCCGGAACCCAGGCCATACCACGGATCCATCACGCAATCGTGGCCGAAAGCCACCGGCACGCCGGCCGCCATCAGCTCGGGCACACGCGTCATGCCGCGGCGCCGGGGGTAAGTATCGTGCCGCCCCTGCAGGGTGATGTTGATCAGCGGATTGGCAATCGCCGCCACGCCGGCCTCGCGCATCAGCGGGATCAGCTTGGACACGTAGTAGTTGTCCATCGAATGCATCGAGGTCAGGTGCGATCCCGCCACCCTGCCCTGCAGGCCCAGGCGCACGGTTTCGCTGGCAAGGGTCTCGATATGGCGCGACAGCGGATCGTCGCTTTCGTCGCAATGCATGTCGACGCGCAGGCCGCGTTCGGCCGCCAGCTCGCACAGCAGCCGCACCGACTCCGCCCCCTGCGCCATGGTGCGCTCGAAATGCGGAATGCCGCCGACCACGTCGACCCCCAGCTCCAGCGCGCGCTTCAGGCTGGCCAGCGCGCCGGGCGCGCGCAGCACGCCGTCCTGCGGAAACGCCACCAGCTGCAGGTCCAGGTATGGGCGCACGCGTTCGCGCACGTGCAGCAGCGCCTCCACCGCCAGCAGGCGCGGATCGCACACATCCACGTGCGAGCGGATCGCCAGCAGCCCGCGCGCCACGGCCCAGTCGCAATAGGCAAGCGCGCGCTCGACGATAGCCTCCTGCGTCAGCAGCGGCTTCAGTTCGCCCCACAGCGCAATGCCTTCCAGCAGCGTGCCCGACTGGTTCGCGCGCGGCAGCCCGTACGACAGCGTCGAGTCCATATGGAAGTGCGCATCGACGAACGGCGGCGTGACCAGCTGGCCGGCGGCGTCGATCTCTTCGCCCGCGCGCGCCGCCAGGGCCGGCTCGACTGCGGCGATGCGCCCGTCGGCGATGCCGATGTCGATGCCGGTGCGCCCGTCGGGCAGGTTGCAATGCCGCAGGATCAGGTCGAGCATGGGTCGTGTCGTGGTATCCGGTATGGGTACGGGCGTGGGATCTCAGGCCAGCGGCACCGGGGCCAGGCCGCAGCCGCGCAGCAGCATCACCACCACGTGCTCGGTGGCATGCGCATAGTCCTGCGGCTGCAGCCGGCTGATCCCCAGCACCGCGCAGACCTGCGATTCAAAGTCCGCGTAGGTCTGGGTAGCGGCCCAGATGGTGAAGAACAGGTGCTGCGGGTCGACCGGCGCCATCTGGCCGCGGTCGATCCACTGCTGCACCACCGCGGCCTTGCGCGACACCAGTTCGCGCAGGGCATGGCGCAGCACCTCGCCGATCTCGGGCGCGCCGTGCAGCAGCTCGTTGGCGAACACCCGCGACGCATCCGGATGGCTGGCCGAGAGCCGCATCTTGGCGCGGATGTACTGCTCCAGCGCCACCTGCGGCGGCAGCTCGGCGCGGATCACGTCGGCTTCCGACAGCCACAGCTGCAGCGTGTGCGCCAGCACCGCGCGGTACAGCGCCTGCTTGGTGCGGAAGTAGTAATGCAGGTTCGACTTGGGCACGCCGGCGCGCATGGCGATCTCCGCCATGGTGGCGCCGGCAAACCCGGCGCGCGCGAACACGTGCTCGGCCGCGCGCAGGATCATGGCCTGGTTCTCCTGCCGGATGCGGCCGCACGCCGCCGCGCGCGCGGGCGGCGCGCGCAGTGTCGGCGCAAGGCCGGTGCGCGGGTCCATCAGCGCGTGCCGTACAGGCGGTCGCCGGCGTCGCCCAGGCCGGGCACGATATAGCCGTGCTCGTTGAGGGTTTCGTCGATGGCCGCGGTGACGATGCCGACGTCCGGATGCGCGCTGCGCAGCGCGCGCAGGCCCGGGCGCGAGGCGATCAGGCACACATACTTCATGGTGGTGACACCGGCCTCCTTCAGCCGGTTCAGTGCCGCGATGGCCGAATTGCCGGTGGCCAGCATCGGGTCGACCACGATTACCATGCGCTCCTGGATGTCCTCGGGCATCTTGAAGTAATACTCGATCGGCTCCAGCGTCTCGGGATCGCGGTACAGGCCGATATGGCCGACGCGCGCCGCCGGCAGCAGGTCGAGCATGCCATCGATAAAGCCGTTGCCGGCGCGCAGGATCGACACCAGGCACAGCTTCTTGCCGGACAGCACGCGCGATTGCGTGGCCGCGATCGGCGTGCGGATGGCGATGGTTTCCATGGCCAGGTCGCGCGTGGCCTCGTAGGTCAGCAGCTGGCTGATCTCGCGCACCAGGCGGCGGAAGTTGTCGGTGGTGGTCTCCTCGCTGCGCACCAGCGTGACCTTGTGCTGCACCAGCGGATGGTCGACCACCATCACGCCGGACAGGCTGGCAGGGTCGGCGGGGTCCGGCGCGCGCGCCTCGACTGCGGGAACAGCGGTCATGTCGTTCATGGTGACGCTCCTGAAGCCACGTTGCACAAGCCTTCCCTGTTGCAACGCCGCCCGCGGCGCGGGCGGCGCGTTCAGAACACCGTGCCGTCGCTGGTGATGGCAAACGGCGGCGCGCCGCCGGGCCGGCGCTTGGCGGCGATGCGCCGCCCCGCCGCCCAGGTGCCGCCTTCCAGCACCCGCGCCAGCGGAAACTGCGCTTCCTCCAGCCCCAGCGCCTGGCGCACGCAATCGGCCACCAGGTCCAGGCCGCTGACGGTCAGCGCGCGCCACTCGACGATGACGGGCTCATCGACCGCATGCGGTTCGGCGGCAAAGCCGGGATCGCGCGGCACCATCAGCTCGAAGTCGTACAGCAGCCCGCCGTTGCGGTACTCGGGCAGGCCGGTCAGCGCGTCGAGGCCGGCCACGGTCAGGCCGGCGTCCTCGAGCGGCTCAAGCAGCGAATAGGTCAGCCACTGGGTCAGCTTGTGGAACGGCACCAGCCCGCCCGGCGCCGCCGGATGGCGCCAGCAGTCGCCCAGCGACACGCCCTCGACCACGATGCGCCCCGGCCACACCGGCCCGAGGCCCACCAGCAAGGTGCGCAGCAGGAAGCCGGCATCGAGCTGGCCGCCGACGGCGTGCGCCTTCAGGTAGTCATAGAGGTTGCCCAGCCGCGCCGGCCGGCCGAACAGCGCCGGAGTCGCGTCCATCACCTCGCCCAGCCGGCGCAGCAGCCCGGCGCGGCCTTCCAGGCCCACCAGCGGGTTGTGCTGCGCGACCTGGAAGGCATGGGCAATGCTGTCGGCATCGATGCGCTGCAGGCGCTCGGCATCGGCGCGCAGCGGATCGCCCGGCGCCGCGGAAAAGCCGCCGCGCGCGAACAGGTCGAAGCTGGCGGCGCCCAGTCCTTCCGAACGCGTCAGCACCAGGTCGCTGGCCGGATCGCGGTAGCGCCATTCCGGGCCGGCGCCCGCATCCAGCAGCACGCTGGGGATCACCAGATCGATGCCGATGCGGGCGCGCTCCTCGCGGTGTTCGGGCCCGCTCAGCGCGGCGCGCTCGCACAGCACGTGCCAGCGGTCCGTGCGCTGGTCGCCCGCGCCGCTTTCGAAATGGCGCCAGCGGCTGTGATACGGCACCTGCAGGTCCGGATAGCGCTGCCGGATGGTGCTGGCGACGTAATCGGCAATCGCATGCACGCGGTCCGGGTGCCAGGTGAAGAGCTCGGACGCGCCGCTGGCCACGTGTTCGGTGACCGCCGCGCAATGGGTGCGCACCGCCTCGGCGCAAAGCAGCGCCGCCGCGGGATGCCCTTCGGGCACCGGGCTCAGCCAGCCGTTGCCAGGGCGCTCGTTGGCACTGTCCTCGGGATACCTCGTCATTCGTTCAACCCCCTGCCCTTTGCCAGGGCCAGTTCGTTCGCATCCGGCGGCGTGTAGTGCGTGAAGTAGCCGGCGGCCACCTTGGCGTCGATCTCGACACGGGCGTCGGCGGGGATCAGCGCCTCGGGGATCGCCACCTGCTCGACCACCTCGATGCCCTGCGCCACCAGCGCGCCATGCTTCATGTTGCTCATCGACGCCCAGCGGTCGATGCGGCGGATGCCCAGCCAATGGAACACATCCGGCATCAGCTCCTGGAAACGCATGTCCTGCACGCCCGCCACGCATTCGGTACGGGCAAAATAAGTCTCGGCGCGGTCGCCGCCAACCTGGCGCTTGCGGGCGTTGTAGACCAGGAACTTGGTCACCTCGCCCAGCGCGCGGCCCTCCTTGCGGTTGTAGACCACCAGCCCGACACCGCCCTGCTGCGCCATCTCGATGCACACCTCGATGCCGTGTGCCAGGTACGGCCGGCAGGTACAGATGTCTGACCCGAACACATCCGATCCGTTGCACTCATCGTGCACGCGGCAGGCCACGCGGGTCTCGGGCTTGCCCAGCTGGCTGACATCGCCGAAGAAATACAGCGTCATGCCGCCGATCGGCGGCAAGAAAACCTTCAGGTCCGGCCGCGTCACCAGTTCCGGGAACATGCCGCCGGTCTGCTCGAACAGGCTGCGGCGCAGCACGCTTTCCTTGATGCCGAAGCGGGCCGCCATGCCGGGCAGGTACCACACCGGGTCGACCGCCGCCTTGGTCACGCGCACGTCGCCATTGGCATGCAACAGGTCGCCGTCTGGCTTTAGCCGGCCCGCGGCGATGGCCGAAACCAGTTCCGGCATGTTGATGTGCGCGCGCGTCACCGCGATGGTCGGGCGGATATCGACGCCGGCGGCGATGCGGTCGGCAAAGACAGTGGAGACCAGGTGCCCCCACGGGTCGAGCGAGACGATCTTGTCCGGGTCGCCCCACTGCGGATGCGGGCCGATGGCCTCGGCGGGCGCGGTATCGGTCAGGTCGGGACGGTGGTCGCGCTGCAGCGTGCCGGAAGCTACCGCCAGCGCACGGTAGATGGCGTAGGCGCCGGCGTGGGTGCCGATCACATTGCGCTGCGCCGGATTGCCAAGGCTGGCAATCACCGGTCCCCGCTCCGCCGCCGTGGCGGCGCCCCAGTGGATCGGCTCAGCCGGCTTGTCGCGGCGCGCGTGCGAAGTCAGGACGATATGGTCGGACATGACACCCTCGGTTCCCGATGGAATCCTGACCAATCGGTCAGGTTTACGATTCCATACTAGGCAACCTTTGTGCCATCACCCAATGCCCGTTTACGCCAGCGTTGCGCCACTGTGTGTGGCGTCCAACGCAAGTCCGCGGCAGGGCCATGCACGCCCGGCGTGCCGACGGCACCACGCCGGCCGCTTGCATGCACCGCCCGGATGCCGCGCGCATCCACGTAACGCAAGCGCGCTACACGTACGGCACGCGGCTAGGGTTGCAAGGGTTACATGGTCGGGCGGCTCGCCGAGCCCGGGCCCGAATCGCCTGCCGCGGCACCGCGGCCGCCCAGCAACGCCCGCAGTGCCGCGAGCGGCTGCGCGCTTTCGATGAAGCGGTAGAACAAGGCCCCGGCCACATTGCTCAGGGCCCAGGCCGCCGCCATGCCCAGGGCGTTCAGCACCGGCTGCCCCGGTGCCAGATGCGACACCAGCGCATTGACCACCAGGCACACCGGGAAATGAACCAGAAACACGGAATAGGAAATGCGCCCGAAGTAGCCCACCAGGCGCGCGCGCGGCCAGCGTTCCAGCCATTCGCCGCGGCGCGCCAGCGCCAGCAGCAGCGCGGTGGCCAGCGCCACGGCAATGCGCAGCCGGAAGTCCAGCAGCAGCGCGCCCAGCGCCACCGCGCCGAGCAGCGCCAGCGGCAGCAACGGCCGGCCGGGGGCGGACACCCAGTAGGCCAGCGTGCCCATGCCATAGGCACCGAAGAAATACACGGCCCAGATGTCCCAAGCGGCATCGCGGTTGAACCAGAACAGCGATGCCACGGCCGCAAGCGCGACCAGGCCGATGCTGACCGCCACGCCCGCCGCCGCACTGCCCCGCGACACCGCCCGCGCGGCCCACAGCGTGCCCAGCAGCAGCGCGAACAATTGCAGGTCGATGGCCACGTACCAGACCCCGGCCGACAAGGCGTCGACGTCGACGATGTCATGGAGCAGCGTCAGGTGCGCGAGCAACTGCCCCAGCGTGGGCGACGCGGGGATCGAGGCATGCGTCATCCAGTGCCGCGCCACGGCGGCGCCGGCAATGCTGAGCAGGATCGCCGCGGCAAACGGCACCACCAGTTTCTGGTAACGGCGCCACAGCAGCGACAGCGGGTGCTGGCGAATCTCCAGCCGTCCGTCGGGCGCCAGGCTGCGCGCCGCCAGGAAGCCGCTGATCACCAGGAACACCTGTACCGCGATGCGCGCGTAGTCATAGAGCCAGTCCACCAGCCCCGGCGCCAGTTGGTAGGCGGCGTCGGACATCGGTCCATAGAAGGCGAGGTGGTGCAGGACGATCAGTTGCGAACTGACGGCTTTGAGGGCGTCGATGCACGGCAGGCGCGACGGGCGGGAGCTCATTGTTATAGGGAGGATGCAAAAGGCACGGAAGGCGCGATTCTACCCGCTGCGCCATCCCTCAATGTGGCGCAATACATACATTGTGCGGGTTGGTTACACAGTGGCCCTGCTTGTTGCGAGTTCGACCTCCGCCGCGCCGTGGTAGCGGCGGTGGCCGGGGGTTACCGGCACAGCGCCAGCAGCGCGATCCACGCCTGGGCATGGGCCGGATCGAGCCACCCCGCCAGCGCCACGGCGCACACGACCGCGCCACCGAGTACCGACAGCCAGGCGGCGAGCGCGGTTGCGCCGGGCCGCCTCATGGCCGTGCCGGCGCCAGACCGGTGCGGGCGAGCTGGCGGTCGTCGATCGGCGAATGCAGCGCCGCGGCGACGATGCCCAGCGCCATGGCGCCGTACCAGACCGCGTCGTACGAGCGGGTCAGCTCGAACACCAGCCCGCCGAGCCACACGCCCATGAACGAGCCGAGCTGATGGCCCAGGAACACGAAGCCGAACAGCGTGGCGAGATAGCGCACGCCGAACACCTGGGCCAGGATGCCGTTGGTCAACGGCACCGTGCCCAGCCACAGCAACCCCATCGCCCCACTGAAGGCGTACAGCGTCGCCGGGCTCAGCGGCAGCAGCAGGAACATTGCCATCGCCGCGGTGCGCGCGAGGTAGATGCCGGCGAGCAGGTACTTCTTGCTGTGACGCCCGCCCAGCAGCCCGCACACATAGACACCGGCCACGTTGGCCAGCGCGATGATGGCGAGTGCCGCCATGCCGTCGGCCGCACGCATGCCGCGGTCCAGCAGATAGGCCGGCAGGTGGCTGGCGATGAAGGCAAGCTGGAAGCCGCACGCAAGAAAGCCCAGGTTGAGCAGCCAGAAGCCCGAATGGCCGAAGGCCTCGCGCACGGCGGCGCTCAGCGGCTGGCCCCCGGCCCCGTCCGCCGCGTGGTGGTCCGGCGCCGCCGCGCCGCGGTCCTGGAACGGAAGGGCCAGGGGCAACAGCACGGCCAGTGCCACGGCAAGCAGCAGCAGCGTACCCGCCCATCCTGTCCCCGCCAGCAGCGTCTGGACGCCCGGCACCAGCGCAAACTGGGCGACGCCACCGACGGCGCCGGCCAGCCCAAGCGCGCGGCTGCGCTGGTTGACCCCGGTCATCCGGCTGAGCGCGCCGTAGACCACGCCGAAGGTGGTGCCGGACAAGGCCACGCCGAGACAGAGGCCCGCCGACCACACCAGCGCCGTCGACGTATGCGCCAGCGTCATCCCATAGAGCCCCACGGCATACAGCGCCAGCCCGCCCGCCATCACCTTCCACGAGCCGTAGCGGTCGGCCAGCATGCCGGTGAAGGGCTGCGCCAGCCCCCAGGCCAGGTTCTGCACCGCCATCGCAAAGGCGAAGGTCTCGCGGGTCCAGCCGCGCTCGGCAATGATGGGCAGCATGAACAGCCCTTGCACATGGCGCACGCCCAGCGCCATCCCCATCAGCACGCCACCGGCCAGCACCAGCACCCACAGTTGCCGCCACCAGGGCGTGGCGCCGGAAGCGGACGAGCGTGGCAAATGGA
The DNA here is from genome assembly GCF_900250075.1 of Cupriavidus taiwanensis. NCBI lineage: Bacteria > Pseudomonadati > Pseudomonadota > Betaproteobacteria > Burkholderiales > Burkholderiaceae > Cupriavidus > Cupriavidus taiwanensis. The sequence goes on from NZ_LT977071.1 coordinate 1,479,024, forward strand.
TGGTCATGGCAGCCTCTTGTCAATCCATGGCGCCTGCAGGCGCGATGGCTCTATTGCAAGCGACGGCAGGCCTTGCTTCAACCGATCTTTCGGTCGTCCTGCCATGCGCACCACGCATGGCAGGAGCATCCCGGATCGTGCTGTAATGAGGTCTCGCGCGTCTGCCCGGAGCTCACTGCATGTCCACCCCGCTGGTTCGCCTGTTCTCGCTCGACCTGCTCAAGGGCTTCGTCGCCGTCGGCCGGCGCATGAGCATTACGCAGGCGGCGGACGACCTGTGCCTGACCCAGTCGGCGGTAAGCCGCCAGATCCATGCGCTGGAGGCGCAGTTGAAGGTGCAGCTGTTCGTGCGCAAGCATCGCGGCGTCGCCTTCACCGCCGAGGGGGAGCGCCTGTTTCGCAGCGCCGACAGCGCGCTGCAGCAGCTGCAGGACGTGGTGGCCGAGGTGCGCCGCGGCGAGGGCCGGCAGCCGGTCACCGTCACCGCCAGCATCGGCGTGACCGGCCTGTGGCTGCTGCCACGGCTGGGCAGCCTGCAGCAGGCCCACCCGCACCTGGATGTGCGCCTGTCGGCCAGCAACCGTATCAGCGACCTGCGAGAAGAGGGCATCGACCTTGCGGTGCGCTATTGCCGCGACGCCGCGGCGCCGCCCGATGCCGTGCGCCTGTTCGGCGAGCACATCGCCCCGATCGCGCATCCGTCGCTGCTGGCCGCGCTCGGGCCGCACAGCGATGCGCTGCTGCAGCTACCGCTGCTGGAATTCGACGATCCGCGCCCGTGGCTGCAATGGCGCAGCTGGCTGGCCGCGCGCGACCTGCGCCAGGCCAGCCAGCGCGGCATGCTGCGCTTCAACCAGTATGACCAGGTCATCCAGGCGGCGCTGGCGGGGCAAGGCGTCGCGCTGGGCCGGCTCGAACTGGTGCGGCCGCTGGTCGACGGCGGCCAGCTGGCGCTGGTGCCGACCGCGCGGCAAGCGCCGCCAAGCCCGAACGCCTACTGGCTGATCCAGGCCGCCGCGCAGCCGCGCGCCGACGTCAAACGCGTGGCGCAGTGGATCTGCCAGGAAGCCGCGCACACGGTCAAGTCGCCCGCGCGCGCCGCAGCCAGCTGAACCGCAGCGGGCCAGCCCCGCGCGGTGGCGCTTCGATCCGGCACAGCGCCGGGCCCGCGCCGTGCAACGCCGCGACAAAGACCTCGGCGTCCGCTTGCAGCCTATGGCGCTCGCCTGGGGCCAGCAACACATCGGGCGACGGCCGCCCCGGCACCTCGAAGGTCAGCCACAGGTTGCCGCCGCGGCAGACCAGTTCCGTGCCGGCGCGCAACCGCAGGCCGAGGCATTCCGCTTCCAGGGAAAAAGTGCGTGACATGAAAGGCTCCGGTTAGGGCCTTTTCATTGTGCTGAGCGGCGTCGCGCCTCGCCATGAGCAATGCGGCGGGCAGCCATGCCCGCGGCGCATGCGTGCACGGCATGCGACGCACCCGGCTTCCGTGTCGCCGCGTGGACTCAGAATTTGCTTATGACGAGAATGTCCTTCGCCCCACCATGACTGGGGTATACCCTAGCGTCTTCGCCGCATTGCCGGCTGGTTTCCCCCTTTTCCCCCTTTTCCCCCGCATGTCTGCCTTTGCCCTGACCGCCCGCCTTCCCCGCGCCCTCCGCCCGCTCGCGGCAATCCTGCTCGCCGCCGGCGCCGCCGCCGCCATGCTGGCCCCGGCAGCGGCGCATGCCCAAAGCCCGGTGCTCGACAAGATCCGCGACGCCGGCACCATCGTGCTGGGCTACCGCGAATCGGCGCTGCCGTTCTCGTTTGCCGACGACAAGGGCCAGCCGGCCGGCTATGCCGTCGACCTGTGCCTGCGCGCGGCCGAGGCGGCGCGCCAGAAGCTCGGCCTGAAGGACCTGAAGGTGCGCTGGATGCCGCTCACGCCGCAGAACCGCATTCCGGCGGTGGTGAACGGGCTGGTCGACCTCGATTGCGCCCCCAACACCAACTCGCTCGAGCGCCAGAAGCAGGTTGCGTTCAGCGTCTCGCACTATGTGTCGACGGTGCGGATGCTGGTCCGCGCCGACTCGGGCATCCGCTCGTTCGGAGACCTGCGCGGCAAGACCGTGGTCACCAGCGCGGGCTCGACCGGCGACCGCCACGTGCGCCGCTTCAAGGGCCAGTACGGCTATCACGACGTCTACGCCAAGGACCACGGCGAATCGTTCCTGCTGCTGGAATCGGGCCGCGCCCAGGCCTTCGTGATGGACGACGTGCTGCTGGCCGGACTGCGCGCGCGCGCCAAGGATCCTTCGCAATACGTCATCGTCGGCCCGGCGCTGTCGGTCGAGCAGAACGCGCTGATGCTGTCCAAGGCCGATCCGGAGTGGAAGCGCCTGGTCGACCAGACCCTGGCCACGACCTTTGCCGGCCCCGAAGTCCAGGCGCTGCAGCAGCGCTGGTTCCAGCAGCCCATCGGCAGTCGCGGCATCAACCTGGCGCTGGCGCCTTCGGGCGAGGTGCGCGCGGCCTGGAAGCATCCGTCCGACGCGGTCACCGAATAAGCGCGCCGGCGGCGCCATGCGCAATCGCGCTGGCGCCGCAATTCAGGGTTTCCATGAGTTCGTCGCGCCGGGCAAGCCCCAAGTTGACAGTCGTGAAGGATGTTGGCGACACTGGCCCGAGCCATCCCTGTGCAGGGCAGGCCAAAGACACGACCGCCCGACGGCGGCATATCTCAGGAGAAACCATGAACAAGTTCGTCGCGACCGCGATCGCACTCTGCCTTGGCGCCGCTTCGCTGGCCGTGCAGGCACAAACCGGCGGCAAGCAGCAGTTCGATCCGTATTCCCAGGGTGCCAAGTCGGGCGAGAAGTTCGACCCGTACAGCCAGGGCGCCAAGGCCGGCGACAAGTTCGATCCGTACAGCCAGGGGGCGAACAAGAGCACCCGCACCGACCTGACCGACCCGTCCGCCGCCGACAAGAAGCCGGCCAAGCAAGGCACCAAGAAAAAGAACAACAAGAGCAGCAAGAAGAAAGCCACCCCCGCTCCGGCCGCCAGCTGAACCACGGCTGCCCCGGATACAAAAAAACCCGCCGCGGCGGGTTTTTTTGTGCCCTCGCGGGCTAGGTGGCCATGGCGCCGGCCACGGGCATCTGCTACGGCGCCTGCGTGTCGCGCTCCAGCGCGGTGACATCGACGCGCTGCACCTTGTCGTCCTGGCGCACCTCGGTGCGCAGCACGAAAGCCTCGGCCGGGCAGTACCAGTCGGTGACGTGCATCACGGTGGGCTCGACCTGCACCAGTTCGCCACCGATCATCAGCGGCCCGAGCGAGGTGCGCTTGTCGTAGGAAATCGGCTGGCATTGCTTGCGGCCCATCAGGGTGTCGAGCATCTGCAGCCTGCCCACGTGGCGCGAACCGATATGGATGGTGGCCCGCTGCGCGTCCATGGTGCTGACCGCTTCATCGGAGCCCAGCGGATAGACCTTCAGCGAGACGCTGGAACTGAACACTTCGCCCTCCAGCGTGGTGCCTTCGCGCAGGTCCAGGCCGGCGTAGTTGAACACCCCCTTGCCGCGGAACGCCGCCTCGCCATACATGCGTGCATAGCGGGCGCGCGCGTTGATGACGGCATGCTGGCTTTCGATGCTGGTCTGCGCCTCGGGCGCACTGCGCTCGATCACCACCTCGTGGACCTGGTTGGTGATCACCGGCGGCCCCATCAGCGCCGACAGCGCCGACTTGGAATTGACCTCGAGCTGGGCGCGGCACCCGGTCGGGCTGCGCTTTACATCGCGCAGGGTCATGCGAATCGACATCGGCATCACGCCGTCGCCTTCCATCTGCACATGAGAGCCGGAGCTGAACCACGGCGCGTTGCACAGCACCGCCGCGGCGGCGGCCTGCGCCTGGCTGGCCGCCGCCTGGGCGATGCCGCCGGTGCCGGGCAGCACCGCCATGCCCTGGGCGCCGGCGGGTTGGGCGGAGAGCGTCCCAAACAACGCCACGAACGCCGCCGCGCACGCCAACAGGCCGGCCTGCCGGATTTGCTGAACCCCTGTCTTCACGTCGATCCCCGTCTGGATTGTCCCGCGCCCGGACTCGGCGCCCGTGCCGCTGATATCTGACTGCATCACCTCGGAATTATGGCGTTTTTGTTGCGCATGTAACTGGTCATTTCACGCCGCCGTCGGTCTAACAGCCATGCCGACGACGATGCCGGGGCTCCTTCACCGGTTCGGTCGGCCACATATGCTTTATACATCTCATTTCTCAGACAACGGGCGCCGCCGCCACTTCCGGCGTCCGTCCGGAGTGACTTGGCCGCCGTGCTACCATTGCGCGCCTTGCGTATTCCAGCGGTTGTGGCGTTCCAAGCGCCTGGCGGTCACGGCGCGCCTGCAGTGCGCTCGCGCGGACATTCCGGTCCGGTGTCCACCGCCAGGCCCGGCTCTGCGTTGTGATGGCTTCCTCATCGCCACGCGACGCCCGAGACCTGGTTCGCCGCGCTTTTCCAGGAGATCCATGCGTAGTTCATCGACCTCGCGGTTTGTCGCCGCGCCGTCCATCGGAGCCACCGCAAGTACCGTCATGCTGGTTGGCCTGCTGATCCTGCTGGTCTGGTTCGGTACCCTGGACATGCGCCACCTGCTGCGCTCCGATGAAGGCCGCTACGCCGAGATTGCCCGCGAGATGGTCGCCACCGGCGACTGGGTCACGATCCGCTACCACGAACTCAAGTATTTCGAGAAACCGCCCTTCCACATGTGGGTGACGGCGCTGGCCTACACCCTGTTTGGCGTCGGCGACTGGCAGGCGCGCCTGTGCGTGGCGTTGTCCGGCATGCTCGGCATCGGCGTGTCGATGCTGGCCGCGGCCCGCTGGTACGGCTGCCGCGTGGCGATGCTGACCGGGCTGGTGCTGGTGTCGACGCCGATGTGGAATGTCGCCGGCCACTTCAATTCGCTCGACATGACGCTGTCCGCTGCCATGGCATGCGTGCTCGCCTGCATGCTGCTGGCCCAGCATCCGGCGGCCACGCCGGCCGTGCGGCGCAACTGGATGCTGGCGTGCTGGGCGGCGATGGGGGTGGCGGTGCTGGTCAAGGGCCTGGTCGGCCTGGCCTTGCCCGGCCTGGTGCTGGTGGTCTATACGCTGGCGACGCGCGACTGGAAGCTGTGGGGCCGCCTGCATCTGCTGGCCGGCGTCGCGGTGCTGCTGGCGGTCACGGTGCCGTGGTTCTGGCTGGTGTCCGAACGCAACCCGGAGTTCCTGCGCTTCTTCTTTATCCACGAGCACTGGCAGCGCTACACCTCCAACGTGCACCACCGCGAGGGCGCGCTCTGGTTCTTCGTGCCGCTGCTGCTGGGCGGCTTCCTGCCCTGGCTGGGCCTGGTGCCGCAGATGTGGCAGGCGGTGCGCGATCGCGCCGGCGTGGCGCGCGGCAATGCGCCGCGGCCGTTCCAGCCGGCGCTGCTGGCCGGGCTGTGGGCGGTGGCGATCTTCGTTTTCTTCAGCCTGTCCGGCTCCAAGCTGCCGGGCTATATCGTGCCGGTCTTCCCCGCGCTGGCGCTGCTTGCCGGCGTGGCGCTGGATACCACCACGGAACGCGCGTGGCGCTGGCAGGTCAATGCCATGGTCGCGCTCGGCGTGATCGGGCTGATCGCGATGCCGTTCGTCGGCATGATGGAAAAGCCGGGCACGCCCAATGCGGTGTATCGTGAGTTTGCCGCATGGCTCGCGGTCGCCTTTGCCGTGATGCTGGGCGGCGCGCTGCTGGCTCGCCGGCTGCTGCGCACGCGCGGCGTGTTCCCCAGCATGGTGGCCTATGCGCTGGCCATGTTGCTCTGCGCCACGGTCGGACTGCGTGCCCACGAAGTGATGGGCCGGCCGGCTTCCGGCGCTGACCTGGTGCCCGCGATCAATGCCGTGCTGGCGCCGGACATGCCGCTGTACAGCGTGCGGCTGCTGGACCACACGCTGCCGTTTTACCTGCGCCGCACGACGATCCTGGTCGAGCATCCGGACGAACTCGAATTCGGCATCAGACAAGAGCCGCAGAAGTGGATCCCGAGCGTCGACCAGTTCATTGCGCGCTGGCAGGACGGCCAGCGCGCGGTGGCGATCATGGCGCCGCAGACCTACGCCGCGCTGGCCGCGCGCGGCGTGCCGATGCACAAGATCGCCGGCGACCGCCGGCGCGTGGCGGTCGCCAATTTCGCCCTGCCCGGACCGCCAGCACAGACGCAAGCACCGTAATCCGCCAACCGCCTTGCCATGACGCTTTCCACCTTTGCTTTCATCCTGACCGGCGTGCTGCTGAATGCGGCGGCGCAGCTGCTGCTCAAGGCCGGCGTCAACGCCGTCGGCGCCATCACGCTGGATCGCGGCACGCTGCTGGTCACGGCCCTGCGCGTGCTGACGCAATGGCCGGTGCTGGCCGGGCTCACGCTGTACGTGGTCAGCGTGGGGGTCTGGATCGTGGGCCTGTCGCGCGTCGATGTGTCGATCGCCTATCCGATGCTGTCGCTGGGCTATGTGGTCAATGCGCTCGCGGCCTGGTGGCTGTTCGGCGAGATCATCGGCCCCTTGCGCGTGGCCGGCATCCTGCTGATACTGGCGGGCGTCTTCCTGATCGCCCGCTCCTGAAGGCTGTCCGCGCCTTCGCCTGGCCTGACCGCCGCTGCCTCCTTCGCCTGCCATGACCGCTTCCGCTCCCGCCTTCCTGCCGTTTGTGCGGCCCGAGATCGACGCCGCCGCCATTGCCGAAGTCGGCAAGGTGCTGGCCTCGGGCTGGATCACCTCCGGACCGAAGATGCAGGCCTTCGAGGCCGCGCTGTCCGACCTGTTCGGCGGGCGCCCGGTGCGCACCTTCGCCAACGGCTCGGCAACGATGGAAATCGCGCTGCGCATCGCCGACATCGGCCCCGGCGATGAAGTCATCACCACGCCGATCACGTGGGTCGCCACCGCCAACGTGGTGGTGGCCGTGGGGGCGAAACCGGTGTTCGTCGACATCGACCCGCGCACGCGCAACCTGGACCTCGATGCGGTCGAGGCCGCCATCACGCCGCGCACGCGCGCCATCATGCCGGTCTACCTGTCCGGGCTGCCGGTCGACATGGAGCGCCTGTACGCGATCGCCGCCAGGCACGGGCTGCGCGTGATCGAAGACGCGGCCCAGGCGATCGACTCGCGCTGGCGCGGCCAGCGCATCGGCGCCTTCGGCGACCTGGTCAGCTTCAGCTTCCAGGCCAACAAGAACATCACCACCATCGAAGGCGGCTGCCTGGTGATGAACACGCCCGAGGAAGCCGTGCGCGCCGAGCGCCTGCGGCTGCAGGGCGTGATCCGCACCGGCCTGGACGGCATGGATGTCGAGGAGCCGGGCGGCAAGTTCAACCTGACCGATGTCAACGCCGCGGTCGGCCTGGCCCAGCTGGAGCGGCTCGATGCCATCACCGCGCGCCGCGCCGAACTGGCCGACACCTATTTCCGCTGCGCCGCCGACCGCGGCCTGCAGGCCCTCGGCATCGAACTGCCGCAGGCGCTGGACCCGCAGGCGGCCACCACCAACTGGCACATGTTCCAGGTGGTGCTGCCGACCGACCGCATGCGGGGCGGGCCGGCACAGGCGCGGCAGAAGCTCATGGAAGCCATGCGCGAGCGCGGCATCGGCACCGGCGTGCACTACCCGCCGGTCCATCTTTTCACTTACTACCGCTCACTCGGCTGGCGCGAAGGCATGCTGCCGAACGCCGAGCGCATCGGGCGCGGTATCGTCACGCTGCCGCTGTTCCCGGCGATGCAAGCCTCGGACGTGGAGCGGGTCTGCGCAATCCTCAGCGAAACATGCAAACGTCTTTCCCAATGAGCCCGGTCCAGGTCTCGGTCGTCATTCCGGTCTACAACGAAGAAGACGGGCTGCAAGCCCTGTTCGATCGCCTCTATCCGGCGCTGGATGGCCTCGGCGAATCCTACGAGATCATCTTCATCAACGACGGCAGCGTCGACCGCTCGGCGCAGCTGCTGGCGGCGCAGTTCCACAAGCGCCCGGACGTGACCCGGGTGGTGCTGTTCAATGGCAATTTCGGCCAGCACATGGCGATCCTGGCGGGCTTCGAGCACACCCGCGGCAAGATCGTGATCACGCTCGACGCCGACCTGCAGAATCCCCCCGAGGAAATCCCGCGCCTGGTCGAGACCATGCGCGCCGGCCACGACTACGTCGGCACCATCCGCCGCCAGCGCAACGACACCGCGTTCCGCCGCTATGCCTCGCGTGCGATGAACCGGCTGCGCGAGCGCATCACCAGGATCCGCATGACCGACCAGGGCTGCATGCTGCGCGCCTATGACCGCAGCGTGATCGACACCATCAACGCCTGCCGCGAGGTCAATACCTTCATCCCGGCGCTGGCGTACACCTTTGCCGCGAACCCGGTCGAGATCGAAGTCGGCCACGAGCAGCGCCACGCGGGTGAATCGAAATACTCGCTGTACCAGCTGATCCGCCTGAATTTCGACCTGGTCACCGGCTTCTCGATCGTGCCGCTGCAGTGGTTCTCGGCCATCGGCACCTTGCTGTCGCTGCTGTCGGGGGTGCTGTTCGTGGTGCTGCTGGTGCGGCGCTTCGTGCTGGGTTCCGAAGTGCAGGGGCTGTTCACGCTGTTCGCCATGAACTTCTTCCTGATCGGCATCCTGCTGTTCGGCGTGGGCCTGCTGGGCGAATACGTCGGCCGCATCTACCAGGAAGTGCGCGACCGCCCGCGCTACCGCATCAAGGCCATCCTCGAGGCCGACCCGGCCCGCACCGTGGAGCCATGATGCGCGCCGTCGTCTTTGCCTATCACAATGTCGGCGACCGCTGCCTGCGCGTACTGCATGCGCGCGGCGTGGAGGTGGCGCTGGTGATCACCCACCGCGACCGGCCCGACGAGAACATCTGGTTCCGCCGCGTGGCGGACACCGCCGCCGAGCTGGGCGTGCCGTTCCTCTATGGCGAGGACCCGGCCGATCCCGCTGTCGAACAGGCAGTGCGCGACGCGCGCCCGGATGTCATCTTCTCGTTCTACTATCGCGCCATGATCCCCGCCGGCGTGCTGGCGCTGGCGCCGGGCGGCGCGTTCAACATGCACGGCTCGCTGCTGCCGAAGTACCGCGGCCGCGTGCCGGTCAACTGGGCAGTGCTGCACGGCGAGACCGAGACCGGCGCCACGCTGCACGTGATGGAAGCCAGGCCGGACGCGGGCGATATCGTCGACCAGACCGCCGTGCCGATCCTGCCCGACGATACCGCCGGCGAAGTGTTCGAGAAGGTCACCGTGGCGGCCGAGCAGACGCTGTGGCGCGCGCTGCCCGCGATGATGGCAGGACAGACGCCGCGCCGCCCGAACCGGCTGGCCGAAGGCAGCTATTACTCGGGGCGCAAGCCCGAGGACGGCCGCATCGACTGGAACCGGTCCGCCGCCGAGGTCTACAACCTGATCCGCGCGGTCGCACCGCCCTACCCCGGCGCGTTCACGGAAGTTGGCGGGCAGCGCTTCATCGTGGCGCAGGCACGCCGGCCGCTGCCGGGTGCGGTGCCGCCGATTGCCGCCGGCACGCCAACCGGCCTGCAGGTGCGCGACGGCCAGGTCATCGGCGTGTGCGGCGACGGCGGCCTGGTCATCGTCACGCGGCTAGCGGCACCGGACGGCGCTGCCGTCACGCCGCAGGCGCTTGCCCTGCATCTCCATACCGAACAGTCCGACGAGGGAAACCGATGAAAAAGGTCCTGATTCTCGGCGTCAACGGCTTCATCGGCCACCACCTGACGCGCCGCATCCTGGAAACCACGCCGTGGGAGGTCTACGGCATGGACATGAACACGGACCGCCTGGGCGACCTCGTCGACCATCCGCGCATGCACTTCTTCGAGGGCGACNCTTCTACGGCAAGGGCTACCAGGACGTGCAGCACCGCGTGCCGAAGATCGACAACACCATCGAGGAGCTGGGCTGGCGCCCCGAGATCGGCATGGAAGCGTCGCTGCGGCGCATCTTCGAGGCGTACCGGGGCAAGGTGGTCGAGGCCCGCACGCTGGTCGATTCCGGCAACTGAGCGCGCACCCACATGGCACGGATCGCCCTGAAGGTCGACGTCGACACGCTGCGCGGCACGCGCCAGGGCGTGCCCCGGCTGCTGTCGCTGCTGGCGGCCGCGCAGGCGCAGGCCACCTTCCTGTTCAGCCTGGGCCCGGACCATACCGGCTGGGCGCTGCGGCGTGTGTTCCGCCCCGGTTTCCTGCGCAAGGTGTCGCGCACCTCGGTGGTGTCGAACTACGGCCTGCGCACGCTGATGTACGGCGTGCTGCTGCCCGGCCCGGATATCGGCCGCAAGGGCGCCGCCGAGATGCGCGCCGCGCGCGCCGCCGGGCATGAATGCGGCATCCACACCTGGGACCACGTCTACTGGCAGGACAACGTGCGCGAGCGCGATGCCGCCTGGACCCGCGACCAGATGCAGCGCGCCTTCGCGCGCTTTCGCGAAATCTTCGGCGAGCCCCCCGCCACGCACGGCGCCGCCGGCTGGCAGATGAACGAGGCCGCGTTCCGCCAGATCGATATCTGGGACATGGCCTACGCGTCCGACGGCCGCGGCACCGCGCCCTATATCCCCACCATCGGCGGCGTGCCATGCCGCCACGTGCAGATGCCGACCACGCTGCCGACGCTGGACGAGCTGATCGGCACCGACGGCCTGACCGAGGACAACGTCCACACGGCCCTGCTGAAGCTGACCGAAGGCACGCGCGACCATGTGTTCACGCTGCATGCCGAGCTCGAAGGCGGCAAGCTCGCGCCCGTGTTCGAACGGCTGCTGGCAGGCTGGCGCGCGCAGGGGCACGAGCTGGTGTCGATGGGCACGTGGTATCGCGGGCTGGATTGCGCGGCGCTGCCGCGCCTGCCGGTCACGTGGGGGGAGATTCCGGGGCGCAGCGGGGAGTTGATCGTGCAGCCTGCTCCAGGCTGACGAACCGTCGCACCAAGCGATTGTGTACTCCCTCTCCCGCACGCGAGAGAGGCGAGCAAACCAGCGGTGATGCTCACCCCCCGCGCCGCGCCCCCACCCGCAGCCCGTTGAACACCACCAGCAGGCTCGCCCCCATGTCGGCGAACACCGCTATCCACATCGTCCCCATCCCCAGCACCGTCAGCACCAGGAACACGGCCTTGATGCCCAGCGCCAGCGCGATGTTCTGCCTGAGGATGGTGGCGGTGCGGCGCGACAGCCGCACGAAGGCGGGGATCTTGCGCAGGTCGTCGTCCATCAGCGCCACGTCGGCGGTCTCGATCGCGGTGTCGGTGCCCGCGGCACCCATGGCGAAGCCGACGTCGGCACGCGCCAGCGCCGGGGCGTCGTTGATGCCGTCGCCGACCATGCCGATGCGGCCGCCGCGGGCATGGGCCGCGTCGGCCAGCGCGGCGATGGCATCGGCCTTGTCCTGCGGCAGCTGATTGCCGCGGGCCTCGTCGATGCCGACCTGCGCCGCGATCGCCTGTGCCGTGTGCGGGTTATCGCCGGACAGCATCAGCGTCTTGACCCCCAGCGCATGCAGCTCGGCAATCGCCTGGCGGCTGGTGTCGCGCACGGTGTCGGCCACCGCGAACAGCGCCAGCGCGGTGGCCGCGCCGCGGCCGTCCACCCGCGCCAGCAGCACCACGGTCTTGCCCTCGCGCTCCAGCGCCTCCAGCCGCGCTTCCAGCGCCGGCGAGCACGCGCCCATCTCATGCACCAGCCGATGGTTGCCGAGCCGGTATTCGACGCCCTGCACCGTGCCGCGCGTGCCGCGCCCCGCCAGCGCCTCGAACGCTTCCACCGGCAGCGTGGCGATGCCGTCGGCCTGCGCCGCCGTGGCCACCGCGCGCGAGACCGGATGGTCGGAGCGCGCCGCCAGGCTGGCGGCAATGGCGCGCGCGTGCGGGACATCGTCGGCCAGCAGCGCATGGTCGGTCTGCGCCGGCTTGCCGTGCGTGATGGTGCCGGTCTTGTCCAGCGCCACCCAGGCCAGCTCGCGGCCCTGCTCCAGGTAGACCCCGCCCTTGACCAGGATGCCGCGCCGCGCGGCCGCGGCCAACCCGCTGACGATGGTGACCGGGGTCGAGATCACCAGCGCGCACGGGCAGGCGATCACCAGCAGCACCAGCGCCTTGTAGATCCAGTCCACCCAGCCGCCGCCCGCCAGCAGCGGCGGCACCACCGCCACCGCCAGCGCGATCGCGAACACCGTGGGCGTGTAGATGCGCGCAAACTGGTCGACAAAGCGCTGCGTGGGCGCGCGGCTGCCCTGCGCGGCCTCCACCGCGTGGATGATGCGCGCCAGCGTCGAGTCGCTGGCGGGCGCGGTCACGGTGTATTCCAGTTCGCCGGACTGGTTGATCGAGCCCGCGTAGAGCGCATCGCCCTCGGCCTTGTCGACCGGCACGCTTTCGCCGGTGATGGGCGCCTGGTCCAGCGCCGACTGGCCGCGCACGACCTTGCCGTCGAGCGCCACGCGCTCGCCCGGGCGCAGCCGCACCAGCGTGCCCACGGCCACCCCGGCGGCCGGCACGATGTCCCAGCTGCCATCGGCGCGCCGTACCGTGGCCTGCTCGGGCGCCATCGCCATCAGGCCGCGGATGGCATTGCGGGCCCGGTCCAGCGACGCCGCCTCGATGCGCTCGGCCAGCGCGAACAGCACCATGACCATCGCCGCTTCCGGCCACTGGCGCAGCAGCAGCGCGCCGGTCACGGCAATGCTCATCAGCGCGTTGATGTTCAGGTTGCCGTTGCGCAACGCGATCCAGCCCTTGCGGTAGGTAGTGAGCCCGCCCAGCGCCACGGCGGCCAGCGCCAGCACCGCCGGCAGCCAGGGCAGCCCCAGGCCCAGCCATTCCGTCGCCTCGGCCCCCAGCGCTGCGACACCGGCCAGCGCCAGCGGCCACCAGGGCTTGCGTGCGGTGGTTTCGGGCAGGACCTGCTGCGCGGCTTCGGCGCTGAGCGGGACCGGCCGCATGCCCAGGCTTTCGATGGCGCGGGCCACCGGCTCCGTCGACGGCAGCGTATGGTGCACCGTCAGCACGCGCTGGATCAGGTTGAATTCGAGCGCGGCGATGCCGGCCATGCCACCCAGCTTGTTGCGGATCAGCGTTTCTTCGGTGGGGCAATCCATGGCGTCGATGCGCCAGGCAGCGGTGCTGGCGCCGGCCGGTACCTCGACCCGAGGCGGCGTCGGCGCGACGGTGGACGCACACCCGCCGCCGCAACACGCGGCAGGTGCCGGCTCCGGGGCGGGAGCGTGAGCGTGGCCGTGGTGATCGTGATCATGCGCATGGCAGGCGCCATGCTGCCCATCGTGCTTGATGGCGTGATCGTGTGGAAGAGCGTCTTCAGGTGACGTGCGAGCCATGTCTTGTTGTTCGCGCTGGTTTGACCTGATGACATTGAAGACCCTGTAGTGGCTACAGAGTCAAGCGGCATGGCCGCCGTGCCGGCCATGCCCCGGCGGGCCGCTAGTGCTCGCAGTTGACCATCCACGACATGCCGAAGCGGTCCACCAGCATGCCGAAGCCTTCGGCCCAGAAGGTCTTCTGGTATGGCACCACCACCTGCCCGCCTTCGCTCAGCCCTTCGAAGATGCGCTGGCCTTCGTCGCGGCTGACTCCGCCCACCGACAGGCTGAAGCCGCTGAACGCCGGGCGCTCGCCGGGACGGCCGTCCGAGGCCATCACCTGGTTCTCGCCGATCTGCAGGTTGGCGTGCATCACCTTGTCTTTCCAGTCCTCGGGCACCGCCATGCCCTGGTCCTGCGGCGCTTCCTTGTAGCGCATCGCAAACGTGACCTGCGCACCCAGCACCTTGCCGTAAAAGGCCACTGCCTCGTCGAAGCGGCCGCCGAAATCCAGATAGGGTTGCACCTGCATGTAGCTCTCCTGGTTGTCCATCGGTTTGCATGACATGAGACCGGCGGGCACTGCGGGTTGCAGCGCGGCCGGCACGCGCGCCATTATGCGCGCGCGCCGGGCCAGTGCAAGTGCGGGGTTCAGGATACGGCGGCGGGGGTGGCAGCCGCTGGCATCGGCATCGGGTCGGCCGGGAACTGCAGCGTGAACACGGTCAGTCCGTCGACGCTGCGCACCGTCACGCTGCCGCCATGCAGCCGCATGATGGTGTCGACGATGGCCAGCCCCAGGCCGGTCGAAGCCGCCGAGTTGCGCCGTGACGGATCGGCGCGGTAGAAGCGGCCGAAGATGTGCGGCAGCGTCTCCGGCGGAATCGCCGGGCCCGGATTGCTGACGCGGATGCTGGTGCCCGTACCGCTGCCGGTGCCGGTGCCCGCGGCCGCGGGCGCAGGCGCGCGTGCCACGTCGACCCGCACCGTGCTGCCCGCCGGCGCATGGCGCAGCGCGTTGTCGAGCAGGTTGGTCACCGCGCGCCGCAACAGCGTCTGGTCGGCCTCCACCGGTGCCGAGCCGGAAACCGTCAGCACCACCTCGCGGTCCGCGGCCACGGCTTCGAAGTACTCGGCCATCTTGTCGAGCTCTTCGCGCGCGTCCAGCGTGCGCACGTCCAGCGCCACCTGCGCATGGTCGGCGCGCGCCAGGAACAGCATGTTCTCGATCATGCGGGCCAGGCGCTCGTATTCCTCCAGGTTGGACTCGAGCAGCGCCTCGTATTCGGCGGTCTTGCGGCTTTGCGCCAGCGTGACCTGGGTCTGGCCGATCAGATTGCTGATCGGCGTGCGGAAGTCATGGGCGAGGTCGGCCGAGAACTCGGACAGCCGTGAAAAGCTGTCCTGCAGCCGCGCCAGCATGTCGTTGAGCGCGGCCGCCAGCTCGCGCAGCTCCGCCGGCGCGCTGCCCACGTCGAGCCGCGTGGCCAGGCGGCTGGTGGTCACCGCGGCGGCGTCGGCGGCCATGCGCCGCAGCGGCCGCAGCGCACGCCGCGCCAGCGCAAAGCCCAGCCCGGCCGCCACTGCCGCGCCGCACAGCGTGGCCCACAGCAGCTGGTGGCGATATTCGCGGATCAGCGCGACGCGATAGCCGGCATCGCGCAGCACCACGATCTCCACGGCCTTGTCCGAGTCGCCCAGCTGGCCCAGCGCGGCAATGCCCCGCGAAGGCACGCCGTTCTTCGGCCGCCAGGTCTGCAGCATGCCCTTCTCGGGCTGCGTGGTGGCCGGCAGCACGCGCAGCGGCGGCACGATCTCGTTGCGCGGGTTCAGCGTCACCAGCGGCTCGCCCTGGCGCGTGCGCACCACCAGGATCAGGCCCTCGTGGCCCATCGCGATATCGGCAAAGCGGTGCGTATCGGCGCGGATCTCGGCTTCGCTGCGCACCTCGCGCAGCAGGTGGCGCACCAGCAGCACCTCGCCCACCAGTTCGCTCTCGTCGCGTCCTTCGAGCTGGGCCGACAGCGCGCTCGACAGGTAGGCCGCCACGCTGGCCAGGATCGCCGCGGTGGCGAGCCCGTAGGCCAGCGCCAGCCGCGTGGTAAGCGAAGACGGCAGCCGCATCATGCGTCCTGCACCCGCTCGTCGCCGTCGTCCAGCACATAGCCCATGCCGCGGCGCGTATGGATCAGCTTGCGCGGGAACGGGTCGTCGACCTTGGCGCGCAAGCGCCGGATCGACACGTCGACCACGTTGGTGTTGCTGTCGAAATTGACATCCCACACCTGCGAGGCGATCAGCGAGCGCGACAGCACCTCGCCGCGCCGGCGCGCCAGCAGGTACAGCAGCGCGAACTCCTTCGAGGTCAGGTCGATCTTCTGGCCGGCGCGCACCACGCGGCGGCGGATGGCGTCGATCTGCAGGTCGGCCACTTCGATGAACTCGCTCTCGCGCAGCGGGCCGCGGCGCAGGATGGTGCGGATGCGCAGCACCAGCTCGGCAAAGGCAAAGGGCTTGACCATGTAGTCGTCGGCGCCGAGCTCGAGGCCCTTGAGGCGGTCCGACAGCTCGTCGCGCGCGGTCAGGAACAGCACCGGCGTGTCGCGCTCGCGGCGCAGTTCGCGCAGCACCTCCCAGCCGTCCAGGCCGGGCAGCATCACGTCCAGCACGATCAGGTCATAAGGATGCTCGCGCGCGTGGGCCAGGCCGTCCGCGCCGTCGCGCGCCAGGTCCACCACGAAGCCGGATTCGGTCAGCCCCTTGTGCAGATAGTCGCCTGCCTTGGGTTCGTCCTCGACAATCAGGATACGCATGATTCGATCACTTTCGGGCGGCCCAGTGCCGCCATGGCGTAACGCTAGCCGAGGATGGCGGCAAATGGGTAAAGATTGCAGAAATGTCATCGCCATGCCAACGCATTGCCACGGCCTGGCCGCGCAAATCCCCGGTAGAATGCGCGCTCACCTTCCCTGCGCGCGACTGTCCCGCGCGCATCGTCTCCCATTCTGACGGTTTCCCTGCGATGAAACGCCTGCCTGATTCCTTGTTGCTGTCCCTGGCCCTGCTTGCGCCCGCTGCGGGGATTGCGGCGGACGCCCGGATGTGCGGCGCAGTGCAGGCGGCTGGCCTGTCGCTGCCGGACCGGCACGTCGCAGCCAAGCTGGCGGCGGAAGCGTCGCTGGATGGCGCTGGCGACGCAGGCTGCGGCGGCAGCGCGGTGCGCGTGATGGCCGAGCCGGCCGGCGCCGGCGCGCCGTTGCAGCTGGGCGAGACGGATGGTCCGCAGGACCCTGCCGCGGGCAACGCCGCGCAGTCGGCCGCGGCTGGCGACGTGCTGCGCGAGCTGCCGCCCGAGGTCTTCATGCACCGCGCTCATGCGGCGCCCATGGCGACGCCGGCGTCATTCACCGGCATCCTGCCGATGCTGCCGGTGCTGCGGCTGCTGCCCCCGCACTGCTGAGCGCGACGCTGCGCAAGAATTCAAAGTGGATTAAACCGCGGCTTAATCGACGCGGAAGAATTCGATCGACTGCCCGGCGTTGACCGCCCGCTGCAGCCAGTCAGGATATTCACCCTGCCCGTCCCAGCTCTGGCCCAGGGCATTGCGATACAGCGGGCGCGCGCCCGCGGGCTTCGGCGCCGCGGCGGGGGCCGCCAACGGCGCGGACTCTTCGGCGCCCGCCGATGCCGCCGCAACGTTGTCGAAACACCCGGCCTCGACCAGGTCGTCGAGGCTCAGGGCATGACGGTCCATTTGCTCGCGGATCCACGCCACCGCAGCGAGTTTGGCTGAATCAGACTCGGACATGACTCTTGTGAGAGGCCCGCTGCATTTCCGCGGGCAATGAAAAACCGGCGATGGAACCACAAGCCGGTCGGACAGCCATGATTCTACAGCCTTTGCCCGGCGGCAGCTTCTCCGGCGTGCTGGCGGTGCCGACTAATGCCCGCGGGATGACGGCATTGTCATGTGGCAGTCATGCTCGTGTGGGTGGCCGCCACCTAGACTAGCCACACCGCCGCCCATCCCGGGCCGGCAACCTTACGGAGAAGCGATCCATGCATGCACTCAGGCAAGTCTTTGTCGCCACCGCCCTTTTTGCCGGCGTTGCCGGCGCCGCGCAAGCCGCGCCACGCAGCGTCGATCCGTTCAGCGATGGCGCACACAGCGTTACCAGCACGCGCAGCCCGTTCACCGACGGAGCCCACACCGCCACCGGCACCCGCAGCAGCTTTACCGACGGCGAACACACCGCGACCGGCGCGCGCAACCCGTTCGCCGACGGTGCCCACAACCCCAACGGCCCGCGCGACAGCTTCAGCGACGGCGCCTGATGGCCCCTGACGGCTCATTAAAGCGCCGCGCGGCGCGCCTTCGTCAGCGCACCTCGCCGTAGATACGGCGCGCATCGGCCGCATCCGCGATCGGCCGGCCCAGCGTCAGCCCGCCCTGCACCGCCTGCGCCACCAGCGCATGGTTGCCGGGCGCACGGCTGCCGTCGCGCAACAGCAGATTGTTCTCGAAGCCCACCCGCACATGGCCGCCGAACGCGGCGGCCGCGGTCACGCAGGCATTCTCCTCGCGACCGAACGCGCAGATCGCCCACGGTAGTGCATCGCCGCCCTCGGCCGCGGCCTGCAGGAACGGCAGCAGGTCGTGCGGCGACGACACCTGTCCCGCCGCATAGCGTCCCAGTACATACAGCACCGACCACGCGCCCGGCGGCACCATGCCGCGCGCGCGCATTTGCTGCCAGCGGCGCACGTCGGCTGCGTCATACAGGATCACCTGCGTCATCACGCGTTCGCGTGCCAGCCAGGCGAAGAACGCCGCCAGCTCGCTGTCCGCGATCTCTGGCACCGCGACTTCGCGCAGGCCGACCGAGACCGCCTCGGGACGCAGCGCGCGCACCATCGCCATCTGCTCGGCGGCCTGGTACACACCGGCGGCCTCGCTGGTCACCTGCACCAGCAGCGCGTCGCCGACGGCCTGCCTGACCGCCGCCAGCGCGTCGCGGTAGGTCTGCACATCGAGCGAATGGCGGCCGTCGGCATCGCGCACGTGCATATGCATCATGGCGGCGCCGGCATCGAGGCAGGCGCGCGCCTCCGCCGCCAGCGCGGCGGCGGTCAGCGGCACCGCGGGATGGTCGCTGGCGCGCTTGTAGGCGCCGTTGGGCGCCACGGTGACGATCAGCGGCGATTCGGCCAGTGCGGCGCGCTGGGGGACAGGCCGGTTGCCGGCTTGGGCTGGGGTATTGGTCATGGCTGGATCTCGGGCAGTTCGGGCGCGATCAGCGCCAGGCCGGCGCGCAGCAGTTGGTCATAGCGCGCGCGCTCGGCGGCGATGCTTTCAGACGTCCACGCGTAGAAGCCTTCGCCGCGCTTCATGCCGTGGCGGCCGTCGGCGGCGCGCTCGGACAGGCAGCGCGCGGGATGGTCGTCGTTGCAGAAGGTCGGGTACATGGTGGCGCCGGCCGCCGCATGCACGTCGATGCCGGCGTGGTCGCGCTGCAGCACCGGTCCCGCCGCGAGGAAGCGGAAACCGAAGCCGAAGCGCACCGCCGCATCGACGTCCTCGGGCGAGGCAATGCCGCGGTCGATCAGGCTGAAGGCCTCGCGCGACAGCGCATGCTGCAGCCGGTTGGCAAGGAAGCCGGGCAGGTCCTTGCGCACCTTCACCGGCACCATGCCGCAGCGGCGCATGAACGCGGCGAGCGCGTCGGCATGGCGCTCGTCGCTGGCCTCTCCCATCACCACCTCGACCAGCGGCACCAGGTGCGCCGGCATGAAGAAGTGCAGGCCGAGCATGCGTGCGCGCGTGTCCAGGCCGGCGCCGATCGCGCTGATCGGGAAGCTGGAGCTGTTGCTGGCCAGCAGCGTATCCGGGCGCGCACGCGCGACCAGCTCCGCAAAGAGCGCCTGCTTCAGCGCCAGGTCCTCGGGAATGCATTCGATCACCAGGTCGACCGATGCCCAGTCGACGGCGTCGAGCGTCGCGGCCACCGCAAGGCTTTCCGCGCCCGCTTCACGGCCAATCGCGGCGAGGTTGGCGCGCACGCGCGCGGGCAGCGCGCCGGCACGCCCGGCATCCGGCTCGACAATGGTGGTGCGGCACAGCGCGCGGGTCAGCACCACGGCGACATCGGCGCCCATGGTGCCGCCGCCCACCACCACGGCATGGGTGGCGCCCGGCCGGCTCAGGGTGGATGGCGTTGCGGCGGGGGTGGCGTTGGGCATGGTTTCTCCTGGCATCCCGCCAGTGTAGAGAACCCGCTTTGATTGAAGAAGTCGATTCTCTGGATAAAATGATCACCAAACCAGATCAATCGACTTGAGGGTCCGGCCACGGATGCCGCCGGACCGCCGCTGCCATGAACATCAACCTGTCGATGCGCGACATCGAGACCACGCTGGTTCTGGGCCGCACGCTGAACTTCCGCCAGGCCGCGAGCCAGCTGCACCTGTCGCAATCCGCCCTGTCGACCCAGATCCTGCGCATCGAGGAAGCGCTGGGCGTGCGCCTGTTCGACCGCACCACCCGCACCGTGCGCCTGACCGCGGCGGGCCAGGTCTTCATGCAGCAGGCCGCGCTGCTGCAGGCGGCGTTCCGCGGCGCCATCGACGCCGTGACCGGCATCGCCAGCGCCGAGCGCGGCCAGGTGGCCGTGGCCGCGCTGCCCTCGCTGGCGGCGCGGGTGCTGCCGCGGGTGCTGATGGCCTACCACCAGGCTCGCCCCGAGGTGGCGCTGAAGGTGTTCGACACCCTGTCCGGGCCGGCCTTCGACCTGGTCCGCGCCGGCGAGGTGGATTTCGCGCTGACCGCCGCCAACCCGCAGCAGGCGGACCTGCAGTACGAGCCGCTGCTGTCGGACCGCTTCGTGCTGCTGATCCCGTCGGCGCACCCGCTGGCGCGCAGCCCCGGACCGCTGCGCTGGGCCGACACCGCCGCCGCGCCGCATGTGTCGATGACCCATCCCAGCAGCGTGCGCCAGTACGCGGAATGGGCCTTCCTGCAGAACCGCATCCGCTTCCAGCCGGTGTTCGAGGCCGAACGCCTGGCCACCATCGCGGCCATGGTCGAATGCGGCTTCGGCGTGGCCGCGCTGCCCGAGATCGCCGCCGGCACGGTGCGCCAGCCCGGCATCGTCGAGCGGCTGCTGACCGCGCCGGTGACCGAGCGCTCGATCGGCCTGGTCACGGCGCGCAACCGCAGCCTGTCGCCGGCGGCGGCCGAACTGGCGGCGGCCGTGCGCGCGCGGCTGGCCAGCCCGCCGCTGCAGGATGCGGCGCCGGAGGCCGGCGCATGAGCATCATCGTCGATATCCTGATCCTGGCCGGCGTGCTGCTGGCCATCGTCGCCGTGGTGCAGGTGGCCGCGGCGCGGCTGGTGCTGCCGGAATCCACGCTGCTGTCGGCCATCGGCATCGCCATCGGCGCGGGCTATGTGGCGATCGACGCCGCCCACCCCGACTTCGCCCGCCACTTCCTGCATCCGCTGATCGACCCGGCCCTGCCGCCCGAGGCCTACCTGTGGATCTTCCTGCCGCCGCTGCTGTTCCACGCCGCGCTGACCGCCGACGTGCGCGGCATGCTGCCCGACGCGGCGCCGATCCTGCTGCTGGCGGTGGTTGCGGTGGTGGTGGCCACCGGTGTCATCGGCGTGGTCACCGCGGCGGCCAGCGGCATGCCGCTGGCGGTGTGCCTGCTGCTGGGCGCGGTGGTGGCCACCACCGACCCGGCCGCGGTGATCGCGATCTTCCGCGACGTGGGCGCGCCGGCGCGCCTGATCCGGCTGGTGGAGGGCGAAAGCCTGCTCAACGATGCCGCCGCCATCGCCATCGTCGGCGTGCTGGTGGCGATGCTGACCGGGCACGGCGCGCAGGCGACGCTGGCGGCGGGGCTGCGCGAGCTGGCCTGGGCCTTTGTCGGTGGGGTGCTGTGCGGCGCGCTGGCCGGGCGGCTGGTGTCCGACCTGCTGCCGCGGCTGGCCGGCCTGGCCATGGCGGAAAGCGCGCTGACCCTGGCGCTGCCCTACCCGCTCTACCTGCTGGCCGAGCAACTGCTGGGCGTGTCGGGCGTGGTCGCGGTGGTGTGCGCCGGCCTGATGGTCAGCGCCCTCGGCCCCACGCGGCTGGCGCCGCCCAACTGGCGCCACCTGCGCATGATGTGGGAGCAGTTCGCCGGGATCGCCGGCGCCGTGGTGTTCCTGCTCGCCGCGGTGCGCGTGCCGTCGATGCTGGCGGGCGTGAGCGGGCATCATGGCTGGCTGCTGCTGGCGCTGGTGCTAGCGGCGCTGGCGGCGCGCCTGCTGACGCTGTTCGGGCTGCTGCCGCTGCTGTCCGGGCTGCGGCTGAGCGCGCCGATCGATGGCGCCTTCAAGCTGGCCATCGCCTGGGGCGGGCTGCGCGGCGCGGTGACCCTGGTGCTGGCGCTGGGCATCGCCGAGAACAGCGACCTGCCCTACGAAACGCGGCATTTCGTCGCCATCCTGGCGACCGGCTTCGTGCTGGTCAGCCTGCTGCTCAACGGCACCACGCTGCGCGCGCTGATCCACCGGCTCGGCCTGGACCAGCTTTCGCCGCAGGAGCGCGCGCTGCAGCTGCAGGCGATCCGCCTCTCCACCGAGGAGGTCGAGGCGATGATGGCGCGCGTGGCCGACTCGTTCGACCTGCCGCCCGCGATCGCGCGCGAGGCGGCGCAGAAATACCGGCACGGCATCGAGCTGGGCTCGGCGGAATTCGACTTCGACACCGCCCTGTCCGAGCGCGACCGCCTCAGCATCGGCCTGGTCACGCTGGCCACTCGCGAGCGCGAGCTGATCCCGGAATACGGCGACGGCGTGATCTCGGTGGCCAACCTCGACGCGATGATGCGCAACACCGCGCAGATGATCGACGCGGCGCGCGAGCAGGGCCGCATCGGCTACAACCGCGCCGCCCGGCATATCCTGGACTATCACCTGGGCTTCAAGGTGGCGCTGTTCCTGCATCACCGTCTCGGCATCGATCGCCCGCTGGCGCGCGCGCTGGCCGACCGCTTTGAACTGCTGATCTGCCGCCAGACCGTGCTGGACCGGCTGCGCCGCTACAACCGCTCGATGCTGACGCCGGTGTTCGGCGCGCGCATGGCGACCGTGCTCGACGGCGTGCTGGAAGACCGCGCGCGCGCCGCCGCCGAAGGCCTGGCTGAGATGCGCGGCAAGTTCGGCGTCTATACCGTGGCGCTGGAGCGGCGCCTGCTGATGCTGTTCGCGCTGCGCAAGGGCCGGCTGTCGCTGGAAGCGATGCGCGAGGAGGCGGTGATTTCCAAGGAAGCGTTCAACCAGATCGCCCAGGTGATCCAGCAGGCGTGGAACGCCAGCCTCGTGCGCCCGCCGCTGCGCGACGTCACGGCAGCTGCGACCGGGCCCGGCGTGGCGCCGGGCCCGCAGCCGCAAGGCGGCGTAACCAGAGGGGATTCAGGAAGGGTCTTTGGTGCGGGTACGCGAGACCGCCGCCATGATGCCGATGCCGAGCACGATCAGGCAGGCAATGCCGATATAGACCGGCGCCAGCCCGGCCGTCGACAGGCCCCAGGCAATGCCGCCCACCAGGACCAGCAGGCCGATGATATATAGCGCGAATGACATGAGTCGGCTCCTTCGGGGGTGCAACCTGTGTTCAATGTAGGCAGCGCGCGCGGCGCCAGGGATAGGACAAGGGCGGATGCTGGCGTAGGCGGGTTCTGACCCGCTTGTGACTTGTCAGGGTCCTCGCCGCCGCCCACGGCCTGTCATGGCCCGGTGCCGGCAGTTCTGTATCTGTCCGGGGCGCCACCCGGCCCGTATACTCGCGGGACCGGCGCCGCCGCGCCGCACCGATTCCAGACATCAAACTAGCAACGGAGCAGCAGCATGCGTGTCGCATTCCTCGGACTGGGGGTGATGGGTTTCCATATGGCCGGCCACCTCGCCGCCAAGGGCCACGAGGTCACGGTCTATAACCGCACCGCCGCCAGGGCCCAGGCCTGGGTCGAGCGCTTCGGCGGCAAAGCCGCCGCCACCCCCGCGCAGGCGGTGCGCGATGCGCAGGTGGTCTGCTCCTGCGTCGGCAACGACGACGACCTGCGCGCGGTGCTGACCGGGCGCGACGGCGCCTTCTTCGGCGCGCCGAGCGGCTGCATCTTCGTCGACCACACCACCGCCAGCGCCAACGTCGCGCGCGAGCTGTACGCGGCGGCCGGCGAGCGCGGCCTGCACTTTGTCGATGGCCCGGTCTCGGGCGGCGAAGTGGGCGCGGAAAAAGGCATCCTGACCATCATGTGCGGCGGCGACGCCGACGCCTTTGCCCAGGCCGAACCGGTCATTGCCGCTTACGCGCGCGCCGTGACCCGCATCGGCGCATCCGGCGCCGGGCAGCTGGCCAAGATGGTCAACCAGATCAGCATCGCCGGCCTGATCCAGGGCCTGTCCGAGGCCATTGCCTTCGGCGAGCGCGCGGGCCTGGACATGCGCCTGGTGCTGGACGTGATCAGCAAGGGCGCGGCCGGTTCCTGGCAGCTCGAGAACCGCGGCCCCACCATGATCGACAACAGGTTCGACTTTGGCTTCGCCGTGGACTGGATGCGCAAGGACCTTGGCCTGTGCCTGGACGAAGCCCGCCGCAACGGCGCGGCCCTGCCGGTCACGGCGCTGGTGGACCAGTTCTACGCCGACCTGCAGCAGATGGGCTGTGGCCGCGCCGACACCTCGTCGCTGATCAAGCGGCTGCGCCAGCACAGCGACCAGGGCTGAGGCCGCGGACGCTCCACCCCTGCCGTCGTCCGATTCCTACAGGGCAATCGGCGCTTCACGGAAGGGCCGCGCCGCGTCACACGCCTAAAGTGGTCGCATGAGGGCCCCGGCCGCTGCGATGTCTTCCCCGAGACGTGGTGCGGCGGGCCCGGCCACGAGGCAGGAGACCATCATGTGGAAACTCGCAGGCGCGCTTCTGGTAGGCGCAAGCATGGCGCTGGCCGGCTGTACGGCGGCGGGCGCGGTCGCCGGCGGTGTCGCCGGCCATGAGTTGACCGACGGCAGCGCCGCCGGCACCATCGGCGGCGCCGTGGTGGGCGGTGTGATCGGCCACGAGCTGAGCGACTGACGGGTCGATCCGTCCCACCGGGCACCAGGCCGCCGCGCGCGGCCTGGCCTGTTTTGGCCGTGGGTTACGCCGCGTGGCCGGACGGCCGGCGCAGGTGCCGCCACAGCAGCAGCGGCAGCCGCACCACGAAGCCGGCCAGCAGCCGCAGGTGCATGCCGGTCAGCAGCAGGTTGTCGCGCAGGTAGCGGAAGTGGGAGACGCCGCCCTCGCGCCGGCCGAAGTAGCGCACCGGGGCGTCGAGGTTGATAGGACGCACGCCGCGCCAGCACAAGCGCACCGCCACCTCCGGATCGAAATCGAAGCGCCGCATCCAGCGGCTGCCATGCATCACCGCACGCAGCGGCGCGATCGGGTAGACGCGAAAGCCGAACAGCGAATCGCCGATACCGGCCCACAGCGTCTCCACATCCACCCAGAAATTGGACATGCGCCGCCAGTAGACCCGCTCGCGCGGGGCGCTGGCGTCGAAGCGCGGGCGGCCCAGCACCATCGCGCCGGGGTCGCGCTGCGACGCCGCCATGAATGCGGGGATCAGGTGGGCCGGATGCTGGCCGTCGGAGTCCATCACCAGCACATGCGTGTAGCCCGCCGCCGCGGCCCGTTCGATGCCGTGCAGCACCGCGGCGCCCTTGCCCTGGTTGCTTGGCAGCACCAGCACCTGCAGCCCGGGGTCGGCGGCGGCCTGCGCCTGCAGCCATTGCGTGCTGCCGTCGGTGCTGCCGTCGACCACCACCCAGACCGGGGTCCAGGCCGCGCGAGCGCCGCGCAGCACGTCCTGCAGGCGCGCGCCGGGGTTATAGCTGGGGATCAGCACCAGGTGGGTCGCCGAAGGCGGGGCACCGCCTTCCACCAGCGCCGGCGCGGGCGTGGCTTGCTGCGGCATGTCGTGGTCCTGTGCGGGCTGGAGGAAACAGTGGCTGGGCTAGCGCGTGCGGTGTTGCGCCAGGTAGGCGGCCAGGCTGCCCAGTGAGGTGAAGATGGTCTTGTTGTCGGGATTGTCCGAGCGCAGCTCGACGCCGTACTTGCGCGACACCAGCAGGGCGATCTCGAGAATATCGATCGAATCCAGCCCGAAGCCTTCGCCATAGAGCGGAGTGGCGGCGGTGATGTCCTCCAGCCGCAGTTCGGCGATGTCGAGTTCGTCGAGGATCAGGCGGGCAAGTTCGGTTTCGAGTTCGGTCATGTTGCTAGATGGCTGGAACGCCGCTGCGCCGCCCGTGCCGGGCAAGTCGGTCCCGGTGCGGGCGTCGGGCACCCGAATGCTATCAAACGGGCCATTCCCGGGCCAGTCGAGAGAAGTTTAGTAACAACATCAACAACCTATTGGGGAATCATGATCGCGTCCGGAGGGTCTTTTGGGGTATAAAGCGTTCGCTTCGCGTGCCACCTGGCGCCTTTCCGGCGCACTGCAAGCCAAGCGCCTTACGCAACACATCAAGCTCCCACAAATGCCTTCGAGCCAGCCCGTCGACCGCCGTTCCCCGCCCGCCGCCATGCCTGCGCCGGACGCTGCCGTCCCGTGGTGGCGGCGCCATGCCTGGATCGGCGCGGTGGCAGCCTTCGTGGTCTACGAGTCGGCCCTGCATCGCGCGGCGCACCAGCCGGGCGCCGAGGTGGCCGCGCTGTGGCTCGGCGCGGCGCCGTTCCTGCTGATCGGCTTCGTCGCCTGCCGCCGGCTGGCCGGACGCGTGCCCGCCCTGCTGGCGCTGCTCGCCGCGTGCGCGGCGCTGTGGCTGTGGCGCGCACCGCTGTCCGGCCATTTCGGCTGGACCTACTATTTGCAGCATGCGGGCGCCAATGCCGCGCTGGGGGCGATGTTCGCGCTCAGCCTGCGCCGCGGCCGCACCCCGCTCTGCACCCAGATCGCCAGCGCCATCCACGGCCCGCTTTCCGCCGCGCATGCGCGCTACACGGTGCGCGTGACCCAGGCCTGGACGCTGTTCTTCGCGGCGATGGTGGGGGTGTCGACGCTGCTGTTCGTGCTTGCGCCGGTGGCGGCCTGGTCCAGCTTCGCCAACCTGGCCACGCCGGTGCTGATCGCCATGATGTTCGCGGGCGAGGCCCTGTACCGCCGCATCGCCTTTCCGGCCATGCGCCACCGCGGCCTGCTCGACGCGGTCCACGGCTACCGCGCGCTGATGACGGCCCGTGCGGCCCGGCCCGGGTTGCCGCGCTGACGCGCCGCCACCCGGCCCCGGCCCCGCGAAACAGGCACAGGCTCCGTCCATGACCTCATTCCCCATCGTTGCCCACGCTGCGCCCGACGACACCATCGCCTGGGTGCACGGACGGCCCGTCACCGTACGGCAGTTCCTCGCCGATACGGCCCGCGTGGCAGCGGCCTTGCCTGCCGGTTCCCGTGGCGGCCACGTCTTCAACGCCTGCACCGACCGCTACCGCTTTACCGTCGGCCTGTGCGCGGCGCTGCTGGCGGGCAAGCCCACGCTGCTGCCGCCCTCGCACACGCCCGAGACGGTGCGCCAGCTGCTGGCCTTCGCGCCCGACGCATTCTGCCTGCATGACCAGCCCGACGCGGCCTTCGACATGCCGGCGCTGCACTACCACGATGGCCTGGCCGCCACCGCCGCCGACGGCCCTGTGGAGATTCCGCAGATTCCGGCGGCGCAGGTGATGGCCTACGTATTCACGTCCGGTTCGACCGGCACGCCGGTGCCGCACCGCAAGACCTGGGGCGCCATGGTCGGCAGCGCGCGCGCCGCGGCGCAGCGGCTCGGCCTGCTCGACGGGCGCGCGTGGACGCTGGCGGGCACGGTGCCGCCGCAGCATATGTTCGGCCTTGAAGCCACCGTGATGCTGGCACTGCAGGGCCGCGCGGCGCTGGTGGCCGCACCGGCGTTCTATCCGGCCGACGTCAGCGCGGCACTGGCCGCGGTGCCGGCGCCGCGCGTGCTGGTCAGCTCCCCCGTGCATCTGCGCACGCTGGTGCAGTCCGGGGTCGCCATGCCCGTGGCCGACCTGGTGCTGTGCGCCACCGCGCCGCTGGGACGCCAGCTCGCCGCCGAGACCGAGGCGCTGTTCGGCGCGCCGCTGTGCGAGATCTACGGCAGCACCGAGACCGGACAACTTGCCACCCGCCGCACCGCCCAGGAAGACACGTGGACCCTGGTGCCCGGCGTGCGGCTGCAAGCCCGCCCCAACGCCACCGGTGACGATACCGAAACCTGGGCCGAGGGCGGCCATATCGAGCAGCCGGTGGCGCTGGGCGACGCCATCGCGCCGCTCGACGCGCAGCGCTTCCTGCTGCATGGGCGCAAGGCCGACCTGCTCAATATCGCCGGCAAGCGGACTTCGCTGGGCTACCTGAATCACCAGCTCACCGCCATCGATGGCGTGCGCGACGGCGCGTTCTTCATGCCCGACGACGCGCATGAAGGCGACGCGCACGGGCACGTGGTGCGGCTGGTGGCCGTGGTGGTGGCGCCGGGCGTGGCGCCGGCCCGGCTGCAGCAGGCGCTGCGCGAACGGATCGACCCGGCCTTCATGCCGCGCCCGCTGTACTTTGCCGAGTGCCTGCCGCGCAATGCCGCGGGCAAGCTGCCGCGCGAGGCGCTGGCCGCGCTGGTGGCAACCCTGTCCGGCGCGCAGGACCGCGCTGCCGCGTTGCCGCCAGGCTTTGTCATCGACGCCGGCCATCCTGCCATGGCCGGCCATTTCCCGGGCCATCCGATCGTGCCGGGCGTGGTGCTGCTGGACCATGCCGTGCTGGCGCTCGGCACCGCGCTGGGCCGCCCGCTTGCCGTCGCGCAGGCGAGCCTGCTGAAGTTCCTGAGCCCGGTGCGCCCGGGCGAGCGCGTGGAGGTGCTGCACCAGTCCGAGGCGGCAGCCGATGGCGCCGAGACCATCCGCTTCACGCTGCGCAGCGCCGGGCGCGATGTCGCCAGCGGCACGCTGCAGGTGCGCACCAACCCGCCGCAAGCCGGAGCCTTGCCATGCTGAGCTGGCTGTGGCGGCGACAGGCGCCGCTGGACACGGAATGGTCCAGCCGCAAAGAGCGCGGCAGCATCACGCTGCTGCGCGTCATGACGTGGATCTCGCTGGCACTGGGCCGGCCCGCCGGACGCGTGGTGCTGCGGGCCATTGCCGCCTACTTCATGCTGTTCGCGCCGGCCGCGCGCCATGCCTCGCGCGCGTACCTGGACCGCGTGCTCGGACGCCAGGCCGGCTGGAGCGACGGCTACCGCCATGTGTTCACCTTCGCCTCGACCATCCACGACCGCATCTACCTGCTAAACGGGCGCTTCGACCTGTTCGACATTCGCCTGCATGGCGAGCACCTGCTGGAAGCGGCGATGGCGCGCGGCCGCGGCGCCATCCTGCTGGGCGCGCACCTGGGCAGCTTCGAGGTGGTGCGCGCGCTGGGACGGCGCCACCCCAACATGGAGGTCGCGATCACCATGTACGAAGAGAACGCGCACAAGCTCAACGACGTGCTGCAGTCGATCAATCCGGCCATGCGCCAGGACGTGATCGCGCTGGGTCGCTTCGACACCATGCTGCGCGTGCGCGACTACCTGGACCGCGGCTATATGATCGGCATGCTGGCCGACCGCACACTGTCGCAGCGCGCCACCGACCCGGTGCAGCAATGCAGTTTCCTCGGCGCGCCGACAGGTTTCCCAACCGGCCCGCTGCGCATGGCGGCCATGCTGCGCCGGCCGGTGTTCTTCATCACCGGCCTGTACCGCGGCGGCAACCGCTACGACGTCCATTTCGTGCCGCTGGCGGATTTCACCGAGACCGCGCGCGGCCAGCGCGAAACGGCGGTGCAGGCGGCGCTGGCGGACTACGTGCGGCTGCTGGAGCGGTTCAGCCGCAGCGCCCCGTACAACTGGTTCAACTTCTATGACTTCTGGCACGCCGGCCCGCCGCTGTCCGAACAGCCGCCGCCGGGGAACGAGCCCTAATCCGTGAGCCGCCATTGATGTTCTTCTCCGCGCGCCCTTTCCGCTATTCGTTGTCGACCCTGCTGGCAAGCGCACTGCTTGCGCTGGCGCCGCTGGCGGCCACGGCAGCACCAGCCTCATCCGCGGCGCCGGCCGCCACCGCCGCGTTCGGCGTCGACCAGCTGATGTCCACGCTGGCGCAGCGCAAGTCGGGGCGCGTGCTGTTTACCGAGACCAAGTACCTGGCGCTGCTCGACAAGCCGGTGCAGTCGTCGGGCGAACTGCGCTTCACCGCGCCCGACCACCTGGAAAAGCGCACGCTCTCCCCCAAGGCGGAAAACCTGCTGCTGGACGGCGACATGCTGACCGTCGAGCGCGACGGCAAGCGCTACACCATGCCGCTGCAGAACTACCCCGAGATCGCCGCGTTTATCGAGAGCATCCGCGCCACGCTGGCCGGCAATCGCGATGCGCTGGAGCGCTACTACAAGCTCGGCGTCGAGGGCCGTGCCAGCCGCTGGACGCTGACGCTGACGCCGGCTGACTCGCGCATGGCCGCGGCCGTCAGCCAGGTGCGCATCGAAGGCCGGCAGGATGTGCTGGACCAGGTCGAGATCCGGCAGGCCGACGGTGACCGCTCGGTGATGAAGATCCGGCCGGCCGCGAGCCGATGAGCGCGATGAGCGCGGCACAGCGCCGCCTGGCGCTGGCGCTGTGGGTGCTGGCACTGCTGGCCTGCGCCGCGGTCGTCAGCCGCACCAGCTTTACCGCCGACCTGTCCGCCTTTTTGCCGCGGCTGCCCAGCGCCGAACAGCAGTTGCTGGTGAACCAGTTGCGCGACGGGCTGGTATCGCGCCTGATCCTGGTCGGCATCGAAGGCGGCGATGCCGATGGCCGCGCCAGGGTCTCGCGCGCGATGGCGGCGCAACTGCGTAGCGACCCGCGTTTCGCCTCGGTGCAGAACGGCGAGCCGGTCAACCAGGCGGCGGACCGCGAATACGTGTTCGCGCACCGTTACCTGCTCAGCCCGGAGGTCACGCCGGAGCGGTTCAGTGAACACGGCCTGGCCCAGGCAGTCAATGATTCGTTCGCGCTGCTGGCCTCCTCGGCCGGGCTCTTCACCAAGTCGTTGCTGCCGCGCGATCCCACCGGCGAGGTCGCGGCGATGCTGGCGCAGCTCGATGCCGGCCAGCGCGTGCCGATGCATGCGGGCGCGTGGGCCTCGCGCGACGGCAAGCGCGCGCTGCTGCTGGCGCAGACCGCCGGCGCGGGCTCGGATACCGATGCGCAGGCAGAGGCGATGGCGGCCGTGCAGCAAGCCTTTGCCAGCGCCGCCGCGAACGGCCCCTACCAGCTGGTGATGACGGGCCCGGGCGTGTTCTCGGTCAAGGCGCGCGACACCATCCGGCACGACGTCGAGCGGCTCTCGACCATCGGGCTGGCCATCATCGTCACGCTGCTGCTGGCGGTGTACCGCTCGGTGCCGCTGCTGGTGCTGGGGCTGGTGCCTGTGCTGAGCGGCGCGCTGGCGGGCATTGCCGCGGTCAGCCTGGGTTTCGGCGGCGCGGTGCATGGCCTGACGCTGGGCTTCGGCACCACGCTGATCGGCGAGGCGGTCGACTATTCGATCTACCTGTTCGTGCAGTCCGCGCAGTACACAAGCAATGGCCGGCGCGACGAACGCGCCTGGCTGGGCGGCTTCTGGCCGACAGTGCGGCTGGGGGTGCTGACCTCGGTCTGCGGCTTTGCGTCGCTGCTGCTGTCGGGATTCCCGGGACTGGCGCAGCTGGGCCTGTATTCGATCGCGGGGCTCGTCACCGCCGCGCTGGTCACGCGCTTCGTGCTGCCGCAGCTGGTGCCGGCCACGCTGCAGCTGCGCGACGTCGCACCGCTCGGCCGCAAGCTGCAATGGCTGACGCAGCGCGCGCCCCGGCTGCGCTGGCTGGTGCTGCTGCTGGTAGCGGGCGCCTGCGTGGTGCTGGTCCAGCATCGCGGCACGCTGTGGGGCCGGGAACTGCAGGCGCTGAGCCCGGTATCGGCCAGCGATCAGGCGCTGGATACCTCGCTGCGCGAAAACCTGGGCGCACCGGACGTGCGCTACCTGGTGGTGGTGTCGGGGCCGGACCAGGAATCCGTGCTGCAGGGCGCGGAACGCGTCGCGCATGAACTGGAACCGCTGGTGGCGCAGAACTTCATCGGCGGCTACGAGAGCCCCGCGCGCTACCTGCCCAGCGCGGCGACCCAGCGCGAGCGCCAGGCCAGCCTGCCGCCCCCCGATGTGCTGGCGCAGCGGCTGCATGCCGCCATCGCCGGCCAGCCGGTGCGCGCATCGGTGTTCGCGCCCTTTCTGGCGCAGGCCGAAGCGGCCCGCACCGGTCCGCTGCTGCAACGCGAGAGCCTGCGCGGCACCTCGATGGCACTGGCGGTCGACGCCCTGCTGGTGCAACGCAACGGCCGCTGGAGCGCGACGCTGCCCCTGCGCGCGCCGGTGCATGCCGCCGGCCATGCCAGCGCCGCCGACGGCGTAGACAGCGCCGCGGTGCGCGCCGCGATCCAGCGGGCCGGCGTGCCCGATACCCTGTTCGTCGATCTCAAGGGCGAATCGGACCGGCTCTATGCCGGCTACCTGCGCGAGGCCCTGCTGCTGTCGCTGGCCGGACTGCTGGCGATCATCGCCCTGCTGGCGCTGGCGCTGCGCTCGCCGCGGCGGGTGCTGGCGACGGTACTGCCGCTGGCCGCCGCCGCGGTGGTGGTGCTGGGCGGGCTGGCGGCGCTGGGCCAGCCGCTGACGCTGCTGCACCTGGTGGGCCTGCTGCTGCTGGCCGCAGTCGGCTCCAACTACGCACTATTCTTTAATGGCCCGGCGGCAGACGGCCAGGCGGCTGGTGCTTCGCCGCACACGCTGGTGTCGCTGCTGCTGGCCAACCTGACCACGGTCGCCGCGTTCGGCCTGCTGTCGCTGTCGAGCCTGCCGCTGCTGCAGGCATTCGGCCTGACGGTCGGCCCCGGCGCCGTGCTGGCGCTGTGGTTTTCGGCCATCCTCGCGCCCGCGGCCTCGCCCGCGGCAGCGGCGAAGGCCGGGAGTGCAACATGAAGCCGCTATCCGCACCGGGCGTTGCCCTGCCCGGGCGTCCTCCCAGCCGCCCATGGCGGCCGACCCCGCTGCTCTATGGCGCCGCCGCGGTGCATGTGGGCGCCGTCGGCGCGATGCTCGCTTATCCGCAAGGCCTGAGCTGGGGCCTGGCCGGCATCGGCGCATCCCATGTGGCGATGTGCGCGGCCGGCCTGTGGCCGCGCAGCACCTGGCTCGGCCCCAACCTGCTGCGCCTGCCGCCGTCGGCCGAAGGCTGCGTGGCGCTGACCTTCGACGATGGCCCCAACCCGGACCTGACGCCGCGGGTGCTAGACCTGCTCGACCAGCACGGCGCCAGCGCGACGTTTTTCTGCATCGGCGAGCGCGCCGCGGCGCATCCCGAACTGGTGCGCGAGATCGTGCGCCGTGGCCACGCCGTGGAAAACCACAGCATGTACCACCGGCTGCACTTCTCCACCTTCGGGCCCGGCCGCATGCAACGCGACATTGCCGCCGCGCAGCTGCTGCTGACCGAGATCACCGGCCAGGCGCCGCGCTTCTTCCGCGCCCCGGCGGGCCTGCGCAATCCTTTCCTTGAGCCTGTGCTGTGCCGGCTCGGGCTGCAACTGGCGGCCTGGACCCGGCGCGGCTTCGATACCGTCAGCGGCAACCACGCCGCGCGCGTGGCGCGGCGCCTGACCGGCAGGCTGGCCGGGCGCGACATCCTGCTGCTGCACGATGGAAATCCCGGCCTGGACCCTGCCGGCCATCCCCATTGCACCACCGTGCTGCCGGACCTGCTGGCCGCGATCGATCGCGCCGGACTGCGCTGCGTGACGCTGCGCGCGGCCGTGCCGCCGGGCTGAGCCGCCGCGGCTTGTTACAATTGCCGCTGGCTACACGCTGCCTACAGAGATTCCTCCCATTCGCCACACCGAAGCTGTGTCCCCGCTCCTGTTCTCGCATTTCACGGCCACCAGCTGCCTCGGCGCCGGCCTCGATGCCACCCTGGCGGCGCTGCGCGCGCAGCGCGGCGGCCTGGCGCCGTGCCGCTTCGGCGACGTTGCCCTCGATACCTATGTCGGCGAAGTGGCCGGCCTGGACGCCGTCACGCTGCCGGCCGCGCTGGCCGAGTTCGACTGCCGCAACAACCGGCTGGCGCAGCTGGCGCTGGAGCAGGACGACTTTGCCGCACGCGTGCGCGAGGCGGCGGCGCGCTACGGCGCCCACCGCATCGGTGTCTTTCTCGGCACCAGCACTGCGGGCGTGCTGCAGACGGAACTGGGCTACCGCCGGCGCGATCCGGCCAGCGGCGCGCTGCCGCCGGACTTCCACTACGGCGGCACGCACAACCCTTATTCGCTGCCGGCGTTCCTGCGGCAGCAGCTGGGCCTGACCGGGCCGGCGGCGGCGGTGTCGTCGGCGTGCTCGTCCGGAGCCAAGGTGTTCAGCTCGGCGCGGCGCATGCTCGAGGCCGGGCTGATCGATGCGGCGGTGGTGGGCGGCGTCGACTCGCTGTGCCACACCACGCTGTACGGCTTCAACGCGCTGGAATTGTTGTCGCGCCAGCCGTGCCGGCCCTACGACGTGGCCCGCAATGGCATTTCGATCGGCGAAGGCGCGGTGTTCGGCCTGCTCGAACGCGTGACCGGCACGGTGGCGGACGATGCCATCCTGCTCGCAGGCATCGGCGAATCGAGCGATGCGCACCATATGTCGACCCCGCACCCGCAGGGGCTCGGGGCACGCATGGCGATGGCGCAGGCGCTGGCCGGCGCAGGCCTCGCGCCGGAGCAAGTCGGCTACGTCAACCTGCACGGCACCGCCACGCGCAGCAACGACGCCGCCGAAGCGCTGGCCATGGCCGCGGTGCTGCCCGGCACGCCGTGCAGCTCGACCAAGGGTGCCACCGGCCATGCGCTCGGCGCGGCCG
The DNA here is from genome assembly GCF_900250075.1 of Cupriavidus taiwanensis. Lineage (NCBI taxonomy): Bacteria > Pseudomonadati > Pseudomonadota > Betaproteobacteria > Burkholderiales > Burkholderiaceae > Cupriavidus > Cupriavidus taiwanensis. Next base: position 1,513,459 of record NZ_LT977071.1, read on the forward strand.
GCGCCCTCGAGGCCGTGATCTGCGCGCTGGCGCTGCGCCACGGCCTGGTGCCGGCCGGCATCAACACCACGCACCCCGACCCCGCGCTCGACGTGAACTACCAGCTCGCCAACCAGGACACGCCCTTGCGCTACGCGATGAGCAATGCGTTCGGTTTCGGTGGATCCAACTGCAGCCTGCTGTTCGCCCGTGCGGACGCAGTTGCCCACTGAGCCAGCGCCATGCCCCAGCCCGTCTATCTCGAAAGCATCGGCCTGCTCGGCCCCGGCCTGAGCGGCTGGCAGCAGGCCAGTGCCGTGCTCGCCGGGCGCGCGCCTTACGCGCACGCGGCGACCGAGCTGCCGCTGCCGTCCGGCCTGCCCCCGGCCGAGCGCCGCCGCACCGGACCCACCGTCCGGCTGGCGCTGGGCGTCGGCCAGCAGGCAGTGGCGGCCAGCGGCTGCGATGCCGCGCAACTGCCGACGATCTTTACTTCGTCCAGCAGTGATGGCCAGAACTTCCATGCCATCTGCGAAGCGCTGGCGCAGCCCGAGCCGCTGATGTCGCCCACGCGCTTCCACAACTCGGTGCACAACGCGACCGCCGGCTACTGGTCGATCGCAGCCGGCGCGATGCGCGCCTCCAACGTGCTGTGCGCGATGGACGGCAGCTTTGGCGCGGGGCTGCTGGAAGGCGTACTGCAGGCCGGCGCCGACGCCGAGCCCTGCCTGCTGATCGCCTATGACACCGGCTATCCGGAGCCGCTGCACAGCTGCCGGCCGATTCCCGATCCGTTTGGGGTGGCCCTGCTGCTCACGCCGCAACCGAGCCCGCGCTCGCTGGCGCGCATCGCGGTGGCGCTGACACAGGCACCGCCCACCGCGATGCCGGACGCCGCTTTGGAAGCGCTGCGCCAGTCAGCCCCGGCCGCGCGCGCGCTGCCGCTGCTGGCCGCCATCGCCCGCGGCGAGACCGGCACGGTGGTGCTGGATTATCTGGACACGCTGCGGATCGAAGCCGAGGTCACCAGCCTCGGCAGCCAGGCCGATGCCTGAAACAATCAGGGACCGCGCCTGGATCGCGGCGCGCATTCCGCACCAGGGCAGCATGTGCCTGCTCGACGGCGTGGTGGCGTGGGACGCGGCATCGATCCGCTGCTCGGCAAGCAGCCACACGCATGCGGAGAATCCGCTGCGCGCGCAGGACCGGCTGGCAGCGGTATGCGGGATCGAATATGCCGCGCAGGCCATGGCCGTGCATGGCGCCTTGCTGGCCGAGGCCGCACAAGGCGGCGGCGCGCCGCAGCGCCCGCGCACGGGCTACCTCGCCAGCGTGCGCAAGCTGGTGCTGCAGGTGGAACGGCTCGACGACATCGCGGCGCCGCTGGAGGTCACGGCGGAGCGCATCAGCGGCGAAGGCGCCACCGTGCTCTACGCCTTTGCAGTCAGCGCCGCGGGACGTACGCTGCTGTCGGGCCGCGCGGCGGTCATCCTGGATGCCGCCGCGCTTGGCGCTGACGCAGGCTGAAGCCTGCCGGCCAGCGCCCTCGCTTCAGCGCGCCGGCAGGATCTTGCCCGACACTGTACCGAAGCCGACGCGATAGCCGTCGCCCTGGCAGTAGCCGGTCATGATCACGTCGTCGCCGTCCTGCAGGAAGCTGCGCTGGCTGCCATCGGCCAGCGTCAGCGGCTCGGCGCCGTTGCGGGTCAGCTCGAGCAGGCTGCCGTAAGAGTCCGGCGTGGTGCCGCTGATCGTGCCCGAGCCCATCAGGTCGCCCACGCGCACATTGCAGCCCGACACCGTGTGGTGCGCCAGCTGCTGCGCCATGGTCCAGTACATCGCCTTGAAGTTGGTGCGGCAGATGGTGCTGGGGGCCGCTGCGCCTGCGGGCTGCAGCGCGACTTCCAGCGCGATGTCGTAGGCGTTCTTGCCTTGCTGCTGCAGGTAGGGCAGCGGCTCGGGCGATTGCGCGGGATTGTCGCGGCGGAACGGCTCGAGCGCTTCCATGGTGACCACCCACGGCGAGATCGAGGTACCGAAGCCCTTGCTGTTGAACGGCCCCAGCGGCACGTATTCCCATTGCTGGATATCGCGCGCGCTCCAGTCGTTGAGCAGCACCATGCCGAACATATGCGCCGGCGCGTCGGCGGTGCTGACCGGCTCGCCCAGGGCCGAGGGCTTGCCGACGATAAAGCCCATCTCCAGCTCGAAATCCAGCTTGCGGCAGGCGCTGAAGACCGGGCGCGCCTCGTTCGGCAGCTTGATCTGACCATTGGGGCGATGCAGCGGCGTGCCGCTCACCACCACCGAGCTGGCGCGGCCGTTGTAGCCGATCGGGATTTCCAGCCAGTTCGGCAGCAGCGCATTGTCCGGATCGCGGAACATGCGGCCGACGTTGGTGGCGTGCTCCTTCGACGAATAGAAATCCGTGTAGCCCGGGATCTCGACCGGCAGGTGCGGCGTCGCGGCCGACATCGGCACCAGTGCCCGGTCGCGCAAGGCCGCATTGTCGCGCAAGGCGGCATCGGCACCGGACAGCAGCGCCGTCAGGCGCCGGCGCGTTTCGCTCCAGACCGGCTGGCCCAGCGCGATGAAGCGATTGAGACTGGCCGCGGCAAAGGTGCCCCGGGCCGCTTCAGGCAGCAGGCCGGCCTGGTCCAGCGCGTCGAGGTCCACGACCTGGTCACCGATGGCAACGCCGACTCGGGGCGCCCGGCCTTGGGTGGAAAACACGCCGTAGGGCAGGTTTTGCAGCGAAAAATGGGTGTTGCCGTCGTTGGCGCTGTCGATCCAGCTGGTTTGGGGGGCGGTCATCGGGATACTCCGAAAATTTTGTTGGCACTTGTCACATGCGGTGACGCGTCACGCCTGGCGGGCGCCTGCCCTCTCCCGCAAGCGGGAGAGAGAAAACCGGGCGGGCCAGGCGGCCGGAATCAGCGGGTGTTCGGGTTGAAATGCTTCTTCAGGCCTTGCCAGCAGGTGTAGTACTCCTGCTGCAGCGACGCCGACTGCGCCGCGTACGGCGTCGGGCGGATCACGCCCGGCGTTTCGAACATGAACGCCATGGTGTTTTCGATGTGGTGCGGCGTCGAGGTGTCGGCAACGCTGGCCTTCTCGAACGTTTCCGCATCCGGGCCGTGGCCGCTCATGCAGTTGTGCAGGCTGGCGCCGCCGGGCGCGAAGCCTTCGGCCTTGGCGTCATAGACGCCGGAAATCAGGCCCATGAACTCGCTGGCGATATTGCGGTGGAACCAGGGCGGGCGGAACGAGTCCTGCATGGCCAGCCAGCGCGGCCCGAAGATGACGAAGTCGATGGTGTCGACGCCCGGCGTATCCGACGGCGATTGCAGCACCAGGAAGATCGACGGGTCCGGATGGTCGTAGCTGATCGAACCGATGGTGTTGAAGCGGCGCAGGTCGTACTTGTACGGCGCGTAGTTGCCATGCCAGGCCACCACGTCGAGCGGCGAGTGGCCGATGTCGGCGCGCCACAGGTTGCCCTGGAACTTGGCCACCAGCTCGAACGCGCCTTCGCGGTCTTCGTAGCTGGCCACCGGTGTCAGGAAGTCGCGCGGATTGGCCAGGCCATTCGAGCCGATCACGCCCAGGTCGGGCAGCCGGAACAGCGCACCGTAGTTCTCGCAGATATAGCCGCGCGCCTCGCCGTCGGGCAGCTCCACGCGGAAACGCACGCCGCGCGGGATCACCACGATCTCGTGCGGCTCGACTTCCAGGCGGCCCAGTTCGGTCACCATCAGCAGCCTGCCCTGCTGCGGCACGATCAGCATCTCGCCGTCGGCATTGTAGAAAAAGCGGTCCTGCATCGAGCGGTTGGCCAGGTACAGGTGGATGCCGCAGCCGGTCATCGCCTCCGGGCCGCCATTGCCCGCCATGGTGACGATGCCATCGACAAAGTCGGTCGGCACCGAGGGCATCGCCGGCGGGCTCCAGCGCATCTGGTTCGGCGACGGCGGCACCTGGTCGAAGCGGCTCAGGAAACGCGACTGTTCGATCAGCGTGAACGGCTTGTGCATTGCCGCCGGGCGGATGCGGTACAGCCACGAGCGGCGGTTGTGCGCGCGCGGCGCCGTGAACGCCGTGCCGGACAACTGCTCGGCATACAGGCCATAGGGCGCGCGCTGGGGCGAGTTCTGGCCGACCGGCAGCGCGCCGGGCAGTGCCTCGGTGGCGAATTCATTGGCGAAGCCGGACATATAGCCGTGCTCGGCAAGCTGGGTATGCGTGAGGTCCATGGTGTGGTCTTGCGTCTCCGGGGTGGGTCCATCAGCGCAGCGCTGGCCGCACGGCGCTTGAATTACGTATTGTGCAATGAATTTACCATATCGTAATCACCGAAGCCGGGCGTGTCAAACCGCGGAGGCGCGCGGGCAGCACGCGGCGCTCTTGCAGTTGTAGGCGGCGAATCGGGAAATGGGGAGGACGCCGCTGGGGGTGCCAGGAGCGGAATAAGACAGTAAGGCTTGAAAGCGCCGGCTCAGGCAGTCAGGCCTGCGGCGTCATGGCTGTCCGGTGCCAGAAACGGCTCTCGGGACAAAAGCGGCTCGGCGCGCGCCGGAGGGCACGCGCCGCTTGCGGAGGGTGGCCTGGAGGCCCGCCGCCGGACCGGCCCGCACAAGCATGCGAGCGGCCAGGCAGAAGGCGGATCAGACCGGTTTGTGGCCCTCGCCGGTGCCGGGGCCGAAACCGCCGCCGGAGGCCGGTGTCGCGGCCGGTGCCGGCGCGCTGCCAGCGGGCTGACCGGCCATCGAGGCAGCGGTCACGCCGCCGTTGCGGCTGGCAATGAAAGCGTTGACGTCAGCGGCAAGGTGCTGCGGCGCCAGCACCACTTCGAGGCCCAGCGCCTCGCAGGCCGCCAGGAAGGTCGACATGCGGGGGTCGGCCTGACCTGATTCTGCCCGGAGGTAAGCCTCCCGGGAAATGCCCGCCTTGCGGGCAACGTCCTCCTGCTTGAGCTTGCGCGCGCGGCGCAGCGCCCGCAGTTGCCGGAACGGTTCGCTAGCGCCTCTCGGCACGGCTGTACTGTTCATGTCGGTCTCCAGTCACCAGTGAAAAAAAGTGCGCGGACGTGCATTCGAGTATAGAGCACGCAAAGCGTTCCGTATGTAACCGCCGAAACACTTTGTGCAGATTTATTGCTGGCCCGTCATCTTGCGCCGGCATCTACCGGAACGAGCCCCTCCAAGCGTCGGACAGAGCACAACACCTTCCCGCCGCCTTGACAGTAACGAGCCCTCGGAATTTGCGTTGACGTCACATGCATAGCTGTATGACGTTATGGCCTCCCCAGCACAACAACGCAAGTCGGGGCAACTACCATGCATCCGGTTTCGTTGACAAACCGACCGGTCGTGCTATTCTTCGCTGCATGCAGAAAGGACATCTCACCCGCAAAGCCATCATCGAGCAGGCGCTGGACGCCGCCGCCAAGGTCGGCTTCGAGCAGTTGTCGCTGGCCACGCTGGCGGCCGACACCAATATGTCCAAGAGCGGCCTGTATGCGCACTTCAAGTCCAAGGAGATGCTGCAGCAGGCGGTGCTGGACCTGGCGGTGGAGCGTTTCGGCGACATCGTGATCCGGCCGGCGATGCGCCAGCCGCGCGGCATGCCGCGATTGCAGGCGCTGTTCGAAGGCTACCTGGAATGGCTTGGCGGCACGGTGACGCAGGGGCGGTGCCTGTTTACCGCGCTGGGGCAGGAGTATCGCGACCGCCCCGGCTCTATCCGCGACCTGGTGGTGCAGTCGCTGAAGGACTGGCACAGCACCATCGCGCGGGTGGTGGGGGACGCCATCGAGGAAGGCCAGTTCGGGCCGCACGTCGACCCGCGCCAGTTCGCCTTCGAGCTGTCCGGCATCGGCATGGCCTTCCAGCAATCGTTCAAGCTGCTGGGGCGCCAGGATGCGGAAACGATGGCCCGGCACGCCTTCGCGGCCCTGGTCGCGCGCGCCGCGGCGGACGCGACGCATCCCGCGAAGACATGACATCGGCGCCGGCGCTATCCCGCCGGCAGGCAGCAAACCGCTCCGGCGGGCTTTTTTTGCACGGAAAAAAAGCACGACTGGTCGGTCTTTAAAGAAGCGCGAGACGCCGCCGGCCAGCCCGGTTCCGATGACGCCGCGCAATCCAGAATCCATTGGAGGTGCAGCTCGTGACGCAAGCAGTCTCTTCTCCTTCCCCTGTTTCCCCTTCCCCCGCTGTTGCGGCGACGGCTTCGCGCGCCCCCGATGCGTCGGCCCCCGCCAGCCGCGACGGCGCCTTGCAGCGTGCCCTGATGGGCTTGCAGCGCTTGCGCTGGCAAGCCGGCAGCGTGCTGATGCCCGCGGCCACGGCACGCCGGCTCGAGCGCATCTGGTTCAGCCCACCGCGGGGCGTCGCTACCTCCGCGGCACGGCACGCGCTGGACCGCGCGCGCGCCGACTGGGCGCTGGTGACCGGCCACGGACCCAGCCGGCGCGTGCGGGTCTACCGCTGGGGCAGCGCCGGGCCGGTGGTGCTGCTCGCCCATGGGTGGGGCGGCCATGCGGGCCAGTGGCATGCGGTGATCGACGGCCTGCTGGCAGCGGGCATGCGGGTGGTCGCCTTCGATGCGCTGTCGCACGGCGCCTCCGATGCCGGCGCGCGCGGCGCCGCGCAGAGTTCGGTGCTGGAAATGTCGCGCTCGCTGCTGGCGGCAGCCTGGCATGCCGGGCCGGTCCATGCCGTGGTGGCGCATTCGCTCGGCGGCGCGGCCGCGGCGCTGGCGCTGCGCGAAGGCCTGCCGGCACGCACCGCGGTGCTGCTGGGCGCGCCCGCCGACATGCGCGCGGCATGCGCCGCGCTGGCGTGGCAGCTGGGCGTGGCGCCGGCGGTGCTGGGCCGCATGCAACGCCACAGCGAACGCTGGCTGGGCATGCCATGGGCGGCCTTCAACGTGCCGGACCTGGGTCGCGCGCGCCCGGTGCCGCCTACGCTGGTGATCCATGACCGCGACGACAAGGAGGTGCGCTGGGAAGACGGCGCGGCCATCGCCGGTGCCTGGCCTGGCGCGCGGCTGGAGACCACCACCGGCCTCGGCCATCGCCGCATCCTGCGCGATCCCGCGGTGATCCAGCGCATCGCCGAATTCATCCGGCCGCCATCCGGGCCGCGCCAGCTGCCGGTATCCGCCGGCCTGGCCGTGGCCTGAACCAGGAGACCATCATGTACCTGGCAAGCAACGATATGACCGCCACCCTGCCCGCCCGCAGCTCGCTGCGGCTGGTCGCCGGGCCCGGCGAACGGGTGGCGGTGCGCTGCACCGCCGGCGAACTGTGGCTGATCCGCGATGGCGATCCGAAAGACACGGCCCTGACCGCAAGCGAGTGCTTTACGCTGTCCGACGCCGGCCATGTCGAGCTGTATGCGATCACCGCCGCCTCCCTGCATGTCAGCCGCTGCAAGGCGGCGCCCGGCCCGGTTCGCGACCCATGGCGGCAGCGCCTATCGCGCTGGTTCGGCCCGCGCAGCCACGGCTATACCGGCGCCAGCCGCTGACACGAGCCCCCACCCTGTCTGCCATCCGCCGACAAGCCCTGCCAGCTTGCCGCCCCAGGGCGTTGGTGGATGGGTGTGCGTCATGGCGGTTAATTGCGCAATTGCCATGGCAAGCGTCGCTGACCTTGCCGCCCGCCCCCGGATACCTGCCGACGCAACCTCAGCCATCTTCGCCAAGCAGCATCTCGCGCAGCCGGAACTTCTGGATCTTGCCGGCGGGCGTGGCCGGCAGCGCGTCACGCACCACCAGCTTCTCCGGGATGTATTGCAGCGCCATCTTCTGCTGCCTGAGCCAGTCGACCATGCCGGCCATGTCGATCGACTGCCCCGGGCGTGGCACGACGAAGGCGCAGGCACGCTCGCCCAACCGCGCATCGGGATAGGCCACGATCGCCACCTGCGCCACCGCGGGATGCCGGTACAGCAGGGTCTCGACTTCCAGCACGGGGATGTTCTCGCCGCCGCGAATGATCACGTCCTTGCTGCGGCCGGCGATGCGCAGGTAGCCGTGCGCGTCCAGCCGCGCCAGGTCGCCGGTGTCGAACCAGCCGTCGGCATCGGTGCTGTTCAGGTGCGGCCGCTTCAGGTAGCCGCCGAAATTCGAACAGGCCCGCACCAGCAGGCGCCCGGTCTGCCCCGCGGGCAGGTCCGCGTCGGCGCCGTCCACCACCCTTAGCTCCACGCCGGGCAGCGGGCAGCCGTCGGTGGTCGAGGCACGCGTGTCGGGATCGTCCGGCAGGGTCGTGGTCACGGCGCCGTTCTCCGACATGCCCCATGCCGAGACGATCGTGGCGCCCAGCGCCGAGCGCGCGCGCTCCACCAAGGCCCCCGGGATCGGCGCCCCAGCGCACAGGAAGGTGCGCAGGCTCGGCACGGGCGTGCCGGACTCCGCCACCACGCGGGCCAGGTCGGTCAGGAACGGCGTCGAACCCATGGTGAAGGTCACACCTTGCTCGCGGATAAGCGCCGCCGCGCGCGCCGGGTCCCAGATATCCTGCAGCACCGCATGCGCGCCCAGCATCACCGGCATCATCAGGCCGTACATGAAGCCGGTCTGGTGCGCCATCGGCGAGGCCATCAGCACTACGTCGTCGCCGGTGAGATGGAGCCGGCCGGCATAGGCGACGATGTTGGAGAACAGCGTGTTCGCGGTATGCATCACGCCCTTGGGTTCGCCGGTGGTGCCGGAGGTGTAGATCAGCTGGGTGACGTCATCCGGACCGGGGCGGCTACCCAGCAGGATGGCGGCGGCATCGGCGTCGTCCTCCCAAAGCGGGCCGCTCAGCAGCGCCTCGAAGCTGTCGCTGTCGTCGTCGCCGCCGTCGCCGTCCACGGCGACGACATGACGCAGCGCGGGCAGCGCATCGCGCAAACCCCGCAGCATGTGCGCATGATCGAAGCCGCGGAACATCTTCGGCACCACCACCACCTTGCTTTGCGCGTGCGCCAGCATGAACGACAGCTCGCGCTCGCGGAAGATCGGCATGACCGGGTTGAGCACTGCGCCCAGCCGCGCGCAGGCCAGGTACAGCACGCTCAGGTGCCAGCCGTTGGGCAGCTGGCATGAGACCACGTCGCCGGTAACGATGCCGAGGCGGGAAAGCCCTAGCGCCACGCGATCGGCCATGCGCGCCAGCTCCCGCCAGGTGAAGCGCGTCACCTGTTGACGTTCGATGCTGAGGGCCGTCAACGCGGTTGCGTCGGGCCGTTCCCGCACGCATGCGGCAAGATAGTCGTTGATGGTACGGTCCTGCCAGTGCCCGGCGGCAATGCTGGCGGCACGGCGCGGCGCGATCAGTACGGCGTCGAAATCCATGGCGGTCTCCTCGTTGTTATGTGCTGCCAGTCGTTGCTGCCAGTCGTTGCGTCAGGCTGGCACCGCCTCGCGCCCGGCGCGGGTGCGCGCGATGATGGTCTTCATGATCTGCGCGGTGCCGTCGCCGATCTGGAAGCCGAGCACGTCGCGCAGGCGCTGCTCCATCACGCCGCGGTCATAGCCGCCGTGACCGAACGACAGCAGGCACTGGTGCACCACGTCGTACGCCAGCTTGGGTGCCCACCACTTGCACATCGCGGCTTCGGCGGTATGCGGCAGGCCGCGGTCCTTCAGCCACAGCGTCTGCAGGCACAGCAGCCGCGCGCCCTGCACCTGGGTCTCGAAGTCGGCCAGCGGGTGCGACACGCCCTGGAACGCCGACAGCGGCTTGCCGAAGGCCTGGCGCTCCGCCACATAGGTCCAGGTCTGGTCCAGCGCTGCCTGGGCCACCGCCAGCACCTGCAGCCCGATCAGCGCGCGCGAGAAGTCGAAGCCCTGCATCACCTGCACGAAGCCCTCCCCTTCCTTGCCCAGCAGGTGGCTGGCCGGCACGCGCACGTTCTCGAAGAAGATCGAGCCGCGCCCGATGGCGCGCTGGCCGTGGCAGTCGAAGCGGCTGCGCGTGATGCCCGGCAGCTCCATCGGCACCAGCAGTGCCGACACGCCGCGCGCTCCCGACTCCACCGAACCGCTGCGCGCGAACACCACTGCGGCATCGGCCTGGTCGGCGGCGGAGATCGAGGTCTTCTCGCCATTGAGCACATAGTGGTCGCCATCGCGCTCCATGCGCAGGCGCAGGCTGGCCGCGTCGGAGCCGCCGCGCGGCTCGGTCAGCGCGATCGCCAGCAGCGCCTCGCCGCGCGTCAGGCGCTGCAGCCAGGGGCCGGCGATCTCCGGCCGCGCGTGATGCGCCAGGATCTGCCCGTTCAGCGAGGCCAGCAGGTTGATATACGACAGGCTCAGGTCGGCGCGCGCCACCGCTTCGTGGATCACGCCGGCCGCGAGCGAGCCCAGGCCCTGCCCGCCATACTGTTCCGGCAGCTCGGGCGCGATAAAGCCCATCTCGCCCATCTCTCGCATCAGCGCGCGGTCGAGCACGCGGGTGCGGTCGCGCTCCAGGCAGCCGGGTGCGACGCGCGCGTCGGCAAAGCGGCGCGCGTGTTCCGCCAGCGCCATCAGGTCTTCGTCAAGGTAGGGATTCATGTTCGTCTCCGCGCGGTTGGGCCGGCTTACTTCGCGTACTTGCGGAAATCCGGCTTGCGCTTTTCCTGGAAGGCGCGCACGCCCTCGCGCGATTCCTCGGTGTCGTAATACAGCTTGAGCGCGTACATGCCCATGCCGGCAATGCCGCCCTGGTGCGCGGTGTCCATGTTGAACGAGCGCTTGGCGATGGCGATCGCGGTCGGGCTCTTTTCCAGGATCTCGTCGCACCACTTCTGCACTTCGGCGTCGAGCTGCTCGTGCGGCACCACGGCGTTGACCAGGCCCATCGCCAGCGCTTCGGCGGCGGGATAGCGGCGGCACAGGTACCAGATCTCGCGCGCCTTCTTTTCGCCCACCACGCGCGCCAGGAAGGCGGTGCCGTAGCCGGGGTCGACCGAGCCAACCTTCGGCCCGACCTGCCCGAACACGGCCTTGTCCGAGGCAATGGTGAAATCGCAGATCGTGCACAGCACGTTGCCGCCGCCGATGGCATAGCCCTGCACGCGCGCGATCACCGGCTTGGGCACGTCGCGGATGGCGTTGTGCAGTTCTTCCATCGGCAGGCCGATGGTGCCGCGGCCGTCGTACTGGCCCTCGTGCGCGGACTGGTCGCCGCCGGTGCAGAAGGCCTTGTCGCCGGCGCCGGCCAGCACGATGGCACCGATCTCGCGGTCATATCCGGCGCGGTTGATGGCGTGGATCAGCTCGTCGCAGGTGCGGCCGCGGAAGGCGTTCATCTTTTCCGGGCGGTTGATGACGATCCAGGCCGCGCCGTTGCGCACTTCATAGCGGATGTCTTCGTATTGCATGGTGGTCTCCGTGGTCTGGTTGGGATGGTTTGCGCTCAGCCGTTCATGGTCAGGCCGCCCGACACGCTCAGCACTTGTCCGGTGATGAAGGCCGCATCGTCGCCGGCAAAGAACAGCACCGCGCCGGGCAGGTCGTCGGGCTGCCCGATGCGGCCCAGCGGGATCGAGCGGGTGAAGGCTTCCACCAGCTTCTCGGGATTGCCCGCGCCCTGCTTGTAGTCCTCGAACAGCGCGGTCTCGGTCGGCCCCGGGCACACCACGTTCACGGTGATGCCGTGGCGCGCATGCTCGCGCGCGATGGTCTTCGAGAACGACACCAGCCCGCCCTTGCACGCGGCGTACACCGCCTCGCCGGACGAACCCACGCGCGCGGCATCGGAGGCGATATTGACGATGCGCCCGCGCTTGCGCGCCACCATGCCGGGCAGCACCGCGTGATGCATATGCAGCGCGCCGGTCAGGTTGATGGCGATCAGCCGCTCCCACTGCGCCGGCTCGGTCTTGACGAACGGACGGAACACGTCCCAGCCGGCGTTGTTGACCAGCACGTCGACCGGGCCCAGCTCCTGCTCCACCGCAACCACCGCCGCGTCGACGCTCGCGCGCTCGGTGATGTCGCAGCGCACCGCCAGCGCGCGGCCGCCGGCATCGCGGATCTGCGCCGCCACGCGTTCACCCGCGTCCGGGTTCAGGTCGAGCACCCCCACCGCCGCGCCCGCACGCGCAAAGCGCAAACAGGTTGCGCCGCCGATACCGCCACCACCGCCGGTCACGATGACCGTCTTGCCTTCGAGTCCTTGCACAGCCGTTCTCCTTTCAGGGTTCCGGTGCTATCGTGCCGGCGGTGTCGCCGCCACATGCGCCTTTATTTACGTAAATATGTTGACGTATACTAGGCGCGACCGAGACCGCGTGCAAGGCCGCTATCCTTTGGAAACACTATGGTTAACCCCGACCAGGGAGGCGAACTCCCGACTAACGCGCGCATGGAACTGGCCAATCGGCTGTTCTTTCGCCTGTACCAATGCGCAAACATGTTGCATAAAACCGGCTCACGAGCCGTTGAAGCGGAAGGTTTGACGACACAGCAGTGGGCCGTGCTGGGCGCGCTGTCGCGTCCCGAAGCCGCCGACGGCATGAGCGTCGGCGACCTGGCGCGATACCTGATGGTGAGCCGCCAGAACCTGTCCGGGCTGGTCAGCCGGATGGAACGGGACGGCCACGTCACGCTGGCGCCCGACGGGCGTGACCGCCGCTCGCGGCTGGTGCGGATGAGCGAGCCGGGCCGCGAGGTGTGGCTGCACCAGGCGCAGCCGAAGATCAGGCAGTACTACGAACAGGCGCTGGACGGGTTCTCCACCAACGACCTGACGCACACGCTGCATTACCTGCTGAAGCTGCTGGACAACATGCGCGCGCTGGACGCGCCGGAAGGCGGCGACGGCGGGCCGGCACCGGACTAAGGCGGATCGCTGTATCAGGACTGATACACAGCAGCCCATCCCGAGCCTCGGGCACCGCGGCATTTCCCGCGACGCGGCCCACCACGTCGGCTGGCGCGCAATATGCGTCGGTGTGGGGTTGCTCAGGCCCCCGGCGCTGCGCCGGGACTCCCTGAACCACTGCCCCGGCTTGCTGCGATCGGTCGCGTGCGCGCAGCCGGGACGGCGTTCGATCGATCCTTACCGGAGATCCCGCCATGACCCGCTATATCGTGCTAGCCAGCTTCACCGACCAGGGCATCCGCGCCGTCAAGGACACCACCAAGCGCGCCGCCGCGGTGCGCGAGATGGGCGCGCGCTTCGGGGTGCAGATGAAAGACATCTACTGGACCCTGGGCAAATACGACATCGTGCTGACCGTCGAAGCCCAGGACGACGCCAGCATGACCGCCTTCGGCCTGGCGGTGGGCGCGCTCGGCAACGTGCGCACGCAGACCCTGCGGGCCTTCAACATCGACGAGATGCAGGAGATTATCGACAAGATGAGTTGAACCGCCCTGGCACTCTGTCCATGTCATCAAGAACGCCCGCCATGGCGCCTGGCGGGCGTTCTTGCTGCTGGCTGGTGCGCGCTTTCCGGATATCCGACGGCCTTGTCAGACGGCGCCCGATACCTCGGCCACGGCACAGCGCTGACACTCATACTGCCAACTTCCGGAGAGCGCCATGCCAGGCAAGAATATCCATGTCGTGCCGACCCATAACGGCTGGGCCGTCGAAGCGGAAGGACGCGCCGGCAACCAGCAGCGATTCACGTCGATGGACCATGCGATCGCCACCGGCATGGAAAAAGCCAGGCGCGCAAAGGTCGAGTTGCTGATCCATGGAAAAGACCACCAGATCATGGAGCGCAACTCCTTCGGCAACGCTTCCGGTGACGCCGACGGGTAATGGAAGGGAAACCTCGTGCAGGGTACCATCGTGCAGGGCACCATCGGCAACGTGCCTGGACGACTCTAATCGCGGACAACCCGATGCGCAATTTGAGAGGTTTTTACATCCTTCTGATCGCCGTCACCATTGCGTTCATCTGGATACTGCTGCCCTTCTACAGCGCGATCCTGTGGGGCACCATACTTGCCATCCTGTTCCATCCCATGCACCGCAAGCTGACGGTGCGATTCGGCAACCGGGAAAATCTCGCGGCACTGACCACACTGCTGGTCTGCGTGCTGATGGCCATTGTCCCGGTATTCCTGATGATTGCCACGCTCGCACAGGAAGTGGCCTTTGCCTACCAGCAGATCAAGACCGGCAAATGGGATTTCGGGCAGTACTTCCAGACCGCCGTACAAGCCCTGCCGGCTTCCATCGAGAACTGGCTGAACGAAATCGGGTTGGCCGACGTCGCGGGCCTGCAGGCAAAACTGACCGAAGGGGCCGCCCGCATCAGCCAGTTCATGGCGGCCCAGGCTGTCGCCATTGGCCAGAATACGCTGCAGTTCGCGGTTGGCCTCGGCGTCATGCTGTACCTCGTGTTTTTCCTGCTGCGTGACGGTGCGGTGATTTCCCATCGCTTCCGCGAAGCGATGCCGCTGAGCGACGCGCACACCCGCCGGCTGGTCGGCCGGTTCACCACCGTGGTCCGCGCCACGGTCAAGGGCAACGTGGTGGTGGCGGCGGTGCAGGGCATTCTGGGCGGCCTGGCTTTCCTGCTGCTGGGAATCAACGGCGCGCTGCTGTGGGGCACGCTGATGGCGTTCCTGTCGCTGCTGCCGGCCGTTGGCGCCGCGCTGGTCTGGGGCCCCGCCGCGATTTATTTCCTGCTGGCCGGCCCGGTCTGGAAAGGCGTCGCGCTCATTGCCATCGGTACCCTCGTCATCGGCGCGGTGGACAACCTGCTGCGCCCCGTCCTCGTAGGAAAGGACACCAAGTTGCCGGACTGGCTCGTGCTGATCTCGACCCTCGGCGGCATGTCGGTGTTCGGCATCAACGGCTTTGTCATAGGTCCGCTGATTGCCGCGCTGTTTATGTCGTGCTGGGATATATCGGTGATCGAGGATCGCGACGACACCATGTGACCGGTTCACGCCGCCATTTCGACCATGTCGCCGTGTTCTGCGCGTTGACAAAGCAACAGCGCAGGCCCAGACAAAACCCCTAGAAACAAGAATTATTCTCATTTATTATTCGGCCTTTTGCTTTTATCCCGGGCCGTCATGCTTTTCCGCCGTCTTGCCATACCTGCCGCCGCCAGTTCGCTGCTGCTGCCTGCCGTTGTCTCCCACGCCGCCGAAGAACCGGCCACGCTGCCGTCCGTGACGGTCAGTGCCGCCGCGGACGGGCAGACCGACATCGGTTTCGCCACGCGCCGGGCGGCTGGCGTGACCAAATCCGGCGAAGCGGCGGCCGACGCCGCGCAATCGATCACCGTGATCACGCGCGACCTGCTCGACAGCCAGCAGGCGCAGAACCTCAGCGACGCGCTGCAGAATTCGGCCGGCGTGGTCACCAACGTCTATGGCCGGCGCGGCTGGGACGACTTCATCATCCGCGGCCAGCGCGCCTCGGAATCGATCTTTGCCGACGGGCTGCTGGTCGACAGCAACAACCGCGTGGCGCAGGAGCTGTTCGGCGTGGAGCGCGTGGAAGTGCTCAAGGGACCGGCCTCGATACTGTTTGGCGCGGTGCAGCCCGGCGGCCTGGTCAACATGGTCAGCAAGCGCCCGCGCGCGGAACTGTTGGGCGAACTGGGCCTGACCGTCGGCAACTATGGCTTCCGGCAGATGACGGTCGATGTGGGCACGCCGCTGGCCAAGGACAGCAAGGCGGCGTTCCGCCTGAACGGGCTGATGATGAACAGCGACGATCCGACCGACTTCGTCTGGTATCGCAACCGCTGGATCGCGCCGTCGCTGACGCTCGACCTGGGCGCGCGCACGGACTTCACCATCCTGGCCAGCCACAACCAGCGCAACTACGTGCGCCAGCAAGGCCTGCCCGTGAATGGCACGCTGGTGCCGAACCGCAATGGCGTGGTGCCGGCCAGCCGCTTTATCGGCGAACCGAACGCCCCTTCCTATGACGGCGAGCAGAACCGCATCGGCTACGCGCTGACGCACCGGTTCGACTCGGGCTGGACCCTGAACCAGAACCTGCGCTACCAGACCTCGTCGCTGACCGGTACGCTGGTATCGGCGGGCACCATGGCGCTCAACAGCCAGTCGATGAACCGCAGCGGCACGCAGCAGAACTTTTCGGGCAATTCGTTCGGCGTCGACACCAACGTGCAGCGGACTTTTGCGTTCACGGGCCATGCCCACAACGTGACCTTCGGCATCGACTACCGGCATACCAAGGAAGACCGCCTGCAGAAGACGTGCCGCGTGGCCGCGTTGAACGTCTACAGCCCGGTCTATGGCGCCAGCATCAACTGCCCGTCCGCCTATAGCGTGGATGCGACCGATACGCTGGATGCGCTGGGCCTTTACCTGCGCGACCAGGTCCGCATCGGGCAGCGCTGGACCGTCACCGGCGGCGTGCGCTACGAATCCGCGCGGACGGGCACAACCGACCGGCTCGCCTCGTCGCGTACCGACAATGACAACCACGCCGTCACCGGCAGCGCCGGCGTGATGTACGACCTGACGCACTGGGCGCGGCCGTACGCGAGCTTCGCCACGTCGTTCCTGCCCAACGCCGGTACCGATGTCAGCGGCGCCACCTTCAAGCCCGAGAAGGGTCGCCAGTACGAGGTCGGCGTCAAGTTCGACATGCCGGACAAGTCCGGCCTGCTGACGCTGGCGGCGTTCGACCTGACGCGCACCAATGTGCTCAGCAGCGATCCGGTCAACACGGGTTTCAGCATGGCCGTGGGCGAGCAGCGCTCGCGCGGGCTGGAAGTGGAACTGACGCAGGATCTCGGCAACGGCCTCAGCGTATCGGCGGCCTACGCCTATATCGCCAGCGAAGTCACCGAGGACACCACCGCCGCCAACGTCGGCAAGCCGCTGAACAGCGTGCCGCGGCACAGCTTCTCGGTCTGGAGCCAGTATCGCCTGCGTGGCGCGCTGGCCGGCTGGTACGTCGGTGCCGGCGTGCGGGGCGAGAGCGCCAAGCGCGGCTACAGCTTCAACTACACCGTGCCCGGCTACGCCGTCGCCGATCTTGCCGTCGGCTACGTGGCCTCGCACTGGCGCGCGGCATTCAACGTCAAGAACGTGTTCGACAAGATGTACTACGCGGGCGGCCTGAACAACAACGTGCTGCCGGTGGGCAATCCGCGCGTCGCCATGCTCAACGTGACCATGAACTATTGAGGCTGAGGTGGTGTTCCGCCGCGATGCGAAACACCACCGCTCCTCGTGACTAGGCCGGGCTAGGCCGAAGCGGGCTCCAGGATCTGCCCGCCGCCATAGCTCGACTGCACCGGCACCGCTCCACCCGCCGTCATCCTGATTGCGCAATACTTGAACTCGGGAATCTTGCCGAACGGGTCCAGCGCCGCGTTGGTCAGCTTGTTGATCGCCGCCTCGTAGTAGCAGAACGGCACGAACACGGCGCCGCGCGGCGTGCCGGCATCGGCGCGCGCATAGAGCGTGACTTCGCCGCGCCGCGATGACAGCGTGACCACGCCGCCCGGCGTGCCGCCGAGCGCATCCAGGTCGAGCGGATGCACCAGCGCCACCGGATCGGGCTCGATCGCGTCCAGCACGCCGGCGCGGCGCGTCATGCTGCCGGTATGCCAGTGCTCGAGCTGGCGCCCGGTGATCAGCACCATCGGATAGTCGGCGTCGGGCCGCTCGGCCGCCGGGATGATATCGGCCGGTACGAAGCGCCCCCGCCCCGTGGCGGTCGGGAAGCTGTCGACGAAGATCACCGGCTCGCCCGGATCGCCCTCTTCCTTGCACGGATACGTCACCGCGTGTTCGCGCTCCAGCCGCTCCCAGGTCACGCCGCCGATGCTCGGCATCGCCTGCCGCATCTCGTTGAACACGTCCTCGACGCTGTCGTAGCGCCAGTCCAGCCCGAGCTGCGCCGCCATCTGCTGGATGATCCACAGGTCCTGGCGCGCCTGCCCCGGCGGATTCAGCGCCTGCCGGCCGAGCTGCACGGTGCGGTCGGTGTTGGTGAAGGTGCCGGTCTTTTCGGGGAAGGCCGAGGCCGGCAGCACCACGTCAGCCAGGTACGCGGTCTCGGTCAGGAAGATGTCCTGCACCACCAGGTGGTCCAGCGATGCCAGCGCCTCGCGCGCATGCTCGGCGTCAGGGTCGGACATCGCCGGGTTCTCGCCCATGATGTACATGCCGCGCACTTCGCCGCGTTCGATCGCCTGCATCACCTCGACCACGGTCAGGCCTGGCTGGCGGTCCAGCGGCATGCCCCACAGCGCTTCGAAGCTGGCGATCGCCAGCGGGTCGTCGACGCGCCGGTAGTCCGGATACATCATCGGGATCAGCCCCGCGTCGGAAGCGCCCTGCACGTTGTTCTGGCCGCGCAGCGGATGCAGGCCGGTGCCGGGGCGGCCGATCTGGCCGGTCATCAGCGCCAGCGCGATCAGGCAGCGCGCGTTGTCGGTGCCATGCACGTGCTGCGACACACCCATGCCCCACAGGATCATCGAACTCTTCGCGGTGGCATAGACGCGCGCGACCTCGCGGATGGTTTCGGCGTCGATGCCGCAGATCGGCGCCATCAGCTCGGGGCTGTACGCGGCGACGTTGCGCTGCAGCTCGTCGAAGCCGATGGTGCGGCTGTCGATGAAGTCCTGGTCGACCAGCCCCTCGTTGACGATGACATGCATCATCGCGTTGAGCAGCGCCACGTCGGCATCGGGCTTGAACTGCAGGAAGCGCCAGGCGAAACGCGCCAGGTCCGAGCGGCGCGGATCGGCCACGATCAGCTTGGTGCCGTTCTTCACGGCGTTCTTGATCCAGCTGGCGGCGACCGGATGGTTCACGGTCGGGTTGGCGCCGATCACGATCACCACCTCGGCCTTGTCGACATCCATCACCGGATTGGACACCGCGCCCGAGCCGATCCCTTCCAGCAGCGCCGCCACCGACGAGGCGTGGCACAACCGCGTGCAGTGGTCGACGTTGTTGCTGCCGAAGCCGGTGCGCACCAGCTTCTGGAACAGGTAGGCCTCTTCATTGCTGCCCTTGGCCGAGCCAAACCCGGCCAGCGCGCGCTTGCCATGGGTATCGCGGATCTGCGCGAGCTTGCCGCCGGCCAGCGACAGCGCTTCTTCCCAGCTGGCTTCGCGGAACACGTCCATGACGTGGTCGGGATCCATGACGAAATCGCCCTGCTTCGGCACGCCTTCGCGGCGCACCAGCGGCACCGTCAGGCGCTGAGGATGCTGGACGTAGTCGAAGCCGTAGCGGCCCTTCACGCACAGGCGCTGGTGGTTGGCCGGGCCATCGCGCCCTTCCACGAACAGGATGCGGTTGTCCTTGACGTTGTAGGTCAGCTGGCAGCCGACGCCACAGTACGGGCACACCGATTCCACCTGCTTGTCGGGCACCGCCAGCGCGGCATCGCGCGCGGGCATCAGCGCGCCGGTCGGGCAGGCCTGCACGCATTCGCCGCAGGCGACGCAGGTGGACGCGCCCATCGGGTCGTCCATGTCGAACACGATGCGGGCATCGTCGCCGCGCAGCGCCAGGCCGATCACGTCGTTGACCTGTTCGTCGCGGCACGCGCGCAGGCAGCGGGTGCACTGGATGCAGGCATCCAGGTTGACCGCGATGGCCGGATGCGACAGGTCCGCCGCCACGCGTTCGCGCGGGGCGAAGCGCGGCTTGCCGACTTCCAGCCGGGCGGCCCATTGGTCAAGCTCGTTGTGGCGCGTGTATTCCGCTTCCGGCATGTCCGACTGCAGCAGTTCCAGCACGGTGCGCTGGGCGCGGCGGGCGCGCTCCGATTCGGTCTGCACCTGCATGCCTGCGGCGGGGTAGCGGCAGCAGGACGGGGCCAGCACGCGCTCGCCCTGGATCTCGACCATGCAGGCGCGGCAGTTGCCGGCGGGCTCGAGGCCGTCCTTGTAGCACAGGTGCGGCACGTCGAAGCCTTCGCGCTGCGCCACCTTCAGCAGGCTTTCGCCGGGCTGGGCGCTCACCTCGCGGCCGTTGAGGGTGAAGGTGACGGCTGCTTCGGCGGATTCGACAAGCGCGCGTTCGGCGCGGGTCAGTGCATTCATGTCTGTCTCTCAGGCTCGGGCCGGCATCAGGCCAGTTCGTGCGGGAAGTACTTGATCACGCAGTCGACGGGGTTCGGCGCGGCCTGCCCCAGGCCGCAGATCGAGGCATCGCGCATCACCGCGGACAGGTCATCCAGCGCCGCCAGGTCCCACTTCGGCTGGCGGATCAGGTCGAGCGTCTTGGCCGTGCCGGTGCGGCAGGGCGTGCATTGTCCGCACGACTCGTGCTTGAAGAAGTGCATCAGGTTGCGCGCCGCCTGCGTGGCGCTGTCGTGGTCGGACAGGATCACGATCGCGGCCGAGCCGATAAAGCAGCCGTAGGGCTGCAGCGTATCGAAGTCGAGCGGGATATTGCCCAGCGCCGCGGGCAGGATGCCGCCCGACGCACCACCCGGCAGGTAGCCGTAGAACGCATGGCCGTCGAGCATGCCGCCGCAGTATTCGTCGATCAGCTCGCGCACCGTGATCCCGGCCGGCGCCAGGTGCACGCCGGGGCGTTTGACCCGGCCAGAGACCGAGAACGAACGCAGGCCCTTGCGCCCGTTGCGCCCTTGCGAGGCAAACCACTCGGCGCCCTTGTCGAGGATGTCGCGCACCCAGTA
Source organism: Cupriavidus taiwanensis (assembly GCF_900250075.1). Taxonomy (NCBI): domain Bacteria; kingdom Pseudomonadati; phylum Pseudomonadota; class Betaproteobacteria; order Burkholderiales; family Burkholderiaceae; genus Cupriavidus; species Cupriavidus taiwanensis. The sequence goes on from NZ_LT977071.1 coordinate 1,534,043, forward strand.
CAGGGTTTCGAAGTTGTGCTCCAGCGTCGGCCGCCCGAACAGCCCCACCTGCGCCACATAAGGCGGACGCAGCCGCGGCATGCCGCGCTTGCCTTCGATAGATTCGATCATGGCCGACTCTTCGCCGCAGATATACGCGCCCGCGCCGCGACGCAGCTCGATGCGCGGCAGGCCAGGGACCGGCGGGTCCTGCTGCAACTGCTGCAAGGCTTCGGCCAGCAGCGCGCGGCAGCCCGCATATTCGTCGCGCAGGTAGATATAGATCGCCGCCACGTCGACCACGTGCGCCGCGATCAGCATGCCCTCGAGAAAGCGATGCGGATCGCGTTCCAGGTAGACCCGGTCCTTGAAGGTGCCGGGCTCGCCCTCGTCGATATTGACCGCCATCAGCCGAGGCGCGGCCTCCCCGCGCACGATGCGCCATTTGCGGCCGGTCGGGAAGCCCGCGCCGCCCAGGCCGCGCAGGCCGGAATCCGCCATGGTGGCCAGCACCGCGTCCGGGTCGAGCGCGCCGCCGGCCAGGGCCTTCAGCAAGGCATAGCCGCCGTCGCGCCGGTAGGTGTCGTAGTCGATATGGGGTTCGGGCGCATGGCGCACGGCCTTGGCCTGCACGGCGTTACCGATGGCCTCGGCCGTCGCGGCATCGACCGGGTTCTGCCCGACCAGCGCGGCCGGCGCCTTCTCGCAGCGGCCGATGCAGGGCGCGGCGACCACCCGCACGTCGGTGCCGAGCAGCGCCGGCAGCTTGTCGATCAGGGCCTGGGCACCGGCCAGCTCGCAGGCAATGCCTTCGCATACCCGCACGGTCAGCGCGGGCGGCGGGGCGATCTGGCCGTCGGCATCCTCGCGCACCACGTCGAAGTGGTGGTAGAAGGTGGCGACCTCGTAGACCTCGGTCATCGACAGCCGCAGCTCGCTGGCCAGCGCCACCAGGTGCGGCATGGCCAGCTGGCCGTAGCGGTCGTTGATGCAGTGCAGGTGTTCGATCAGCAGGTCGCGCCGGCGGGGCATGTCGCCCAGCGCCACGCGCACTTCGGCCAGCGCGGCCGCGTCGACCTGCCGGCCCTTGGGCTGGCGGCGCTTGCGCTGCCGGCTGAGGCCGGTGGCCTCGAGGGGTATGACAACCTGGTTCATGGCGTGCCTGGAGGATGTTGTTGGTGGGGATGCGGTGCGCGATCAGGAAGGCGTCCGGCGGGCCGCCCTCCTGTCGTGCCTTGTTGTTGTCGTATTGTGCTCTACCGGGCGCGGCGGCTGTGCAGGCATCGCAGCCGCACGCGCCCGGATACTGCCGGCGCCGGTGGGCGCCGTACTGCTTTCTTCATCAGGTCAGGTCTTCGGGCACGGTACGGTAACCCATCGGCGCCGCGGTGTTGGCATGCACGTACTTGCGGGCATGGGCCTCGCGCATCGGCTTGAGCACGAACAGCGCCATCGCCGCAGTCAGTGCCGCCATGCCCGCGGCCACCATGAATACCGCGTGCCAGCTGCCGGTGGCGGCGGTGATCACGCTCGAGAACGGCACCAGTAGTGCCGCCGTGCCCTTGGCGGTGTACAGCAGGCCGGCGTTGGTGGCGGCAAACTTGGGCCCGAAGGTATCGCCGCAGGTGGCCGGGAACAGGCTGTAGATCTCGCCCCAGGCAAAGAACACCACGCCGGTCAGGATCACGAAGGCAACCGGATGGTGGCCGTACTTCGACAGCAGCAGGATGCCGACGGCCTCGACCGCGAAGGCGAAGAACATGGTGCGCTCGCGGCCGATATGGTCGGAGATCCAGCCGAAGAACGGACGCGTCAGGCCATTGAGCACGCGGTCGATGGTCAGCGCGAAGGTCAGCGCCGGCAGCGTCAGGCCGAGGATGGAGATCGGCGCCTCATGCAGGCCAAAGTCCTTGGCGATCGGGCCCAGCTGCGCGGTGGCCATCAGGCCGCCGGCGGCCATCATCACGAACATCGCGTACATGACCCAGAAGATCGGCGACTTCAGCACCTCGCGCGGCGACGCATTGTAGGTGGCAGCCGTCTTAAGCGTGGTCTTGACCTCGCTCAGGATCTTGGCCGACGGCGGGTACAGGGCCATGCCGAGGATAAACACCACCAGCCCCTGGCCCAGGCCGAACCACAGGAATGCCGCCTCATAGCCGGAGCTCTTGATCATGTTGGCGATCGGCACCACGGTGAGCGCCGAGCCGGCGCCGAAGCCCGCCGCGGTGATGCCCGCCGCCAGGCCGCGGCGATTCGGGAACCACTTCAGCGCATTGCCCACGCAGGTGCCATACACCGCGCCCGCGCCCAGGCCGCCGATGGCCGCCGCAACATAAAGCATGGGCAGCGAGGATGCCACCGAGTTCAGCGCCCAGGCCACTGCGCACAGCAGGCCGCCGCCCACCACCACCGGGCGCGGGCCGTACTTGTCGACCAGGTAGCCCTCGATCGGCACCAGCCAGGTTTCGGTCACAACGAAGATGGTGAATGCGACCTGGATCGCGGTGCGGCCCCAGCCGTATTTGTCGTCGATCGGGTTGACGAACAGGGTCCAGCCGTACTGCATGTTGGCGATCATCGCCATGCAGATCACGCCGAATACCAGTTGCACCCACGGCGACGCAAAGCGCGACGTGGACTCCCTCTGCTGCAATTCCATGATGTCTCCTTATAGCGGCGAACCGCCAAGGTGGAAGATGGGCGCCTTCAGACGCCTCTGCGTGACTCTCGGTCGAGGAACAGCTTAGCCGCTCCAGTGCTATACGGTATGTGATATATCAGGTAAGTCAAGCGTATTCTTCGCGGCTGTGCAGCATGCAACCGCATTACCTGGTGCCGTAGCCGTCACGGAACGCCCGCGACTGGTGCGCAAGCGGAATCAATGACAGTTCCGGCAGCATCAAGAGTCCTTGGAAATCAAGCAGTTGCCTTGCGGCGGGTCATAAATCGGCCAGCGCACGGCAACCGCAAGCATGCCGGGGATCTCGCCATCGAAAAACCGGGAAAACGATCAGTTCGGGAAAGTCCCTAGATGCAGACATGGATGTCCGGCCGTGTCCGTATCGATATGGAATGTCGGGGAATCCACGCGGGGCACGCAGGGTGCCGATGGTTGACGGCGCGCAAGCAGGCGCCGAGGCGTTCGCTCCTGCGAACCGGGGGAAGAGAACGAAGGGAGGTAAGGAGAATGGCGGCCGTACTCGCCGTGATAGTCGCAAGGGATGCCGGCCGCTACAGCCCTTGCCTTCAGCGCTTCAGCGCGAACGCGCCGTGCGCCCGGCCTCAGGCATAGGCGAGTTCACCAGCGGCGGGCACGATGCGCGGCGCGCTGGCGCGGCCTACGCCGTCGCTGTGCTGGTCCGAGCCCAGCCCAGCGAAGCGGCCATGGTCCTGCGCGGTGACCAGCACATCCATGGGCAGGCGCGTGGCCAGCAGCGTGGTCACGCCCACACCGACAGCAATCAGGGCCAGGCCCAGGGCGACGAGAAGAGCGACTTCCATTTGAAAACTCCAGTAGCGTTGTGATCAGGAGTTTTCATTATATGCTGCGCCGCACTATGTGTAAATATCCTGTATGTAATATATCAATAGAGCGTGTGCACTAATCCAACACTCTTCTCGCCTCTCCTCAAACCGTCGTCGCTTCGCGCCTGCGGACAGGCGGCTCCTGGTATTCCTGGCCGCGCAAGGCATCCCAGATCGCGGCAGCGTTGGGCTTGAGCGACCGGCTCTTGCGCCGCACCAGCATCACCGTCGACGTCACCTGCGGCCGCAGCGGCCGCATCACGGCTGCCGGATGCATGCCCCCGGCCTGCGCCCGCGACGGCAGCACGCCGATGCCAAGGCCCAGCGCCACCATGCCGAACACCGCAGCGAAATGGCCCAGCAACTGCAGCGAGCCCGCGCGCACCTGATAGCTGCTGAGCGCCTTTTCCACCACGGGCTGCACACCGCATTGCTGGTCCAGCGTCAGCACGCTGGCATCGCACAGGTCGCCCCAGCCTACGGTGTCGTGCTGGGCCAGCGGATGCTTGGCGGGCAGCACGGCGTGATAGGCGTCGACGCACAACGGTTCGCAATACAGGTCGTCGCCGGCGCGCGGATCGGTGGCGATGCCGAAGTCGACCTCGCCGCTGCGCACGCTCTGCAGCACCGATTCCTGCGGGCGGTCCTTCAGGTGGATGGCGATCGCCGGCCACGCCTGCCGGCAACCGGCCAGCCAGGTCGGCAGCGACATCGAGCTCAGCACCGGGTCCGACGCGATCTGCACCAGGCCCTGGCATGGCCGGCTGGCGCTCTGGCTGTCGCGCAGGGTCTGCTCCACTTCGTCGATCAGGTGGCAGATGCGCTGGGACAAGTGCTGGCCGGCGTCGGTCAGCTCCACCTGGCGCGTGGTGCGGTCGAACAGGCGCTGGTCGATCTCTTCTTCCAGCTCGCGCACGCTGCGGCTGACCGCGGATTGCGTCAGGCCCAGTTCGACCGCGGCGCGGGTAAAGCTCTTGTGCCGCGCCACCGCGGCAAAGGCCTTCAGTTGCGGGAGCGAGATATTCATGGCCTGCCCCCCTGCCCCGCGCCGGCATGGCTGAGGCGAACCCTGTCTTCGGGCATGGCACGGCGCTGCGGGGGCCGCGCGGCTGCGTTCGGTCCGGTCACGATAGTCTCCTTGGTGTTGATCGTGGCTGTGGGCAGCCATCGTTGTTTTTTTGGCCATGCTGGTGGCCGGCGGCTGGCTCCAGCGCTGCTGGAGTGCCGGATTCGGACGGGACATGCAAAGCTGACGATTGATGCTACTTGAATCTAAGATCAGCACTGCATAAAGTTTTTTATCGTTTATATAGCCGATCGTTTATAGGACGGGAGCAGGATGAAGAACGCCACGCTGCGGCAGCTGAAGGTCTTCGAGACCGTAGCCCGCCATATGAGCTTTTCCCGCGCCGCCGAGGAACTGCACCTGACCCAGCCCGCGGTATCGACCCAGGTGCGGCAACTGGAGCACCACGTGGGGCTGCCGCTGTTCGAGCAGCTCGGCAAGAAGATCTACCTGACGCCGGCGGGCCATGAAATGCTGCATTACAGCCGCAGCATCATCCAGCAGTTCCGCGAGGCCGAAGACGCCATGTCACAGCTCAAGGGCATTTCCGGCGGCCGCCTCAACGTCGCGGTAATCAGCGCCGGCGACTATTTCTTTCCGCGGCTGCTGGCCGAGTTCATGGACCGCCACGAGGGCGTGACGCTGAACCTGGCCGTGCACAACCGCGAGGAGCTGCTGCACCAACTGGCCGGCAACCTGACCGACCTCGCCGTGATGGTGCGCCCGCCCGAGGGCATGGACACCATCAACGAGGCCTTCGCCCCGCACCCTTACGTGATCGTCGCCGCGCCCAGCCACCCGCTGGTGGGCGCGCGCAATATCCCCCTGGCCGAACTGGCCGACGAAGCCTTTGTCTCGCGCGAGAAAGGCTCGGACACCTGGAACTCGATGCAGGAAGGCTTTGCCGGCCGGCTGTCGAACCTGCGCATCGCCATGGAAATCAAGAGCACCGAGACCATCAAGCAGGCGGTGATCGCCAATATGGGCATTGCCTTCCTGTCGGCCCATACCGTGGGACTGGAGCTGCAGGCCGGCAAGCTCGCCGTGCTCGATATCGAAGGCTTTCCGGTGATGCTCAACTGGTACGTGGTGCACCGCAAGAACAAGCGGCTGCCGCCGGTGGCGCTGGCGTTCAAGCAGTTCTTGATGGAAGAAGGCGCAGACCTGATCCAGACCATCACGGGTGTGGAAGGGCTGATCCGCCAGGACGCCTGAAGGCATCCATAAACGATAACTTATGATTTCTCTATGAAACTTTAATTATCGTAAATTGTTCGCCGTCCCTATGCTTGTCTCAACCCAACTGCCAGCGCGCATCCGAGGAGACCAGCATGAACCCAGCCCAGCAGGAAAGCCGCCACGCCGCCATCACGGTCGGCGCCGACAACCAGCCGATCCCGCGCGAGACCCAGCTCGCGGCGTATAACGCGGCCTTCATCGAACTGGGGCTGCGCTTCCGCTGGGACGCCGCCATGTATGAATGGCTGTGCGGCATCGAATGCGAAAAGGGACGCGTGGCCCGCTATATCGAGGAACACCACCCTCACCTGCTGGCCGCCTACGACGCCGCGTTCCTGAGCGGGCTGATCTTCGAGAAAAAGAACGAGTACCTGCGCGCGGTCGGCCACCTCAACTGAGCGGCCCGATCGGTTCACGGCGAGGCGCGCGACAGCCGCCTCGCCGTTTTTTGTTCAACTGATCTTGGCCACCATCAGGTAGAAGATGGCAAGGAACGAGAACAGCGCCGGAAAGCCCAGGCCGAACCACCACCAGAACAGGCGCCAGTAGACACGCGGCAGCTGGGGCCCGGTGCAATCCAGCGCCACGTCGCGCATGCGCTTCTGCAGCCAGACCACCGGCAGCCAGCAGGCAATGGCGACGGCGTAAAGCACCACCGACCACTTCAGCCACGGCACCGACCACGAGAACCCGGCCATCTTCACCAGTGCATAGCCGGTCAGCGGCTGCAGGATGGCGGTGGAGGCCGTGAAGATCCAGTCGGCGATCACCACCATGCGCGCGGTCGCGGCGACGGTGCGGACATTGCGCGTCAGCGTCGCGCCGACCAGGTAGAAGGCGCTGCCGACGCCGGTGCCGAACAGGAAGGTGGCCGACATGATATGCAGCCATTTCAGCGTGACGTAGTCCATGCCCGCTCCTCGGTCAGGTGCAGCCACCACAGCACGGCCAGCATCGGCACGTTCTTGCTGAGCGGGCCATACGGATGCAGCCAGTATTCCGGCAGGCGCACGCTGATGATGGCGGTGTAGCCCAGGATCAGCGCGATCTGCGCCAGCCACAGCCAGCGCGGGCGCCGCGGCAGCACGCACAGCACGCCGAAGGCCAGGTCGAGCAGCGCCGCGCCATAGAGCGCGAGCGGCTGCAGCGCAGGCGGCACGCCCGCGCGCGCCAGCAGCGCATAGCTGTCGGCCACCGGGTACAGGCCCAGCGAAACCGCCGCGGTGACGATCCACACAAAGGCCAGGCTCCAGCGCAGCAGCGGATGCATCCAGCGCTGCAGTGCCTGCGCGCGCAACGCGCCGCGCAGTCCCGGCGGGATGAAGGCATGCGCCGCCTGCGGCGAGCGCCCGAGCACGCGCGCCAGTCCGGACGGATCGGCCACGCTGCCCTGGTCCAGCATGGTCAGCGCATCGCGCCCGAGCACGCCGCCGGTGGCGCGTTCGGCCAGCGGCATCACCGCGCGGGCCAGCGCGCGCGGCAACGGCAACAGCCAGGCCTTGCCGCGCAAACCCATGCCATGCCGCAACGCCTGCAGGTAGCCGGCCAGCGGCATCGGCGCCGGCCCCACCAGCGCCAGCCGGCCGGAGCGCCAGGGCGCTGCGCCGCCCCATCCGGCAAGCAAGGCCACGATGGCCTGCGCCACATCGTCGACATGGACCGGCTGCACCGGCTGCCTGCCGCCGCCGGGCAATGCCAGGCAGGGCAGCGTCGCCAGCGCGCAGAACAGCTGCGCACTGGTGCCGTCGGCACCGAACACCAGCGACGGCTGCAGCACCACGGCATCGATGGGCAGGCCGAGCAGGTGCTGGTCGGCCGCGCGCTTGCTGCGATGGAAGTCGGTCAGCGCGTGTTCGTCGGCACCCAGCGCCGACATCTGCACCACCAGCCGCACGCGCTGCCGCAGGCAGGCATCGAACAGCGCCTGCGGCGCCGCGCGGTGCAGCACGTCAAAGCGCTGCGTGGCGGTCTCGCGGAAGATGCCGACCAGGTTGACCACCGCATCGATGTCGGCCAGCACCGGCGCCCAGTCCGCCGCCGTCATCCGCGCGAAATCGACGGCACGAAATTCGCTTGCCGCGCAGGCATGGCCGCTGTGCGGCGCTTCGGGTGCATCGTGCGCGGGCACGCGCCGCACCCCCGCTATCACATGGAATCCTCGATCCAGCATTGCGGCACAGGCATGCCGGCCGATAAAGCCGCTGGCCCCGAGCACCAGCACGCGCTGGATGCGGTCACCGTGCTGCGCCGGGCCGCGGTCTCGGGCACTTGCGCCAGCCTGTTGTCGACCGGCATGCTCGCCTGCGGCGGCAGCGTCGACTGCGGCAGCGCGTTCGCGCCCGTCAACGCCGTCAGCCACTGGATCTGGGGCGATCGGGCCATTCACACCAACCGGCCGTCGGTGCGGCATACCGTGCTGGGCTATGTCATCCATCATGCGATGTCGGTGTTCTGGGCGGCGTTCTACGAAGGCGCGATGGCGGTGGGCGGCACACATGGCGATGTCCATGCCAGCGCGCGTCCTGCCGCATCCCCCACGGCGCCGACGCGCGTGCTCGGCGGCCTCGCGATTGCCGGCATTGCGTGCTTCGTCGACCTGAAGTGCACGCCCCATCGCCTCACCCCTGGCTTCGAGCGCCGGCTGTCGCCCGGCATGCTGGCGCTGGTCTACGTCGCCTTCGGTCTGGCGTTGCCGCTGGGCGCGATGCTGCTGCGGCACGCCGGAAAGCGCGCCTGATTCCGGCCCCAGCCCACGGTCTTTGTCCGCGTTGCTGCTGCACGCAGCGCTAGTAAATTTCACACGCCTCTCCCGCTTTTTACCGTTCCCGTCGCGCCGCGCGGGTCTTTGCGCTGCGCCCGGCAACGCGCTGTATCAGCCGTGCAAGCTCCACGCCACCGCCCCCGGCCGGATGGTGGCAGCCGGGCATGATCGTTGCGGCCGCGAGCCCCCGGTCGGTCCGTCGCCTCCACACCGCCTGACTCGACCGCTGCGACACGCCGCCCGCTCACCTCTACCGGAGAATCCACCATGTTCATGCACAACAAGCGACTGCAGTACACCGTGCGCGTCTCGCGTCCCGATCCCGGCCTGGCCAACCTGCTGCTGGAGCAGTTCGGCGGCCCGCAGGGCGAACTGGCCGCGGCATGCCGCTATTTCACGCAGGCCCTGGCCGAGGAAGATCCGGGCCGCAAGGACATGCTGCTCGATATCGCCACGGAGGAACTGAGCCACCTGGAGGTGATCGGCTCGATCATCGCCATGCTCAACCGCGGCGCCAAGGGCGAGCTGGCCGAAGGCCTGGACCAGGAAGCCGAGCTCTACCGCTCGCTGCAGGGCGCGGGCAACGACAGCCACGTGACGCAGGTGCTGTTCGGCGGCGGGCCGGCGCTGGTCAATTCGGCTGGCGTGCCGTGGACGGCCGCCTATGTCGACACCATCGGCGAGCCCACCGCCGACCTGCGCTCCAACATCGCCGCCGAGGCGCGCGCCAAGATCATCTACGAGCGGCTGATGAACGTGACCGACGATCCCAGCGTGCAGGAGGCGCTGGGCTTCCTGATGACGCGCGAGATCTCGCACCAGAAGTCGTTCGAGAAGGCGCTGTATTCGATCACGCCCAACTTCCCGCCGGGCAAGACGCCGGGCGATCCGCAGTTCGCCAACGTCTACTTCAAGATGTCGCAGGGCGAGGCGATGCGCGGGCCATGGAATGCGGACCGCAACTTCGTCTTCGTCGAAAGCCCGACGCCCGCGGTGGATGGCGGCGATGGCACCGCCCAGGTCGACCTGCCCGCCGAGCAGCAGGACACGCTGGAGGCGTTTGCAATGCGCGGCGCGTCCGACCCGCAGAGCGATCCTGTGACCGGCGCCGAACTGGGATCGGGCGAGGCCGAAGCCGACGACCTGCAGCAGAACCCGCAGCCCTGACATGCGCGTCGGGTCCGGCACGCTATGGCCGAACTACGCACTACGTCGGCACTACGGCCGCCACGCCGTCAGCGTCATCGCCACCATCGCCACGTTCATGGCGACGATGATGCCGACGGCCAGCGTGGCCAGCACGAACACCGGGCGCGAATTGGCGTAGCGGCCCATCAGCCTGCGGTCGCTGGTAAAGCGCAGCAACGGGATCGCGGCGAACGGCAGCTGCAGGCTCAGCATCACCTGGCTGACCAGCAGCAGCTGCGCCATGCCGCGCTCGGCAAACAGGATGGCGACCACCAGCGCCGGCACGATCGCCACGCAGCGTGTCAGCAGGCGGCGCGCCCACGGCGGCAGCCGCGTGCGGATAAAGCCTTCCATCACCACCTGCCCCGCCAGCGTGGCGGTCACGGCCGAGCACTGCCCGGACGCCAGCAGCGCGACGCCAAATACCACGCTGGCCCAGGTGGCACCGGTGAGCGGACTGAGCAGGCGATAGGCGTCCTGGATCTCCGCCACATCGGTGCGGCCGGCCGCATGGAACACCCCGGCGGCGGTGACCAGGATCGCACTGTTGATGACGAAGGCAACCGCGAGCGCCGTGACCGTATCGAGGGCGATATAGCGCAGCGCGCGTTCGGTGCCCTGCCGGTCCGCGTGCGGCAGGCGCGTCTTGACCACGGCGGAGTGCAGGTACAGGTTGTGCGGCATCACCGTGGCGCCAATGATGCCGGTTGCGATATACAGCGCGCCGGCGTCGCCCAGCACCGCCATGCGCGGCACCAGGCCCGCGGCCAGGTCCGGCCACGCGGGCTGCGCCAGCGCCAGCATCAGCAGGAAGCAGCCCAGCACCAGCACCACCATGCTGATGACGAAGACTTCCAGGCGCCGATAGCCGCGCTGCTGCAGCACCAGCACCAGCAGCACGTCGAGCACCGTCAGCGCCACGCCCCACGGCAGCGGCAGCCCGAACAGCAGGTTCAGCGCAATCGCGGTGCCAATCACTTCGGCCAGGTCAGCGGCGCAGATCGCCACCTCGCACAGCACCCATTGTGACCACGCCGACAGCGGCGACGCGTGCCGCCGGCACGCCTGCGCCAGGTCCAGCCCGCTGACCAGGCCAAGGCGGCTGGCCATGACCTGCAGCAGCATGGCCATGGCGCTGGCCATCGCCACCACCCACAGCAGGCGATAGCCGTAGGCCGAGCCACCGGCAAGATCGGTGGCCCAGTTGCCGGGGTCCATATAGCCGACCGCGACCAGGTAGCCGGGTCCGGCAAAACGCGCGAAATCGCGCCATGCGTAGGCCGGCGGCGCGGCGGCCAGTTCGGGAGGCATCAGCGCACGGCCAGCGGCGCTACATCGGGGGCGGCAGCAGCCGCGCCAGCATGGAGGCGGCCCCCGCCGCGACGATGAACAGGCCCAGTGCCAGGCGCACGGGATGGCAGCGCCAGCGCCGCCAGAACCAGCCGTCTCGATCCATCGCCGTCCTCCCGGTGGGCCGGACCACTGCGGTGCCGGCAGACTGGCGCAGCGCAAGGATCGTTCCCGCGCGGCAAAGCCCGCCACGCGCTCGCCGCGGCGCACGCGGCGCGCCGCGTGGTAATTCCGGCGCTGCGGCGGTCAGCGGACTTGCAAGCTTTACGCGCGGGAGCGCCGGCGTGCGCGGGCTGGAAAGCCTGCTCGAGGCCGGCATGCGGCAGGGACTGATGGCGCCGCACAACCCGCGGCTGGTGTCCGAAGCGATCCTCGGCGCCGCTCACCGCCTGCGCAGCCAGCAGTTCCTGAAGGCGGGTTAATTCAGGGCAAAGCTAGCCGCGCAACGGTGTCCGGCGTCACGCAAGCCGCGGTCGCCTCAGACCTGTTCCTTGACCTGGTTCTCCAGCTCCACCAGCCGCTTCTTCAGCGCCCGCTCCTCCTGGAAGCGCGCGGTCTCGTCGCGGATCACCGCGACGATGCCGGTCACGGCACCGGCATCGTCCTTGAGCAGCGCCACGGTGAAGGCGATCGACAACGTCTTGCCGTCCTTGTCGACCGCCGGGACCTTCAGAAGGTCATGGCCGTAGCGCGTGATGCCGGTCGCCATGGTCTTGTCGTAGCCTTCCCAATGCCGCCCGCGCAGGCGCTCGGGGATGATCAGGTCCAGCGACTGCCCCATGGCCTCGGCCTCGGTGAAGCCGAACATGCGCTCGGCCGCGGGGTTCCACAGCGTGATGGCGCCCTTGGCGTCGGAGATGATGATGGCGTCGCCGATGGCGGACACCAGTTGCGCGTAGTCGATCTGCTCTGTCATGGGGATTCCCTCTCGTCATCTGCAAACGGCGGCAGCCTGGAGCCCGCCGGTGCCATCAAGGTAGCGTGCCACAGCGCGGCGCCACAAGCAAAAACGCCGGAGCCCGCTGTGCGCGCGGCCCCGGCGTCGGCGCCGGCACGGGTGCCGGCGGTCGGCTTCAGATCACCTGGGACTCGCGCAGGCGCTTGATGTCTTCCGCGCCGTAGCCCAGGCCGGCCAGCACCTCTTCGCTATGCTCGCCCAGCAGCGGCGAACCCGTGATTTCCGGCTTGAGGTCGGAGAACTTGATCGGGCTGCCCACCGTCAGGTAGCTGCCGCGCTCCTTGTGCGGCACCTCGGTGATGCTGCCGCTGGCGCGCAGCGACGGGTCGGCGGCAATCTCCTTCATCGACAGCACCGGCGAGCACGGGATGTCGAACTTGCGCAGGATGTCGACCGCCTCGTACTTGGTCTTGTCGGCCAGCCATTCCTCGATGGTGTTGAAGATATCGAAGATATGCGGCTGGCGCGCCTTGGCGGTGGCGTAGTTGGGGTCGGCTATCCATTCCGGCTTGCCCAGCGCCTTGCAGATCGGTTCCCAGGCATGGCCCTGGATGGTGAAGTAGATATAGGCGTTGGGATCGGTCTCCCAGCCCTTGCACTTCAGCACCCAGCCCGGCTGGCCGCCGCCGCCCGCGTTGCCGCCGCGCGGCACCACGTCGCTGAAGGTGCCGTGCGGGTACTGCGGGTACTCTTCCAGGTAGCCCAGGCGGTCCAGGCGCTGCTGGTCGCGCAGCTTGACGCGGCACAGGTTCAGCACCGCATCCTGCATCGACACCGCCACCTTCTGGCCCTTGCCGGTCTTGTCGCGGCCGATCAGCGCGGTCAGGATGCCGATGGCCAGGTGCATGCCGGTGTTGGAATCGCCCAGCGCCGCCGCGGACACCGTGGGCGGGCCATCCCAGAAGCCGGTGGTCGAGGCCGCGCCGCCGGCGCATTGGGCCACGTTCTCGTAGACCTTCAGGTCTTCATAGTGGTGGCCGTCGCTGAAGCCCTTGACCGAGGCCACGATCATCTTCGGGTTGAGCTCGTTGATGCGCTCCCACGAAAAGCCCATGCGGTCGAGCGCGCCCGGGCCGAAGTTCTCCACCAGCACGTCCGACTCGCGGATCAGCTGCTCCAGGATCTTCTTGCCTTCCGGCTTCTTCGTGTCCAGCGTGAGCGAACGCTTGTTGCTGTTGAGCATGGTGAAGTACAGCGCGTCGACATCCGGGATGTCGCGCAGCTGGGTGCGCGTCACGTCGCCGGAACCCGGGCGCTCCACCTTGATCACGTCGGCGCCGAACCATGCCAGCAGCTGGGTGCAGGCGGGACCGGCCTGGACGTGCGTGAAGTCGATGATCTTGATGCCGTTGAGTGGGAGGTTCACGTTCGTCTCCTATTGGATTAGGGGGTGAAATTCGGGTGGATTACTTCTTGGCCGAGCTTTGCGGATTCAGGTTGGTCAGGCGGCCGCTTTCGGTGCCGGCTGCCGGATCGATGACGGCGTTGACCAGCGTCGGCCTGCCCGAGCGCAGCGCTTCGTTCACCGCGGCCTCGAGTTCCGCCGGCGTGGTGACGTTGGCACCGACACCGCCGAAGGCTTCCATCATCTTGTCGTAGCGCGCGCCCGGGACGAAGGTCGTGACCGCGGGGTCGGCGCCGCCGGTGGGGTTCTTGTCGATGCCCTTGTAGACGCCGTTGTTGTTGAAGATGACGATGCAGACCGGCAGGTTGTAGCGGCAGATGGTCTCGACTTCCATGCCCGAGAAACCGAAGGCACTGTCGCCGCACAGCGCCAGCACCGGCTTGCCGGTCTCGACCGCGGCGGCCACCGCGTAGCCCATGCCCACGCCCATCACGCCCCAGGTGCCCACGTCCAGGCGCTTGCGCGGCTCGTACATGTCGATCACGGCACGGGCGTAGTCCAGCGTGTTGGCGCCTTCGTTGACGAACGAGATGCCCGGGTTGGCCTTGACCACGTCCTTCAGCACGCCCAGCGCGCCGTGGAAGTTCATCGGTGCGGCATCCCTGGCCTTGGCCAGGGTCTCGGCCATCTTGGCCAGGTTGGTGTCCCGGCGGTCCGCCACCGCGTTCAGCCAGTCGGCGCCCGGCTTGGCGAAGTCATTGCCGATCTTGTCGAGCAGCGCCGTTACGCACGAGCCGATATCACCGACCACCGGCGCGGCGATGGCGACATTGCTGTCCATCTCGGTCGGCGCGATGTCGACCTGGATGAATTGCTTGGGCTTGCCCCAGGTCTTGCCCTTGCCGTGGGACAGCAGCCAGTTCAGGCGGGCGCCGATCAGCAGCACCACGTCGGCTTCGGCCAGCACATAGGAGCGCGCCGCCGAGGCCGACTGCGGATGCGTATCGGGCAGCAGGCCCTTGGCCATCGACATCGGCAGGTACGGGATGCCGGTCTTCTCGACCAGCTTGCGCAGGTCCGCCTCGGCGCGTGCGTAGGCGGCACCCTTGCCGATCAGGATCAGCGGGCGCTTGGCGGTCTTCAGCAGCGCGACCGCACGCTCGACCGAGTCGGGTGCGGGCAGCTGGCGCGGCGCCGGGTCCACCACCTTGATCAGCGACTGCTTGCCCTTTTCGGCTTCAAGCGACTGCCCCAGCAGCTTGGCCGGCAGGTCCAGGTACACGCCGCCCGGGCGGCCCGACACGGCGGCGCGAATCGCACGCGCGACGCCGACGCCGATGTCCTCCGCGTGCAGCACGCGGAACGCCGCCTTGGCGTGCGGACGGGCGATGGCCAGCTGGTCCATCTCTTCGTAGTCACCCTGCTGCAGGTCGACGATCTCGCGCTCGCTCGAGCCGCTGATCAGGATCATCGGGAAGCAGTTGGTGGTGGCATGCGCCAGTGCCGTCAGCCCGTTCAGGAAGCCCGGCGCGGAGACGGTCAGGCAAACGCCCGGCTTCTGCGTCAGGAAGCCCGCAATCGCCGCGGCGTTGCCGGCATTCTGCTCGTGGCGGAAGCTGATGACGCGCATGCCGTTGGCCTGCGCCAGACGGGCCAGATCGGTGACCGGGATGCCGGGCAGGCCGTAGATGTTTTCGATGCCGTTCAGCTTCAGCGCGTCGATGACCAGATGAAAACCATCGGTTTGTGCCTGATGTTCTTCCGCGGCGTGACGCTGCAGCTCGTTTCCGACTTCTGCCATGGTTGCTTCCTTCTATGCAGATTGACTGGGGTGGGAATTTTTGTGACTCAGGCTGCCGCGGGAGTGCTCGGGGCCCGCTTCGCTACGACTTCCGACATGCTTGGTCTCCTTTTGGACTTGTGTTCGTGGTGCGCGGGGCTGTGCCCTGCTTCGGTCGGTGCCGGCTCGGTTCGACCGGTCTTGATGACATACGGTATGTGATATATCAGAGAACGGCAAGTTATTTTCCACCTCTTCGACCAACTTTCGTCAGTGCACCGCAGCAAACCAGGCTGGATCTGCGCGTAAATCAGCGGAATTCCTCAATCCACGCCAATTATTCGCGTTTCTCACTAATGCAGACGTTCGATTTGAAATTGCCTTAAAAGGCGATTTCAGCCAGCAGATATATCACATACAACGTTCCAGCCAGCTGACGGAACGGCTACAGCGCCACTCAGGCCGGTACTTCCTCCAGCTGCCGCAGCAGCGCATCGACACTGCCCTTGGCATCGCCAAACCACATGCGCGTGTTGTCCTTGTAGAACAGCGGGTTGTCCACGCCCGCGTAGCCCGCCGCCATGCTGCGCTTGGACACCACCACGGTCTTGGCCTTCCACACCTCCAGCACCGGCATGCCGGCAATCGGGCTGGCCGGGTCTTCCAGCGCTCCCGGGTTGACGATGTCGTTGGCGCCGACCACCAGCACCACGTCAGCCTTCTCGAAGTCGTCGTTGATCTCTTCCATTTCCAGCACGATGTCGTAAGGCACCCGCGCCTCGGCCAGCAGCACGTTCATGTGCCCCGGCAGGCGGCCGGCGACGGGATGGATGCCGAAGCGGACATTGACTCCCTGTGCGCGCAGCCGCCGCGCGATCTCGCTGATGGTGCCCTGCGCCTGCGCCACCGCCATGCCGTAGCCCGGCACGATGATGACCTCGTTGGCGTCCTTGAGCAGGCTGCTGACTTCCTCGCTCGACACCGGCAGCACCTCGCCCTGCTCGGCCGCCGCGCCCTGGGCCTGCACCGCGCCGAAGCCGCCCAGGATCACCGACAGGAACTTGCGGTTCATGGCCTTGCACATGATGTAGCTGAGGATGGCGCCGCTCGACCCCACCAGCGCGCCGGTAATGATCAGCAGGTCGTTGCCCAGCATGAAGCCGGTCGCCGCCGCCGCCCAGCCGGAGTAGCTGTTGAGCATCGACACCACCACCGGCATGTCGGCGCCGCCGATCGCCAGCACCAGGTGCGCGCCGACCAGCAGCGCGACCACCGTCATCGCCGCCAGCGGCACCAGCCCCTGCTGCGGGTCCGGCGCACTGAGGAAGGCATAGCCCAGCCACACGCACACCAGCAGCGCGCCGGCGTTGAGGACGTGTCGCCCCGGCAGCAGCATCGGCTTGCCGCCCATGGTGCCCTGCAGCTTCAGGAAGGCGATGATCGATCCGGTAAAGGTGACCGCGCCGATCAGGATGCCGAGGTAGGTCTCGACCTCATGGATCGCCTTTTCGGCGCCGGCCAGCGTGGTCGGTTCCAGGTAGTTGGCATAGCCGACCAGCACCGCGGCCAGGCCGACGAAGCTGTGCAGCACCGCCACCAGCTGCGGCATCTGCGTCATCTCCACGCGCCGGGCCAGCATGGCCCCGGCAATGCCCCCCACCGCCATCGCGACGATGATGATGGCGATGCCGTCGGGACTGCCCGCCAGCACCGTGGTCATGACCGCGATCACCATGCCGGCGATGCCGAGCATGTTGCCGCGCCGGGCGGTGGCAGGATGGCTCAGCCCGCTCAGGCTGAGGATAAACAGCGCACTGGCGGCGAGGTAAGCGATATTGCTGATTCCGGATGGCATGGTTCTCTCCCTGGCCTTAGTCGCGCTGGAACATCTTCAGCATGCGCTGCGTCACCAGGAAGCCCCCGGCGATATTGATGGTGGCCACCAGCACCGCGCAGCCGGCGATCACCGCCGTCAGCAGCGACGGCTTGCCCAGCTGCACCAGCGCCCCCACCACGATGATCCCGCTGATGGCATTGGTCACGCTCATCAGCGGCGTGTGCAGCGCCGCGGTCACGTTCCACACCACCTGGTAGCCGACGAAGATCGCCAGCACGAACACCGTGAAATGCGCCATGAACGCCGGCGGCGCGACCGCCCCAAGTCCGAGCAGCGCAGCAACCGCCAGTGCCAGGGCAATCAGCGTCGTGCCGGTGCGGCTGCGCGGCGGCGCGGCTTCGGCCGGCGCCGGGACCGCCGCCGGCGCCTGCTGCTGCGGCACCGCCACCGTCAGCGGCGGTGGCGGCCAGGTCACCGCGCCCTGGTGCAGCACGGTCGCGCCGCGGATCATCTCGTCGTCCATGTCCACCACCAGCTGGCCGTCCTTGCCCGGCGTCAGCTCGCTCAGCAGGTGGCGGATATTGGTGCCATAGAGCTGGCTCGCCTGCGCCGCCATGCGGCTGGGCAGGTCGGTGTAGCCGATGATGGTGACGCCGTCGCGGCGCACGCTTTCGCCGGGCACGGTCAGCACGCAGTTGCCGCCCTGCTCGGCGGCCAGGTCGACCACCACGCTGCCGGCGCGCATCAGCCCGACGGTGCCGGCCTCCAGCAGCCTGGGCGCCGGCTTGCCCGGGATCAGCGCGGTGGTGATGATGATGTCGACCTCGCGCGCCTGCTCGGCAAAGAGGCGCATCTCCGCTTCGATGAAGGCCGGGCTCATTTCCTTGGCATAGCCGCCGCTGCCGCTGCCATCTTCTTCGATCTCGACCGTGAGGAACTCCGCGCCCAGGCTCTCGATCTGCTGGCGCACCACCGGCCGCGTATCGAAGGCGCGCACCACCGCTCCCAGGCTGCGCGCCGCGCCGATCGCCGCCAGCCCCGCCACGCCCGCGCCGATCACCAGCACCCGCGCCGGCGGGATCTTGCCGGCGGCGGTGATCTGCCCGGCGAAGGGCCGGCCGAAAGCGTGCGCGGCTTCGATCACCGCGCGGTAGCCGGCCATATTGGCCATCGAGCTGAGCGCATCCAGCTTCTGCGCGCGCGAGATGCGCGGCACGCAGTCCATCGCCAGCACCGTGGCGCCGCGCTGCGCCAGGCGCTCGAGCATCGGCATCTGCTGCGCCGGCCAGACAAAGCCGATCAGCGTGGCGTGCTTCTTCAGGAGCGCGGCTTCTTCCACGCCCAGGCTGGGGTGGACCTGCGGCGGGCGCACCTTGACCACCACGTCGACCGAAGCCCACAGGCTGGCCGCGTCGACGATGGCGGCGCCGGCGGCGCGGTAGTCGTCGTCCGAGAACGACGCTTCCAGCCCGGCGCCGGTCTCCACTACCACCTGGTAGCCGAGCTTGAGCAGTTCCTTGACCGAGTCCGGGGTGGCGGCAACGCGCCGCTCGCCCGGGTGGACCTCGCGCGGCACACCGATCGTCATTGGCATGGCATTCACCGTTTCAGGAAAGGAATGGGCGCCGGCTCAGCCGCGCACGTGGTTGACCAGCGAGCCGATGCCGGCGATCGACACCTCGACCACGGCGCCGTCCTTCATCGAACCCACGCCCAGCGAAGTGCCCACGGCAATCACATCGCCCGGCATCAGCGTCAGGTCCTGCGAGATGCGGCTGACCTGTTCCTCTGGCGAGAAGATCATGTCCGACAGCGGATAGTTCTGCCGCTCCACCCCGTCCAGCCGCGTGACCACGCTGGCGCCCTTCCAGGGGAAGCCGGTGACGATGGCCGGGCCGATGCAGCCGAAGGTGTCGAAGCCCTTGGCGCGGGTCCATTGCGGGAAATTGGGATCGGCCGTGATCAGCTCGGCCGCGGTCACGTCGTTGACGATGGTGTAGCCGAAGATATGCGCGCCGGCCTCCGCTACCGTCACGTTGCGCGCCTTCTTGCCGATGACGATGCCCAGCTCGCCCTCGTAGACGATCTTGCCGTCATAGCTCTTGGGGCGCTGCACGGCGTCGTTGGGCCCGGCCAGCGACGAGGCTGGCTTGATCAGGAACAGCGGGTGCGTCGGCACCGGCTTCTCAAGCTTGCGCGCCAGCGCGTGGAAGTTGTTCCACAGCGCCACCACCTTGCCCGGCGCGCACGGTGCCAGCAGCGTCAGCGCGGCGCGGTCGTGCACGGCGCCGGTGGGCCTGGGGTTGTCAAAGCCGTCGCGGTCATATTCCACGACGCGGTTGGGGTTGGCCTCATCCAGGCGGCCATGGCCGATGCTGCCGTCGGCGCGGCGGAAACGAATCCAGGTTTGCACAGCATGCTCCTTGCGCGGGCAAAGCGAGGCCCCGCCTGCGCCGATGTCGGTTCAGGGATCTTCGGAAAAGGGGTAGGCATGACGGCGCGCGGCCGCCGCGGGTCATTCCCGCACGCGCGGGAATGACGGGAATGACATCAGGCCGGGCTCATGCGCTCATACCGCGCCGGCCAGCTTCATCGCGGCGATCTGCGCCGGGGTGCGGCCGAGCCACTCGAGGATCTCCTCGGTGTGCTCGCCCAGCAGCGGCGAGCGTTCCACCTGCACCGGCGAGGCCGACAGCGTGATCGGGCAGCCAAGCTGCACGTAGTTGCCGCGCTGCGGATGCTCCAGTTCCACCAGGTAGCCGCGCTGGTACAGCGACTCGTCCTCGATCAGGTCCTTCATCGACAGGATCGGGCCGCACGGCACATCGACCTCGTTCAGCGCCGCCATCACCTCGAACTTGCTGAGGCTGCGCGTCCATTTCTCGATCACGGCGAAGCAGTCGGCCAGGTGCTTGAGGCGCGCTTCCGGCGTGGCGTAGTCCGGGTTGGTGATCAGATCCTCGCGCCCGCACAGGCGCATCAGCGGCTCCCAGCCCTGCGGCTGGATGATGACGTAGACATAGTCGTTGGGACCGCCCGGGGCGCAGCGCAGCGCCGCGCCCGGCTGCCCGCCGCCCGACGCATTGCCCGCGCGCGGCACGTGGTCGCCGAACTCCTGGTTGGGATACTCGCGCAGCGGGCCGTTGGCCAGGCGCTGCTGGTCGCGCAGCTTGACCCGGCACAGGTTCAGCACCGCGTCCTGCATCGCCACTTCCACGCGCTGGCCGCGGCCGGTGTGCTCGCGATGCAGCAGCGCGGCCAGGATGCCGACCACGGCATGCACACCGGTGCCGGAGTCGCCGATCTGCGCGCCGGTCACCGTGGGCACGCCGTCGGCGTCGCCGGTGGTCGAAGCCGAGCCGCCCATGCACTGCGCCACGTTCTCATAGGCCTTGCAGTCCGCGTACGGGCCCGGGCCAAAGCCCTTGATCGAGGCGTAGACCAGTCGCGGATTCAGGTCCTGCATGTGGTCCCAGTCGAAGCCCGCGCGCGCCAGCACGCCCGGGCCGAAGTTCTCGATCAGCACGTCGCTGCGCTGGATCAGGTCTTCGAGCAGGGCCTTGCCTTCGGGCGTCTTCATGTTCAGCGTCAGGCTGCGCTTGTTGGAGTTCAGCATGGTGAAGTACAGGCTGTCGGCGTTCGGCACGTCGCGCAACTGGCTGCGCGTAATGTCGCCGCGTCCCGGCATCTCCACCTTGATCACGTCCGCGCCCAGCCACGCCATCAACTGCGTCGCCGACGGGCCCGCCTGGACGTGGGTCATGTCCAGGATGCGCACTCCTTGCAGGGCTTTGGTTTCCATTGCGAAGGGTCTCCTCTTCCGCTATTTGTAGTCTCTGATGACATACGGTATGTGATATATCAGAAGAGAGCAAGAGGAGTTTGGCGCTTCCGGCGTAAATATCGACGATGCGACGCAGCAGAGAGCTGCCATCCAGACGCGCAAGGCATAAAGACCGGCGTTTTCAGTAGCGGGATGGCATAAAGGCGGCTTGCCTTTTCACATTGATATATCACACACCATTTAGCGAAATGGCGTCGTGCAAGCAAACACCGTCGAAAAGCAAAACGGCGGACCGAAGTCCGCCGTCTCTTGCACCGGATTGCCGGCTGCTTCAGTCCAGAAAATCGCAGTGCTTCTCCACGTAGTCCGCGAGGTCCAGCGAATGCTGCCGCACCAGCCGCTCGGCGAGTTCGGTGTCCCGCCTCTCCAGCGCCTCGATGATGCGCAGGTGGTCCACGATCGAGCGTGCCGCGCGGTCGCTCTGCGAGATCGTCATCTTCCGGATCGCGCGCACATGGATAAAGATGTTGCGGATTGTGTCCATGATGATCTGCGATTTGGACAGCTGCACGATCGCCTGGTGGAACGCGATATTGGCGTCGGAATACTCTTCGATATGCTCGGCCGGGGTGGAGTCACGGAAGCTGTCGAACATGCTGCGCAACTGCGCGATCTCGGCGTCGGTGGCGTTCTCGGTGGCCAGCCGGGCCGCCATGCTTTCGAGCGCGGCCCACATCTGGATCATCTCGACGATCTCGCGCTTGGTCTTGCGCATGATGTAGATGCCACGTCGCGGTACCGTGCGCAGGAAGCCCTCCTGCTCCAGCAACGTCATGGCCTCGCGGATCGGCGTGCGGCTCACGCCCATGGCCTCGCTCAGCACGCGCTCGTCCAGCCGGATCTCGTCGCGCGACTGGTAGATGTCGGCGTCGGCAATGGCCTGCCGCAACATGGCGTAGGCCTGGTCGCGCAGGCTGGCGCCGGCGTTGATCGGTTGTACCGACAGGGACAGCCCGTTGGGCTGGACGATGGATTGGCTTTGCGCAGACATGGATGTGCTCGTGTGAGACCGGCGGCCGGGCGGCCGGAATGGCTGCCCGCCGCATTGCTGCACAGCTTAGCAAAAACGCCCGATCCATTATGAAAGCGCATCAAACGATGCGCAGTCCACATGCATCGGCACAGAAGCGGTGCGCGGCCTGTCGTATATGGTATATCACAATCGCCCTGCCTTCGGACTTTGCAAGCCGGGCGTGCGTCACGTTGCGTGCCCGGCTCCCGCTGCGGTGGGACGCCCGACCCCGAGGCGTCCCGTGCTGCTCAGGCGGCCAGCTTCGCCATCGCATCGCGCTGCTTGATCAGGCCCAGTACGGCGTCGCACATCGGAGTCGGCGCACCCACCAGCCGCCCCATTTCCTGCACCACCGTCAGCAGCGGGTCGATTTCCATGGCCCGCCCCGCCTCCAGGTCCTGCAGCATCGAGGTCTTGTGCGCGCCGACGGCGCCGGCGCCGTTGATGCGCCGCTCCACGTCGACGCGGAACTTCACCCCGAAGCGCTCGGCGATGCCCTGCGCCTCCACCATCATCTGGCGCGACAGCGCGCGCGTGGCCGGATCGGCGGTAATGACGTCCAGCGTGGCGTGGGTCAGCGCGCTGATCGGGTTGAAGCACAGGTTGCCCCACAGCTTGAGCCAGATCTCGTCGCGGATATTGTCGCGCACGGGAGCATCCAGGTCGGCGGCCATCATCATTTCGCTGAGCCGGGTCACGCGCGCGGAGCGGCTGCCATCTGGCTCACCGAGCGGAAATTTCTTGCCGTAGACATGCTTGATCACGCCCGGCGCGATGATTTCCGCGGCCGGATAGACCACGCAGCCGATGGCCCGCTCCGGGCCCAGGCGTTGCCACTGGCGCCCGCCCGGATCGACGCTTTCCAGCGTGCGCCCGGCCAGATCGCCGCCGTGCTTGTAGAAGTACCAGTAAGGAATGCCGTTGACGCCGGTCACGATCGCCGTTTCGGGACCCAGCAGCGGCTGCATCTGGTCTACTACCCCGGGCACCGAATGCGCCTTGAGGGTGATGAACACATAATCCTGGTGCCCGAGCTCATGCGGATCGCTGGTGCAGCGCACCCGGGCGACGCGCTCCTCGCCGTCGATCAGCAGCTTGACGCCGTGCTCCTGCATCGCCGCGAGGTGGGGTCCGCGCGCGACGAAGCTGACCTCCGCCCCGGCGCGCGCCATTTGCGCGCCGACATAGCCGCCGATCGCTCCGGCGCCGTAGATACAGACTTTCATGCTGCCTCCTTGATGGCTCGATTGGATCTTTTGATATATCACATACTATATTCCATAGCAGCACATGGCAACCTGAGCCGGCACCCTTTATCTTTATGTGACAGGCTGCGCGGCCAAGCGACGCTGCGCTAACATGAAGCCTGCATGCGCCCTCCCATCACTCCGGAGCCTTCATGGAAGCGACGTTGGCATTGCTGCAGGATCCCGCCGCCTGGGCGGCACTGGCCACGCTGGTGGCCATGGAAATCGTGCTCGGGATCGATAACCTGATCTTTATCTCGATCCTGACCAACAAGCTGCCGCTGGAGATGCGGGAGAAGGCCCGCAAGATCGGCATCAGCCTGGCGCTGCTGATGCGCCTGGGCCTCCTGGCTACCATCGCCTTCATCGTCACGCTGACCCAACCGGTCTTCAGCGTGCTGGGCCATGGCCTGTCGTGGCGCGACCTGATCCTGATCGGGGGCGGCGGCTTCCTGGTATGGAAGGCCACGCGCGAAATCCACCAGCACGTCAACGCCGCCGAAGAAGCCGCGGAAGGCGGCACGGCCACGGCAGTGCACAGCTTTGCCTCGGCCATCGGCCAGATTCTGGTGCTGGACCTGGTGTTTTCGATTGACAGCATCATCACCGCGGTGGGCATGACCGAGCACGTGCAGATCATGTTCGTGGCCGTCATCGCGGCGGTGATGGCGATGCTGTTCGCGGCGACGCCGCTGGCCAACTTCATCAACCGCAATCCCACCATCGTGATGCTGGCGCTGGCGTTTCTGATGATGATCGGCATGACGCTGATCGCCGAAGGCCTCGGCACGCACGTGCCGAAGGGCTATATCTATACGGCGATGGCATTCTCGGCGGCGGTCGAGGGGCTGAACATGCTGGCGCGGCAGCGGCGGCGCCAGCGCCGCGCGGCGAGCGAGGTGCGCGAGATGCCGTGAGGCACCGGCGCCACCCGCTGTAACAGAGGGTGTCCGAACTTTTCCGCGGCGGCGGCGTCTTTTACAGTTCTGCACAAACCCGGACAATAAAAGGACGCTTTCGCCACATGATGAATCGCCGAACCCTGCTGGTCTCTGCCACCGCCTCAGCCGCGCTTGCCGCCCTCGGCATTACCCCATCGGTACTGGCAGCCAGCCGGATCAAGCTAGGCGAGGCCCAGCCGTTCGGCTTCGACGCCCTGATCGACCGCGCCCGCGCGCTGGCCGGCAAGCCTTACGCGCCGCCGCCCGCGCCACCGGCAGACGTGCTGTCCCGCATCGACTACGACGCCCACGGCAAGATCCGCTTCCGGACCGAGGACGCGCTCTTTGCCAGCGGCCCGGGCCAGTTCCCGGTCACGTTCTTCCACCTCGGCACCTACTTCCGCAGCCCGGTGCGCATGCATGTGATCGAGCGCGCCAAGGGCGGCACCGGCAAGGCGCGCGAGATCGTCTATGACGATGCCTACTTCGACATGCCGGCGGACAGCCCCGCGCACAAGCTGCCGCCGGGCAGCGGCTTTGCCGGCTTCCGCTTCCAGGAAAGCCGCCTGGGCGACCAGAAAACGCGCGACTGGCGCAAGAACGACTGGGTGGCCTTCCTCGGCGCCTCGTATTTCCGCGCCATCGGCGAGCTGTACCAGTACGGCCTGTCCGCGCGCGGCATCGCCATCGACGTCGCCGAAGCGGGCAAGCAGGAAGAATTCCCGGCCTTCACCCACTTCTGGTTCGAGACCCCCGAGGGCAACAGCGACACCGTCATGGTCTACGCGCTGCTGGACGGGCCCAGCATTTCCGGCGCCTACCGCTTCGTCATGCAGCGCGCCAAGGCCGTGATCATGGATGTCGAATGCGTGCTGTTCCTGCGCAAGGACGTGGCGCGGCTTGGGCTGGCGCCGCTGACCTCGATGTACTGGTTCTCGGAAAGCATCAAGGGCACCGCCGTCGACTGGCGCCCCGAAGTGCACGACTCCGACGGCCTGGCGCTGTGGAACGGCGCCGGCGAGCATATCTGGCGCCCGCTCAACAACCCGCCGCAGACCACCGCCTCGGCCTTCTCCGACGACAACCCGAAGGGCTTCGGGCTGCTGCAGCGCGACCGCCTGTTCGACCACTACCAGGACGGCGTCAACTACGACCGCCGCCCCAGCCTGTGGGTGGAGCCGCGCGACGGCTGGGGCGCCGGCTCGGTGCAGCTGGTGGAGCTGCGCACCGACGATGAGATCCACGACAATATCGTCGCCATGTGGGTGCCGAAGGCGCCGGCCAAGGCCGGCAACACCTACCGCCTGCGCTACCGGCTGCACTGGGCGGCCGACGAGCCCTACCCGTCGCCGCTGGCGCGCTGCGTCGCCACGCGCCTGGGCAACGGCGGCCAGCCAGGCCAGCCGCGGCCCAAGGGCGTGCGCAAGTTCATGGTCGAGTTCAAGGGTGCGCCGCTGGAGAAACTGCCCTTCGGCGTCAAGCCCGAAGCCGTGCTGACCGCCTCGCGCGGCAGTTTTTCCTATGTCTTCACCGAAGCCGTGCCCAATGGCGTGGCCGGGCACTGGCGGGCCCAGTTCGACCTGACCACCGAGGGCGCCCAGCCGGTCGACCTGCGGCTGTTCCTGCGCCTGAACGGCAAGCCGCTGTCGGAAACCTGGCTGTACCAGTACCACCCATTCCAGTCGCCGGCGGGCTGACGCCCCCGGCGGCGCGGGGCTGGCGCCGGGCCAGCCCCTTTACCCCGTATTGCGACACCGTGATGTCAGGCGGGCGCGAGCGGGTATGATGGCTGGCTACGACAGTTACACCGCATCCGCCAGCCTCACATGATTGCTCAAGAGTTCAACGGCGCCGCCGACAGCGGCCAGGCTGCATCGCTCCCGCGCTCGGAGCGCGCCTACCAGCAGCTGCGCGCCGCCATCCAGGCCGGCCAGCTTTCCCCCGGCACGCGGCTGCGCGAGGTGGAACTGGCCGAATCGCTGGGGTTGTCGCGCACGCCGGTGCGTGAAGCGCTGTCCAGGCTGGAATCCGAGGGCCTGGTCGTCAACGAGCCCAATCGGGGGATGATGGTGACGCAGCTCGATGCCAGCATGGTCAGCGAGCTGTACGTGATGCGCGAAGTGCTGGAGGGCACCGCCGCCGCGCTGGCCGCGCGCCACGCCACCGACGTAGAGATCTCGCTGCTGCGCGATATCGTCGAGCGCGACCTCGCCATCGCCGACGATCCCGACCGGCTCGCACTGAACAACCGGCTGTTCCATGAGACCCTGCACCGCTGCGCCCACAACCGCTACCTGCTGAAGACGCTGCGCTCGCTGCACGAGTCCATGGCGCTGCTCGGGCGCACCACGCTGGCGGTGCCGGGGCGTGCGCGCAGCTCGTACGAAGAACACATCTCGCTGGTGGAAGCGCTGGAACAGCGTGATCCGACGCTGGCCGAGCAGATCGCGCGCCGGCATATCCAGCAGGCCTACAAGGTCCGGCTGTCGCTGTGGATCCAGGAGCAGTCGGGCCGCTGAGCGGGATTGCGCAAGCGCCCGCGGCGGCGTGGCGCGCTCAGGCTGCCTGGGTCCGCGCCGCGCGCAGCGTGCCCAGGCTCAGCACCGTCAGCGCCACCAGGATCAGCACCACCGCGCCCAGCGTCTGCGGCGCGATCTGCTCGCCGCCCAGCCATGCGCCCATGGCCAGCGCCACCGGCGGGTTCACGTAGACATAGCTTGCCGCCAGCGTCTGGCTGACCGTCGAGACCAGGTACATGTAAGCGGAGAAGGCTACCAGGGACCCCGCCACCACCAGGTAGACCCAGGCCCAGCCGGCCTGCGCGCTGACGGAAGACGGCCACGGCTCCTGCCGCAGCAGCGACAGCGCCATCAGCACCGCGCCGCCGATCACCATCTCCGCGGCAAACGCCGCCGCCCCGGGCGGCAGGTCGAGCCGGCGCGCCAGCTGCGAGCCGAAGGACCAGCTTGCCACCGCCAGCAACAGCGCCACCACCCCGCCGCTACTGACCTGGAATTCCGCGCCCGCGGTCAGCACCAGGATGCCGGCGCTGCCAATGGCGATCGCCACATACTCGAACCACTTCGGCCGGTTGCCGAAGCACGCCCCCCAAATCAGCGCGAAGATCGGCATCGACCCGATCATCACCGTGGTGGCGCCCGAAGAAATCGTCTGCTCGGCGATGGCAGTGAGTCCCATGCCGCCCACCAGCAGAAACAACGCCGGCACCGCGCAATGGCGCAACTGCCGCCCCGACGGCATCGGCGTGCCGCGCCATGCCAGCCACGCACTCAGCAGCAGGCCCGCGCACAGGAAGCGCGTGCCCATCATGAACAGCGGCGGAAAGCTCTCCAGCGTAAAGCGGATCGCGAGATAGGTCGTGCCCCAGACCACATAGGTGATCAGCAGGCACAGCAGCACAAGCGGGGACATGGGCGCACGGGACTCCGGAAAGGCATCCAAGATAGCCCTGTCCGCCGCGGCGGCAAAACGAAAAGCACTGGCAAGCCTTGTGAGAGTTGCTCACAAAGCACTCCAACGCCGCAGGCAAAGCAAAACCGGCCGCGTTCACCCGGGCGGGCGCACGTATGGCCGGTTCTTCAACGCAGCCCGGAAGGGCCGCAACTACCGTACTGCTAGTGCCAGCGATCAGCCGTTGGCGTAAACCACCTTGGCCTTGCGGGCCTGGCTCTGCAGGCGCTCGATCACCGATTGCACGGTGGCGATGGCGCGCTTGACGTCGTGGGCGAAGCCCAGGCTTTGCGTGCCGAGCTCGCGCTCGATGAGTTGGCGTTCCAGTTGATCGGTCAGCTTGATATCGGATTGGGTGTTCATGGCGTCCTTCCTTTTCGGGATTACCCTTATGGGGTTTTCCCTGATTGTAGCAAAAGAATTGTCGCAATGCAGCATTAGGTGAAAGTACGTATGCCCGCTCATGGTTAAGTGATGCTTGCAGCATGGACGTTGCGGGGATCAGGTGAACCTTGGCGTCCGAAGGGATAGCTGCCGGGCCAGGCGTGGCGGCGCCGTCCCTGGCACCGCGGCGCCGGATCTGCTGGGCGACATGTTCCATGACGGCATTGATTTTTGACGGCATTCCCACCACTGGGTACCAGTCGCCGGCAGTGGCAAAGGCCGGCCGAACCGCAGCGAGGAATTCACGCGGCGATTGGCAGCCCCTGCGTGCGAGCCAGTGATCTCGGTATCGAGATTGGCCCGGGAGCACGGGCTGCAATCGATATCGGGTCTCGTTAGCTGTACAATTGACCCAAATTCTTTCGAAAGCCGGTCAAAAGAGGGCCGTGGAAGTCGATAGCTCAGATACCGATGAAAAATTCACCGAGTGCTGCCACAAGCGAGCGGACCAAGCCAGCCGCAGGTAGCGTTCCTGGCGTCATTCGGACCAATACGAGGAAGGCTGGGGACGCGACGCGCGATCGCATGCTCGATGCCGCGGAGGCATTGTTTGCAAGGAACGGATACCACGGGACCTCGATGCGGGATGTGGCAGAGGCAACCGATACCCGGATTGCTCTGGTTACGTATCACTTTGGCACCAAGGACGTTCTCTTCAACAAGGTTATCGAACGTCGCGCTTCCTATATGGCGCATCAGCGCATTCTCGCCCTCGATGCAGCACGAACTCGCGCAGGCGACAATCCTGTCCCGCTCGAAGACCTGATTACCGGTTACGTTTATCCGTTCGTGGAACGGAGTTCGCACGGAGGACAGGGCTGGAAGAACTATTCACTGCTGATCTCTCGCGTCTCCAATTCTCCCGATTGGGCGAAGTTCATCAGCGACCACTATGACCCCATTGCGCGTCAGTTTGTCGCTGAATTCCGCCGGAGTTTGCCAACAATCCCCGAAGAGGATATCTACCACGCCTTCAGCTTTATGGTTGGCGCGATGGTTGCCCTGGTGTCGGAACCTGGAAGAGTCGAGAGCCTTTCGCTGCGCAAGTTCAAATCCACCAACCTGGAACAGGCTTTCAAGTGCATGCTCCCGTTCCTGGCCGGCGGTTTTCGGGCGCTCGTTGACAGATCATGACCGTCTTGCCTGGCGGGTCCCGCAGGGGCTCTCACCGGGCATCGCTACAGGAAGTTCTGCGAGGCCGCGGTGAGGGTTCTGCATCAATTTGATATGCAGCGACGCTTGCACGTCATGACTTGGCGGCACGGTTTGCCGCGAGTACATCGGCAATCCAGTCCGCCATGTAATCCGTTGCAAGACTCATGTTGCCGATGCTGCAGTGTTGCTCGCCGCCCTCCTCGGCCGTGAAGATCCGCAGTTCGCGACGCGGGCTGTTGATGCAATCCTCATAGGTCAGATACGCCGACTCCACCGGAACCTGACGATCCAGCTCGCCGTGGTTGATAAGAATCGGCACGCGGATACGGTCGAGAATCCCTTTCAGGGTGAAGCCGCTGGCAGTATCGAGACATGCCTCCACTGATTGCGCGCCAAGCACCCATTGCACGTGCTCAACAAAATGCGGAACCGACTTTTGCGTGCCCTGACCTTCCAGCCGCATGCGGAAGCGCTTGCCGAAGTCGTAGTTCGCCCCCCAGGCGACGCAGCATTTGAAGCGCGGCTCGAATGCGGTGGCGCGCGGTGCATGATAGCCGCCCATACTCAGCGCAATCATGCCAATTCGATCGCGATCTACCTCCGGGCGACGCTCAAGATAATCGATACACGCCGCAGCGGGAACCTCAGCTTCCGGGAAGTTGTGCAGGCCGTGCTTGCGCAACGCTTCTCCGACTCCGGGATTGTCGACGATCAGCGTAGAGATGCCGCGTTTTGCCAAAGCCGCGGGGAAGCCTGACATAAACAAAAATTCTTTGACGCCATCCAGGCCATTGAAGTGCACCATGCAAGGTGCCGGCGTTGCGCCTTCTGCCTTGACCAGCAAAGCTGGCAATACAGCGTCTTGGTAGGGAACCATGACGCGCTCACAATTCACGTGGCCGAGCTCCACATACTTTGCAAAGTAATGGAGCATGCGGTCATACGCCTCCAGACGAGGCGGATAATTGTGGTGCGGCATCCGCTCCGCGGTGATGAGCATGATCGCCGCGCGTCGGTACTTCTCCGAC
This sequence comes from Cupriavidus taiwanensis, assembly GCF_900250075.1. NCBI lineage: Bacteria > Pseudomonadati > Pseudomonadota > Betaproteobacteria > Burkholderiales > Burkholderiaceae > Cupriavidus > Cupriavidus taiwanensis. The sequence continues at coordinate 1,564,216 of NZ_LT977071.1, forward strand.
GCCGTCAGGCCATGCCCGGCTTCTTCGTCGCCCGCGGCGCTTGCAGCCAGCTTCTGACCCGCGTCATCCCACGCGTGAAAAAACGCCTGGGCCGGGTCCATGCCTTCCGGAATTTTTCCATCGCGTAGCGAACGGGATGCCCGGTCGATCTCATCCATGTTCGCGCCCATATCCAGGGCCATGGAAAGCGACAGGTTCCAGGGGTAATCCGAAAAGTATTCAAGCATCCTCTACCTCTACTGTTTCGACAACAAGCCATCAATCTGTGAGTCTGCGCAGTAGCTCCACGGTGAAATCTACGGCGAGCGACAGACAACACACAAATTATCTGTACAGATGACCAAATTGGTATACCTAGGGATTACCCGCTGCAGCCAGACAACGCAAAGCCAACTCGTCGAAGTCGAGACCAATGGCCATTCAATATACCGACGAAATCCCGTCGATATCGGCATGGATCCCCGGTTGCATCGCCCCTCAAGGCGGGTCGAACATTGATGAAAATCCGTGTTTAATTGGTCATATGTACAGCTTGCAACTTGCCTGTGTCATCCGAATGGCAGGAATCCGCATCAAACGCGGGCCTTGATCAGGTCAGCAGCCCTCTCTGCCACCATGATGGTTGGCAGGTTGGTATTCGCGCTTGGCACCGACGGCATGACCGAAGCGTCCACGACACGCAGGCGCTCAAGGCCGATGACCCGGCAATGCGCATCGACCACCGCGTCCGGGTCACTGGCATTGCCCATCCGGCAAGTAGACGCCACATGTCCCATGGGTGCCACCGCGCCGAGAATTTCATCGTCCGAAAGGCGCCGCTGCCCCGCCCGATTCGCGATCCATTTGCCCGGCTTCAGTGCCCGGCCAAGCAATGCACGCGAGACGAAGCCCGGCGAGTTCAACGCAACCTTCGCTCCCAAGGCAAGCAGGTGCCCGCGTACACCGCCTCGATTGAACTGATTCGCCGCCATCACCGGAGGCAGAATAAAGGCGTCGTGGTAGCAAGATGCGAACTCAGGGGCGGCCAGCAGCATTTCGACCAGCCGAGCCGCCTGCAGCATCCGGGGTGCATCACGCGGGTCGTCGAAGAACCGAAAGTCGATCAAAGGGGTGACATCCGGATCCGGCGATGCCAGGCTGACACGGCCGCGGGAGAACGGCGCATACAGGGCGGCACTGAGCATGGCGAGATCGGTCCCGAAACCGCGCGGTCCGACCCGGCCCAGCAAGGAAAGGAACAGGTCACCATCGGGACTCTCCGCCTGGCCCGACGAGTGCCTCAGCCCGGCGCAGGCAAAGGTGCGCAGCGCCGCGGACTGACGCGCATGGCGCGGCATGGTCATCGCGAACTGCAGATAGGGATGGTTCTGCAGATGGCGTCCCACGCCTTTGAGATGAAGCCTAGGTGCAACCCCCAGTGCCCGCAGGCATTCGGCATCGCCAATACCGGAGCGCAGCAGGATCGCAGGCGAATGGACACCACCCGCGCAAAGGATAATCTCCTCGGCAGCGACACGGGCACGCTCCCCTTTGCTGACGTAGACGGCGCCGGTGACCCTGCCACCGTCGATCTCGAGGTGGTGGACGGTGGCATCGGCCAGGATGGTCAGGTTCGGCCTGGCACGGACTTCCCGGGTCAGATAGCACGATACCCCCGAGGATCGCTTGCCACCGCTTGCAGCGTAAGGCATGGCGAAGAATCCACACCCCGGCTCCTCGTTGATGTCGTCGATAGTCTGAAACCCTCGTGCGTTGAGCACCTTCTCAGCTGCGGCCGCAAATCCCGGCCACTCCGGGCGCGGCGGGCGGCGGATCACGAACGGGCCCGATTGACCGGGTCCAGGTCGCCTGCCGACATCCCCCTCGGCGCGCCGGAAGTAAGGCAGAACATCGTCCCAGCCCCAGCCCGCCGCCCCGGTTTTCACCCAACTGTCGTAGTTGGCCGGCAGTCCCCTCAGCGTCCACATGCCATTGATGCTCGAGCCCCCGCCGAGAACCCTAGCCTGGGGATAGGGGTATTCGTCGCCGTCGGAGCGCCGACGCGCGCGCAAGTCCTTCCAGAAATAGGCCGGATTCAGCGACGCGCTCGGAAAGTCGTCATCGATGTCCGAAGGCACGGCATCCGGTCGGATGTCGGGTCCCGCTTCGAGCAGGCACACCGTAGCCGAGGGATCTTCCGACAATCTCGCCGCGAGCACTGCGCCGGCCGTCCCGCCGCCGATGATCAGGTACGTTACTTTCACTGCGTTCCAGCCAGGATCAGGCTGCGCGACACGTCGGGTTGCGCAAGCCTTCGTTAAGGGTTTATCGATTGTCGACGCGCTTGTTGAATGCATGGATGCTGACTTGCTGCCAGAGTCCGGCGTGCGCAAACGGGTCATTGGCGTTAAAGGCTACGGCATCCCCCTTGTTCTCTGCCTCCACGAGGAAGAACGAGCCGATCATGGTTTCACCGTCATCAGCAACGAGTGGACCAGAGATCAGTGTCTTGATGCGGGCCTGTGCAAGATAGGCCTTGTGCGCATCGTAGTTCGCCAGGCGCAGGGACAGCGCATCCGGCTTGTCGACGGCATGAATGACGTAGAACATTGTTACTTCTCCTTAGTTGGCAATGTAATCAACCTGATATCGGGCGATCCGCAAGTCACCGAGTTCGCGCTTGACACGCTGGTGCTCAGGGTGGCTTGCATAGTCTTCCAGCGCGCTGCGCGAAGCGAACTCTGTATAGAGAACGACATCGCACGCATAATCAACGCGGCTTGAATCCACGCCGATCTCAAGGTGCAGAAGTCCGGGAATCCGGCCGCGCAGGCTCTCGAAGGCGGACTTGAGCCGCGCCACCGCGGAACGCTTTTCGCCCTCGCTGTCGCCACGCAGGTTCCACATCACGATGTGCTTGACGATGGTCACGGCTTCCTCCGCGTCTGGTCGGTCGCCGGATTCAGTACAAAGTCGAAATCCAGCGTGTAGAACGGCGTAGCCGATTGATCGCCATCCGGCGTCGTGCCGGCCGCATGCTCTACCCAGTCCGCGATCAGCGAGGACCGCACACCGAACACCGCATCGCTATCCAGATATTCACCGCCCTCCCGGAATACATGCGTGACCAGCGTCTCGTAACCGGGGGCCGATACCATGAAGTGCAGGTGCGCTGGCCGCCAGGGATGACGCCCCATGGCATCAAGCATCCTGCCAACCGGTCCGTCGTGCGGAATCGGATAGCTTTCCGCGACGATGGACTTGAAGTGGAAATGTCCGGTCGCGTCGGCTACCAGTGTCCCGCGTCCCTGGACATGCCCTTGCGCGAGCTGGACATCATAGAAGCCTTCGGAGTCCGCCTGCCACACCTCCAGCTTTGCACCGGGAATCGCTTCGCCAGAAATCCCGCGGACCTGTCCGCTCACGAAGCAGGGTTGTCCGGCCATGCCGTTGCCGACGTCCGCGCCAAGCTCGTATTCGGGCGCGTCATCGACATAGAACGGCCCGAATACGGTTGCCTCGGTGCAGCCCTGGGGCTTGCGGTGATTCTGCGCGGTGACCAGCGTCGACAAGCCAAGGGTATCGGAAAGCAGGATGAACTCCTGCCGCGTCGGCGAACACGTCTGCCCCACCTCGGTCAGGAACCGGATGCCGGCGGCCCACTCAGCTTCAGTCAGCCTTGTTTCGCGGGCAAAGGCATGAAGGTGCTGGATCAGGCTGGTCATGATTTCCCGGAGCCTCCTGTCCTTCATGTCGATGTTGCGCGCCAGTACCGCCTGGGTAATGGTCTCCTCATTGAGGTTGCGCATGATGGTTACTCCTGAGTTGCAAGATAAAAAGGGGGATCAGGTTTTGCTAACGTCTTCCCAGCTGGGGCAGGTGCGCTTGTCAGCAGGAATATCGAGTGCCTGAAAGTTGGACTTGTCGATCACGGTGGCCGGCAGCACGATTTCTTGCCGGACCGGCAGCCCTCGCAATTTGCGGATCGCGGTCATGGTGCCAAGGCAGCCCTGCACAAAGCCGTTGTAGTCGCCGGTCGCCAGCATCGTGCCATTCTTGATCGCGTCGATCGCTTCCTTGGTGCCATTGATGCCGGAAACCAGAGCCTTGCGATTGGCGCCTTGCAGCGCCTCGATCGCTCCGATCGCCATCGCGTCGTTCGCGGCGAAGACCGCGTCAATCTGCGGATATGACTGCATCAGGTTTTCCATCACCTGCAGTGCCTGCAGACGCTGGTAGTTGGCAGGCTGCGACGCCAGCAGCTTGATGCCTGGGAACGACTTCAGCGCCTCTTTCACCCCGCGCACGCGATCGATGCTGGTGGCGGATCCCTTGACACCTTCCAGCAGGATCAGGTTGCCCTTGCCGTCCATGACCTTGAACAGATGCGTCGCGGTCTTCAGGCCCAGTTCATAGTCGCTCGCGCCGACGAATGCGACGAAGCTGCCGGAGTCACTGCGATCCGTCACGTTGACGACCGGGATGTTCGCAGCATTGATCTTCTTCACGCCCGGCCCCATCGCCTTGTAGTCGACCGGGACGAACACCACGGCGTCAGCCTTCTTGACGACGACGTCTTCGATCTGGCTCATCTGTTCCGGAATGCTGTCCGGCTTGGTAGGGATGTAGTGCGTAGTTTTTGCATTCATGCCCTTCGCCGCCGCATCCGCACCCTGCCGCAGCGCCTGGAAGTATGGATTGGTCTGGTTCTTGGTAAAGACCGCAATCCGTTCACCGTCCGCATGCGCCGCCGTCATGGCGAGCATGCCGAAGCTGGCCAGGGCCGCTAACTGCTTGAGATGTCGGGTATTCATGAGATGTCTCCTGCTATCGGGTAAGTATTGGAATTGAAGTTCAGCGCGTACCGTTGCGGCGACGGGAAATGGTGTCGAGGAATACCGCCAGCACGACGATGACGCCAGTGAGCAGCGGCTGCCAGTTCGCGCTGATGGTCAGCAGGTTCATGCCATTGAGCACCAGCGTCAGAATGATGGCGCCGATCAGCGTGCCCGAGACCCTGCCCACGCCCCCGAACAGCGACGTCCCACCGATCAGCACCGCGGCAATGGCCGGCAAGGTCAGCGCCTCGCCGATATCGCCCTCGGCCGAGTTCAGGCGCGCGAGGAACACCAGGCTTGCAAGCCCTGCCATGGCACCGCTAACCATATAGACCAGCACCAGGCGCCGCTTGACCGGAACGCCGGACAGGCGCGCGGCGACGGGATTTGCGCCGATTGCATAGATCTCCTGTCCGAACGTGGTCTTCTGCGATACCGCCATGCCCGCAAACAGGAAGACCAGCATCAGGAATACGGGGATCGGCACCCCCAGCAAGTAGCCGCTGCCAATGGCACGGAACGCCGGCGAGAATCCGTGAATCGTTTCACCGGCCATGAACCAGTATGTGAGTCCGTGGAGTACCCACAGCATGCCGTAGGTGGCGATAAACGGTGGAATCCGCAGGGCGGCCACCAGCACGCCATTGGCAAGCCCGATCAGCATGCCGCAGCCAAGGCCGACCCCGACCCCGAGCAGCGTGGAGCCGGTAGCCTTCATGACACTTGCCGCCAGGCAGGCAGACATTGCGACATTCGCACCAACCGACAGATCGAGTCCCCCGGTCAGGATCACCAGGGTGAGGCCCGAGGCGAGCAGGAACAGCAGGCTGGCCTGGCGCAGCACATTGAGCAGGTTCCCGGTTGTCAGGAACGCATCCGATGCGATGGCCAGCAAGGCACAGAGCAGGCCGAGCGCCCCGAGCCGGTACGCGAATGAACGGGCATCGGCGGAAAGCGCAAAGCGCGGCGTGAGCGCGTGGGTGTTCATGCCTTCTCCTTATTCTTGTACGACTCGATCAGCAGGACCACGAGGACGAGCAGCCCGATGGCGGCAACTTGCACCGCGGAGGGCACGCCGAGCAGATTGAGCCCGTTGCGCAGCACACCCACGGTCAGCACACCGAGAAGCGTGCCGGGCAGCCAGCCATTGCCGCGATCGAAGGTGGTACCACCCACCGCCACCGCCGCGATGGCATCGAACTCGAGCCCGATGGCAGCGGTCGGATGCCCGGCGTTCATCCGCGCAGTTAGCAGCAATGCTGCGAGACCTGCCATCAGCCCGCCCAGGGCATAGACCGCGATCAGGTAGCGATTGACGCGAACGCCGGCAAACTTGAGTGCTTCGCGATTGCCACCCAGGGCAAAGACATAAGCTCCGAATCGGGAGCGGTAAAGCAGCCAATGGAACAGGCCGTAGCAGGTTGCGGCAATCCAGAGCGGGATCGGGATACCGAGCCACGCGCCGGCATAGATCGCCGGAATCGTGTCGCCGATGCCGACGACGCTCTGGCCGTCGGTCATCACCAATGCGAACCCTTGCGCCACACCGAGGGTGCCAAGCGTTGCCACGAATGGCGGCATGCCAAGCCACGCAACCAGTCCGCCATTGAGCAGCCCAAACGCGACGCCCACACCCAGGGCGGCCGCCAGGGCGAGGCCGACCGAACCTGTGCCAATCACAACCGTTGCCAGCACCACGCCGCATAGCGTCAGCACCGCGCCGATCGAAAGATCGAGTCCCTCCGTCATGATGATCAGCGTCATCGGCAAGGCAACCAGCAGCAAGATCGTGGATTGAGTGCCGACGTTGAGCAGATTGGCGACACTCAGGAAGCCCTGGCCGGCCACGCTGAACGCGAGCACCAGCAGAAGCAGCACCCAGGCCGAGCCTGGTACGCGCGCCAGCGCGGGGGTGAGCAAGCTGACAGGCGATGCAGCGGGCGGTCGCGACATGGCGTGCGACAACATTTGGGTATCAGGCGTATCAGACATCGTTCATCCCCAGTTGCAGAATGCTTTCCTCACTCATCTGGCCGTGCGCGAGTTCGCCGGCAATCCGGCCTTCCCGCATGACATAGGTGCGGTCGCAGACATTGATGATTTCCGGCAGCTCGGAACTGATCAGCAGCACCGCAGCGCCTTGCTTCACAAGCCCGTCGATCAGCGCGAAGATCTCGGCCTTGGCGCCGACATCGATGCCGCGAGTCGGTTCGTCGAAGATAAAGAGGCGCGCCTCGGCAAGCAGCCACTTTCCGATCACGATCTTCTGCTGGTTGCCGCCCGACAGGTTCTGCGCGAGCTGGTCGCCATTGGGGGTTGCGATGCGCAGCCGCTCGATCTCCCTGGCGGACATGACCTCCGCCTTGCCATGGCGGTACCACTGCATCGGAAATGCTCGGTTCAGCCCGGCCAGCAGCAGGTTGTCGCGCACCGAGCGAATCAGCGCCAGACCTTCGGTCTTGCGGCTTTCCGGAATCAACGCCGCGCCGAGCGCCCTTGCCTTTTCGGGTCCGCCGCGCATTGCCTGGCCAAAGATCCGGATCTCGCCCTCACGGATCGGGTCCGCGCCGAACACCGCGCGCGCGACTTCGCTGCGTCCCGAACCGACCAGGCCGGCAAGGCCGACAATCTCTCCTGCGCGCACCTGGAGGCTGACGTTCTCGATGCCATTTCCCGCACTGACGTTGCGCACATCCAGCACCAGCTCGCCGGGCAGCCCGCCCCGCTCGCGGCAATAGCTCATGTCAACCTTGCGGCCCACCATGCGCGTGACGAGCTCGTCGGGCGTCGCGTCGCCGGGCAGATAGCTGCCGACCTTGCGGCCATCACGCATCACCGTAATGCGGTCGCCGAGCGCAAACACTTCGGCCATCCGGTGCGAGATATAAATTAGCGATACGCCGTCGGCCTTCAGCCGGCCGATCACATCGAACAGCCGCTCTGTTTCGCGGTCGGAGAGCGCAGCGGTCGGCTCGTCGAGCACGAGAATGCGCGCATCCTGCGACAGCGCCTTGGCGATCTCGATCATCTGCTGCTGGGCCACGCCAAGACGATGCACCGGGGTATGGGTGCTCAGATCCATGCCGAGCATGTCGAGCAGGCGACGCGCCTCGGCGTGCATCCGTTTGTGGTCGACCGAGCCGGGAAGGCGGCCGCGCGGTTCGCGTCCGAGAAAGATGTTCTGCGCGATATCGAGATACGGGACCAGCGAAAACTCCTGGAAGATCACGGCAATGCCGAGCCGCATCGTATCTGCGGGACCCGACACCTTGACCTGCCTGCCTTCATGGTAGAACTCACCCGCGTCCGCGGCATAGACGCCGCACAGGACTTTCATCAGTGAGGATTTTCCCGCTCCGTTCTCCCCCAGCAGCATATGCACCTCGCCGGGATAGACCGAGAACGAGATATCGTCCAGTGCCCTGACCCCGGGAAAGGTCTTCGAGATGCCACGCATCTCGAACAGCGGTGTGATTTCGTGGATTGTGTTCATGGTCTCCTCTTATGCGCGGTGCCCGATGGCGGAAATAGGTTCGCCTTTCCATCAGCATGTCGACAACCAGATCGCCATGCATGGCATCCATCGTGACGGGCGCAGCGCTGCGAATCGGTGTTCGCATCATGACGTTGCCTCCTTCCTCCTGCATCAGCACTAATTGTTCATTCATTGATGACTGGCTGATTGCAAAGAAGTCTATACTTTAAAAAAACAAAAAAAAAATCGCATAAGGGAAATCAATCTTCCTCGCCGCGAGAAAATTGAACGACGCAAGTGTTGGAGACGCTGCATGGATCGGTGGACGGAAATTGAGTTGTTTGTGCAGACCGCGGAATTGGGAAGCCTCACCAAGGCCGCCGAGAATCTGGAAATGTCGAATGCCGCGGCGAGCCGCCACCTGACCTCGCTCGAGCGCAGGCTGGCTGCACGCCTGATCGAGCGAAGTACGCGCCGCCTCTACCTGACGCAGGTCGGAGAGCAATTCTTCAGGCGCTGCAAGGACTTGCTTTCAGAAATGAAGGAAGCAGAGGCCGATGTCAGCGCCAACGTGCTGGAACCGGCCGGCACTCTGACTGTGACGGCATCCCTGTCGTTCTCGATGCTCCACCTGGCGCCGCTGATTCCGGAATTTACCGAGCGCTATCCGAAAGTCAGCGTGAATATCGTTGCCGCTAATCGCTATTACGACATCATGGATAGCGGTATTGATCTCGCCATTCGCACCCGCGAGTTCGAGCCTGATTCCAATCTCACCGTGCGCCGCCTGGCGCAAATGCGCCGCGTGCTGGCGGCATCGCCCCGCTATCTTGAGCGCAAGGGGATGCCTCGCACCATCGAAGATCTCGCCAGTCATGCCATGCTGATCTATTCCTATGCGAATCGCCCCAACGAACTCACCTTCAGCCGCGACGAGGTACAGCAGACCATCAATGTGCGCAGCACGCTGGAATCGAACGACGGTCAGGTACTTCGGGCCGCCGCCCTCAACGGCATGGGCATTCTTGTGCAACCGAAGTACATCGTGTACGACGACATCGTCGCCGGACGGCTCGTGCCGGTGCTGGACGACTGGGACCTGCCACGGCTCACCGTCAATATCGCGTTCCAGACCCGTACATACTTGCCCGCACGGGTTCGGCTGTTTATCGAGTTCCTGGTGGACCATTTCCACCAGATGGACTACGAACGGAAGTGGACGACCTGAACGGTTATCGCGGTCACGACCAGGAATTAGCGCTGCGGCACTCCTGCCGCTTGCCCGGCGAACTTGATCACGGCTGCGTAGTCCTCGCCAGCAAAGCCTTGCGCTGCGGCACCTTGCAGCATCTGGCCCAGCAAAGCGGTCAAGCCCATTGGCACCCGCAGGTCCGCGCCGGCGTCGAGGATCAGGCCGACATCCTTGAGCATCTGGTCAACGGTAAAGGTCGGCGCGTAGTCGTGCACCGCTAGCTGTGCGGACTTCGCCTTGACAATGGGCGATGCGACCGCACTGGCTGCAATCACTTCCCACATGGCCTTCCAGTCGAGCCCCCCCTTCTGGCCAAGCGTCAGCGCTTCCGCGAGCATCCCGGAGGTCAATGCAATCAGCAGGTTGATGACCAGCTTCATCAGGCGGGCTTGCTCCGCGTCACCGAGATAGAACTGGGTCGGGCCGACCAGCGCGAGCAAGGGCTTGACGTGCTCAAACGCCGCGGCGGGACCGGACACCATCGCGGTCAGGTTCGCCGCCTCGGCCATATGGTTGTTGCCCGACACCGTCACCCGCAGGTACGCGATATTGCGTGCCGCCAGGTGCAAGGCCGCGGCAGCCGAAGCCGCCGGAGAAATCGTGCTGGTGTCTACATAGATGGACCCTGGCGGCGCGCAGGCCGCGACTTCAGCGGATACGGCGGCAAACGCCGCGTCGTGCGGCATAGAACTGAATATCACCTGCGCCGGTGCGACAGCATCGGCAAGCGATGCCGCAATCGCGAGGCCGGCCTCACGTGCCAGTGCAAGCTGGGCTGAGGCGATATCGAACGCCACAACCTCATGCCCACCACACGCCATGTGCCGTGCCATCGGCAAGCCCATCTTTCCTGTACCCAGGAACGCTATCCTCATGCTCTCACTCCATTCTTCTCTGTCGTTCGCGTCGTCATGCCGGGCGACTACCGTCGTATGCCGCCTGCAACAATGCCCGGATCGGTTCGCGCTCAATCGGACGGGGATTCCAGTAGGGATTGGCAAGCGCCTGCTCGACTGCGACGTCGATGTCCTGGGCGCGCATGCCGATGTCGCGCAGCGCGAGCGGCGCGCCGTGTTGCCCTGCCAGGTCGTACAGCGCAGCCGCGGCGGAGGTCTGATGGTTGCCAACTGCGCGCTGGATGCGGAACATCGCCTCAGGGGCGGCCGCGGCGTTATAGGCCAGCGCATGCGGCAGCACGATGGTGTGCGTTTCCGCATGCGGCAAGTTGAAACTGCCACCCAGCGTGTGACATAGCTTGTGGTGCAGCGCCATGCCCACGCTGCCAAGTACGGTGCCACACAGCCAGGCGCCATAGAGGCATTGCGCCCGGCCCTCGAGGTTATCCGGCGTCGTCACAACGGCAGGAATGCCTGCGGCCAGGGCGCGAATGCCCTCTTCCGCCATCAATGCCATCACCGGATTGGTGTCGCGCGCATAGAGTCCTTCGGCCGCATGCGCAATGGCATTGAGCCCGCTCGTCACGGTAAGCTGTGCGGGCAGCCCGACGGTCAGCTCCGGATCGTAAAGCGTGACACGGGGCAGCACGCGCGGATTCCGCCCGGTCTTCTTCTGCCCGCCCGCAGTCAGGCCATAGATCGGTGTCATTTCGGATCCCGCATAGCTGGTCGGGATGGCGATATAGGGCAGTCCCGTCTCCAGCGCTATCGCCTTGGCCAGGCCAGTCGTGGAGCCCCCGCCGATCGCCACCGCGCCGTCGGCATCGAGCGCGCTTGCCCGCGCAACCGCCTCCTGCGCACTCTCCTCCGGAACGTGCATGACGGCGCCAGCGTGAATCCCGGCGCAACGCGAGCCAAGCAGGTCTGCGACACGCTGCGCCTCGGATCGCTGATTCGGCGTGCTGAGTACCAAAGCGCGACGCAAACCGAGGCGCTCGGCTTCCGCCGCGACCTGCCGCAGTGCGCCAGCACCAAAAACTACGCGAGCCGCGTTCGCCTCATAGACGAATGACTGGACCGGTTCCATATGTCTCCTGTTAATGCCAGATGGCACGCGGGAAATCCGTTATCGAGACCTTACACGCACGCTGGTTGCGTCGAAACGGCGCGGGCGGAAAACAGATTTCTGGAAAGTGGAAGACTTCTCGCACCGAGCGTCGGACACAACTGCAGGTCGCACTTACTCCATCTGGATACCGAGTGACGGCAGTTGCGTCTTGAACCTCACTACTTCAGACTCCAACTCCTTCGCGAACTGATCCGGGGCCATCAGCACAACGTTCGCCGCATTGATTTTCAGGCTTGCCTGGAACTCAGGCGTCTTTACAGCCTGCTGCAAAGCAGCGTAGAGCTTCTTAACGCTTTCCGGCGACATGCCTGCGGGCCCCAGCAATCCCGACCACGCGGGCACGTCAGCGCCTTTAACCCCGACTTCTTCAAAGGTCGGCACATCCGGCAAGGTCGGGGAGCGCTTCGAAGCCGAAATGGCGAGTGCACGAACCTTTCCGTCCTTGAGCAGAGGCATTGCGGTCGACTCTCCAATGAAGATCGAGTCCACTTGCCCGCCAAGGAAATCACTGACGGGAGACCGGTACGGGACGTGCAGCATCTGAACGCCTGCACCCCTCGCGAACAATGCACCTACCACGTGCGTGGTGTTGCCGATACCGAAAGAGCCAAAGGAAACCGATCCGGGTTTCGACTTCGCTGCGGCAATCAGGTCGCGCACCGTCCGGAATGGCGAGTCAGCACGAACCAGCAGGACGAAGCCGCTGCTTTGCGTGATCATGCTGATGGGTGTGAAGCTCTTGATGCTGTCGTACTGAAGCTTGGCGTGCAGCGCAGCGTTGGTCGCGTGGCCCGCGGTGGTGTACAGCAGTGTCAGCCCATCGGGCTTGGCACGAGCAACCTCTGCAGTACCGACTATGCCGCCGCCGCCCGGCCGGTTATCGACGATGTAACTTTGCCCGGTCGCCTTGCGCAATGCTTCGGCAAGCACGCGTGCGGAGGTATCGAAACTGTTTCCAACGCCAATAGGCACTACGATTCGAACGACTTGCCCCTGCGCCATGGCCGCATTGGCGGCAAACAGGCAGAAGCACGTCGCGAGGAAGATGAACTTGCGTAACATCGATGTCTCCTTTAGCCAGACCGAATATTACACTGTACAATTGACCAAGTTCAAGGAAGGGTTTCCACCATCATGCTTTAAGCTTTTTTCGCACCACAAAGCGCGCAATTGTCCACATCAGCCCGCCCGTCTTTCCATGTAACTTGGTCACTCGTACCTCTACTGAGCAGCCTCCGAAAAAAAATTTTCGATGAAAACTAAGATGCATGTCAGCCCGGCAATCCGCACGATCATCAACGGTCGCGAAATCCCTCGCCAGATGGTCCTCGAGTGGGAGCAACGCCGCGCACAGATTGTTCTGGGAAAACTGGGCGCCCGCCCTGCCAGCCTCGACCTGGCGGCCATTCGTCGACAATTGCTAGCCCTCAAGCTGGAGCTCGGCGCGGAGGGCTTGATGAAGACCTTGCGTCTTGAGTTAGGGATCTCCTCGCCCCTTGCCGAGCTGACGGCTGCCATGTCTCGCGGCTCCCGCCGCTTCTCCGTGACAGAGCTGATTGTCTCCGGGGGTACAGCAGAACATTTCGTAGACTGGTTCCAGGCGCGCACGCGGAGCAACGACGAGCTGGCGATGCTGTCGGCCGCACCAGACCACTACATGATCCGCACGGGCGCTGGTGGTATTCAAGAAGTCATCGAAACGACTGGAGGCGCGCCATTTTCCACGCGCTTCTTTATCGACTATTCCGACCTGTCGAGCCTGCGATCCCCGCCAGACCAGGCGTACCCGCACCAGATTGCCGGAGTGGCCAGAAGTGCCAAGGGCACTGCTTTAGGAGGCGTTCGCCATCAATTTCGCAACGAAGGCCAGGGCTTCAGAGCTAAACTCCTGGTCGAGTTTCCCCTGTTGATCCTGCCGCAAGTCGTTTCGGGCCATCAATGGCACCTGGCAAGTGAATTTGGGAATTGGATCGATGCGTGCTTCGCATAATGCAAGGCACTCAACCCTGCACAGACCCGCGCAATGCGCCGAGGGCACAACATCACCGTCGCATGTACCAAGGGGGTAGAAACTCGCGGGGCGGGTGCACCTGCCTGGCTTCAGATATGGCTTCGTGCTCACGCGGCCGGCGACAAGACAAAGTTTGCGCGATTGCGGGGATACCTCAAGCCTTTTTCTCGGCGTAGCCGAAGTTGCGGGCGGAGTATCCGGCATAGAAATCCGCGAACGTCAGGTCCGCGTATTTCCTCGGCTGGTCTTCACTGCAGCAGCTCGGCACGCATGAGATGACAGCATCCAGATTCGGGTAAAGGAAGAAGATGGCCGAATAGCGCTCTTCCCTGGTCGAGGCGACCACACGATGCGGGGTAGCGATAAACTGGTCATTGGACCAGGTCCGCAGGGTATCGCCTGTGTTCACCAAAATGCCACCCTCGACGATCGGCTGGTCTATCCACGTGCCGGCCGCTGTCAGAATCTGCAGCCCGGGAGCCGTGGCCGGCGGAATCATGGTGAGGAAACTCAAATCCGTGTGACCGGGCAAACCAAACTGGTTTTCCTCCGGCTTGACCACGGGATAGAAAGCGCTTCGCATCACGGAATCGCTTTTACGGAATGCCTCGTCAAAGAAGTCCGGGGACTGACCCAACGCAACCGCGACCGGCGCCAGCAGGCGCTTGGCAAGTTCGTTGAACTCCGCGTGATAGCGCAGGAACGCTTGTTTATCTTCTTCGGGCAGGGCTTCCGGCCATTGGTTATGCCCACGAAAACGCTTGCTGCCCCGGAAATCCGGGTCCGTCGGCTCAAGTTCCGGACCGAATTTGAATGCCTCCGTGGCTTGTGGCTTTACCACCTTGTCGAAGCTGTCGCCATGAATGGCGACATTCGGTGCCTGCCAGCCCGACTGGTGCTCGTTCATGCGCACCTTGATTTTTTCGGATGCGGGCAGCGTGAAGAAACTTTCCATCGCCTTGAACACCCGGTCCACGGTCGCCTGAGATGCACCGTGATTGACGATATAAAAGAAGCCGATCTCGGTACAGGCCTCGCGGATTCGCTCACCTACATTTGCGAGAGCCCCGGGAACACCCGCGAAGTACGGCCCCACGTCGATAATGGGAATCTCCTCGGTGATGGCCTGCGACTGCTGGCCTCCGACATTGACTGAAGTCACTTCCTGCCTGCGAAGAACCTTGTTCATGGGAATCCCTGTATGTAAAGCAAATGAAGCTGGGTTAATCGGTTCGTGACACGCTCTAGCGCTGCGGAACGACGGGCAGCAGGAGATACGGGACCATGTCTTCGCCTGCATGCAGCGTGGTCCGGCCTCCAAAAACGGACGGCGGCCGGTCTTCCGGATCGTCGTGCAGGAATGGCCCGCACCCCTTCATCGGGAACTTCACGTTCGACAAGTGCGTAGCTGCTCCCGCGTACTCGTAGTCCTTCCCCCGGACAGTCAAGCTGATGCGCCAGCCGGCAGGTACAACGATGCAGGTGGGCCAGATCTCAACGTCTAGCTCGACCGGCTTTCCCGGCTCAAGCGGCTGCTGCCGCCGGTGCGCATGGTAGGGGCGCCACGGCAGCGAGCGCGCCGTGTCCAGTTCCCGGTGCGATGCGCGCAACCAGCCCTGGGCCACGGGCGTGTGCGGGTCCAAGGCCCCCTGGAAGACCACTTCCTTGTCTTGCGGATCGAACAAACCGAGCACCAGAAAGATGTCCGCGTCGGTGGTCGATGAGGACACGAACAGCTTGCAGGCGAGCGGTCCGGTGATTTCCGTTTCGCCCTCGAACGGCGCGGACATGAAGCGGATGCCGTCCCCCATCGCATCGAAAGTCGCCGAAGCCGGCTCCTCGCTGCCCTCGCTCGACAGCGACTGGCGCTTCAGGTCCAGGTGCATCCTGGTCCATTGCGTGCGCCCCAGCGGCCATTCGCTTTCCGCGCGTTCGACGAACTTGTCCACATGGCGCACCTTCAGCAGGATTGGCGGGCGCTTGTTCCAGCCGTTGTCCTCGCCCTTCAGGTAATGGCCAAAGAACTGCTTCTGCAGGCCCACACCGTAGCGGGTGTAGAACGAAGTCCAGTGCTCCTCACCGTGTATCTCCAGCCATTTCTGCTTCGACCCGGCCTGGACGAAACCCTCCACGTTCCCGCGCAGATGCAGCCCCTGCCCTCCCCAGTTGGCGGCGGACAGAACCGGCACCGTGATTTCGTCCAGCCGCGCCCGGCGCCGCGCATAAAAGTCATCGTCAAACCGGTGGTCATTGGAACGGCCCGATATTTCCGCCCGGTTGGCCTTCAGTTGCGCTTCGCTGAGCGCCTCGTCGCCACACACCAGCTTGCCAGTCACCTTGCTGCGCGGCGCGCTCTCGCCCCGCCCGTACTGGACGGTCTTGACCTGAATCTCCTGCCAGTTCTTGCCAAACGTGCACAGGATGCCGCCGTGGAACGCTGACTCCCGGTAGCCGTCGCTGAAGCCCTCCCAGGGGCAGATCGCGGCCAGATGCGGCGGCCGCATCCCCGCGACAACCCATTGGTTGGCCCCGTAGTACGAGATCCCGTTCAAGCCCACCTTGCCATTCGACCAGGGCTGAACGCCGGCCCATTCGATGCACTGGTAGTAGTCGAGTGCCTCTCGCTCGGAGAAGTGGTCGATGATCCCGGGCGAGCGCCCCGCGCCGCGCGAATCCACGCGCACGACGACGTAGCCGTCCGGCACCCATTTTTCCGGGTCGGCTACCTCCCACGCCTGGTAGAGGTTCGACGAGCCCTCCAGCGCATCCGGGTAACGCGCGGCCATCAGATCCCAGGCGGTCTTGTACCCCTCCTGGAAGGACAGCCCCTTGCCATAGGGGCCATAGGTCATGATGACAGGGTACTTGCCCGGCGCAATGGGCCTGTAGACGTCGGCCCGCAGCACGGTGCCATCGTCCATCTCGATCGGTACGTCCCAATCGATGGCCATGCCGTCTCTGATTTCCGTTACTTGTGTCATAGCGCAGATACTCCTTGAACTTGATATTGAAGTTTCGGGCGCCGGGCGGCGAAGACCATGATGACGGCCGCGGCGGCATAGAGCGCGACCACCAGGAGCAGGCTGGAGGCGTTGCTGCCCGTCGAGGTTCGCAGCCAGGTGCTGATGGAGGGCGTCACCATCGGCGCGATGTTGGCGAGCGAACTCACCAGCGCGAGGCCGCTGGCCGCCTGTTCCTTCGGAAGGTACTCGCTGACGAAGGAGAAGAACAACGGTGTCATGGAAGCCGTGCCGATGGTCGCGATCGAGAGCAGCGCAATTGACTCAGCCACGCCACCGTTCAGCCAGGCGATCCCGAGCAGGCCGGCCGCGATCAGGACCACGCCGGCCACGAAATGCCATCGCCGCTCGTTGTTCCGGTCGGAGCTGCGGCTCATGAGGATCATGCCGGCGGCGCCGACGATGTTCGGGATCCCTTGCAGCAAGCCGATGTGAAACACGTCCTGCACACCCCAACTCTGGATCAGAGTCGGTACCCAGAACACCAGTACATAGACCGCGCCGAGGTACAGGAAACAGATGAACGAGAGCACATAGACCTTGGGATCGCGCAGCAGCGCCCCAAGAGCGCCCTTGTGGCTGCCTCCACCGGACCCACCGCCCCTGGCAAGTCGATCGGCCAGCAGCTTCTTCTGCTCGGAGGAGAGCCATTTGGCCTCAGCCGGCCTGTCGCTCAGGCAGAGGTAGCAGAGAAAGCCAATCAGCAGGCAGGGCGCACCATTGACAATGAACATCCACTGCCAGCCCTGGTAGCCGAGAAAGCCGTGGCCGAACTTCATCAGCGCGCCGTTGACCGGACCGATGAGGATGCCGGAGACAACCGTGGAGGTCATGAACACCGCGATGGCCCGGCCGCGCCGGGCCGGCGGGTACCAGTAGGTGAAGTAGAGAACAACGCCGGGAAAGAAGCCCGCCTCGAAAGCGCCAAGCAGGAAGCGCAGCGTATAGAACTGCCAGGGCTCCGAAACCCAGGCCATGCCGGTAGCACAAGCGCCCCAGCACAGCATGATGCGCAGGATGGTCTTGCGTGCCCCGATCCTCTCCAGCAGCATGTTGCTCGGCACCTCGAACAGGAGGTAGCCGACGAAGAACATGCCCGCGCCGAGAGCAAAGACCTGATCGCTGAAATGGAGCTCGCCCTTCATCTGAAGCTGGGCAAAACCGATGTTCACCCGGTCGATGAATGCAAAACAGTAGGCAATCAGCAGCAAGGGCAGGATGTGCCAGTTGATCTTGGAAAAGAGCGCCTTTTCCTCCGGGCTCTCAACGAGAACGTCGCTTTTCGGAACGGATATTGCTGTCATGGATAAGCTCCTACCTGGTGTTCGAGCCCGACCGCGATGGCGCACCGCGTCTCGCACTATGCACGACATTATCTGTACACTTGAACAATTAGTGTAATCGGAAGAAACCCTGTAGGCATGGAGCGACATCGGGGAAGCTACGGATGTCAGTGGGCGTTCCGTCGTGTCGACGAATCCCGATCAGCTTAGCGAGCCAAGCTAACGCGAGCTGCACTCACCGACGGGGGCCCGGTGTCGAGTGCCACGGGTGAAGGCTATATAGGCTCAGGCGGTCGGCACGTACTCGATGGAATCCCTCTCTTTTTATTGGTCACGAGTACAGTCTAAAAATTCGGCAAGGCAGGCAGATGCCGGAGATGCAGGTCAGCTCATACCTTTCATGGCGAGTTGGAACTGGCTGAGTTCCTCGGGTCTTGCTGTCACCTTGCGTCATACAAGGGACGCGTCTGTCAGCCTTCAACGCACGAATAGATGCGAATGAAGGGGACGCCAAGCCGAGCGAAGAAGGCGAGCGAGCGGTATGAACCATGCCGGCGAGAATGCCGCAAGGAACAGCGCAAACGATATCAATCAGCGATCAGAGGCAGCTTGCTCTTCGCGACGAATTCCAAGGCGCGAAACCAGCCCTTCGCCCTTGTCCATTCACCTGACCTTTGTGCCTCAGACCAGCCTTGTCCCTGTCGCGCGTGCCAGCTCGCCGAGCAACCGATCTTGATATCGCGTGTCGTGGACGGCGGGGTGCGGCTCCTGCAGCCGCTGGTGGTACCAATACCCCCCGCTGGTCAGCGCCCGCGGATCATTGCTGGTCGCCAGCCACTCCTGGGTCAGATGTCCCAGCCGAAGGTCGTCTGGCGCATTCGCACCGCCCATCTTGGTGGGAACCCAGCCCGGATCGACTGCGTTGCTGTAGACGTCGGGCCACAACCGCGCCACGGCTGCCGCCAGGGTCGTGATGAAAAGCTTGCTCTCCGAATAGCCAGCTGTGCCGGTACGCCCGGACCAGTCGATGCGGTCAAGACTTACCCGGCCACCTTTGTGCATGCTGCTGCTCAGGTAGATCAGCCGCCTGGGGCGCCGGATCAGCGCCGTGAGCAGGTACGGCGCGACGACGTTGACCATCAGGACCTGGGGCCCTGACAGGATCCCCGCGTTGTGGATCACCGCGTCCATCGTGCCAATGGCGTTGACCTGCCGGGCCAGGTCCCGTGTCTGCTCCAGGTCGGAAAGGTCGCCGATGGTCGCGATGGCACCCTGCTCCACGAGCTCCCTGACGGCGGGCAGCCGCGCCTGGGAGCGAACGTGCACCACGACCTCATGCCCGTCGCCGAGCAGCGTCCGCGCCGCCGCATGACCGAGACCGTCGGACGAACCAGTGATGAAGATGCGGGCCTTACGTCCGCGGCTGCGTTGAACGGGTGTCGCGGCGGACCTTGCCGAGGGACTGGATGCGGGTTGCGCCAATGCAGCAGCGACGGTCAGCAACGGCGCCATGACCAGGCCCACACCCAGATGCGCACCATTCAGAATGAGTTTGCGGCGGTCCATGGCGCCTCCTGCTCAGCATGAAGTTTTTTTTGAAACAGGCGATTCTTTCAAATGTTACCAAGTAACGCAGTGAGTCAAGGGAGCGCCCGTCATTTCGCCACAAAGCGCGCCGTGACAGTCTTGCCGTCCGCAAACCGGATCGTCGCCACCAGCTTGGAGCCGGCAGTGAGTTGCAGCTTGTCGGCCGCAACCAGCGCATTGTCCGCGCCCGGGTTCAGCGCCGTTTCCGTCTTGCGGGTGCCGGTCAGCACCGTCAGCTTGCCGCTGGCGCCGGCCACGGGCAGCTTCCTGTCATGGTCGTCGACATAAATCGTGACGGCACCGTCGCGGTTGACCAGCTCGAACTGCAGGTCGCCGGCGGCCTGCACGATGCCGCCGTATTGCGCAGGCTTGGCGCCATGCGCCAGGGCCAGGCCGGAAAGCCCGGACAGGGCAACACTGGCGGCAAACAACATGGCAGGGATCTGTTTCTTCATCGCATACTCCGTTGCTGCAGCGGCTTGCGGGCGCCGCTGCCAAAGCCCGTGAATCAGTAAGTGTCCTCCGGCTGCTGCGACAGGATGCGCTGCAGCGGGCGGCGCCCGAACAGCCAGAACGCCAGCGGCGTCAGCATGGAATCGAGCAGGGTCGAACTGACCAGCCCGCCGAAGATCACCACCGCGACCGGATGCAGGATCTCCTTGCCCGGCGCATCGGCCGATACCAGCAAGGGCACCAGCGCGAACGCCGCCACCAGCGCGGTCATCAGCACCGGCGTCAGGCGCTCCAGCGAACCGCGCACGATCATCGGCATGCCGAAGGTCTCGCCTTCGAAGCGGCACAGGTTGATGTAGTGGCTGACCTTCAGGATGCCGTTGCGCGTGGCAATGCCGGTCAGCGTGATGAAGCCGACCATCGACGCCACCGACAGGCTCAGCCCCGCCAGCCACATCGCGATCACGCTGCCGATCAGGGCGAACGGGATATTGGCCATGATCACCAGCGCGAGGGTCGCGGAGCGGTAGCGCGAGTAAAGCACCAGGTAGATCAGCGCCAGCGACACCAGCGACAGCAGCACGATGCGGCGCGTGGCCTGCTCCTGCGCCTGGAACTGGCCCTCGATGCTGACGAAATAGCCACCGGGCAGTCCTGCGCGCGCCACCGCGCCGCGCACCGCGCCGATGACCTGCGCCATGTCGGAGCCGTCGGTATTGGCATAGACCACGATGCGGCGCCGGCCGTTCTCGCGCCCGATCTGATTGGGGCCATCGCCCTCCTCCACGCTGGCGATGGCCGACAACGGCACCGCGCCGCGCGGCGAATCCAGCATGACCCGGGACAGGTCCTGCGGCGTACGGCCGCTATCGGGCAGGCGCACCACCAGGTCGTGGCGGCGCACGCCGTCGATCAGCTGCGTGACGCGCGTGCCGTCGGACAAGGTCTGCAGCGCCTTCAGCGCCTCACCGGCAGGGATGCCGTACTGCGCGGCCTTGCGATAGTCGAGCCGCACATTGACCTGCGGAATCAGCACCTGGCGCTCGACCGTGATGTCGACCAGGCCGGGTATCGCCGCCAGGCGCCCACGCACGTTCTCAGCCAGGCCGCGCAGCGTATCGAGGTCGTCGCCATAGATCTTCAGCGCGATCTGCGCCCGCACGCCGGACAGCAGGTGATCCAGCCGATGCGAAATCGGCTGGCCGATCGCCACCGACGCAGGCAGCCCGGCCAGTTGCGCGCGGATCGCGGCCATGACCTGTTCCCGGCTGCGGCCGGAGGGCTTCAGGTCGATGTCGATCTCCGAGGCATGCACGCCTTCCGCATGTTCGTCGAGTTCGGCGCGGCCGGTCCGGCGCCCGACCCGCGTGACCTCCGGAACCTGCAGGATGAGCGTTTCCGCCAGGGCGCCGATGCGGTTGGCTTCGGCCAGCGAGGTGCCGGGATTGAGCATCAGCGACATCACCATCGAGCCCTCGTTGAAGCCCGGCAGGAAGGCGCGCGGCATCCACGGCACGGTGGCGGCCGCCAGCACGACCGCGACGGCGGCCACGGCGAGCACCGCACGCGCGCGCGGGAACGACCAGTCCAGGATGCGGGCATCGGCGCGCTTGAGCCATGCCACCAGCGGACTGTCGGGATGTTCGAGCCGCTTCATCCGCGGCAGCAGGTAGTACGACAGCACCGGCGTCACCGTCATCGACACCAGCATCGACGCCAGGATCGACACGATGTAGGCAATCCCCAGCGGCGCGAACAGGCGCCCTTCGATCCCCGGCAGCGCAAACAGCGGCACGAACACCAGCACCACCACCAGCGTGGCATAGACGATGCCGGAGCGCACTTCGACCGAGGCGCGCCAGATGGTCTCCAGCACCGGCGGCGGGTTGTCCATGCCGGCACGCTGCCGCAACCGGCGCTGGATATTCTCCACGTCGACGATCGCGTCGTCGACCAGTTCGCCGATGGCGATGGCCAGGCCGCCCAGCGTCATCACGTTGATCGACTGGCCCAGCAGGTGGAAGGCCAGCGCGGACACGGCCAGCGACAGCGGGATCGCCACCAGGGAGATCGCGGTGGTGCGCGCGCTCAGCAGGAACGCGAACAGGATCACCGTCACCATGATGGCGCCATCGCGCAGCGCCTCGACCACGTTGCCGATCGAGGCCTCGATAAAGTCGGCCTGGCGGAACAGCACCTGCGGCGTGGACAGCCCCTGCGGCAGCCCCTGCTTCAGTTCGCCCAGCGCGGCTTCCAGGTCGCGCGTCAGGCGCACCGTGTCGGCGGCGGGCTGCTTCTGCACGCTGACGATCACCGCGGGCTTGCCGTTGAAGCCGGCGTCGCCGCGCTTGAGCGCCGCGGCGTAGCGTACCTGGGCTACCTGCTCCAGCAGCACCGGCACGCCGTCCTTGTAAGCAACCGCCAGGCCCTTGAGGTCGTCGAGCCGGTTCGTGCGGCCGAGATTGCGGATCAGGTATTCGCGGCCGTTGAGGTCAATGAAGCCGCCACTGGTATTGGCGGCGAAGTCGCGCAAGGCACCCTGCACCTGTGCCAGCGCCACGCCGAATTGCGCCATGCGCGCGGTATCGGGCTCGACCCGCAATTGCCGCACCTCGCCGCCGATCGGGATCACCTGCGACACGCCAGGCACCGACAGCAGCCGCGGCCGCAGCACGAAGTCGGCATACTCGCGCGCCTGCATCGGGCTGGCGCGCGCCGGATCGATCGGCAAGGCGATCAGCATGATCTCGCCCATGATCGACGAGACCGGGCCGAGGATGGGCGTGAGCCCGCCCGGCAACTGCTCCTTCACCAGCGCCAGCCGTTCCGACACGAGCTGGCGGTTGCGGTAGATATCGCTGCCCCAGTCGAACTCCGCATAGACAATGGACAGGCCGACGCCGGACACCGAGCGCACCCGCGTGACGCCGGGCATGCCGTTGAGCGCGGTCTCGATCGGGAACGACACCAGCAGCTCGACTTCCTGCGGCGCCATGCCGCCCGCTTCGGTGATCACGGTCACCAGCGGCTTGTTCAGGTCCGGGAACACATCGACCGGCGTGCGCCATGCGGTGAGGCCGCCGTAGACCATCAGGATCAGCGCGATGGCCAGTACCAGCAGCCGGTTGCCCAGGCTGGCGCGAACGGTCCAGTTGAACATGCGCGCCCCTCAGCGAATCTGGTTGATCAGCGCCGCGCCGGACACCACCACCCGGTTCTCCGGCGACAGTCCGCCGACCACGACCACGGTGCGCGCATCGAGCACGCGCGCCTCGACCGGCTGCGCGATAAAGCGCTGCGTGCCGGACTTGATCCACACCACCGGCAGGTTGCTGGCGTTGCGCACCAGCGCCTCGCTGGGCAGCGCGATGCCGCGGACGGTATCGCTCAGCGTCGCGACCACGGTCACGGGCTGGCCGACGGCCAGCGGCACGTCGTTGGCGGTCAGCCGGAACGTCAGCGGCACCGCGCCGTTCTTCAGGCTGCGGCCGGCACCGACGAATTCCAGCTTGCCGCCAGTGCCGCTAGCCAGGGCGCCGCCCTTGATGCGGCTGGCCAGCGAACTGTCCGCGGTGCTGGCCTCGATCAGCAGGCGGGCGGGGTCGACCACCTCGTACAGCACGTCCCCGGCCGCAACCACCTGCCCCGCCAGCACATTGGCGCTGGCGATCACGCCACTGGCCGGCGCGGTCAGCGTATCGGTCTGGTGCAGGCTCTTGCCAACCGCATCGCGCTGGCCGGACAGGCTCTGGACCTCGGCGCGGGCGGCTTCGATTTCCTTGCGCGGGATGCTGTCCGGCAGCGACTCCAGCCGCTGCAGCCGCTGCCGCGCCAGCTTCAGGCTGGCGCTCAGGTTGGCGAACTGTGCCTGCTGGTTGCCGATGTCGAAGGGCTCGCTCTTGTGGCGCAGCACGGCCAGCACCTGGCCCTTGGCGACACGCTGCCCCAGCACGGGAAAGCCGCCCGGCGGCGGTTCGATCCAGCCCGGGTGGCCCGCCTGCAGGCGCCCGCCCGCGTTCGGATCGATCGCCACGACGGCGTTCAGTTCCACGGTCACGGGGTGCGCGGCAGGCTGCGGCATCGCGGTCCGTATGCCCATGCGGCGCTGGGCCAGCTTGGGCACGTGGACGCTGCCGTCGGGCAGCCGGGCCAGGCCACTGCCGACCGGCACCGCGGCCGGTGCATCGAGGTGTTCGCCATTCGGGCCGTGCGCGCCGGGTCCGGCCAGCGCCGGCAAGGTTGACCAGGCGGTCAGCGCAATCACCAGGGTTGCGATATGGGTTGCGATATGGGTCGCGATATGGGTCGTCTTCATCACGCCATGCCTCCGTTCCTCTTGCCAGCGCGGCGCTTCACGCCCCAGGCCGCGGCTGCCGCAAGCAGCGCCGCAAGCAGGACCAGCCACGGCCAGCGCGCCTGCCACCACGCCAGGCCGTGGTCGTGTCCGTCCGCCGCGACGTTCAGGGTGCCCTCGATCAGGTCCGACTCGTTGCCGGTGACGAGCGTAAACACCAGCGCATGCTGGCCGGGCTGGCGCAGCGCCAGCAGCAGCTTCTCGTCGCTAAAGGCATAGTCGCCGGCATCGGCATGCAGCTTGCCCTGGGCCTTGATGCCGTTGAACTCGACCTCGAGCGTGCCGTCGAGCACCGGCTCGTTGGTGACGTAGCGGTCCACCATGACCGAGAGTTCGTCCGTGGAGAGGGTGCCGACCAGTTCGAATGCTTCCGTATGGGCTTCGATGGTCGGCTGGGCGTGCGCCGCCGCGCCAGTGCCGGCGGGCGCGTCCAGGTGCTCGCCATTGGGGCCGTGCGCGCCGGGGCCGGCATGCGCCGCCGGCGCCGCGAGCGCGAGCGACAGGAACAGGGAAAGAAACAACTGGCGGATCATGGCAGGACTCCGAGCGCCTGGTTCAGGGTGGCAATGGCGATGCCGTGCCGGGCACGCTGGCGCACGAGGTCGGCCTCGGCTTCCAGCGCCTGGTTTTGTGCGCGCAGCACTTCCGGCAGGCCGATCTCGCCGGCATCGAAGGTCTTGCGCAGCAGCGCCGCCCGTTCGGACAGCGTGGCGCTGCGCTCTTGCGTCAGGCCGAGCTGCTGCCCGGCCAGCCGCAGCGCGGCCTGCGCCGCGTCGATCTCGGCGCGCACCATGCGTTCGGTGCGCGCGAGTTCGGCCCGGGCTGTCATCAGCTCGGTCTGCGCGGCGGCTTCGCGCGGCAGGTTGCGCGCATCCGTGGCGAACGGGATCCTGACGAACAGGCCGACGGTCTGGTCGCCGGGCATGCCGCCGCCGGCCCGGTCGTTGCGGTACATCACGCCGACTTCCGGCGGGTCGCGGCGCGATTTGCGCAGGTAGCCCAGCTGGCGTTCGCTGCGCAGCACGGCCTGTTGCACCGCTTCCAGGCGTGGATGGCTCGCGGCCAGGCCGCCCGGGTCTCCCGGCGGCGCCGCCGCCTCGTCGTACCGCGACGGCAGCGCGGCAACGCCGGTGGCTTGCAGCAGCCGTGCGCTGGCCTCGACCACGCGCGCCTCGCTGTCGGCGAGCAGCCCCTGTGCCGCCAGGTGGTCCTGCTGCGCCAGCAGCAGGTCGGTGCGCGCCAGGTCGCCCGCATTGACGCGCCGGCGGACATCGTCGCGCAGCGACGCGGCGATCCCGTTGCGTCGACGCATCACCTCGCGCTCGCCTTCCGCGGCGGCCAGCTGCCAGACGCGCTCGCGGACTTCCGCGGCAAGATTCAGCCGCGCCAGCGCGACGCCAGCCTCGGCCTCGGCCGCCTGGGCGTCGGCCAGCTCGCCGCGTGCCGCGCGCTGGCCTGGCAGCCACACCGGCACGCCCAGCTGGACCTCGCTCTCGCGCACGCCGCGCTGCTCGGTCCAGCGGTCGTCACGGTGCAGCAGGCCGAGCGTGGGCGGTCCCGCGATCAGCGAATCGGCCTGGACCCGGCTGGCCGCCGCCTCCAGGCGCCGCCCCTCGGTGGCCTGGAAGGCGACGGAGCGCTCCCAGGCGGCATCGAACAGCGCGCGCAGGTCGGCCGGCGCGGGCTGGCCATGGGCCGCCGGCATCAGCAACGCCGACGCCACCACGGAGATGAAGAATTTGTGCATGGAATCCCCAACGCAGATTGCGACAAGCAGGCAATGCGGCGGGGCGCGGCGCAAGGCATTGCGCCACGGCAGGCAATCAGCAGATCAGTGCCCCGCCGTCAGGCGGGCGCGTGAGGGGGGCGTAACGGTGGACTGGAGCCCGGGTCGGGGATGCGACTGCCGAGGAACGACGGCTCGCGCTGCGTCTGCAGCGTCAGCGGCGGCACCATGCCGGCTGGCAATGGCGCCTGGAAGTGGGTGCCGTAGTCGAAGTCGAGCTGGTGCGACGCGGAAGCCGCGGAATCGTCGAAGGCGATTTCGCCATCCTCATCATGGTGATGCGGAACATGTTCGGCGTGCGCGGCCATGTGGTCCGGCGGGAAGCCGGCCGCGTGCGCGAGCTGCCGCTGCGCTGCGGCCAACGCCTGCAGCGGCAGGATCAGCATCAGGAGCAAGGCAATCATGCGCGACATAGGGCGGGATTCTACCCGAGCTGCCGGCAATCGAGTGAGACCGGGGCGCCGAATGCCGTAAGCGTCGCCCGAAACGGATTGCCGGCACGAGCAGCCAGGCCGGGACGCCGTTCGCACCGGACAGGCGCGAAGGCAAGCCGGCCGGCCCTGACGCCCTGCCGCTCAGAACGAGCGCGGCAGGCCCAGCACGTGTTCGGCGACGAAGGAGTAGATCAGGTTGGTCGAGATCGGCGCCACCTGGTACAGGCGCGTCTCGCGGAACTTGCGCTCGACATCGTATTCGCAGGCAAAGCCGAAGCCGCCGTGGAACTGCAGGCAGGCATTGCCGGCCTCCCAGCTGGCCTTGGCGGCCAGGTACTTGGCCATGTTGGCCTGGGCGCCCATGGACTCGTGCTTGTCGAACAGCTCGCACGCTTTCCAGCGCATCAGGTTGGCGGCCTCGAGTTCGATGAACGACTCCGCGATCGGGAACTGCACGCCCTGGTTCTGGCCGATGGGGCGGCCGAAGACTTCGCGCTCCTTCACGTACTTCGTCACCCGATCCATGAACCAGTAGCCGTCGCCGATGCACTCGGCGGCGATCAGCGTGCGCTCGGCATTCAGGCCATCGAGGATGTACTTGAAGCCCTTGCCCTCCTCGCCGATCAGGTTTTCCTCGGGAATCTCCAGGTCCTCGAAGAACAGTTCGTTGGTCTCGTGGTTGACCATGTTGGGGATGGGGCGCACCGTCAGGCCCTTCTTCTGCGCCTCGTGCAGGTCCACCATGAAGATCGACATGCCCTCGCTCTTCTTCCTGACCTCGGCCAGCGGCGTGGTGCGCGCCAGCAGGATCATGAAATCGCTGTGCTGCACGCGGCTGATCCATACCTTCTGGCCGTTGACGACGTAGCGGCCGTCCTTCTTCACCGCCGAAGTCTTGATCTTGGTGGTGTCGGTGCCGGTGGTGGGCTCGGTCACGCCCATCGACTGCAGGCGCCATTCGCCGGAGGCGATCTTGGGCAGGTACTTTTCCTTCTGCGCGGTTGAGCCGTGCCGCAGCAGCGTGCCCATGTTGTACATCTGGCCATGGCAGGCACCGGAATTGCCGCCGCAACGGTTGATCTCTTCCATGATGACCGAGGCTTCGGTCAGGCCCAGGCCGGAGCCGCCGTATTCCTGCGGAATCAGCGCTGCCAGCCAGCCCGCCGCGGTCAGCGCATTGACGAAGGCCTCGGGATAGGCGCGTTGTTCATCGACCTTGCGGAAATACTCGTCGGGAAACTCGGCGCACAGCGCACGGATGGCATCGCGGATTTCGTGGAAATTATTCGATAGGGTCTGTTCGATCATGGCGCTGCCTTGCGGTCGGTCTGTGTCTGTGGCGGTCGGGTACGTGGCGATCTATGCGGCGACGTGGCGGATGGCCGACGCCGCGTGATAGCCGCCATGGTCGCGGCGTTCGGCCGGCGGGACAATCAGCGATTCCGAAAGCGCGCCTTCCACGCGGCTTAAGTCCCGGCAGCCAGCGCCCGGCCGGCATTTCGCCAGTGCCGAAGCCGGCCATTGGCATTGTCGAATAGCGCAAACGCGGCTTTGGCGACATGCTTCGGGCTATCCGGCGCGGCCCTGCCGATTTCCGGCCGTGAGCCGACCCAACGTTTTCCCGTGGACATGCACGACCTGGCTTCCCGACTGCAAACCCTGATCCGCCCCGGCGATCACCTCTGGTGGGGACAAGCCACCGCCGAGCCGCTGACGCTGACGCGCGCGCTGGTGGCGCATCGCCATGCCATCGCGCGAGGCGGGCGCTTAAGCGTCTTCGTCGGCATCGGCCAGTCGGACACGCTGCAACCGGAGCAGGCCGATGTCATCGATTTCTTCGGCTATGCCGCCAGCGGGCCGCATCGCCGGCTGGCCAGCGCGGGCGTGCTCGACATCGTGCCGAGCCATTATTCGCACCTGCCGGGGCTGATCCGGCACGGCACGCTGCGTGCGGACGTGGTGCTGGTGCAGGTCTCGCCCGCCGACGAACAGGGGCGTCACAGCCTGGGCCTGGTGCACGAATACCTTCCCGCCGCACTCGACCGCGCCCGCGTGATCATTGCTGAAGTGAACCCGGAGGTGCCGTGGACCCACGGCAGCCGTTATCTCACCGCTGACCAGATCGACCTGCAGGTCGAGGCGCTGTATCCGCCCATCAGTCTGGAGCGCAGCGCTGCCGGCCCCGCGGAACAGGCCATTGCCGGCCATATCGCCGGCTGGGTGGAGGATGGCGCGACCCTGCAGATGGGCATCGGCAACCTTCCTGAAGCAGTGGTTGCCGCGCTGCATGACCGCCGCGACCTGGGGCTGCACAGCGGCGCGGTCGGCGACGGCATTGCCGCGCTGGCCGAGGCCGGCGTGCTGACCAACGCACGCAAGCGCATCGATACGGGCATCGGCATTGGCGGCATCCTGATGGGCAGCGAGCGGTTGCGGCGCTGGGCTCATCGCAATCCGCAGCTGCAGCTGCGCGAAACCGCCTACACCCACCATCCCGAAGTGCTCGCCAGCGTGGACAAGCTGACCGCGATCAATTCGGCGATCGAGGTCGACCTGACCGGACAGGTCAATGCGGAAGTTGCCGCCGGCGTCTATGTCGGCGCCGTCGGCGGCGCGGTGGATTTCCTGCGCGGCGCCGCGCGCAGCCGCGGCGGCCTGCCGATCGTGGCGCTGCCTGCCACCGCCAAAGGTGCGAGCCGCATCGTCGCGCAATTGTCCGGCCCGGTCAGCACGCCGCGTGCCGACGCCGGCCTGATCGTCACCGAGCATGGCGTGGCCGACCTGCGCGGCCAGCCCCTGTCGCAGCGCGTGCGCCGCATGCTGGACATCGCTGCCCCCGAACACCGCGCCGACCTGGAGCGCCAGGCCCATGCGCTGCTGCGCCAGTGCGGCGCGGCCTTCGTCGCCCTTCCGGGGACGACGCACACCGACTAACTTGATGATTCACCCGATACCGAATACCAAGGAGACTTCCATGCGCAGAGCTGCAATCGTCACCCCCCTTCGCACCCCCGTCGGCACCTTTGGCGGCAGCCTGCGCCCGGTGCCGGTCGAGGAACTGGCCGCGACCGCCGTGCGCGCGGTGGTGGAACGCAGCGGCATCGACCCGGCGCGCATCGACGACGTCGTCTTTGCCCAGTCCTATGCCAACAGCGAAGTGCCGTGCGTGGGCCGCTGGGCCGCGCTGCAGGCCGGCCTGCCGGTTGAGGTGCCGGGCATGCAGCTGGATCGCCGCTGTGGCGGCGGGCTGCAGGCCATCGTTACCGCGGCGATGATGGTGCAGAGCGGCGCGGCCGACGTGGTGATCGCCGGCGGCGTCGAAAGCATGAGCAATATCGAGTACTACACCACCGATATGCGCTGGGGCGCGCGCTCCGGCAACGTGCGCTTCTTCGACCGGCTCGACCGTGGCCGCGAGCGCTCGCAGCCGGTGGAGCGCTTCGGCAAGATCTCGGGCATGATCGAGACCGCCGAGAACCTCGCGCGCGACTACGGCATCAGCCGCGAAGCCGCCGATGCCTTCGCCGTGCGCAGCCACCAGCGCGCCGCGGCCGCCTGGGAGGCCGGGCGCTTCGACGCCGAGATCGTTCCGGTGCAGGTGCCGCAGCGCAAGGGCGAGCCGGTGGCATTTACGCGCGACGAGGGCTTCCGCCCGCAGACCACGCCCGAAAGCCTGGCCAAGCTGCGCGT
Organism: Cupriavidus taiwanensis; assembly: GCF_900250075.1. NCBI lineage: Bacteria > Pseudomonadati > Pseudomonadota > Betaproteobacteria > Burkholderiales > Burkholderiaceae > Cupriavidus > Cupriavidus taiwanensis. Next base: position 1,594,403 of record NZ_LT977071.1, read on the forward strand.
GCTGATGCCGAACGGCACGGTCACCGCGGGCAACGCAAGCCAGCAGAACGATGCGTCGGCCGCCTGCCTGATCGTCGCCGAGGACAAGCTCGCCGAACTCGGCCTGACCCCCATGGCCTCGCTGGTGGGCTGGGCGGCTGCCGGCTGCGAGCCGTCGCACATGGGCATCGGCCCGGTGCCGGCGGTGAAGAAGCTGCTGGCGCGCCTGAACCTGACGCTGGACCAGATGGACCTGGTCGAGCTGAACGAGGCCTTTGCCTGCCAGGTGCTGGCCGTGCTCAAGGGCTGGGACTGGCAGGACCAGGACGCCATCGAGCAGAAGCTCAACGTCAACGGTTCGGGCATCTCGCTGGGCCATCCGATCGGCGCCACCGGCGTGCGCATCCTGGCCACGCTGCTGCACGAACTGCAGCGCCGCGGCGGCCGCTACGGCCTGGAAACCATGTGCATCGGCGGCGGCCAGGGCATTGCCGCGGTATTTGAACGCTATTGATGCCGCAGCGGCGGCGTGGGGCCCTGTGCTTGCCGCACGCCCGCCGCACGCTTTGCCCCGCACCAGGACGCCTGAATCATGCCACCGGACCGAGCCCCCCTCACCCGCATCAGCGACATCCCGCGCCACTGGGCCGCGCACACGCCCGGCCATGTCGCCGTGTTCGAGGAAGACCGAAGCACCACCTATGCGCAACTGTGGGCCGGCATCGGCGAGGCGCAGCGCTACCTGCAGTCGCAGGGTGTCGGCAGCGGCGACCGGGTGCTGGTGGTGGCCGAGAACTGCCTGGCGGTGGTCACGCTGGTGTTCGCACTGGCGGAGCTGGGCGCATGGCCGGTGGTCGTCAACGCGCGCCTGTCCGAGCGCGAGATCGAGGTGATCCGCGCCCACTGCCACCCGCGGCTGATGCTGTTCACCCACGCGGCCTCGCCGGATGCGCTGCGCCACGGCGTGCGCTATCGCGCCCGCGAAATTGCCCCGGCCGGCCTGGGCCCGTTGATGGCCGGCGCCGTCGACGAGACCGCCACGCGCGAGCCCGAAGCGCTGGCGCGCGAGGTGGCCGCGCTGATCTACACCTCGGGCACCACCGGACAGCCCAAAGGGGTGATGGTCACGCACCGCGGCCTGCTGCACTTTGCCGACGTAACCGTGGCCTCGCGCCGCATGCAGCCGGACGACTGCGCCTACGCGGTGATGCCGATGTCGCATGTGTTCGGGCTGGGCACGTTGCTGGTATCGACCTTGCACGCCGGCGCCAGCCTGTACCTGTGTGCGCGCTTCAACGCCGCGGACCTGGCCGCGGCGATCCGCGATGGCGCGATCACGCTGCTGCAGGGCGTGCCGGCCATGTTCAGCCGCATCCTGGCCCACGTGCGGGCCACCGGTGTGCCATTGCAGCCCTCGCCGCGACTGCGCTATCTCTACACCGGCGGCGGCCCGCTCGACCCTACCCTCAAGCGCGATGTCGAGGCGGCATTCGGCCAGCCGCTGCACCACGGCTACGGCATGACGGAGTACGCGGGATCGATGTTCGTGACGCGCCTGGACCGGCCGCGCACCGATTGCGCCGCGGGCGAGATCGTCGCGGGGGCGGACCTGCTGGTGGTCGGCGCTGACGGCAAGCCGGTGCCGCCGGGGCAGCCCGGCGAACTGTGGATCCGCGGGCCGGGCATGATGCGCGGCTACTACCGCGCGCCCGAACTGACCGCCGCGGCGCTGCGCCCCGGCGGCTGGCTCAACACCGGCGATATCGGCCGCCTGGATGCCGACGGTGCCTTGTTTATCGTCGGACGCACCAAGGACCTGATCATCCGTTCGGGCTTCACCGTCTACCCGATCGAAGTCGAATCGGTGCTCAACACGCATCCGTCGGTGCGGGTGTCGGCCGTGATCGGCCAGCCCGCCGCGGACGGCAACGAGGAAGTGGTCGCCTTCGTCGAGATCCGCGAGGGCGAGCGCTTCGACGCGCCGGAGTTGCATGACTACCTGGTCGGGCGCCTGTCGCCCTACAAGCGCCCCGAGCGCATCGTGCGCGTGGCGGCGATGCCGACGACTGCCAGCGGCAAGCTGCTCAAGCACCAGTTGCGGCAGACGCTCGCGGGCCAGGCGTAGCACGCAGGCGTGCCGCGGTGCTGCCTCAGTCCTGGCGTCCCTGCCCGTCTTCCACCAGCAGGTCCACCAGCTTGCGCGCGAACAGCGGCAAGGCGTCGAGGTCGGCCACGCAGATCTGCAGCTGGCGCTCGGCCCACTCGTCGTCGAGCTGGACGATGCGCAGCGCCATGGCCCTGGCATGGCGGCGCGCGGTGGTCTCGGGCAGCACGGCCAGGCCGACATTGGCCTCGACCATGCGGCACGCGGTCTCGAAATTGCTGACCTGCACGCGCCAGCGCAGGTTGCGCTGCAGGTCCGCCGCGGCCCGCTTCAGAAAGTTGTGGATGGCGCTGTCCTCGGGCAGGCCGATGAAGTCGTAGTCGAGCGTATCGAGGAAATCCACGCGGCCGCGCTCGGCCAGCGGATGGCTCAGCGCGGTGGCCAGCACCAGCCGGTCGCGCCGGTATGGCATGACTTCCAGCCCATCGGTACGCACATTGCCGGCGATGATGCCGATATCGACGATGCCCTCCTGCACCGCGCGCACGATGTCCGGGCTGAGCCGTTCGTGCATGTCGATGGTCACGTCCGGATGGCTGACCAGGTAGCTGCGCAGCACCGCCGGCAGGAACTCGCTCATGGCGGTGGTGTTGGCGAACACGCGCACATGGCCTTTGACGCCGGCCGCGTATTCCTGCAGGTCGCCGCTGAGCTGCTCCAGCTGGCGCAGCACGCGGCGCGCATGGGCCAGCAAGGTCTCGCCGGCACCGGTCACCTTCACGCCCTGGCTGCTGCGGCTCAGCAGCTTGACGCCGACGTGTTCCTCCAGGTTCTTGATGCGCGTGCTGGCCGCGGCCAGCGACAGGTGCGAGCGCTGTGCACCGCCGGTCAGGCTCTGGGCCTCCGCGATATGCGTGAACAGTTTCAGGTCGACCAGATCAAAGCGCATGACATCCTTCCCGGGCGTAACGACGGATTATCGCGCAAACCGCGTCATGGAACACCCCTGAGCCGCGCCGCGATTCACGCCACCGAGCGCTGCCGCGGCATGGCGCGCCCGCCGGCCAGCCTTCGCGCCGCTTCCAGCGAGACGCCGAAGCGATCATAGAATGCGCTGTCCAGATCACCGCCGGCCGGCCAGCCGACCCGGCGCCTGGCCTCGGCAAGGCCCGCTTCGCCCGCCATGACGTCGAACAGCAGCCGCATCAGCCGTTGCGTGCGGCACAGGTCGGTCAGCGCGGTCCCCTGCGCGAACAGCGCGCGGCGCAACTGCGCCGCCGACATGCCGAGCCGTTCCGCGATAAAGGCTGCGTTCCAGGCGTACTGCGGCTGCAGGAACACCCGCTTGGCAATGCGGTGATGCAGGCATTCGGAGGGTTGCGCCGGGGTCAGCCCCAGCAGCTCCAGCGTGCATGCCGCGGGCTGGGCACTGCTGCCATCCAGGCGCAGCGCAAACGCCTCGAACGGCTCGAGGGTGGCCTGCTGGCCGGCCAGCAGCACCCGTTCGTAGCCGCGCCGCCGGACCACCACCCTGCCGCGCTCGGCGCCGACCGACAGCGGAAAGGCCAGCAGCAACTGCTGCAGGCTGGCGTGCATGGAAGACTGCAGATGGACATGCATGGCGGAGCGCGAATGGCGGACAGGATCAAGCTGCATGATGGCCGCAATCCGGCGCGCGCGCCTCTGCCATTCCCGAACACTCCGTTCGCCGCCGCCGCATGCCGCGCCGTGTCAGGCGGTCGGAAACGCCTTCACCAGGTGCCGCAGCAAACCGTCCGCCACCGGCGATAAATGCCGGCCGGCGCGCGTCAGGATGTGGATGCGGCTGTTGTTCAGGATGGGATTGGCCAGCGGCAGCGATACCAGCTGCCGCAGCTGCGGCTCCTTCAGCGGCACCGAGCGCGCCGTCAGGATATAGCCCAGCCCCATCGCGGCGTATTCCCACAGCACCTTGAATGAGTTGGTGACCAGCATCGGCTTGAGCGTGATGTGCTCGTCCAGCTCCGCTGCCTGCACATGCTTGCGCACGCCGAACGAACCGGCCAGGAACGCGCCCTGGTGCTGCGCCAGGTCTGCCAGCGTCAGCGCGCGGCGGCGCCGCGCCAGCGGATGGTCCTTGTGCACGTGCGCGCGGATCGGCGACAGCCGCGAATAGTGCGAGTGCAGCCGCGCATCGTCGGGCGGCTGGAACACGAAGCCGATATGGGCCAGGTCTTCCAGCAGCAGCCGCACGGTCTCGTCCGTGCCCGCCACCTGGATGCTGCAGGTGACGTCGGGGTGCTTGCGCAGGAAGCCCTGCAGCACCGGTTCCAGCACCAGGTCGACAAAGCCTTCGCCGAAGGACAGTTCGACATGGCCGCGCTGGGCGTTCTTCAGGTTGTTCACCTCGGCCAGGAAGGTGTCGTTCAGGTCCTGCTGGCGCCGCGCGAACAGCGCCAGCAGCCGTCCCGCGTCGGTGGCGACCACGCCGCGCCCGCGCCGCTCCAGCAGCGCCAGGCCGGTGTCCTGCTCCAGCTTGGCCACGGCGCGGCTGACCACCGAGGGGTCCAGCTCCAGCACTTCGGCGGCGCCGCGCACCGAGCCGGTCTCGATGATCTGCAGCAGGCACAGCGCCCGCTTGCGGTCCAGCACGTCTTCCATGTCTTGGCCTCCTCCGGCGCCGGCGCAACGTTGTCGTTCCTGGCCGCGCCACGCGATCTCTTATCGTTGCATTTTATACAACGATTTGTCGCTACCGTTGTCATGGTTTTGGCGCGCCCCTGCGGTGAGAATGCGATGAACCACCACCATCCCGATGTCCCATGACCCTCGCCCTGCCCGCCGACCTGCAGTCATCGATCGCGACCCTCGCGCCGGAATTCGTTGCCATCCGGCGCAGGATCCACGCGCATCCCGAACTGGCCTTCGAAGAGCGCCAGACCAGCAACCTGGTCGCCGAACAGCTGGCGGCGTGGGGCTACACGGTGCATCGCGGCCTGGGTACCACCGGCGTGGTGGGCACGCTGCGCAAGGGCCACGGCAGCAAGGCTCTGGGGATCCGCGCCGACATGGACGCGCTGCCGATCCAGGAACGGACCGGACTGGACTATGCCAGCACCATCGCGGGCAAGATGCATGCGTGCGGCCATGACGGCCACACCGCGATCCTGCTGTGCGCCGCGCGCTACCTGGCCGAGTGCGCCGACTTCAACGGCACGCTGAACCTGATCTTCCAGCCGGCCGAAGAGAACGAAGGCGGCGCGCTGCGCATGCTGGAGGACGGGCTATTCGAGCGCTTCCCGTGCGACGAGGTGTACGCGCTGCACAACTCGCCGGGCATGCCGGTGGGACAGATCGGCGTGATCGCCGGCCCCGCCATGGCCTCGTTCGACCGCGCCACGGTCACGCTGCGCGGGCGCGGCGCGCACGGCGCCATGCCGCACCATGGCATCGACGTGATGCAGGGCGCGGCCAGCATGGTGCTGGGGCTGCAATCCATCGTCAGCCGCGAGATCGACGCGCTCAAGTCGGCGGTCATCACGGTGGGCGCGCTGCAGGCCGGCAGCACCTACAACGTGGTGCCCGACACCGCGACCATCAAGATCGGCGTGCGCACGCTGGACCCGCGCGTGCGCACGCTGGTCGAAGAACGCATCCAGGCCTTCGTCACGGCGCAGGCACAGAGCTTCCGCCTGCAGGCCGAGGTGGTCTACGAGCGCAAGTACCCGGTGCTGGTCAACCACGCCGCGCAGACCGAATTCGCGCGCCAGGCGGCGATCCGGCTGGTGGGCGCGGACAACGTGGTGGAGCGCCCGCCGGTGATGGGCAGCGAAGACTTCGCCTACATGCTGGAGCAGCGGCCCGGCGCCTACATCCGGCTGGGCAATGGCCTGGGCGAAGACGGCGGCTGCATGGTGCACAACCCGCTGTACGACTTCAACGACAGGGCCCTGCCGGTCGGCGCCGCATTCTGGGCGCACCTGGCGCAAAGCTATCTGGCCTGAACAAGAAACCGAGGAGACAACCCCCATGGCTACCCTGAACCGCCGCCGCTTCCTGCAACACGCCGGCCTTGCTGCCGGAGCTTCCGTACTGTCCGGCCTGCCGGCATTTGCGGCCGATGCCTTTCCCGCCAAGGCCCTGTCGCTGGTGGTGCCCTACCCCGCCGGCGGCGCCAGCGATGCGTCGGCGCGCATCTTCGGCGAATCGATCAGCAAGAGCGTGCGCCAGCAGGTGGTGGTGGAGAACTACGGCGGCGGCACCGGACTGATCGGCGCCAACAAGGTGCTGGCCGCGCCGGCCGACGGCTACACCTTCTTCCATGGCTCGATCAACGAGGTGTTCCTGGCGCCGCTGCTGAACCCCGCGGCGCGCTACAAGCCGCAGGACTTCCTGCTGGCCGCGCCGATCAGCGACGCCAATATCGTGCTGATGGTGCGCAACGGCATCGCCGTGGACAGCCTGGACAAGTTCATCGAGTTCGCGCGGCAGGGCAAGGGCAAGTCGCTGACCTACGCCACCGTCGGCATCGACTCGATCTATCACCTGATGGGCGATGCGCTGGCCGCGCGCCTGGGCGTGCCGTTCCTGCACGTGCCCTACAAGGGCGGCGCGCCGGCGCTGCAGGGCCTTGCCGGCGGCGAAGTGGACTTTGCCATCCTGCCCTACCAGTCCAGCTTCGACAGCATGCAGCAGCAGGGCCGGCTGAAGATACTGACCAGCTTCTCGCGCGCCTTGCCACCGGCGCTCAAGTCGGTGCCGCTGATTTCGCAGAGCAAGCTGGTGCCGGATTTCGAATACACCATCGGCGGCGGCTATTTCGTCAGGCAAGGCACGCCGGCGGATCGCGTGGCGGTGCTGCGCAAGGCCATCGGCGAAGCACTGGCCAAGCCGGAGATCCGCGCCAAGCTTGAAGCCGAGGGCCGCACCGTGCTGCAGCCGATCGACAGCCAGGAGCAGGCGAACCGGATGTTCGAACAGTACCTGGCCCGCGTCAACAAGCTGATCCAGGGCGTCGGCCGCAAGACCAACGCGGCCTGAGGCGCGGCGAGTTGCGGCGGCAAGGCATCAAGGCGTGCCGTCCGAGGCATCGATCCGGTAGACCCGCCCGCTGTTTGCGGACGTGCCCGGATCGGCCATCACATAGAGCGCCTGCGCGCCATCCACGCCGAACGAGAACACGCTGCCCGGCACCGTGACGTTCCAGTCGACCGGTTCGGTGGCGGCGCCATCGCGGTACACGAAGCTCTGCAGCTTGCCGGTGCACAGATCGGAATAGAAGTAGCGCCCCCGCAGCGCCGGGCTGGCGCTGCCGCGGTACACGTAGCCGCCGACGATGGCACAGCCGCCGTCGTCGTGGCCGTACTCGAACGCGGGCATGGTCAGTCCGCTCTTGTCGCAGGTGGCGGCGCCCACGCACACACTGCCTTCAGTCAGGTTCCAGCCGTAGTTCAGGCCCGCGCTGGTGGACGGCGCGACGTCGACTTCCTCGAGGAGGTTCTGGCCGACATCGGCGATATACAGCGACCCGGCGTCGAACGAGAACCGCCACGGGTTGCGCAGCCCGAGCGCCCAGATCTCGCCGCGGCTGCCGGACTGGCCCAGCAGCGGGTTGCCGGCAGGCACGCCGTAGCCCGCCGCGCCGCTGACATCGATGCGCAGCATCTTGCCGAGCAGCGTCGCCGCGTTCTGCGCGTTGCCCGCCGGATCGCCGCCACCGCCGCCGTCGCCCGTGCCGATATAGAGCATGCGGTCGGGGCCGAACGCGAGCTGGCCGCCGTTATGGTTGGAGAAGGTGGGGTGCGGAATCGACAGCAGCACCGTGCCCGAGGCGTCGGCAAGGTCCGGGTTGGCGGCCGAGACCTGGTAGCGGGCGATGGTGATGGCGCCAGCGGTGTCGGTGTAATAGACGTAGAAGCGGCCGTTGGCCGCATAGTCAGGATCGAACGCCATCGACAGCAGCCCGCGCTCGCCATCGGTAGTGGTCAGCGCGGCAATATCGAGAAACGGCGTGGCCAGCAGCGCGCCGTCGCGCACGACGCGGATACGGCCGGCGCGTTCCACCACGAACAGGCGCGCATCGCCGGCGGGCGCGGTCAGGAAGATCGGCGCCGAGTACTCGCCGGGCACCTGCGCCAGCGACAACTGCATCGATTCCGGCGCACCGTAGGCAACGCTGGCGGTCACACCCGTGCCAGCGGCCACTGCGACCACCTGCGACGGCAGCTGCGGCTTGCGCAGCGCACTGCCCGTCAGCACGCTGTCTGCGGTGACGGTGTAACTGCCGGGCGCGAGGTTGGACAGCGTGGTCGACTGGACCACGGCCTGGCGGAACTGTCCCGGCCCCGCTACCGTGATGGCCGCCGGGGTTCCGGACGGCAGGCCCGAGATGGCCAGCGTCAGCGAACCGTTGCCGCCGGTGCCGCCACCTCCCCCCCCTCCACCACCTCCACCGCCTGCACCGCCAGCGTCGCCGGCACCGGTGCTGTCACCCCCGCCACCACCTCCGCAGGCGGCAAGGCCCAGGCAGCAGGCGATGGCGAATCGGCGAAGCGCGTGGCGCAGTGCGTCGGGCATGGCGGGCTCCTGTGACGGCCGGGGCACCGCCTGGCATGCAGCAGCCGCTGCGCGGCCGCGCACTTGCGCCGGCGTGTCCGGCGGCAGGGGGCGCCTTGCCCTTGTAAAGTATGTCATGCGCGCGGCATCGGCCAACCACTGCAGATGCGCTTCAAAGCGCGCATTCCGTACAGGCGTAGTTTCCCGCACCAGCGCCGCTATCATCGGTGTGAATCTTTGCCTACAGTAAATGCGGCGGCGGTTGGCGAGTGCCGGCGGCGCCGCCTTCGCCGTCTGGTCGCGCCCCCGGAATACTGCCCGCCCGGGCGCCGCAGGCCCGATGCTGTCGCCCCCGGCACGGGTGCGAGGGCTTCGTCGCAGACCTTCGCCGTGGGCAGTTGCTGCCGGGTGCAAGCCAGTGCTGACTACTTCCCTAGATCCCCACGCGGCCGAAGCACGGCCGCGGCTGCTCGATACCGTCGACCGCGTATGCGAGACGTGCTTCGGCCTGTTCATGGCGCTGACCTTCGTGGGCGCGGTGTCGGCCGTCGGCGCGCCGGCGGATGCCCCGCGCACGATGTTCTTCACGGCGCTGGGCTGCAACCTGGCCTGGGGGCTGGCCGACGCCGTGATGTACCTGGTGCGCACGCTGACCGAGCGCGGCCGCAGGCTGTCCCTGGTCAAGGCGGTTCGCAATGCCGGCGACCCGGGAGACGCCATCGCGCGCCTGCGTGATGCGCTTTCGCCGGCCTTGCGCACGCTGGTCGACGATGCCGAGCTGGAAGCACTGCGAGGCCGCCTCGCCCGCTCCGCCGACCTGCCCGCGCGCCCGACGCTGAGCGCGCAGGATTTGCTGGCAGCGGTCGGGATCTTCCTGCTGGTGGTGCTGGCGACGTTCCCGGTGGCGCTGCCGTTTATCGTGTTTACTGATGTCTCCACGGCGCTGCTGGTATCGCGCGTGCTGACCATCCTGATGCTGTTCGGCGCCGGCATCGCACTTGGGCGCCATGCCGGCTTCGGCGGATGGATTGCCGGTGCGGCGATGACGCTGGTCGGGGTTGCACTGACCATGGCCATCATCGCACTGGGAGGCTGACCGTGCAGGCCGGAGGCAGCGCTGCACGTCCGGCGGCACGGCCGCCCACGCGGGCCGCGCTACTGGCTCCGCGACTGGCAGCACGCTGCCTGGTGCTGGCCGCGGCCATCGCGCCGCTGCCCTTGCATGCCGCCGAAGACAGCGGCACGCCGGCGAGCGCTGAGGCGCCGGCGTGGAGCGGCGGGATCTCGGCTTACCTCAACCTGCCGCGCGGCAGCGAAGCCTATGTCACGGGCATCGCCATCGCCAAGCGCGGCGTCTTGCACCTGGAGGCGCGCAGCAACTACGAAGGCATGGATGCGTACTCGTTCTTCGTCGGCTACAACCTTGGCTGGGGTGAGGCGTTGCGGCTGGATTTCACGCCGATCCTCGGCGTGGTCACCGGCAGCACGCACAGCGTCGTGGGCGGGTTCGAGGCCACCCTGACCGGCCGCTATGCCGATGCCTATATCGAGTTCGAATACGTGCCGGACGCCGAACCGTCCGGGTACGCCTACGCATGGAGCGAGCTAGCCTGGCGCCCCCGGGACTGGCTGCGGCTTGGCCTGGCAGCCCAGCGCACGCGTGTGCCCGACAATGGCCGCAATCTGCAGCGCGGCGTGTTTGCGCAAGTGAAAGGCAAGCATGTCTCCGGTGCGGTCTACTGGTTCAACCCGGCCGCGCACGACCAGATCGCCGTGGTCTCGGTCGCGCTGAGCTTCTGACGCGGCCCCGGGCGATGCGAGAAACCGGGGACGGTTTTTCCGGGGTGCGGGAATGGACCTGAAGCGCAACATCCAGCTTCACCAACCCGCCGCGCTCGAGGCCCTGCTGGCCGAGGTCCGTGCCTGCCGCGCCTGCGCGCACCACTTGCCGCTCGGCCCGCGCCCGGTGGTGCGCGCCGGCGCCAGCGCGCGCATCCTGATCGTCGGCCAGGCGCCGGGAACGCGCGTGCACGAGACCGGCATTCCATGGAACGACGCCAGCGGCGAGCGGTTGCGGCAGTGGCTCGGGGTCGACGACGCCACCTTCTGCGACGCCTCGCAATTCGCCATCATCCCGATGGGCTTGTGCTATCCGGGCCGTGGCAAGGGCGGCGACAACCCGCCGCGCCCCGAATGCGCGCCCTTGTGGATGGACCGCCTGCTGGCACAATTGCCGTCTATCGCCCTGACCCTGCTGGTCGGCCAGTACGCGCAACGGCATTTCCTCGGGGCGCGCCGCAAGCCCACGCTGACCGAAACCGTCCGGGCATGGCAGGACTACGCGCCCGCCTTCATACCGCTGCCGCACCCGTCGCCGCGCAACCAGCCGTGGTTCAAGCAGCATCCGTGGTTTGAGGCGGAGGTGCTGCCGATGCTGCGGGAGCGGGTCAGGCTGCTGCTGCGGCCTGGCGATATGCCGCCAGGCTAGGCTGCACGCGATACCTGCCGCGCCGTAGCCTGTCGAGGCGCCTCATTCGCTGGCCGTAAAGCCCGAGGCCACCACCACCGGCTGCCACTGCGCGCGCTGCGCCTGGATCAGCTTGCGCAAGGCATCTCCCGGCTTGCCGTTCATTTCCATGCCCAGCGCCGCCATCTTGTCGCGCACCGCGGGGTCCTTGACGGCGTCGAGCAGCGCCTTTTCGATCTTCGCCACCGCAGCCGGCGGCGTCCCCGCCGGCACAAAGGCCGAGTACCAGCCGGATGCCGTCTCGAACCCCGGCGCGCCCGCCTCCGCCAGCGTTGGCACATCGGGCAGCAGCGCCGACCGGCGAGTGCCGGTGACACCCAGGAAACGGATCTTGCCCGCCCGGTAGAGCTCCATCTGCCCGCCCACCGCATCGATACCCAGCGGCAGCGTGCCGCCGATCTCATCGGTCAGCATCATCACGGCGCCGCGATAGGCGGTGGGCAGCAAGGGCACGCCAATCGCCTTGCCGAGCGACAGCACCCCGAAGTGAATGCTGCCGCCGAGCGTGACCAGCCCCACGCCGCCCTTGTCCGGGTTGCGCTTCACCCATGCCAGGTATTCCGGCATGGTCCGATAGGGCTGGTTGATGCTGGCGGATGCCACCAGCGGCACGTCGGCCAGGTAGGCGACGGGAACCAGGTCCTTGTCGGGGTCATAGGCCAGCCGCTTGTAGGTCAGCGGAAAGATGGTGAATGGCGGCGCGGGGGAGATCAGCACCGTCTTGCCATCCGGTGGCGCGCGTTTGACGTTCTCCAGTGCCAGCCGCGCCGATGCGCCGGGGCGGTTCTCGACCAGCACAGGCGTGTCGAGCGAAACACGCAATTTTTCAGCAAGCGTTCGCGCGAAAATGTCGAGCGCGCCACCGGCCGCAAAGCCGACGACGATGCGCATGGGCGCTTCGCCGCTGGCGGCGCGGGCCATGGCGGGAGCGGCACTGATGCCCAGGGCCAGGGCCAATGCCAGCGCGGGGGCCAGCCGTTGCAGGGAATTCAGAAACAGCATGCGGGACTCCGATTGACGGGCGGCGGCTGCGGTCAGGCAGCATCCAGCTCAGTGTGCGCTTCCAGCGGATAGATGGGGCGGCGCAGGTTGCGGAACGGAAACTGGCTATAGTCGGAGCTGCAGACGCCGGGGCCGGCCACCAGCACGATCTCGCTGGCGATCGGCTCGAACCCGGCGCGGAAATGCTGGCGCGACTTGATCAGGATGTACTTGCGGCGCGACAGGTCGATGCCCGCGTGCGTGAACACGCCGGTATCGAACGGCTCCTGCGGCTTTTCGCAGATCACCACCAACGTGCCCGCGACATCCAGCACCACGGTGCGGCCCAGGCTCAGCTTCATGCCCGTGAACATCGGGCCGGTGACCTGATAGTTGCCGTCGGTAATGCACTGCACCCGGCCGGTCAGCCGCAGCGGGCGGCCCTTCAGGTCCAGCGCCGGCATGTCGGTCTTGCCGCCCACATCGAGCGTGACGGACTGCCCTACGCCGGCGGCAATCAATTCCACCACGGCGCCCGGATCCCAGAACGGCCCGGCGACCACGCCTTCGAGCCCCTGGCGCAGGACTTCGCCCAACACCGTCATTTCGTCCGTTGGCCCGCCTGCACCACAGTTGTCGCCATGATCCACCAGCACGACCGGACCTTGCGCGAGCGTCTTGGCGCGCGCGATGGATGCTGCCATCGGCTCGATCGGGAAGACGAAATCAGCCCGGCGTTCCCACGCCATGCCGCAGAGCTCATCGAGCAAGCGCCGGCCCGCTTCGATTCTGGTGGTCTCAGCCACGATCACCACTGCCAGGCCCGTATGCGGGATATCGGCAAGCGGAAAGCCACCGAACACCGACGCGTTGAGCACCTCGCCATCGCGCTCGGCCGTGATCGCACGCTCCATGATGTCCTTCATGGGTTGCGCGCGCGGGGTCTGGCGCAGCATGTGAGTCAGCATCGGCAGCGTGCGCCACAGCAACACCGGGCGGGCTTCCCCTTGCAGCGCCGCCATCAGGGTACGGGCGGCGCGCACGCCGGTCTCGTACACATCCACGTGGGGATAGGTGCAATAGCCGGTGATCACGGTCGCATTGTCGACCAGTGCAGCGCTGAAGTTGGCGTGGAAATCGAGCGCAACCGCGATCGGCGTCTCCGGTGCGACGGCACGGATGCGGGCCAGCAACTCGCCTTCCGCATCCGGATAACCCTCGGCCACCATGGCGCCGTGCAAGTCCAGCATCACCGCATCGCAGCCGGCGCGTACCGCCTCCACGATGGTGGCCGCCATCGACTCAAAGGCTTCGGCAGTGACCATGCCGCTGGGCACTGCGTTAGCCATCAACGGCATCACGAACTCGTCGCCCTGGCGCCGGGCGATATCGATGAATGCGGCCGCGGCGCTGTTGGTGCCCTGGCAGGCCCGCACCGCGTCGTCACCGTAAAGCGGGCCGTCGGTGCTGCCGCGGTTGAACGCGCTCAGTGGCGTGGGGATCGGCGAAAAGGTATTGGTTTCATGCCGCATCAGGGCAATGACAAAGCGCATGGACTGGCTCCGACAACGTCAAGGGATCAGTTGGATTCGAGATCGACCGCGCGCGCAATGGCGCCATAGCGGATCGATTCGGTCTGCAGGAAGCGGCGGGCCTGCTCGGGGGTGGACAGGACCGGCTCGTAGGCAAGCGTCTTCAGGCGTGCGGCGAAGTCCGCTTCATGCACGCTCGCCTTCACTTCCTGGTAGAGCCGGTCGATGACCGGGGCCGGCGTACCCGCCTTGACCATCAGCGCCAGGTTGCCGCGCACCTGCAGTGCGTCGGCACCACCCGGCCTCTGCGTTTCGAGGGCAGGAAACTGCGCAACCGGTTCCACCTGCAACACGGCCAGCGGCTTGGCCTTGCCATCCTGGACGTAGTTGACCGAAGAGCCGATCACATCGACATGGGCATAGGTCTGGCCGCCAATCAGATCCGCCATGGCCGGCGGCGAGCCGCGGTACGGAACGATAGTGAAGTCCAGGCCATTGCGGCGCTTCCAGTCGGCCAGGCCGAGGTGAGCGGCCCCTGCCACAACGTTGATGCTGATCGACACCTTGCCGGGATTGCGCTGGATATGCGCTTTCAGTTCACTCAGCGTCATCTGCTTGCGGTCGGCGCGCGTGATGATCCAGTGCGGCACGGTGCTGACGATGGTCACCGGCGTCAGGTCGGTATCGGGCCGATAGCGCAGGCCCTTGATCGTGTACGGATTGATACTGAGCGTGCCGTCGCTAGCCAGCAGCAGCGTGTTGCCGTCGGCCTTTTCCTTGAGCACTGAGGACACGCCCGGCACGGTCGCACCGCCGGCGATGTTCTCCACCACCACCGGCTGCCCCAGCCGCTGCTCCAGCTTGCGCGCGAGCGTCCGGCCGATGATGTCGTAGGAACCGCCGGCCGGGAACGGCACGACCAGGCGCAGCGGCCGGTCAGGCCACGCGGTCGCGGCACTTGCGCAAGTGGCCGTCAGCAAGGCTGCGCCGGCAAGCATGCAGCGCATGGTCGAGCGCAATCGGCATACTGCTTCCATTGGTCTCCTCCTGAGGTCTGATTGCCTCGTGATGGCTTGGAATGAATCAGGTGATGCGCCGACTATATGGGATTGGTCTCGATACCAAAAGCGAATTAAACTCGCTGTTTATTGAGCAAATGGTTAATCCACAAAGAAGCCAGTCAGCCCTGCACTCGCCTGCCATGCCTGCCGAAACCTTCATCCATACCCTGCTTGGCCGCCTCAAGCTGCGGCATCTGCGCATCATGCTGGCGCTGAGCGAGATGCAGACCGCCGCCGCCGTTGCCGTGCGCTTCCATGTCAGCCCAGCGGCAGTGTCCAAGACACTGGCCGAGATCGAAGACATCGTGGGCATGCCGCTGTTCGAGCGCGGCCGCCGCGGCCTGCGGCTGACCGATCCCGGCCGGGAAATGGCGTCGCATGCTGCGGTCTTGCTGGCGCAGCTGGAACGGCTCGCCGAATCGCTGGAGGCGGTACGCGCCGGCAGCCAGGGGGCGTTGCGCATTGCGTTTCGGACGATGTCGGTGCAGCCCTTCCTGGCACGGGCGATGAGCGACTTCTACCGGGATCATCCGCGCGTGGAGATCAGCGTGATCGAAGGCGGCATCGGCGAACTGGCGGATCAGCTTGTGGATGGCTCGCTGGATCTGCTGTTCGCCTATGACGATCCGCGCCTGTCGCTACCGGCGCTGCGCGCGGCGCCGGTGGTCCCGGCACAGAAGGTGGTGATCGTCGCCAGCCACGACCATCCGCTGCTCGCCCGCCGCAAGCTGACGGCGCGTGAATTGTCCGGGCAGCAATGGTGTATTCCGGTGTCCGGCTCGCGCATGCTTCACCTGCTGCACTCGGCGTTCCAGGCGCTGGACGCGCCAGCACCCACGCTTGGTATCCGCACCAGCGATGTCGCCGCCACCGCCAGCCTGTTGCAGGCCGGTCATTTCCTCGCGGTGTTTCCCGAGCGCATCGCCGCGCAGCTCGCCCTGGCCAAGGTGGGAAGAGTGCTGCGCTTCGAACTCGGCAGCCGCGTGGAGCCGGTGGTCGCGGTGTGGAACGACGAACTCACGCCGCGCACGCCGGCTCGCCTGTTTCGCGAGCTTGTCATGCACCGGGCCGGCGAATCCTTCATGGCCCAGCCGGTACCGTTGCTGGCCGCGCGCGCGGTTGCTGCCGCTGGCGTTAGCAAGCGCTGAGCGGAAAGCTTGCGGCCAGGCTCAGTGCGAGCACAACACCGCCGCCATCTCCTTCGCCGCACCCTGCAGCGTCGGCACCGCCTGCAGCAACGCTTCGAGCGAGGCCCGCGCGGTCGGCGCATGACAGGCAATCGCCGCGACCACCCGGCCGGGCCCGGCGCTGTCCGGTTCGCGCACCGGCACCGCCACGGCGCACATGCCGCGCACGAATTCCTCGTGATCGACGCCGATGCCGCGCGCGGCCAGCCGGTCGAGTTCGGTGTTGAGTACGGGCAGGTCGGACAGCGTGCGCGGCGTGTGCGCGGCGAGGTCCAGGCGCCGCAGTGTCTGCTGGCGTTCCAGCCGGTTCATCGCTGACAGGAACAGCTTGCCGCTGGCGGTGCAATGCAGCGGCACATGGATGCCAGGCGACAACTGCAGGCGCAGCGGCTCGTGTGTTTCCACGCGCTCGACGTAAAGCACGCGGTCGCCGTCGAGCGCGGTCAGGTTGCAGGTCTCTCCCAGCCGCGCCACCAGCCGGGCCAGGATGCCGCGGCATTCCCGCAGCAGCGGCGGGCTGCGCAGCGTCTGCAGCGACAACGCCGCCGCGGCCGGACCAGGCACATAGCCGCGCTCGGCCGGCATCCGCACCACGAAGCCGCTGCGCTCCATCGCCGCCAGCAGGCGCATCAGCGTCGCCTTCGGCACATGCAGCCGCTGCGACAGCTGCGACAGCGTCTGCGGCTGCTGCGCCCGCGCCAGGCTGGACAGCACCGCCAGCACGCGCAGGCTGCGGGCGTCCTCCTCCGGCGCCGCGTCCTCTGCTGCAGTGCGATTCTGAAACGGCATTGTCATGTTCTGTTTCACAACCGGCGTCTCCTCGCGATTGGGCTTTCCATTCCGGCCTTGAAAAATAAAATCCGGAACAGAACGTTTCAGATTATAAATCCAGGCCGCGGGCTACGTGCCCAGGCCAGCAACAGGAGACAGCGACGATGTCGCAAACCGTTGACTACATCGTGGTGGGCGCGGGCTCGGCCGGGTGCGTGCTGGCCAACCGGCTCAGCGAAGACGGCCGCTATTCGGTCTGCCTGCTCGAGGCGGGCCCGCCCGACCGCTACCCGTGGATCCATATCCCGATCGGCTATGGCAAGACCATGTTCCACAAGCAGGTGAACTGGGGCTTCTATACCGACCCCGATCCCAACATGCTGAACCGCCGCATCTACTGGCCGCGCGGGCGCACGCTGGGCGGCAGCAGCGCCATCAACGGCCTGATCTACGTGCGCGGCCAGCGCGAGGACTACGACCACTGGGCCGCGCTGGGCAATCCGGGCTGGGGCTGGGACGACTGCCTGCCCTACTTCCGCAAGCTCGAGAACAACGACCTCGGCGCCGGGCCGACGCGTGGCACCGGGGGCCCGCTCAATGCCACCTCGATCGACAGGCGCCATCCGCTGGTCGATGCCTTCGTCGCCGCCGGGCAGGCGCTGGGCCTGCCGCGCCAGACCGACTTCAACGGCGGCGACCAGGAAGGCGTGGGCTATTACCAGCTCACCACGCGCAACGGCTGGCGCTGCTCCACCGCGGTGGCCTACCTGCGCCCGGCGCGCGGGCGCGCCAACCTGCGCGTCGAGACCGATGCGCACACCACCGGCATCCTGTTCGAAGGCAAGCGCGCCGTGGGCGTGCGCTACACCCAGCATGGCCAGCCCTATATCCTGCGGGCGCGGCGCGAGGTGATCCTGTGCGCCGGGGCGCTGCAGTCGCCGCAGCTGCTGCAGCTGTCCGGCATCGGCCCGGCGCCGCTGCTGCACGAGCTGGGCGTGCCGGTGGTGCACGCGCTGCCGGGCGTCGGCGAAAACCTGCAGGACCACCTGCAGATCCGGCTGATCTACGAGGTGGCCAAACCCATCACCACCAACGACCAGCTGCGCACGCTGGCCGGCAAGGCGCGCATGGGCCTGGAATGGCTGCTGCTGCGCAAGGGCCCGCTGGCGATCGGCATCAACCAGGGCGCGATGTTCTGCCGCGCCCTGCCGCAGGAAAGCGCCACGCCGGACACGCAGTTCCATTTCTCGACACTGTCGGCCGACATGGCCGGCGGCACGGTGCATCCGTTCTCGGGCTGCACCTATTCCGTGTGCCAGCTGCGCCCGGCGTCGCGCGGCACCGTGCGGATCCGTTCGACCGACCCGTTCGAGCCGCCGTCGATGCAGCCCAACTACCTGTCGGCCGAACTGGACCGGCGCTGCACCATCGCCGCGGTGCGCTATGCGCGGCGCGTGGCGCAGACCGAACCGATGCGGGGCTTGATGCGGCGCGAGTTCCGGCCAGGCGACGATGTGCGCAGCGACGACGAGATCCTGCACTTCTGCCGCGAGTACGGCGCCACCATCTTCCATCCGTCGGGCACGGCCAAGATGGGCCCGGCCGCCGATCCGCTGGCGGTGGTCGATGCGCGCCTGCGCGTGCACGGCATCGGCGGGCTGCGCGTGGTGGACTGCTCGGTGATGCCCACGCTGGTCTCGGGCAACACCAACGTGCCGGTGGTGATGATGGCCGAGCGCGCGGCAGACCTGATCCGCGAAGACGCGCGGCGCGAGATCCACCACGCCGACGTCGCGGCGCCGATGGCCGCCGCGGCCTGAAGCGGCAAACCGGCGGGCCGGGCATCCATAAGCACCCGGCCAGCCCTGCAGCGCATCGGCGTCCATAAACATCCTTCCAGAGGACGCCGCCCACCACCAGAGGAGACAAGCATGACTAGCCCTAACGAACAGGCGATCCGCAAGGTCGCGCTGGCGTCCGTGATCGGCGCCACCATCGAGTGGTATGACTTCTTCCTGTACGGCGTGGTAGCCGGCCTGGTCTTCAACAAGCTGTACTTCCCCGGCGACGACCCGCTGGTGGCCACCATGCTGGCCTACACCACCTTTGCGGTGGGATTTGTCACGCGCCCGCTCGGCGGCGTGATCTTCGGGCACTTCGGCGACAAGGTCGGACGCAAGAGCATGCTGGTGATGACGCTGATGATCATGGGCGTCTCCACCTTCCTGATCGGGCTGGTGCCGACCTATGACAGCATCGGCATCCTGGCGCCGGTGCTGTTGCTGCTGCTGCGCGTGCTGCAGGGCATCGGCCTGGGCGGCGAATGGGGCGGCGCGGTGCTGATGGCGTACGAGTACGCGCCGCCGCACCGCAAGGGCTTCTACGCGTCGCTGCCGCAGATCGGGCTGGCGATCGGGCTGTGCCTGGCCTCGGGCGTGGTGGCGCTGCTGTCGCTGACGCTGTCGGATGCGCAGTTCCTGGCCTGGGGCTGGCGTGTCGCGTTCCTGATCTCGGCGGCGATGGTGTTCGTCGGCATGTACATACGGCTGAACGTCAAGGAAACGCCGGAATTCGCCGTGATCAAGCAGCGCAATGCCGAAACGCAGATTCCATTTGTCGACATGATGCGGCGCTACCCCGGCAATATCGTCAAGGGCATGGGCGCGCGCTATATCGACGGCGTCTTCTTCAACATCTTCGGCGTGTTCTCCATCACCTACCTGACCCAGACCGTCAACATCAGCCGCACGCAGGCGCTGGTCGGCGTGATGGCGGCGGCGATCGCGATGTGCTTCTTCATCCCGTTCTTTGGCCACCTGTCCGACCGCATTGGCCGCACGCGGGTGTATTTCTGGGGTTCGCTGATCACCGCGCTGTCGGCCTTCCCGGCGTTCTGGCTGATGCTGAACAGCGGCGGCAACACCATGCTGCTGTGGCTGGCGATCGTGGTGCCGTTCGGCATCCTCTACGCCGCGGTGTACGGGCCGGAGGCGGCGCTGTTCTGCGAGCTGTTCGATGCCCGGGTGCGCTACACCGGGATCTCGTTCGTCTACCAGTTCTCGGGCATCTTCGCTTCCGGCATCACCCCCATCATCGCCACGGCGCTGCTCAAGTCGGGCGGCGGACAACCGTGGCAGATCTGCGCCTACGTGGCGTTCGCGGGACTGGTGTCGGCGCTGTCGGTGGCGCTGATCGGGCGGCGCGCGGGGACCCCGGAGCCGGGCGAGAGCGGCGTGCCGCTGCACGGCCCGGCGCGCTGAGCGCGGGGGCAGCGGCCAGCGTTGCGGCAGGCCGGCAATGTCTTAGAATGGCACCACGCTAATGACAGGGACATTGCATGCAACCTTCGGACGGCACCGGCACCGGAACCGGCACCACCGCCGCCCCGCTTCTGCCCAAGGTGGTGCGCCAGCGGCTGCACGACACCGTGGTCGACCACCTGCGCAACTTCATCGTCGAAGGGGTGCTGGCGCCCGGCATGAAGCTGAACGAGCGCGAACTGTGCGAAACGCTGGGGATCTCGCGCACGCCGCTGCGCGAGGCGCTCAAGGTGCTAGCCGCCGAAGGGCTGATCGAGATCTCGCCCAACCGCGGCGCCAGCGTCTCGCGCATGAGCGAGGCCGAGGCGTGGGAGGCGTTCGAGCTGATGAGCGGGCTGGAAGCCTTTGCCGGCGAGCTGGCGTGCGAGCGCATCACCGCGCCGGAACTGGCCGAGATCAAGGCGCTGCATTACGCCATGCTGGCCTGCCATGCCCGCAACGACCTTCCCGGCTACTACAGCCGCAACCAGGAAATCCACGACCGCATCGCCGCGGCGGCGCGCAACCAGACCCTGCTGCAGACCTACCTGACGCTGAACCGGCGGCTCAAGGCAATGCGCTTCCGCTCCAACCACCAGACCGACAAGTGGGACCGCGCGGTGCACGACCACGAAGAAATGATCCGCGCGCTGGAAGCCCGCGACGGCAAGCGCCTGGCGTCCATCCTGCGCCAGCACCTGCTGGAGAAGCGCGCGGCGGTGATGCAGATCCACCCGGATCCGGCCAGCGCGCCTGCCGTCCCCAACGCCTAGCGCGGCGCGCCCTCAGCGCCGCGTGGCCAGGATGCGGTAGCCGCGGCTGCAATGCTCCTGCGCCGCGGCGCGGGCTTCATCCGGATCGTCGAACAGGCCGGCCTGGGCAATCCCCGGCACCAGCACGGCCTCGCCGGATTCCGCGCCGAGGAAGCGCCCGTCGCGCGACTGGACGATATACAGCACGTCCGCCTCAACCTCTTCCACCGGCTGGCGCCAGCCGGCAGACTGGCCCAGGCGCCTTTGTCCGGGCACGCTGCCGCCCGCGCCGGCCTGCTGCTGTCCGTCGTCCGCGCCGCCTGCGCGGCGCGCTACCTGCAGGTTGTTGCGCACCTCGTTGACGCCCAGCACGTCCTCGGCCAGCTCTTCAATGCGGTACTTGATGCCGCGGTCGGCCACGGTGCCGGTCAGCGTGACGATGCCCGAGCCAACGTCGACGGTCACGTCCGAGACATCGTCGTCGGCATGCGCCAGCCGTTCGCACAGGTCGTCGCGGATGCGCGTGTCGGTGCGCTGGTAATTCTTGGGCAGCCGGCGCGACGCGGTCCGGGCCGGGATGCCGGGACGGTACTGGTCTTCCGGTCCCTCGCCGTCTTCCGTGCCATAGCGCGCCTGCCCGTAGCCAAAGCCCGCGCCGCCCGGATTGCCGCTGCGCCAGTGGTGTGCCTGGCGGGTATCGCCGGGCTCGCCATAGCCGCGGTTGCGCCACGTTTCCCTGATTTCCGAGGGTGGATAGTCTTTCATGGATTGCCTCCGATCTGGACGCGTGTTCGTGCGCCGTGTCTGCTATCGGTAGCATCATCCATGCCTCGCGACCGCCCACCGCAGCGCGCAGCGGCTCGCGCGCGCCGGACGGCCCCGCCGGCGTGTACCGCGCAAGCACGGCAACGATCGAAGTTTTTACACGGTGGCGCCGGGCGCGGGCCGGTCGAGGTAGCCCCCGACGATACGCACCAGCAGCGGCAGCTTGCCGGTGAAGAAGTGATCCGCGCCCGGCACCACAACCACCGGCAATGCCTGGGGCCTGGCCCAGTCGAACAGCGCGGCCAGTGCCGCGCGCTCGTCGCGCTCGCCGTGGACCACCAGGCAATCGGCCGGCACCGCCGGGTGTCATAGCTGCGATGGCCTTTCACCACGCCGTAGGGGGTGCCTGTCAGCACCAGGTGGCGGATCGGCACGGACTGCGCCGCCAGGGCCGAGGCTACATGGGTCATGACGAAGGCACCGAAGGAAAACCCGGCCAGCGCCAGCGGCAGGCCGGGATGCGCGTCGCGCAGGTGGGCCACTACCGCCAGCATGTCCTGCGCCTCGCCGCGGCCCTGGTCATGGGCGCCGCCGGAACCCTCCACGCCGCGAAAATTCGGCCGCACGGTCAGGTAGCCGCGCGCCACCAGCGCCTTGGCCAGCTGGTGCGGCACCTTGTGCGTGGCCGCGCCGCCCAGCAACGGATGCGGATGGCACACCACGGCAATGCCGAGCGGATCGCCTTGCGGTCGGTCGACCAGCATTTCAATCGGCCCGGCGTCGCCGTCGAGCCTGGTCTTTTCGGTGCCTGACGCAACCGCCATGCGTTCTCCAGAAGATGTTGAGTGACTGAGTGCGGGCCGCGCATGGCCCGAAGCCCGTGATGTTACTGCGATGACGGCGAGCATGCCGATGGCGGTCGCGCGGCGGCGCGCATATGGATGCGTATCAATTTGTCACAGTGTGCCCGATCCGCCGCAGCATGCGGCGGTGTGGCGGATGCGCTTTTCTATAATTTCGCGAATCGCGGCGGGGCCGGTTGCATCCGGCCCAGCCCTCCGCGGCCAGCTGCCGGTGCCCTCGTTTGGGCGCATGGGGCCTGGCCGAACCATGCGCCGAGAGGATCGCCAGCGAGCGGCGTCCCCTCGCCTGTTCATTGCCGGTGTCCCGGCCGTTCCCGCATCGATCGCCGTGCCGCATCCTGCCTGATGCGGCTCGACAGGCGATCCCTTAGGTCGATGCCGGACTGCCGCAAGCCGTCACCTGCCGACGAGATTCCGCCATGAGCAACGTTTCACGGCTCGCACTGGGCCTTGCGCTCGCTGCGCTATGCCACCTGATGCCAGCCACCCTGCCCGCCGCGAGCGCGGCGCCGGCGTCCGAGGCCGCCTCCGCCACCGAGGCACAGCAGCCGCCCGCCCTCACCCACACCGAAGCCAGCGCCGAACTCAAGCGCCTGCAGACCGAGCAGGACCGCATCAAGCAGCAGGCCTCCGATCCAGACGGCACCACCAAGCTGGATGAGCTCGACCATGACCTGCACAAGCTCGATGCCGATGTCGACAAGCTGTCCGCCGCGCTGGCGCCGCAGCGCGCCCAGCTGCAGGCGCAGCTCGACGTGCTGGGCCCGCCGCCGTCGGACGGCATCACCAAGGAAGCCCCGGCGGTGGTGCGGCAGCGCGCCGAACTGAACGCGCGGCGCCTGCAGCTCGATGCGCAGGTCAAGCAGGCGGCCGAGAGCAAGGAGAACATCGCCAACCTGAGCGGCCAGATTGCACGGCTGCAGCGCAGCCAGCTGAAAGACCAGCTGGCGCTGCGCTCCGACAGCATCCTCAACCCGCAGTTCTGGAAGCCGATGGTCAGCCCCGCCGCCGAGGACCGCGCGCGCATGGCCGCGTTTATGGACCAGGTAGAGCCGATGGTGCAGCTGGCGTGGCAGCCGTCGCAGCGCGCCGCCACCATCGCGCTGCTGCTCCTCGCGCTGGGCGTGTGGCTGCTGGGCAAGCGCCTGGCCGAACGCGCGCTGGCCTGGTTCTGCCTGAACAAGCTGCCGCCAACGCGGCTGCGGCGCAGCGCGCTGGCGCTGGCCACCACGCTCGCCACCGTGGCCACCACCGGCCTCGCGGTGCAGATCGTCTACAACGCCTTCACCCGCAACTATGAACTGCCGCCGGACCTGATGACGCTGTACGGCGGGCTGGTCAAGCTGACCCTGACCAGCGCCCTGATCGCGGGCCTCGGGCGCGCGCTGCTGTGCACGCGCCACCCGTCCTGGCGGCTGCCCGCGCTGGCCGATCCCGTGGCGCGGGCGATGAAGCCGTTCCCCGCGGTGCTGGCCGGGCTGTTGCTGCTGGCCGGCACGCTGGAACAGCTCAACCGCATTGCCGATACCAGCGTGCAGGTCACGCTGCTTGGGCGCGGGCTGGTCTCGCTGGTGGTGGTGCTGACCATCGGCGCGGCGCTGCTGCGCGCCAACCGCGTGCGCAACGAGCTGGCCGCCGCCGGCGAGCAGCCCGAGGCGCGCGCCACGCTGGCGGGCATGATCCACGCCGGCGTCACGCTGATCGTGATCGTGTCGATGGTGGCGCTGCTGGCGGGCTATATCAGCTTTGCGCGCTTCCTGACCTATGAGCTGGTCTGGTTCGACATCGTGCTGTGCAGCCTGTACCTGCTGACCCAGGTCACGCGCGACCTGTTCGAAAGCCTGTTCTCGACCCAGCACGCCAGCGGCCAGGTGATCAAGCAGCTGTTCGGCGTCGACGATGCGCGCCTGGAGCAGGCCGCCACCATCCTGTCCGGCATTGGCGCCAGCCTGTTGCTGCTGCTGGCGGTGGTGGCGCTGCTGACCGGCGGCTTCGGCACCACCCCCGCGGACCTGGTCAACAGCCTGGTCACCGTGCTGGGCGGTGAAAAGCTGCGCAGCCTGAACATCATGCCCGAGCGCATCCTCAATGCGCTGGTCGCGCTGGGCGTGGGCATCTGGCTGCTGCGCACGGTGCGGCGCTGGCTGGATGCGGAGCTGCTGCCCAAGCTGTGCATGGAGCCCGGGCTGCGCGCGTCGCTGATCACGCTGTTCAGCAATGTCGGCTACGTGCTGCTGGTGCTGCTGACGCTGTCGCTGCTGGGCGTGCGCTGGGACAACCTGGCGTGGATCGTCAGCGCGCTGTCGGTCGGCATCGGCTTCGGCCTGCAGGAGATCGTGAAGAACTTCGTCTCGGGGCTGATCCTGCTGACCGAGCGCCCGGTCAAGGTGGGCGACATGGTCAGCATCGCCGGCGTCGAGGGCGACATCCGCCGCATCAACGTGCGCGCCACCGAGATCCAGCTCGGCGACCGCTCCACGGTGATCGTGCCCAACTCGCAGCTGATCTCGCAGAACCTGCGCAACGTCACCATGAGCAACAGCACCCAGGGGGTGGCCTCGCTGCAGCTCACCTTCCCGCTCAACACCGACCCCGAGCAGCTGCGCGACCTGCTGCTCGACGTCTACCGCGAGAACGAAAGCATCCTCGACGTGCCCGCACCGTCGGTGATGTTCAGCCAGCTGGCGCCCAACGGCATCACGCTGTCGGTGACCGGCTATGTCGGCAGCCCGCGCATCGCCGCGAATACGCGCAGCGACCTGCTGTTCGAGATCCTCAAGCGGCTGCGCGGCGCCGGCATCTCGCTGTCGGTGCCGCAGTCGCTGCGGCTGGAGAACATGCCGCCGTTCGGCCCGGAACCGGAGCGCGCGCTGGCGACCGGCTGATTGTCGGCGACAGCGCCCGCTGCCCCCCTCGCGGTGTAATGCCGTTCAGTTAACCACTGTCGTTCCCGCGTAGGCGGGAACCCAGCGACTTCAGAAGACGCTGGATTCCCGCCTACGCGGGAATGACGGTAGTGTTTGATGACTAAACTGAACGGCATTGCCCCTCGCGGCGGCGTTTTCCACCGCCAGCGCCGCCAGCCAGCGGCCGAATCACCTGCTCTTCGTGCGCCGCCAGGCGCATAGGGCACGGCGGTGCCGCGCTACATATTCTCGTAGAAAGATTGTTCGTTTTGCTATATTCTCATAACGAGAATATCCAGACGACCCCGCTTGCGCCTGCCGCGCCCGACCGCCGATGGAACTGGCTGAACTCGAAATCTTCCGCGCGGTAGCCACCGAGCAGAGCATCACCCGCGCCGCGCGCCTGCTGGACCGGGTGCAGTCCAACGTCACCACGCGCGTCAAGCAACTGGAAGAGGCGCTTGGCGTGGCGCTGTTCCAGCGCGACAGCAAGCGCATGCTGCTGACGCCCGAGGGTCACCGGCTGCTCGCCTATGCCAACCAGATGCTGGCGCTGGCCGAAGAAGCGCGGCAGTCGGTGCGGGGCGCCGCGCCGTCGGGCCGCCTGCGCATCGGCACCATGGAAAGCGCCGCCGCCAACCGCCTGCCGATGCCGCTGGCGCGCTTCCACGCGGCCTGGCCGGGCGTGGAAATCGAGATCCGCACCGGCACCACGCGCGCGCTGGTCGATGCCGTGCTCGACCACCGGCTCGATTGCGCCGTGGTCGCGCATCCGGGCGAAGGGCCGGCGCGCGCGGCCGATCTGGATGAACTGGCCCCCGGCCTGGAAGGCACCTACCTGTTCACCGAACACCTCCAGCTGGTGCTGCCGGGCAGCCATCCCAAGGTGCGCGGGCCCGGCGACGTGGCATTGCGCCGCCTGGCCGCCTTCCCGAAGGGCTGCACCTACCGCCAGTGCGCAGAAGCCTGGCTGGCGCAGGGCAGCGACGACATGCGCCAGCGCCTGGCCATCACCGAGATGCCGTCGTACCACGCCATGCTGGCCTGCGTCAGCGCCGGCACCGCGATGGCGATCCTGCCCCGCTCGCTGCTGGCGCTACACCGCGACACGGTCGACGTGCAGACCGTGCCGGTGCGCGCGGTGCACACCTATATCGTCAGGCGTGCCGGCTATGCCACGCACGCCTGCGACGCCTTCGTGCGCGAACTGCGCGACGGCTGACCCTGCCGTTCCCCTCGCTGCACCCTCGCCATCGACCCTGCCAAGGAGCGCAAATTGACCCACTCGACTTCCACCGCTGACCGGCTGCCCTTGTTGCGCCGGCTCGGCATCCGCACCCCAATCATCCAGGCGCCCATGGCCGGTGTCAGCACGCCTGCGCTGGCCGCGGCCGTCACCAATGCCGGCGGGCTCGGTTCGCTCGGCGTTGGCGCCATGGATGCAGAAGCCGCGCGCAAGGCCATCCGCGAGACTCGCGCGCTGACCAGCGGGCCGTTCAACGTCAATGTGTTCTGCCATGCGCCGGCCGTCGCCGATGCCGCGCGCGAGCAGGCCTGGCTGGCCTATCTTGCACCGCGCTTCGCCGAATTCGGCGCGACTCCGCCGGCGGCGCTGCGCGAGATCTATCGCAGCTACGTCTCCGACGAAGCCATGCACGCGATGCTGCTGGAAGAACGCCCGGCCGTGGTCAGCTTCCATTTCGGGCTGCCCGATGCGGGCCGCATCCGCGCGCTGCGCGACGCCGGCATCGTGCTGCTGGCCAGCGCCACCTCGCTCGATGAGGCGCGCGCCATCGAGGCGGCCGGCCTCGACGCGATCGTCGCGCAGGGCATCGAGGCCGGCGGCCATCGCGGTGTGTTCGACCCGGCCGCCGTCGACGAAGGCCTGGGCACGTTCGCGCTGGTACGCGTGCTGGCGACGCAGACCCGCCTGCCGGTGATCGCCGCGGGCGGCATCATGGACGGTGCCGGCATCGCCGCGGCGCTGGCGCTCGGCGCGCAGGCCGCGCAGCTTGGCACCGCGTTTATCGCCTGCCCCGAGACCGTGGCCGACGGCCCTTATCGCGAGGCGCTGCTGCAGCCGCACAAGCGTCCGACCGTGCTGACGCGGGCCATTTCCGGCCGCCATGCCCGTGGCCTGGCCAACCGCTTCACCGAGCTGGGTGCGGCAGCCGGCGCGCCCGCCACGCCCGACTACCCCACCGCCTACGATGCCGGCAAGGCCCTGCACGCCGCCGCCAAGGCGCACGGCAGCGCCGACTTTGCCGCGCAGTGGGCCGGCCAGGCGGTGGCGCTGGCCCGGGCACTGCCGGCGGCGGAGCTGGTCTCGGCGCTGGCCGGCGAGCTTGCCGCCAGCGCGCGCGGGCTGGGGGCGCTGGCCGAAACGCTCGGATAGGCGCTTTCGGACACGGCCGTCTTACCGCGTCTTGCACCGCATTAAAAAAGCCAGGTCCTAAAAGCCGCGGTTACAAAGCTAACAAGTCGACCCGGGGCCCGAAACACCTTGATCGCCGCTTTGCGTCCATCATTCAGGAACACAAGCTGTGCATGACAAGGAGTCCGAAATGCGCCCCTCCACCCGCATCGTCGCCGCGGCGGTCCTGGCCGCGACCCTCGTAGCCGCCGGTTCCGCCTCGGCGCGCGGCCGGCACCACCACCATGGCGGCTCCAATGCCGGCGCGGTGCTGGCGGTCGGCGCGCTGGCCGGCCTGGCGCTGGGCGCCATGCTCGCCTCGGGTCCGGTGGTGGCGGCACCGGTGGCGCCGCCACCCGTCACCTACGCCCCCGCGCCGGTCTCGTACGCGGCGCCGGCGGTACCGCCGGGCTACTGCTACCGCGACTATGACCGTGCCTACGTGCCGTGCGCCCCGCAGCCTTCCGGCTACTACCGCGAGGCGCCGTACTACGGCTACTGAGGCCTGCCGCCATGCCGGTCGACCGCGACTATTTCGCCGGCCTGTACGGCCGCAACCAGGACCCATGGGGCATCGGCACGCGCTGGTACGAAGCGCGCAAGCGCGCCCTGCTGCTGGCCACGCTGCCGCGCGAGCGCTTTGCCCGCGCCTTCGAGCCCGGCTGCGGCGGCGGCCACCTCAGCGTGGCGCTGGCGCCGCGCTGCGACGCGCTGGTGGCGATGGAACTGGCCGAAAGCGCTGCCGAGCAGGCGCGGCAACGGCTGGCGCCGTTCCCGCACGCACGCGTGCTGACCGGCGAACTGCCGCAGCAGTGGCCCGAGGGCAGCTTTGACCTGATGGTGTTTTCCGAACTGGGCTACTACTTTCCCAAGCCCGACTGGCACGAAGTCGCGGCCATGGCCGCGCGCGCGCTGGCCGACGACGGCGTCATCGTCGCCTGCCATTTCCGGCATCCGTTCGCCGAGCAGCAGATCACCGCGCAGGCGGTGCATGACGCGATCGGCGCGCAGCGGGGGCTGTACCGGCATATCCGCCACGAGGAACCGGATTTCGTGCTGGAACTGTGGACGCGGCAGCTGGAGATGCGGCTGGCGTAGGTGGCTGCGCGGATCGGGAAAGCGAAACGCCCCATGCAAGCAGCGACTTGCATGGGGCGTTGTCTTTGGGCAAATCAGCCGGCCAGGTCCACCGGTTCATGATTTTCCGCCGGAGTACTCCCTCTCCCGCTTGCGGGAGAGGGTTGGGGAGAGGGCCGGTGCATCGACGAAGTAAAGCGCGTCGGTATGCCAGTGCCTGCCCTCTCCCCCGGCCCCTCTCCCGCAGGCGGGAGAGGGGGAGCAAACCAGCGGTTCAACAATTACACCGGCACATCCCGCGTCGGATCCGGCTTGCGGTCGTCGAACCAGCGGTACAGCGTGGGCACCATCACCAGCGTCAGCAGCGTCGACGTGATCAGCCCGCCGATCACCACCACCGCCAGCGGCCGCTGGACCTCGGAACCCGGACCGGTCGAGAACAGGAACGGCACCAGGCCCAGCATGGCAATAGTCGCGGTCATCATCACCGGGCGGAAACGCTGGGTCGCGCCCTGCACCACCGCCTCGTCGAGCGACAGGCCCGAATCGCGCAGCGTGCGGATGTACGACACCAGCACCACCCCGTTCAGCACCGCCATGCCCCACAGCGCGATAAAGCCCACCGACGCCGGCACCGACAGGTATTCGCCGGTGACGAACAGCCCGATGATGCCGCCGATCGACGCGAACGGCAGCACCGTGATGATCAGCGTGGCGAAGCGCAGCGAGTTGAACAGCAGGAACAGCAGGAAGAAGATCGCGGCGATGGTGACCGGCACGATGATCTTCAGGTGGCCCATGGCGCGTTCCATGTTCTGGAACTGGCCGCCCCACTCCAGGTAGTAGCCTTCGGGCAGCTTGACCTTGGCGTCGGTGGCCTGCTGCAGCTCGGCGACGAAGCCGCCGAGGTCGCGGTCCTTCACGTTGATCATCACCACGACGCGGCGCTTGGCCATTTCGCGGCTGATCTGCGCCGGGCCGTCGTTGACTTCGATCCTGGCCACGCTCTGCAGCGGCACCTGCGTGCCGTCCGGCGTGTTCACCAGCAGCTGGCGGATCGACTGCACGTTGTTGCGGAACTCGTCCGGCAGGCGCACCGCCGCGGCAAAGCGGCGCTCGCCTTCGAAGATATCCGTGGCGCGCTTGCCGCCGATGGCGATCTCGATCACGTCGTGGATGTCGGAGACATTCAGCCCGTAGCGCGCAATCGCCTGGCGGTCGATCTCGATCGACAGGTACTGCTGGCCCGATACGCGCTCGATGCGGATATCCTGCGAGCCCTGGATGCCGCCGGCGACGCGGGCGATCTCGCCCGCCAGCTCGCGCAGCTTGTCCAGGTCATCGCCGAACACCTTCACCGCCACGTCGGAACGCACGCCGCTGACCATTTCGTCGACGCGGTCCGAGATCGGCTGCGCCATCACGATCTGCACGCCCGGAATGGCCTTGAGCTTTTCGCGGATGGCATTGGCGATATCGTCCTGGGTCCAGCCGTCGGGCCACTCGTCGCGGTCCTTCAGGCTGGCGATCGGGGTCGATTCGTTCTGGCCCTGCGGGTCGGCCGGGCTTTCGCCGCGGCCCACGCCCGACACCACCGACTTCACGCCCGGCACGCCCAGCACCAGCTTGTTGGCTTCCTTCTCCAGCTTGATCGACTCTTCCAGCGAGATATTGGGCACGCGGTCGATCGCGGGCACGATCGAGCCTTCCTTCATCTCGGGGATGAACGAGGTACCAAGCAGCGGCACGATCAGCAGCGTGGCGACAAAGGCGCCGACCGCGCTGAGCACGGTCTTGCGGCTGTTGCCCAGCGCCCAGTGCAGCAGGCGCAGGTAGTGGCGCTTCATGAAGGCGATCAGGAACGTGTCATGCTCGGCACCGCCCTTGAGCAGGTACGACGACAGCACCGGCGACAGCGTCAGCGACAGGAACAGCGAGATCGCCAGCGCGATCGAGATGGTGAACGCCAGCGGCGCAAACATCTTGCCTTCCATGCCCGACAGCGTCATCAGCGGCAGGAACACCAGGATGATGATGCCGACGCCGACGATCACCGGCGTGGCCACTTCCTGCACCGCCTTGACCAGGATCTCGGTCTTGCTCAGTCCGGGCTCCTTGTGGCCGAGCCGCTCGAACGCGTTCTCGACCACCACCACCGAGCCGTCGACCATCAGGCCGATGGCGATCGCCAGCCCCCCCAGTGACATCAGGTTGGCCGACAGCCCCGCCTCGTTCATCACCATGAAGGTCAGCAAGGGCGTCAGCACCAGCGTGGCCAGCACGATCACCGACGAGCGCACGTCGCCCAGGAACAGGAACAGCACGATCACCACCAGCACCACGCCTTCGAGCAGCACCTTGGTCACGGTCCACAGCGCCGCGTCGACCAGCTCGCTGCGGTCGTAGTACGGCACGATCTGCAGCTTGCCCGGCAGCATGCCGCGCTCGTTGATCTCGGCCACGCGGGCCTTGACGCGGCTGACCACTTCCTTGGCATTGCCGCCGCGCATCATCATGACGATGCCGCCGACCGCCTCGGTCTGGCCATTCTTGACCAGCGCGCCCTGGCGCACCTCATGGCCGATGGTGACGTTGGCCACGTCGCGCAGGTAGACCGGCGTACCGTTGACTTCCTTCAGCACGATGCTGCCGAGGTCCTCGACACCCTTGGCCAGGCCGACGCCGCGGATCAGGTACTGCTCGGCGTAGTGCGGCAGCACGCCGCCGCCGGAGTTGGCGTTGTTGCGCGCCAGTGCCTCGTAGACCTGCTGGATCGACACGCCGTAGTGGCGCATGCGCTCCGGGTTGACCAGCGCCTGGTACTGGCGCACGTAGCCGCCCTGCGAGTTGATCTCGGCCACGCCGGGAATCGAGCGCAGCAGCGGGCGCACCACCCAGTCCTGGGCGATGCGGCGCTCGGCCAGCTCTTCCTGGGTCAGTTCGCGGTTGCCGTCGTCGGCGCGGTCCAGCGTGTACTGGTAGACCTCGCCCAGGCCGGTCGAGACCGGCCCCAGCACGGGCGTGACGCCCTCGGGCATGCGCCCGCCCACTTCGATCAGGCGCTCCATCACCAGCTGGCGCGCGAAGTACACGTCGGTGGCATCGGTGAACACCAGCGTGATCAGCGACAGGCCGGCCTTGTTCAGCGAGCGCATCTCTTCCAGCCCGGGCAGGCCGGTCATGGCCATTTCCACCGGCACGGTGACAAAGCGCTCCACTTCCTCGGGCGAACGGCCCGCGGCTTCGGTGGCGATCTGCACCTGCACGTTGGTCACGTCCGGGAACGCATCCACCGACAGCTTGGTGGCAGCGCGCAGGCCGAAGAAGAACAGCACCACGGCAAGGACGCACACCACCAGCCGCTGCTTGATGGCGGCTTCGACTAGGGATTTCATCATGGCCGATTACCCTTGTTCGAGGCGCTTGCGCTCGTTGTCCAGGTGGAAGGCACCCTCGACCACGATGCGGTCGCCGGCCTTCACGCCGTTCTGGACCACGCGCATGCCGTCGCTTTCGGCGCCCAGCTTGACGCGGGTCAGGCGGTACTTGTTGCCCGGCATCTCGACATAGACCAGCTCGTCATTGCCGTCGCGCACCACCGCCGCCGCCGGCACCACCAGCTGGTCGACCGGCTTGCCGGCAATCAGCATGCTCGCCAGCATGGCGGGCTTGAGCCGGCCCTCGCGGTTCTCCAGCTCGGTGCGGACCAGCACCGTGCGCGATTGCGGATTGACCGTGCGGCCCACGTAGATCAGCTTGCCGGTAATGGTCTGGCGCCCGGCGCCGTTGGCCAGCGACGGCACCTCGATCTCGACGCTCTGGCCTTCGGCCACCTGCGCGGCCTGCTGCTCGGGCACCTCGGCCACCACCCAGACCCGCGACAGGTCCGCCACGGTATAGAGCGCGTCGGCGGGCTGCACCACCTGGCCCTGCGCCACGTTGCGCTCGACCACGGTGCCGCTGATGCTCGAATACACCGGCGAGTGCGAGTTGATGCTGCCGCTCTTGGCCAGCTGCGCGATCGAGCTCGCCGACATGCCCAGCACGCGCAGCTGGTCGCGATAGGCGCGCATCTCGGCCGAGGCGATCGCGAGTTCGCTCTCGCGGCGCTGCAGTTCGCCGCGGCCGATCACGTCGGCGGCGAACAGCTGGCGCGCGCGCTCGGCGTTGCGGCCTTGCAGCTCGGTCTGGGCCTCGCTCTTCAGGAACGCCATCTGCGCCGCGCCCAGCTCGCTGCTGTGCAGGCGCGCCAGCACCTGGCCGGCCTTCACTTCCTGGCCCAGCGTGGCATACAGGTCGGTGACGCGGCCGGTCACGCTGGCGCCGATGCGCGACACGCGCTGCTCGTCGAAATCGATGCGGCCGGCCACGCGCAGCATCTCGCTGAACGGGGAGGTGGCCACCGGGGCCACCTTCAGGCCCTTCTGCAGGTTGCCCTCGGGCTGGATCACGCCGGGCGGCAGCTTGGGCGCCTCGGCGACCGGCTCAGGTTTGTCGGAACAGGCCGCCAGGCTGAACGTCAGGACGGCGGCGGCCGTCAGCGAAAGCAGGAAATTGGGACGCATGGTTATTTCTGTTCGATGTTGAACGTCGGCTGCAGGCCCGGCGCGGCGGTGGCGCCCGGGGCGGTCGACATAAGCTTTTCGATCTGGATCGCGGCCAGCTGCAGGTCGTACTGCGCGGCGATCAGCTCATTGCGCGCGCCACGCAGCACGCGCTGGGCATCGAGGTAGTCCAGGATGCCGCGCTCGCCGAAGCGGTAGGCGGCCTCGGCCACGCCCAGCGCCGACTCGGCCTCGCGCACGATGCCGGACTCCAGCGCCGTCACCTGGGCCTGGTTGATCTCGTACTGGCGGTAGGCCGCTTCCAGTTCCTGCGTCAGCTCGAACTCGCGCATCTCCAGCGCGCTGCGCGCCTGCGTGGCCTGCGCCGTGGCTTCGCCCACCGGGCCGCGGCGGCGGTCCCACAGCGGGATGGTCAGGATCAGGCCGATCTGCGAGACATTGTTGTCAGGCTGGCGGTCGGTGCTGGCACGCAGTGCCACTTCCGGCCAGCGCAGCGACTTCTGGTAGTCCACGCCCAGCTGCGCGCGCTCCAGCTCCGTGCGGCGCTGGACCAGTTCGGCGTTGCCGGCGATCATGGTGTCGCGCAGCGCCTGCAGCGGCGGCACGTCGGGCGACTGGCCCAGCGTGCCCGCCAGCGAATACTGGCCCGGCATGGCGCCACCCACCTGCTGGCGCAGCGCGGCCTTGGCCTGGTTGACGCGCAGCTCGGCGGTCTGCTGGCTCTTCTGCGACGCCAGCAGTTCGGTCTCGGCCTTGATCAGCTCGTAGCGCGGGGCCTCGCCCACCTCCACGCGCAGGCGTGCGCGCGAATGGATCTGGCGCATCATCGCCAGGTCTTCCTCGGCCGCGTGCAGTTCGCTCTCGCGGCGCAGCACGTCGTAGTAAGCAGTCTTCACGCGCGCGGCCAGGTCGGCCCGGAAGCCCTGCCGCACCGCCTGCGACGACTCCAGCCCGCGGGTCGCCATGGCCTCGCGCAGGCTGCGCTGGTGCGGGTAATCGAACTTCTGCACCACCGCATAGCTGGGCGCATTGCCACTGGCCACGCCGGGCTGCTTGCCCGACAGGCGGCCATACATCACCTCGACCTGCGGATTCGGATAGGCGCGGGCGCTGCTGATGGCGGCGCTGGCCGCATCGACATTGGCTTCGGCGGCGGCCACGCCCTTGTTGGTGGACTGGGCCAGGTCGAGCAACTGGGGCAGCGAGTAGGCGGGTCCGGCGGCAGCGGCGCCGGCAGGAGCGGTCTTCGGTACGGCGGCGGCCGCCAGGATGGCGGCGCCCGGCAGCGGCGCGGCAGCCGGCTTGGACAGCGGTGCGCGGGCCGCGGGCGCGGCACCGGCCAGGTCTGTCGCCTTCGCGGAGGTCTCGCCTTGGGCTCCGGCCTGGGCCGGGGCCGCGGCAAGCGCCATCAGCGAAAGCGACGCGATCAGGGTCAGCTTGGTTGTTGTCATGAGTCGGGAATGCAAGCAGTACGTCTGCCTTTCGCCACGCTGCCGCCCGCCTCGGGTGACGCTATCAGGAGGACGCGGTCACGGCAGGACGCACAACGGCGGCGGCATGCCCGCGCGGTCAGGCGGCAGGCAGGCTGGCGATATCAGGCAAAGGGGCGCGGCCCGCGGCCGGGCGGCTGCATGCGGCAGCACGCGCGATGCGGGCGCAGGAAAGCGGTCAGGCCAGGAATATGGGCGGCCGGAAAAAGGCCGAAGGCGGCGGATCGGCGCGGCCTGGCGGGCGCTGGGCCACGTCGCCGGTGGGCAGCAGCAGCTTCACCGGGGGTAATGCAAAGAGCGCGCTGGATTCCTCGATCTCGTCGAGCAGGTCGAGCGGATCGAGCAGGTCGGCCGACCAGATATTGCAGTACCCAGGGGGCGGGTCATCGCAGATATCGTCGTCGTGCAGCCCGTCGTCGCCGGGCACCACGATGCGGCCCAGATCGTCGACGGGCTGGGCCGCCGCCATGTCGATCAGGTCCACCCCCGCCTGCTGCGGCCCTGGCAACGCCGCGCGCGCGTCCGCCGCTGCTCCAAAGGAGAGCAGCGACAGGCACATGGCAGTCAGCAGCAGGAACAACAGTCGCATTGGGTCGGGGGCATTGACGGCATCGCCGGGGACCAGGGTGTGTCACGGCCACCGGGATGCTGCAGGACAGCATTGTAACTGAACGATTACGATTGACAGGGAATCGTTACGTTCGTTCCCTTGCTGTAGAGAGATCGCGCGCCTTGCAGGCCTTTCAGACTTGTCTCCTACCCCGCTATTGCCCGGCTCCGTAGGTTTCATGGACCCTTTGACCAGCGGCAAAGAGTCCATCGTCTGCAACTTTGTAATACAGAAACGAGTGACAAATGAGCGCTATAATTGCGTATTACCCATTGTCGGAGCCACTCATGCAAGGCACGACCCTGTCATTCCGCGCAGGCGAAGAACTGGCCGAGCAAACCCGCGCGCTGGCGACGGCGGCAGGCCAGAAGACGTCGGACTACATCCGCGACGCCGTCCGCGAGAAAAACGAGCGCGAGATGGGCAACCGTATCGCGATGCTGTCGCGCAAGTTAGGGGCGAAGCACCTGGCCGCCAACGAAGAGATGGACGGCACCGCCGGAGACGGCCTTGCTTGAGCTGAGGCGGGGACAGGTCTGGGAGGTCGATCTCAACCCCCAGACCCACCGGGAAGAGCCGGCCAAGCGCAACCGGCCAGCGCTGGTGCTGCAGACCGACCTGCTCAATGACGCGGGGCATCCGACCACCATCGTCGTGCCCGGGACATCGCAGATCGAGCCCGAGGATTGCTTTCCCCTGCGGGTGGCGCTGGGGAAGTTGCCGGGGCTGGCTTATGAAACGGATCTTCTGATCGACCAGGTCCGCGCGATATCCAATCGCCGTTTCCTGGGCAGCCATCCGGTGGCGACATTGGCCCCCAACCACCTGCGCAAGGTGGAAGAGGCCATGCGCCTGCTGCTGCGGCTGTAGGCCGCAGCGACGCAGGACGGCTGCGTCGCTGCATGATATGCAGCGTCACTGCATATCATGCAGCCGCCCTACACCACCCTGAACCCATGCGTGCCGTCGCGCTCCAGCTGCGCGATCAGGCCGAACTCCCAGTCCAGGTAGCCCTGCATGGCCTCGCGCGGGTTGTCGGTGCCTTCATAGGGGCGGCGATAGCGGTCGGTGCGGTCCGAGGCCAGGCGCGTCTCGCCGCTCTCCAGCGGCAGCCCCGCAGCAACCCACGCCTGGGTGCCGCCTTCCAGCACGAAGACCTCGGCATCGGTCAGGCGGCGCAGGTCGGCGGCGGCAAAGCGCGCCAGCAGGCTGCTGCCGCAGGTCAGCACGTAGCGCTGCGGCCGCGGGATGCGGGCCAGCGCGTCGGCCAGCTGGGCGCGAATGACAAAGTACGCCCCAGGGATATGGCGCCTGACGTAGTTGGCGCTGGTGGTGAAATCCAGCACCGCAGTGCCGTCGTCACCGGCATCCAGCCATGCGGCCAGCTGTGCCGTGCCGATGCTGGCGACGGGCGCCGGCGTTGGCACCGGCGCGGCGACCGCCCCGGTTTCGCTGCGCGCCGACGCGGCCACCGGTTCCACCACCCAGACCTCCCAGCCCATCTGCGCCAGCCAGGATCCCGTCATGCCGGCGCGCACGTCGTCATCGTCCGCCAGCACGATGCGCGCGCCGCGCACCGGCGCGCTGTGGTCGGTTTCCTGCACCAGCTGCCCGCCCGGCGCGTTGACGAAACCCGGCAGGTGGCCGTCGGCGAATTCCTCCGGCGTACGAACATCGAAGCGGTACAACGTGCGCCCGGGCGCCTGCAGCGTGTCCAGCTGCGCCAGCGCGATGCGCCGCACGCCGGCCCGGTCGGCGATTTCGCGCGCGCCGCGGCGGGCGCTGTCGCGGTTGGCGTCGCCGACCGTGGACGGGGCGCGGCGGCTGGCGCCATGCTCCAGCTGCTGGCCGGCCAGGGTCCAGCCGATGGTGCCGTTGCGCAGCGCCGCCACCGGGTTCGGGATCCCCGCGTTCACCAGTGATTGCGTGCCGATGATGCTGCGCGTGCGGCCCGCGCAGTTCACGATCACGCGCGTGCGCGGATCGGGCGCGAGCTCGCGCACGCGCAGCACCAGCTCGGCACCCGGCACGCTGGTGGCGGTGGGGATGCTCATGGTCTGGTACTCGTCGAAGCGGCGCGCATCGACGATCACCACATCGGCGCGGCTGTCGATCAATGCCTGCACTTCCTCGGCCGCCAGCGACGGCGTATGGCGGGCGGCTTCGACCACTTCGCCGAACGACTTGCTCGGCACGTTGACGTCGCGGAACACCTCGCCGCCGCCCTCGATCCACGCGCGCAGCCCGCCCTCCAGCAGATGCACGCGGGTATAGCCCAGGCCTTGCAGCACCGCCGCCGCGCGTGGCGCCAGGTCAGCGCCGGCATGGTCGCCGTAGACCACGACCAGGGTATCGCGGCGCGGGATGCGCGCCCACGCGTCCAGCTCCAGCCTTGACAGCGGGAAGTTGGCAGCCCACAGCGGGTGCTCCTGCGCGAAGGGATCTTCCTCGCGCACGTCGATCAGTGCGATTTCGTCGCGGTTGCGCAAGGCGTTGCGCACGGCTTCGGGAGAAACCGTCGGAAAGGCCGGCGTAGCGGAAACGTTGGTCATGACTGGGCAAGTTCGCGGGAGCGGTCCCACGGGTTGGGCAGGGTCTGGTTGGAATAGCCCGAGACAAAGGGCTTGCGGGTGCCGTCCTCGGCGTAGACCGAGCGGCGCACCGCGCCGATATTGGCGCCGTAGACATGGATGCTGACCGAGACGCGGTCGTCGTAGGCGTTGTTGACGCGATGGATATCGCCCACGGCCGGCGACACGGCTTCGACCTGCCCGGGCAGCAGGCGCACGCTCGCGCCGCTGGCGACCGGGCGCCCGGCGGCATCGAGCGCGAACGCCTGCGCATCTTCCGCGCCGCGCAGCATGCCGATCAGGCCCCACACGGTGTGGTCGTGGATCGGCGTGCGCTGGCCCGGTCCCCAGACAAAGCTGACGATGGAAAAACGCTCGGCGGAATCGCAATGCAGCAGGTGCTGCTGGTAGTACTCGGGGTGCGGCCGGGCCCACGCTTCGGGCAGCCAGTCATCGCGCGCGACCAGCTTTGCCAGCAAGGCCCCGCCTTCACCCAGGATGCGGGGCTCGTCGGGATGCTGGTCGAGCAGCGCGGCCAGGCCGGTGATGAAATCGCGCAGCGGTGCCAGCGCGTTGGGATCGGGGGAACTGCCCATGGGAATGCTCCGGGTGTCTCGTGGTGGTTGCCGGCCGCCGGGGCCGGCCATGCGCCCTCTGCGGGGCGCTGGCCCCGCAAACATAGCACGGCGGGCGCGGTGGCGCTTACACGCCAAGTTGCGCGCGCCCGGCGGCGAGCAGGATCGAATCGTTCTGCGGCGTATGGATGCGGCTGCACAGCACGTCGCGATAGTGGCGCTCGAGCGGGTGGTTGCGGCTCAGCCCGTGGTTGCCCGACAGCTGCAGCGCCAGCTCCGCCGCGCGGATGGCATTGCCGGTCACGGTGAACTTCAGCAGGCCGCTGTCGGCAATGGCCGGCGGCTCGCCCGCGTCGGTGCGCGCCGCGGCGTCGTCGAGCAACACCTGGTTGACGCGCAGCAGCGCGGCGATCTCGCCGACGGCCTCCTGCACGCGCGGCAGCGTGGCCAGCGGCGCGCCCAGGCTGCCGGGCGCGCGCTCGCGCACGAAGTCGTTGAGCCAGGCGGATGCGGCGCGCGCCACCGCGTCATAGAGGCTGCCCAGCAGCACCACCATCCAGGCCTGCTGGTCGGCGTTGGCGTCAGCGTCCGCCTGGCTGGCGCCGGCCGGCGCCCACGCCGATGGCGCACGGATATCGACGGCGTGGTCCGGCGGGATCCAGACGTTGTCGAGTACGGTCTCGTGGCTGCCCGAGGCGCGCAGGCCAAGGTGGTTCCAGTTCTCGACGATGCGCACGCCGGCGATACCAGCCGCGGGCCCCGGCACCAGGAACACGCCCACGCGCGGCTGCGGCTCGTCGGTGCGCGCCCACACCGCGAGCCAGCGCAAGGCCGGGATGCCGGTGCTGTACAGCTTGCGGCCGCTGATGCGCCAGCCGTCGGCCACGCGCGTCGCCACGGTGGCCGGCAGGCCGCCGCGCGCGGGCGAGCCCAGTTGCGGTTCCACGCGCAGCGAGTTGATCAAGGCGCCCTCCTGCACCGCGCTGGCGAAGACCTGCTCGCGCAGCGCCGCCGGCCAGTGCGAATCGGCGCGCGCAATGGCGCGATGCTGCAGGTAGGTCATGGTCAGCACCAGCGCGGTCGCGGCGTCGCCGCCGGCCAGCGCGGCCACGATGCGGCGCGCCTGCGCCAGGCCCGCGCCGCCGCCACCGTGCGCGCGCGGCACCACCTGCGCGATCAGGCCATGGTCGTGCAGCAGCACGAAGTTGTCGTGCGGGAAGCTGGCCGCGGCATCGTGCGCGCCGGCGTCGCCGGCAAAGCGCGTCGACAGCGCCGCCAGCGACTCGCCAAGGCGCGCATCGCTGCCTGGCAGCCGGCGCAGGGCAGACGTCGAAGACATGGAACAGGACTCCGGAAAAGATCAGCGCAGTGCGCATCGAATGCCGCCTAGCGTAGCGCCGCCGTGGCCCGGCGAAAACGATGCTTATTGAATATGGAGCGTCGTTTTTATTCGTTAGCGAAGCCGCGCCGCTGTCGTACTTTCTGCCTCAGCCCAATCCCGCCCGACACCGACTTCCAGGAGAACGCATATGAGCGTCGATTTCATCGGCATGATCCAGAGCCAGAAGCAATCCGAGATCCATCCCCCGTCAGGTCCGGTGATCGATCGCGACTACGTGCGCGCGTTTGCCCAGGCCCATGAACAGGCCGGATTCGACCGCATCCTGGTGCCGCACCACTCCACCGGACCATCGGCGACGCTGACCATCGCCTACGCCGCCAGCGTGACCGAGCGCATCCATTTCATGCTGGCGCATCGCCCCGGCTTTACCGCGCCGACGCTGGCCGCCCGCCAGATCGCCACGCTCGACCAGTTCAGCGGCGGCCGCCTGGGCGTGCATGTCATCTCCGGCGGCTCGGACAGCGAGCAGCAGCGCGACGGCGACTTCCTCGACCATGACCAGCGCTATGCGCGCACCGACGAGTACCTGCACATCCTGCGCCGCATCTGGACCGAGGCCAGGCCGTTCGACCATGAAGGCCAGTTCTACCGCTTTACCCAGGGCTTCTCCGAGGTCAAGCCCGCGCAGCAGCCGCATGTGCCGATCTATTTCGGCGGCGCCTCGGTCGCCGCGCTGGCGGTCGCGGGCAAGCATGCCGACGTCTACGCGCTGTGGGGCGAATCGCTCGACCAGGTGCGCGAGCTGACCGCACGTGTGCGCGCCGAAGCCGCGCGCCACGGCCGCACGGTGCGCTTCTCGGTATCGTTCCGCCCGATCCTGGCCGATACCGAGGACAAGGCCTGGGCCCGCGCCGACCGCATCCTGGAACGCACCCGCGCACTGCGCGTGCAGGCCGGCTACAGCCGCGGCGGCCCGCAGCAGAGCGAGGGGGCGCGCCGCCTGCTGGCGGCGGCCGAGCAAGGCGACCGCGTCGACCAGCGCCTGTGGACCGCGATCGCGCGCGAGACCGGCGGGCGCTCCAACTCCACCGCGCTGGTCGGCACGCCCGAGCAGGTCGCGCAGGCGCTGCTGGCCTACTACGAACTGGGCGTCACCACCTTCCTGATCCGCGGCTTCGATCCGCTCGAAGACGCCGTCGACTACGGCCGCGAACTGATCCCGCGCGTGCGTGCCTTGGTGGCGCAGCACGACGCCGCGCAAGGGACACAGCGCCAGGCCGCCTGAGCGCATCCCCACCCCACCACACCACGAAGACGGGAATCCCACATGAGCCAGAACCTTAACCATGCCGACCCGCGCCGACGCCGCGTGCTGCGGCTTGCCGGCGCCGCGGCCGTGGCCGCGCCCGCGCTGATCCTTGGCCGGCAAGCCTGGTCGGCGCCGCGCAAGCTGACCTTTGCCTGGAACCAGAATTCCTTTTGCCTGACGCCGGTCGTGGTGGCGCAGGAGAAAGGCTTCTTCGAGAAGAACGGCCTGCAGGTCGACCTGATCAACTACAGCGGCTCGACCGACCAGTTGCTGGAATCGATCGCCACCGGCAAGGCCGACGCCGCGGTCGGCATGATCCACCGCTGGCTCAAGCCGCTCGAAGCCGGCTTCGACGTCAAGATCATCGGCAGCTCGCACGGGGGCTGCGTGCGGCTGGTGGGGGCGAAGGCCGCGGGGGTCACCACGCTGCAGCAACTGAAGGGCAAGACCGTCGGCGTCAGCGACCTGGCGGCGCCGGGCAAGCACTTCTTCACCATCCTGCTGGCCAAGCACGGCATCGACCCCGACAAGGACGTCACCTGGCGCCAGTACCCCGCCGACCTGCTGGGCGTGGCGGTCGACAAGGGCGAGATCCAGGCCATCGCCGACGGCGACCCCAATCTCTACCTGCTGGAAAAGCGCACCAACGGCGCCTACGTGGAACTGGCCACCAACCTCACCGGCGAATACGCGCGCAAGGTCTGCTGCGTGGTCGGCGCGCGCGGCGAACTGGTGCGCAACGATCGCCCCGCGGCGACCTCGCTGGCGCGCGCCATCGTGCAGGCCACCGACTATGTCAACGAGAATCCCAACGAGGCCGCGAAGGTGTTCGCCAAGTACTCGCCCAAGATCAATCCGGACGACCTGCGCAAGCTCTACGCCACGCTGACCTATACCCACCACCCGACCGGCGTCGACCTGCGCGACGAGATCGCCTTCTATGCCGACGATTTCCGCCGCATCGGCGTGCTGAAGAAGTCCACCGATGCCAAACGCCTGGCGCAGCATGTCTACGCCAACGTGCTGGGGTAATGCCATGACCACAAGCCCAAGCGCGCTCGAGCCAGGCCTCGGGCGCCAGCCCTCTGCGGCGCCCGCATCGCACGCGACCGCAGCCGCAGCCGCATCCAGCCACGCCGGCCCGATCTGGGCCACCGGCATCCTCGCTGCGCTGGCCTGGGCCGCGTTTGGTGCGCTGACATGGCAATGGCCCAACCAGGCCGTGGGCTTCAGCGACTGGGCCTATACCGCGGAACTGGGCATCGCCGCGCTGGCCGGCGCGGTCTTGCTGGCCGTGGTGGCGCTGGCCGGCCAGCGGGCCCGGACCGCGCAACGCCCACTGGCGTCGTTGCGCACCGCCGGGCCGTGGCTGGTGGCGCTGCCCGTCGCGCTGTCGGCCTGGGAAATCCTGACCGCCAAGACCGCGATCCTGCCCACGCCCTTCTTCGCGCCGCCGCAAGCGCTGATCGAGGTGTACGCGGACGACTGGCCGCGGCTGGGCGAGAGTGCGCTGAACACGCTGAAACTGCTGGGGCTGGGCGTCGCGTACGGCGGACTCGCGGGCTTCCTGGTGGGCGTGTCGATCGGCTGGTCGCGCCGCATCGGCTACTGGGTGCATCCGGTGCTGCGCGTGCTGGGGCCGCTGCCCTCGACCGCGCTGCTGCCGCTGACCTTCTACTTCTTCCCGTCGAGCTATTCCGCAGCGGTGTTCCTGATTGCGCTGGCCACGGCGTTCCCGGTCGCGGTGCTGACGTGGTCGGGCGTGGCCGGCGTCAACAAGAGCTATTACGACGTCGCGCGCACGCTGGGCGCCTCGGGCTGGTTCCTGGTGCTGCGCGTGGCGATCCCGGCGGCGCTGCCGCAGGTGTTCGTCGGCCTGTTCATGGGGCTCGGCGCTTCGTTCTCGGTCCTGGTCACCGCGGAAATGATGGGCGTGAAGTCCGGCCTGGGCTGGTACCTGACCTGGGCCCAGGGCTGGGCCTCGTACGTGAACATGTATGCGGCGCTGATCGTGATGGCGCTGCTGTTCTCGGGCGTGATCACGCTGCTGTTCGCCGCGCGCGACCGGGTGTTGTCGTGGCAGAAGGGGACGGTGAAATGGTGAGCGTGGTGGAGCGGTTGAAGGCGGCCGGATCCCGCGTGCATGCGCAGAAGGCTACCCCATCCCTGGCGCCGCAGAAAGATGCTGGCGCTGCCGCCGGCGATGATCCGAAAGGACTGGCCGGGGCCCGTATCGATATCCGGCAGGTCAGCCACTGGTTCGGCCATGGCAACGAGCGGCTGCAGGTCCTTGACGATGTCAGCCTCAGCGTTGCGCCGGGCGAATTCGTCGCCCTGCTCGGCCCCAGCGGCTGCGGCAAGTCCACGCTGCTGCGGCTGGTCGCGGGCCTGGAGCAGCCAGCGTCGGGAGACATCCTGCAGGACGGCGTGCCGATTACCGAGCCGGACCCGTCGCGCATCGTGGTGTTCCAGGATCCCACGCTGTACCCGTGGCGGCGTGTCTGGGACAACGTCGCGCTCGGGCTGCAGGCGCAGGGCATCCTCGCGCAGCAGCGCCATCGCGTGGACGACGCACTGCGCCGGGTCGGGCTGGAATCGTTCGCGCGCGCCTTCCCGCACCAGCTGTCCGGCGGCATGGCGCAGCGCGTGGCACTGGCGCGCGCGCTGGTCAACGATCCGCGGCTGCTGGTGCTGGACGAGCCGCTGGGCAAGCTCGATTCACTGACGCGGCTGGCAATGCAGGGCGACCTGGTCGAGCTGTGGCAGCGCTCGCGCTTCTCGGCGCTGCTGGTCACGCACGACGTGGAAGAGGCGCTGTTCCTGGCGCAGCGCGTCATCGTGTTCAGCCAGCGCCCCGCGCGCATCGCGGCCGAGATCCGCGTCGACCTTCCCTATCCCCGACATCGCGGCGATCCGCGCCTGACCGCGTTGCGCCATGAGGCGCTGCGCCACCTGGGGCTCGACGCCAGCTGGTAATGCAACGCATGGCGCCGACCTTCCGCGCGCGGGCCGGCCAATGAGCGGCCCGCCGCCGCAGGCATGGCTGAATGCGCTGCTGGTGCTGATCGAGGCGCTGCAGCGCGGCCTGCTCTGGCTCTGGCATGCGCTGGGCCTGACCGGCGACAGCCACGGCCAGCCCGCATGGCCATGGGCGCGGCGCATCGCCGGCGAGACCCTGCTGATCGACCTCGGCCTTGCCCGCCAGGTCGGCCTGACCCTGTGCGCCGTGGCCGTCGCCGTGCTGGCCATGGCGCTGGCGCTGACCTGGCGCCGCCGCCGCGGCGTGCTGGTGGCGGCCGGCGCGCTGGCGCTGGCAGCGG
This sequence comes from Cupriavidus taiwanensis, assembly GCF_900250075.1. NCBI lineage: Bacteria > Pseudomonadati > Pseudomonadota > Betaproteobacteria > Burkholderiales > Burkholderiaceae > Cupriavidus > Cupriavidus taiwanensis. The sequence goes on from NZ_LT977071.1 coordinate 1,638,935, forward strand.
CTCCGTGGCCCAGCGCATCGCTGCTGCTGGTGCCAGCCGCGCCCACCAGCTTCCACGCCAGCCCGGCACGGTTTTCCGTCGACACCATCGCCCTCGGCGCGCGCGTCTATGCACAGCATTGCGCCGCCTGCCACGGCACCGACGGGCGCGGCGAAGGACCGCTCGCCGCCAGCCTGGCGGTGTGGCCGCCCACGCTGGCCGGTCCGCTGCTGGCACGGCGCGCCGACGGCGAGCTGTTCTGGCACGTGCTGGCCGGCATGCGCGACCGGCACGGGCAGCCCACCATGCCCGCCTTCCGTGACCGGCTTGGCGACGGCGAGGCCTGGGCCGTGATCGACTACATGAAGGCGCTCTCGGCCGGCAGCGGCAGCGCGGGCAACTGGCCCGTGCCGCTGCAACTGCCGGAGATGGCGGTCCGTTGCCCCGGCGCCGCGCCGGTCGCCCTGTCCGCATGGCGCGGCGGGCAGCGCGTGCGGCTGGTGGCGGTTGACGGCACCACCGCGCTGCCGTTCGAGGATCCCCGCTTCCTGACCGTGCTGCTCACCCCCGACGGCCGCCCGCCAGCGCAAGTGCCACGCTTCCGCGCGGGCTGCATCGCTGCCTCGGCGCAGGCCTGGCAGGCCGTCGCGGCGATCTCCGGCCTGGCGCCCACGAACCTGGCCGGCACGCAATTGCTGGCCGACCGCGCCGGCTGGCTGCGTGCCCGCGGCATCCCCGGCCGGGCCTGGTCCGATGCCGACCTGGTCTGCGTCTCCGGCCCGGCGGCCGCCGCACCACGCGCCCCCACCGCCGGCGCCGACGGCCTGACAACGCTGTTGCTGCGCATGGACGCCGAGCCGGTGCGCTTCGTCAAGGGCGGCTTCATTCACTGAGCCGCCGTCACCAGGCCGCACCGTTCGCGTGCGGTCCATCTGATTGACCTTCCCGCTTTTTTCTACAGCCACCGCTGGGCCTGGTTGCGCCGACTGCCGCACCCCAGCCCAAAAAATGCTTCAAGAGACACTCAATTCGGCGATTCGTCTCATTTTTTCTTCAATTTCATTCCGTAAATCAAAACTTTCTATTGACCAACGGAAATCTTCCGCCTACATTTCCCCCAACAAGCAATTTTCCGGAACGCCATGTTCCACTTTATAACACCCTCATCAGGAGACAACGCCATGCGCGACCTCGAAACCACCTCGAATCCCGCCGTTTCCGGTGGCTCGGCCGCCGCGAAAGACGGCCAGGTGCCGGCCGGCCCGCAGACCATGACCCCGTCCGAAGCCTTCGTCGAAACGCTGGCCGCCAACGGCGTGACCGACATGTTCGGCATCATGGGCTCGGCCTTCATGGACGCGATGGACATCTTCGCGCCGGCGGGCATCCGCCTGATCCCGGTGGTGCACGAGCAAGGCGCCGGCCACATGGCCGATGGCTACGCCCGCGTGTCGGGCCGCCACGGCGTGGTGATCGGCCAGAACGGTCCCGGCATCTCCAACTGCGTGACCTCGATCGCCGCCGCTTACTGGGCCCACAGCCCGGTGGTGATCGTCACCCCGGAAGCCGGCACCATGGGTATCGGCCTGGGCGGCTTCCAGGAGGCCAACCAGCTGCCGATGTTCCAGGAGTTCACCAAGTACCAGGGCCACGTCACCAACCCTGCGCGGATGGCCGAGTTCACCGCGCGCTGCTTCGACCGCGCCAAGGCCGAAATGGGCCCGACCCAGCTGAACATCCCGCGCGACCACTTCTACGGCAAGATCACCGCCGAGATTCCCAAGCCGCAGCACCTCGACCGCGGCCCCGGCGGCGAGCAGAGCCTGAACGAAGCGGCCGAGCTGCTGGCCAATGCCAAGTTCCCGGTGATCATCTCGGGTGGCGGCGTGGTGATGGCCGATGCGATCGAGGAATGCAAGGCGCTGGCCGAGCGCCTCGGTGCACCGGTGGTCAACAGCTACCTGCACAACGACTCGTTCCCGGCCAGCCACCCGCTGTGGTGCGGCCCGCTCGGCTACCAGGGCTCGAAGGCGGCGATGAAGCTGATCTCGCGCGCCGACGTGGTGGTGGCGCTGGGCTCGCGCCTGGGGCCGTTCGGCACGCTGCCGCAGCACGGCATGGACTACTGGCCCAAGACCGCCAAGATCATCCAGATCGACGCCGACCACAAGATGCTGGGCCTGGTGAAGAAGATCTCGGTCGGCATCTGCGGCGACGCCAAGGCCGCCGCGATCGCGCTGACCCAGCGCCTGGCCGGCCGCACGCTCGCCTGCGATGCGACCCGCGACGGCCGTGCCACCGAAATCGCCAACGAGAAGGCAGCGTGGGAGAAGGAGCTGGACGACTGGACCCACGAGCGCGACCCGTACTCGCTCGACATGATCGAAGAGCAGAAGAACGAGCGCACGCCCACCGGCGGCCACTACCTGCATCCGCGCCAGGTGCTGCGCGAGCTGGAAAAGGCCATGCCGGAAGATGTGATGGTGTCCACCGATATCGGCAACATCAACTCGGTGGCCAACAGCTACCTGCGCTTCGAGAAGCCGCGCAGCTTCTTCGCGGCGATGAGCTGGGGCAACTGCGGCTACGCCTTCCCCACCATCATCGGCGCCAAGGTCGCGGCGCCGCATCGCCCGGCCGTGTCGTACGCCGGTGACGGCGCCTGGGGCATGAGCCTGATGGAAACCATGACCTGCGTGCGCCACAACATCCCGGTGACCGCGGTGGTGTTCCACAACCGCCAGTGGGGCGCGGAGAAGAAGAACCAGGTGGACTTCTACAACCGCCGCTTCGTCGCGGGCGAGCTCGACAACCAGAGCTTCGCCGGCATCGCCAAGGCGATGGGCGCGGAAGGCATCGTGGTGGATCGCCTGGAAGACGTGGGCCCGGCACTGAAGCGCGCCATCGACCTGCAGATGAACCACGGCAAGACCACCATCATCGAGATCATGTGCACCCGCGAACTGGGCGACCCGTTCCGCCGCGATGCGCTGGCCAAGCCGGTGCGTTACCTGGACAAGTACAAGGACTACGTCTGAGTCCGAGCTTGCACAGGCGCATCGCTTGCGATGAGCGTATCCCCTCTCCCGCTTGCGGGAGAGGGGAGAACACCGGGGGCATAGCGTCGGACGCTGGCCCTTTTTTCAGTTTCACCGAGCCAACCACCATGAAACCCATCCTCCGCATCATCGAGCGCGCCCGCGCCGCGCCCCGCCGCATCGTGCTGTGCGAGGCCGACGACCCGCGCATCCTGCAGGCCGCGCAGCGCGCCACGCAGGAAGGCATCGCGCGCATCGTGCTGGTTGGCGAGCCGCGCCAGATCAACGCCGCCGCGGCCATCCACGGCATCGCGCTCGACGGCATGACGCTGGTGGATCCCGCCACCTCGGCGCTGACGCCCTCCTTCGCCCAGCAGCTCTTCGCGCTGCGCCAGAAAAAGGGCATGACGCTCGACGACGCAAAGCGCGCCGTGCTGGACCCGCTGTGCTTTGCCAACCTGATGGTGCGCCTCGGCCATGCCGACGGCTCGGTCGCGGGCGCTGCCCACACCACCGCCGACGTCGTGCGCAACGCGATCCAGCTGATCGGGCTGGCCCCCGGCTTCCGGCTGGTGTCGAGCTTCTTCCTGATGATGCTGTGCGAGCCGTTCCACACGCTCAAGGGCGGTCTGATCTTCTCCGACTGCGGACTGGTGGTCGACCCGGATGCCGAGGCCCTGGCCGATATCGCCATGGCCGCCGCCGACAGCGCGCGCGCCCTGCTGAACGACGAGCCGCGCGTGGCGATGCTGTCGTTCTCGACCAGCGGCAGCGCCCACCATGCCGCCGTGGACAAGGTCGTGGCCGCCACCGAGCGCGTGCGCGCGCAGCGCCCCGGCCTGGCCATCGACGGCGACGTGCAGCTCGATGCCGCCATCGTCGCCGAGATCGCCGCGCGCAAGGTCGCGCATTCGCAGGTGAACGGCCACGCCAACGTGCTGGTGTTCCCCAGCCTGGAGGCCGGCAATATCGGCTACAAGCTGGCCGAGCGCGTCGGCGGCGCCAAGGCCATCGGCCCGATGCTGCAGGGACTGAACAAGCCGGCCAATGACCTCTCGCGCGGCTGCAGCGCCGACGACGTCTTCCATGTGATCGCCGTCACCGTGGTCCAGGCGCAGGCCAGCGCGGAAACGGCCACCAAGGGCGAGCAGGCGGCATGAAGGCAGAACTGTTGTTGCCGCTGCTGGGCCTGCAAGCCCTGCTCGGTGCCGGCACCTATTTCCAGACCGTGACCGGCTTTGGCCTCGGCATGATCGTGATGGGCGCCACCAGCGGCCTGGGCCTGGCCCCGGTCGCCACCGTGGCCGCCGTGGTCAGCCTGGTGACGCTGGCCAACAGCGCCTGCGCGCTGCCCGGCAAGTTCCAGCATATCGACTGGCGCGCCGTGGGCGCGGCGGCGATCGGCATCCTGCCTTCGGTGCTGGTCGGCGTGCTGGTGCTGGAATACCTGAGCAGCACCGCCGCCACCCTGCTGCAGCTGCTGCTGGGCGCTGTGATCCTGTACGGCGGCCTGAGCGCCGCCTTCAAGCCCGAGCCGCTGCCGCAACGCTCCGGCGACGGCAGCTTCTTCATGAGCGGCGTCTTTGGCGGCTTGCTGAGCGGCATGTTCGGCGTCTCGGGGCCGCCGCTGATCTTCCAGTTCTACCGGCAGCCGATGAAGCCGGTGGAAATCCGCTGCGCGCTGATCCTGGTGTTTACCGTGACCTCGTCCGTGCGCACGCTGTTCTCGGCCTGGCAGGGGCAACTGGACGCCGCGATCTGCCTGCAGGCCGCGGTCGGGGTGCCGGTGGTAGTGATTGCCACGCTGCTCGGGCGACGCTTTCCGCCGCCGTTCTCGCCGACCACGACTCGGCGCGTCGCGTTCGGGGTGCTGATCGGGATCGGGGTTAGTTTGATGCTGCCGGCGATTTCGGCGTGGGTGCGCTGACTGAAGGGGCTGTAAGCGTACAACGCCACCCCGCACTTCAGCGTGCCGCCTCCGTCAAGGCCGCCATGAACGCCTGCCGCATCGGCGTCTGCTCGGCGTTGCGATGTCGAAGCACCCCTACTGTTCCCTCGCGGCGATAAGGCAGCGGCAACGGCACCACCTGGCCCAGCGCATGGAAATACGCGGTCATCCGGCCGGACATCACCGCCAGCAATTCGCCTTGCTGCAGCAACGCCACGTTGGCCAGCACGGTGGCGCTTTCGATGCGGACCGTGGGGGCCGGCTCGCCGGCGAGCGCCAGTTCATAGTCCAGTTCGCGCCGGATCTGACTGTTGGCCGGCGGGCCGATCCAGGTGTACGGGCGCGTCTCTTCCCACTTGAGCTTGCGCCGGCGCGCGAGCGGATGGTTCGGCCCCGCAATCACGCGTATGGTCTCGGCATAAAGCAGGTCGCAGCGCAGCGGCGCGTCGATGCCGTGCACCTCGGTGCGTCCCACCACGAAATCGAGCCGGCCCTCGCGCAGCGCGGGCAGCATGTCTTCCACCGTGCCTTCGGCAAGCGACAGATGGGCGTGCGGAAACGCTTCGCGGAAGCGGCAGATGGCGTCGGGCAGCAGATCGACCGCCACGGTCGGGGTTGCGCCGATGGCCAGCTGGCCCGCCGCGCCGTCGGCCATCACGCGGATGGTGTCCTGGGTCCGCGCGATCTCGCTGAGGATGGTGCGCGCGTGCACCACCAGCGCGGCACAGAAACGCGTGGGCACCAGCCCGCGCGAATGCCGTTCGAACAAGCTCACGCCGAGTTCGCTTTCCAGCTCCGCCAGCCAGCGCGACAGGGCCGGCTGGGTCATGCTCAGGCGCTCCGCGGTATGGCTGACATTGCGGGTTTCATAGAGCGCCACCAGCACATGCAATTGCCGGATGCGCAGGCGCTGGGTCCAGTCCATGCCATGCCTTTTACGTTATATCAGCGGCCATTTTAATCATTTCCGGGTTATCCCTGCCGATGCCATAATTTTTTCAACGGCTGCGCCATGGATGCATCCGCCGCGCCCCCGCGCCCAGCACGGGGCCTCGCCAACCCCCACGCCCCGGCCATGACCCGTTCGCCTTCCCGCCCCAACTTCCTGCTTTTCATCACCGACCAGCACCGCGCCGACCACCTCGGCGTCTACGGCAACGACGTGGTGCACACCCCCAATATCGACCGGCTGGGCCGGCATGGCTGGGTAGCGGAGCGCTGCTACGTGGCTTCGCCGATCTGCATGCCCAACCGCGCGTCGTTGCTTACCGGGCGGATGCCGTCGGCACATGGCGCGCGCCACAACGGCATCCCGCTGCCGCTGTCGCAAGTCACCTTCGTCGAGCGGCTACGCGAGGCGGGCTATCGCACCGGTCTGGTGGGCAAGTCGCACCTGCAGAACATGACCGGCCTGCCGCCGGTGTGGCCGCGTCCGCACGATCCGCCTACCGCCGGCGAGGCACGCCGCCCGGAGGCAGGCCGCTTCGACCAGGAATGGGGCCCGGCCTGGCGCGACGAAGCGGGCTTCGACATGTCGCTGCCGTTCTATGGCTTTGGCGACGTGCAATTGGTGATCGACCACGGCGACACCGCCGGCGGGCACTACCGCCGCTGGCTGGAACAGCACCACGCCGAGGTCGCGGCCATGTGCGGGCAGGCGCATGCGATCCCTACCCCGGACTACGCGCTGTCCGCCGCGCGCCAGGCCTGGCGCACGCGCGTGCCCGAAGCGCTGTCGACCACGGCCTGGATCGGCGCACGCACCATCGACCTGCTGGAGCAGTATGCGCAGGCGGACGCACCGTTCATGCTGCAGTGCTCGTTTCCCGATCCGCACCACCCGTTCACCCCGCCCGGCCGCTACTGGGACATGTACCGGCCCGAGGACATGCGCTTGCCCGCGTCGTTCCATGACGATGCCGCACTGGCGCCGCCCCATCTGCGCTGGATGCACGCGCAGCGCGATGCCGGGCGCGCGGTCAAGCACACACCGGCGATGTTTGCCTGCACCGAACGCGAGGCGCGCGAGGCGCTGGCGCTCAACTACGGCTCGATCGCGCATATCGACGACACCATCGGCCGCGTCATGGCACGGCTGGCTGCGCTTGGGCTGGACCGCAATACCGTGGTGCTGTTCACCAGCGACCATGGCGACTTCTTCGGCGAGCATCAGTTGTTGTGGAAAGGCCCGCTGCACTACCAGGGCCTGATACGCACGCCGCTGGTGTGGTCCGAACCTGAGGCGCGGGCTGAAGCGGGGACGACGTCGGCGCGCAGCCACGCGTTGTGCTCGACGATCGATATCGCCCCCACCATCCTGATGCGTGCCGGCTGCCTGCCTTACAACGGCATGCAGGGGCTGTCGCTGCTGCCGGCCATCGCCGGAGAGCCGCTGCCGCGCGAGGCGCTGCTGATCGAAGAAGAGAACCAGCGCACGCTGTTCGATTTTCCGATGCGCACGCGCATGCGCACGCTGCAGACGGCACGCTACCGGCTCAGCGTTTATGAAGGCGTGGACTGGGGCGAGCTGTACGACCTGGACCAGGATCCCACGGAGTCGCGCAACATCTGGCACGAACCCGCGCTGGCGGATGTGCGCCAGAAACTGCTGCATGAGCTGGTGCGGACGATGATCGGGCATAGCGACGCCAGTCCCAACCCGACCGCGCTGGCCTGAAGCTGCGACTGCCACCACGCCATCAGCCGCCATACCGATAACGACATCGACGGAGACAAGACATGACCCGCCTCATCGCCTTCCTGCCCGCCTTGGCCGCGCTCGCATCGCTGGCCACCGCGCCCGCGCAGGCCCAGGACACGTACCCATCGCGCCCGGTACGCCTGATCGTCAACTTCCCGGCGGGCGGCCCGCTCGATACCGTGGCCCGGCTCATCGCCGAGCGCGCGGGGCGCGACCTCAGGCAACCGGTGGTGGTCGAGAACCGCGCGGGCGCCGGCGGCAACGTCGGCGCGGAAGCCGCCGCGCGCGCCACGCCTGACGGCTATACGCTGCTGATGTCGACCGACACGCTGGTGACGGTCAACCCGTTCGCCTACCGCAAGATGGCATTCGACCCGGTGCGCGACCTGCAGCCGATCGGCCTGGCCGGCACCTTCAACCAGGTGCTGGTGACGCATCCGGACCTGAAGGCCGGCAACCTGAACCAGTTCCTGGCGCTGGCCCGGAGCAAGGACCTGTCCTATGCGTCGGCGGGTATCGCGTCCCCCGGCCATATCGCCTTCGAGATGCTCAAGGTCCGCACCCGGATCCCCGCTACCCACGTGCCTTACAAGGGCAATGCGCCGGCGCTGAGCGACGTGCTCGCGGGCCAGGTACCGGCCGGCTTCCTGGCCACGCCCACGGCTGTGCAGTACATTCGCAGCGGCAAGCTGGTGCCGCTGGCGGTTTCCGGCCACAAGCGCGATCCGCTGCTGCCCGACGTGCCAACCGTCGCCGAAGCCGGCGTCGCGGGATTTGACGCCGAGTTTGCCTTCGTGATGCTGGCACCCGCGGGCATGCCCGCCCCGATCCGTGCGCGCTGGGAGCAAGAGCTCAAGTCCATCTTCGCCGATGCCGGGTTCCAGCGCACGCTGGCAGCGCAGGGCGTGCGGCCGCAGGCCAGCGACGGCGCCCAGGCGGCGCAGTGGCTGAGCGCGGGCAGCAAGCGTTGGGGAGAGCTGATCCGCAAGCTGGGGGTCTCGCTGGATTGAGACCGCCAGTACCCGCCCTGGCGCGCGGCTGCGCTCAGGCCACCGTCCCCGCCGGCCGCCCCAGCGGCGCCGCGTCTTCCTTGCCGCCACTGCCGCCGGCCTGCTCCAGGTCCATGCCGGTGGTTTCGGGCAACAGTGCCGCGGCCACCACCACCATCGCATAGCCGACGCCCGCGACGATCGCGATCGCGGTCGGCAGCGAGGTGTGGCCCGAGCTGAGCCATCCCACCGACAGCGGGAACAGCGAGCCGATCACGCGACCGGCGTTGTACGAGACGCCGTACCCGGTCGCGCGGATATCGTTGGGATAGGATTCGGCGATGGTCGCGCCGATGCCGGCGAACACACCCTGCATCAGCACCCCCAGCGGGAAGCCGAGGAACAGCATGGATGTATTGGACACCGGGATCACCATGTAGACCAGCGCGGCGATGAACGCCCCCGCCGCGAATACGATGTACGTAAGCCGCCGGCCCCAGCGATCGGTGGCATAGGCGCCCGCCACGTAGCCGGCCAGTGAGCCGATGATGGTGACCGTCAGGTAGGAACTGGTGCCGAACACCGACAGGCCGCGCTCGGTCTTGAGAAAGGTGGGCAGCCATGTGGCAATGGCGTAGTACGCCCCCAGCATGCCCCCGGACAGCAGGCTGCACAGCAGCGTCTTGGCCAGCAGCGGCCCGCGGAACAGCCGGCCCAGCCCCGCCAGCGCCGAACCGTGGTGGCCGGCGGCGCGGCTCTTCAGGAAGATCTCGGGCTCCTCCAGGTTGCGGCGCAGGTAGATCACCACCAGCGCCGGCAGGATGCCGAGGAAGAAGCAGACGCGCCATGCGGTCTCCGCCGGCAGCACGCTGAACGTGATCGCATATACGATCGCCGCCGCGCCCCAGCCAAAGGAATAGCTGCTAGCGGTGAAACCCGAGTATTTGCCGCGGTGTGCCGGGTTGCGGATCATCTCGGTCACCAGCACCATGCACAGCGACGACTCGCCGCCGAAACCCAGCCCCTGAATCATGCGGAATACCATCAGCTGCTCCGGCGACTGCGCCAGCCCGCACAGGAAGCACGCGCCCGCGAACACGATAATGGTCCAGCGCAGCACGCGCACGCGGCCGTAGCGATCGGCCAGGATGCCGGCCCCGATGGCCCCGACCAGCGATGACACCAGCGTCCAGGTGACGATCGCCCCCGCCGTCGATTTGCTCATGCCCCACTGCCCCAGCAGCGTGGAAATGAGGAAGGAATAAATCATGAAGTCGAACACGTCGACGGCATGCCCCAGGAACGCGCCATAGAATCCCTTGCGCTCCATGCGCGACAAATCACGGAACCAATCGAACATGATCCCCTCCCCAGTGGTGTGTGATGTGTTTGTGGTCGGTTGTAATCAGGTGTGGTGCGCCGCCGGCAAGGCGGTCGCCCGCGGCGGCCGGTAGGCATAGCCTGCTTCCTCCAGCAGGCAGGCAAAACGCAAGGCGGTGAGATCCCGGTAGCGGCCGGCGACGATCTGCACGCCCACCGGCAGGCCGCCAGCACCGGGGCCGATCGGCGCCACGGCGGACGGCAGGCCGCACAGACCCGAGTGGCCGGCCCAGAACAACTGCGTGGTCATCGGCTGCGGGGCCCCGTTGACGCTAAGCGTGCGCTGCCACGGCTCGCCGGCCTCGTCGAGCGCAAACGCCGTGGTGGCGGCGGCCGGGCACAGCAGCACGTCGTAGCGGGTGAAGAAGCTGCGCCATGCGGCGGCAAAGCGTTCGCGCGCCACCTGCAGGCGCAGCCAGTCGCGGTGGCGCAGCGTCGCGCCGGTGTACTGCAGGGTCGCGTAGTCGCGGTCGCCGGCGGCGGCGGTGGCGCTGCGGGCCAGCGCATCGGCGAAGGCCGCGTCATCCATGTGCACCGAGGTGGTGGCGCGCAGCAGCGTCACGTAGGCATGCCACAACTCGCCGGCGCCGAAGTCCGGCCGTTCATGCCAGCCGACGTGGGCACCTTGCTCCGCCAGCCAGTGGCCCAGCTGCCCGATCTGCGTGGCGACCTCGCCGTCCGCTTCGGCCTGGGCATGGGTGGGCAACACAGCGATGCGGAAGTCGGCGAGCCGGCGGTGCGGGCATTGCGGCCACTGCAGGCGGTATGGCAGCGCGTCGTCACCGTCCGGGCCCGCGATCACGCGCAATACCGGTTCCAGGTCGCGCGCGCTGCGCGCCAGCGGGCCGGCGACATTGATGTCCTGCTCGCCGAAGCGCGCGGCACCAGTGCCGTGGCCGGCTAGCGGCACCAGCCCGTGGCTGGGCTTGAGCGAGAAAATGCCGCAGTAGTGCGCCGGATTGCGCAGCGACGAACCGATGTCGGAACCCACGTCGAAGAACGACAGGCCGGCGCAGACCGCCGCGGCGCTGCCGCCGGACGAGCCGCCCGGCGTGCGCGTCGGATCGTGCGGGTTGCGCGTGGTGCCGTAGATCGCGTTGTAGCTCTGCCAGTCACGCAGGCCGAGCGGGACATTGGTCTTGCCGAGCAAGATCGCGCCGGCATCGCGCAGCCGCTGTACCACCACCGCGTCGCGCCCGGCCACGTGCCCACGCAGGGCCGGATTGCCGCAGGTGGTCGGCCAGCCGGCGACATCGAACGACTCCTTGACCGAGAACGGCACGCCGTCGAGCACGCCGCGTGCCTGGCCGGCACGCCGGCGCCGGTCGCTGTCGCGCGCGGCCGCGCGGGCCGCGTCGAAATCCGACAGCACCATCGCATTGATGATGCCGTGCCATTGCCTCTGCGCCGCCTCGCACGCGTCCACCAGTTGCTCCGCAGACACCGTGCCGTCGGCAAGCCGCTGCGCCACCTCCCATAGCGGCGGAAATCCGCCAGTGGTCCAGTCGGGCAGGTTCACATCGGCTCCTTGTCGTTATCCGCGCCGTTCGGCACGGTGGGGGCGTATGAGGGGCTCAGGCGTACTTCGGCTGCGTTGGTATACTATATTCCGTATCGGGCGCAGTGCAAGGACAATGCGCGCGCGGGCATCCGCGAGCGCGGTGTGCGCAAGTTTTGGATGACAGGGGAGGATGGCCCGCAGAACGCGTGCCAGGGAGGAAGGCCGGAACAACCAGAACGTGCGGCGGAGCCCGCCGCGCGTCATTCAGTAAGGGTCAGCAATGGCCGCGGCGCGGGGCGCGGCCGCCCAGCGCGCGGAAGAAGCGGCCGATATCGCGCAGCCGCAGCGGCACCAGAGGGGTGGCATGGCGCACCGCATCACGGGCGGCAAAGTGGCCGAGCAACTGCTGGCCGACGGGTTGCGAAAGGTAGCGTTGTTCGGAGGATTGCATGGCGAATCTCGTGACCTTGAATGACTACAGTATACACTCAATTGGTGCAGTGCGTCATATCAGGGCACGTCATGCCCTGCTCAAGGGCATCCATGCATGCGGAGCCGGGATGGGCCACGCTTCGGTACCACCATGGGACAACCCGGAGAAGGCAGCCGGAGCGTTCAGGCCGCCTGCGCCGCGCTGCCCTGCCCTTCCACCGGCAGGTCAGCCGCCTTGGCGGCGCTGTAGACATGGCGCGCGGCCAGCAGGGCCGCCAAATCGGCGTCGCCGGCGATCACCGCCTGCAGGATCTGCGCGTGCTCGTCCCAGTTCTGGCGCGCGCGCACCACGTTGGCCGGGCCGAACAGCACCGCGGTGCGCTCGCGCAGCGAACGCATCATTTCCTGCAGCACGCTGTTGGCGGCGATGGTGCCGAGCACTTCGTGGAAGCGCGTATTGAGCGCCAGCAGTTCATCCGCGCGGCCCTGCGCCGCGGCCTCCATGCCCTGCCGCAATACGGTTTCCAGCTCCGCCACCAGCGCCGGGTCGCGCCGCTGCGCGGCGAGCTTGGCGTTGAGGCCCTCCAGCGTGGCGCGAACTTCGACCATCTCGCGCGCAATCACCGGCGACAGGCTGGCCACGGTCGCGCCGCGGCGCGGCTCGATCACCACCAGCCCTTCGCTGGCGAGCGCGCGCAGCGCCTCGCGCACCGGGATGCGCGATACGCCGAGTTCCGCCGAGAGCTTGTTCTCCACCAGTCGTTCGCCCGGAGCGTATTTGCCGTTCAGGATGCCCTCGCGCAGCTTGTCGGTAACAAGGGCGAACAGCGGCGAGTGGCTGGCACCGAGGCTCAGCGGCTCGGCGGGCGCGGCAGGAGACGGAGTGAGGGACATGGGTCGGCAGAGGCGTAAGCGGAGAGGCTGGCGTCATTGTATACCAGCCATTTATGCATACCGCCATGTCTTAACAAGGGTGCTGGAACGTGAAGCTGTCGGCGTAGAGGTGGTCGGGACTGGCGCCATGCGCAATAAAGGCGGCACGCGCGTCACGAATCATATCCGGCGAGCCGCACAGGTAGATGGCGTACTCGCTGAGGTCGCCCAGGTCGGACAGCGCCGCGTCATGCACATAGCCGCGCCGGCCCTGCCAGTCCGCGCCGGCGCGCGACAACACCGGCGCGTAGCGGAAGTCGTAGAGCCGTTCGCCCCACCCCGGGATCTCGCGGTGCAGGTACAGGTCCTGCACTTCCCGCATGCCCCAGTACAACGACACCGGCGGGCAGTCGGGATCGTCCATCAGCGATTCCAGGATCGCCTTGATCGGCGCCAGGCCGGTACCGGTGGCCACCATCAGCAGCGGCCGGTAGTCGCTCTCGCGGTAGAAGAAGCTGCCCAGCGGCAACTCGACCTCGATCGCATCGCCGGCGCGCATGCGCGGCAGGATTCCGTCGGTAAAGGCGCCGCCGGGAATGCGCCGCACATGCAGGTCGATGCGCCCGTCGCGCGGCACCGAAGCCATCGAGAAGCTGCGCGCGAGCCCGTCGGCGCTCAACAGCTTCAAATACTGGCCGGGCCGGTAGTCCAGCGCACCCGCGCCGGGCACCTCCAGCTCGACGTGCATGACGTCGGCCGACAGCGGACGCAGCGCCCGCACCACCGCGCGATGCCGCGCCGGTTCGGCGCAGGCCTCGTCGTCGCTCGCCGTGCTGATGACCAGGTCGGCCTGCGGCTGCGCCTGGCACGCCAGCGCGTAACCGGCAGCGGCTTCGTCGGGGGCCAGGCCGAACGGTTCCTCGTCGTAGCGCACCTGTCCGTCGAGCAGCCGGATGCGGCAGGTGCCGCAGCCGCCCAGCTGGCAGTCGTGGCGCAAGGCAACGCCGGCGCGCTGCGCGGCCTCCAACAGCGTCTCGCCGCGCTCGACAAGGAAGACCTGCTCCGTTTCGGCGATCTGGATGCGGTACGACATGGAACCTCCCGGCAAGCGTGCTTACTTCTTGATGTCGGCCTGCACCAGCACCTTCAGGTCCTGCGGCGCCAGCAGTTCGGCCAGCGCCTGCAGCGCGGCCAGGCCGGCCTGCGTGTCCTGCTCGCCATTGCCGCCGGACAGGCCGATGCCGCCGATCACTTCGTCGTCAACCACGATCGGGAAGCCGCCCACAAAAGCGGCGAACTTGCCCTCGAAGCTCCACTGGATGCCGAAGGCCTCGTTGCCGGGCAGCGCCGGCCCGTTCGGCGGCGTGGTGAACAGGTGCGTGGAGCGCTTGTGGCCCGCGGCGGTGAACGCCTTGTTCCACGCGATCTGCGGACCGGTGATGCGGGCGCCGTCCATGCGCTCGAGCGCGAGCGGATAACCGCCCTCGTCGACCACGCAGATCGACTCCAGCACGCCGATCTCTTCCGAGCGCCGGATCGCGGCGGCAACCATGTGGCGCGCTTCGCGCAGCTCCAGCTTGATGGCTTTCTTCATGACGATGACTCCTTGCTGCGGGACGGGCTCATGCGCCCCGGTAGACGGTCTTGACTTGCGTGTAGAACTCCAGCCCGGTGCGGCCCGACTCGCGGAAGGTCGAGGTGCTCGACCGCTTGACTCCGCCGAACGGCGCATTGACCAGATTGCCGGTGGTGGTGCGGTTGATCTTGACCGTGCCCGCCTCGATGTCGTTGGCGAAGTGGTGGATGTAGCGCGGGTCGCTGGTGACAATGGCCGCGGCCAGGCCGTACTCGGTATCGTTGGCCTTGGCGATGGCGTCGGCGTAGCCGCTGAAGCCGATGATGGCGATCACCGGGCCGAAGATCTCCTCGCGCGCGATCCGCATCTGCTGCGTCACGTCGGTGAATACCGTCGGCGCGACGTAGTAGCCCTTGTCGAACTCCCCGCCGCTCAGGCGCATGCCGCCACAGCGCAGCGTCGCCTCGGACTTGCCGATGTCGATGTAGCGCAGCACGGTTTCCAGCTGCTTTTGCGAGGCCAGCGGCCCCAGATCCATGCCCGGCGTCATGCCGCTGCCGACCTTGAGCGTTGCGACCTTCGCCAGCAGGCGTTCGGTATAGGCGGCCTTCACGGATTCGTCCACCAGCACGCGGCTGGTGCCGGTGCAGGCCTGCCCCGACAGCGAGAAGCCGCCCTTGATGGTCAGGTCGACGGCGCGGTCCAGGTCGGCGTCTTCCATCACGATCAGCGGATTCTTGCCGCCGAGTTCCATCTGCGTGCGCGTGGTCAGCGGCGCCGCGCGGTGGATCTGCTCGCCCGCGCGCGACGAGCCGGTGAACGAGATCGCGCGCACCGCAGGCGCTTCGGTGATGGCTGCGCCGATCTCGGCGGCGC
The DNA here is from genome assembly GCF_900250075.1 of Cupriavidus taiwanensis. Lineage (NCBI taxonomy): Bacteria > Pseudomonadati > Pseudomonadota > Betaproteobacteria > Burkholderiales > Burkholderiaceae > Cupriavidus > Cupriavidus taiwanensis. The sequence goes on from NZ_LT977071.1 coordinate 1,654,228, forward strand.
TGCCGGTGATGAAGTTCAGCACGCCCTTGGGCAGCCCGGCCTTGACCAGCGCCTCGGCCAGCCGGTAGCCCGACAGCGGCGCCTCGGACGACGGCTTGAACACCACCGTGTTGCCGGTCACCAGCGCCGGCGCGATCTTGCGCGCGGGGATCGATATCGGGAAATTCCACGGCGCGATCACCGTCACCACGCCCAGCGGCTCGCGCTGGCTGTAGACGAGCTGGTCGGGATCGTCGTTGGGATACACCTCGCCGGTGAAGGTCTGCCCTTCGACGGCATAGAAGCGCAGCGTCTGCGCCGAGCGCAGCACCTCGTCGCGCGCCAGCGCCAGCGCCTTGCCTTCCTCGCGGGTCAGCTCGGCGGCGATGCTGTCGGCGTTGGCCTCCAGGTGCTCCGCCGCGCGGTTGAGGATGGCGGCGCGCTTGCCGACCGGCGTCTTTTTCCAGCCGGCAAAGGCCGCTGCCGCGGCGGCCACGGCGGCTTGCCCGTCCACCGCGGACGAGGCCTGGAAGCGGCCCACCAGGTCGGCGGTGTCGGCGGGGTTGACGTTGTCGAAGGTCCGGCCCGACTGGCAGGCCGTCCATTCGCCGTCGATATGGTTCAAGAACACAGTCATCGTCGGTCCCGTTGCGTGGCGCTGCTCAGGCCGCCATGTCCAGTTCGGGCAGCGGCAGCTCTTGCTCGACATAGTCGTGATAGAGCGCGGTCGTGTACAGCAGCCGCATTTGCGCGCCGATCTCGCAGATCTTCAGGCAGCGCTGCTGCAGCTCCGGCGTGTTGGCGTGCTCCAGCACGATCTGGTAGCCGCGCTCGCCGTGGATCTCGTCCGAGACGATATGCAGGTCGAAGAACTCGACCTCTTCGTCGGTGAACTGGTACTTGTCGCGCAGCGTCGGCGTCTGCTTGCGGTAGATCGACGGCACCTGCGATTCCAGCCCCACCACCAGGCCGGCCACGGCCACGATCGGATCCTCGCGCATCGCCACCGCGTAGCACCAGCTCTGCAGGCCGCGCGTGGTGGGCGACATGTTGTCCGGGTCGAGCACGCGTTCGCGGGTGGTGCCGCAGGCTTCGGCAAAGCGGATCAGCAGGTCGGTGTGGCGGTCGCCGCCGATCTCCTCCTCGTACATATTGGCCAGCAGGAAGTCCTTGGCCTCGGTGTAGCGGTCCGGCGTGCGCGCATAGATATAGCCAAGGTAATCCGCGAACGGTCCGACGTAGTGGTAGTGGTTCTCGGCCCAGCGCGCGAGATGGGCACGGGTCAGCTTGCCACTGGCCCAGGCCACGCTGAACGGCGCCTGGTTGGCGCTCTTGCCTTTGATCGCTTGTTCGAGGGCGGCTCGGAATGCTTCGCGGTTCATCAGTTCGGCCATAACGGACTCCTTGGTGTCGAGGGGACGATGCAGTGGGTCGGAATGCCGGAATCCAGTTCGCTTCGAAGTTGTTCCGGCATTTTTGTATACTATATACATTCATTCGGCGGCGACAAGGGCCCTGTTGACTCATCACCTCAGTGTTTACCCGCGGGCGTTGGCCCGCGAGGATCAGCCGGCGCGGCGCTCCACCTCGCCCGCGATACGCGACCACGCGTATCCCGCCAGCGCGACGTCCTCCAGCCCCACGCCGACCGACTTGTAGATCAGGATGTCGTCATCGCGCTGTCGCGGCGATATCTTGCCGAGCACCACGTCGGCCAGTTCGACGATCTTTTCCGGCGGCAGCGCGCCGGGACCGGCCAGCACGATATCGCCGGCCTCGCGGGTGGATTGCGGCCGCCACTCCACCACCACCGCGGCGGCGCGGCGCAGCGCGGTGTCGTCCAGTTCGCGCGTGTGCGGCAGGCTCGAGCCGATCGCGGCGACGAACGCGCCGGGCCGGATTGCCGCACCGGAGAACAGCGGCGTGGTCGCACGCGAGGCCGTGACGATGATGTCGGCTTCGGCCACCGCGGCATCGGGCTCGGCCAGCGCAACCGGAATGCCGCACTGCGCCGACAGCCGTTCCGGCATGCCGGCGTCGGCGTGCGGATCGGACACCAGGATGCGCTCGAGCCGGAGCGTGGCGCTGAGCTGGCGCGCGTGCTGCGCGCCCTGCGTGCCGGCACCGAACAAGGCCAGCGTGCGTGCGCCGGCGCGGGCCAGCCGCTGCGCCGCCAGCGTGGTGCAGGCCGCGGTGCGCAGCCGCGTGATGGCGCCGGCGTCGAACGAAGCCAGCGGGCGGCCGTCGTCGGTGGAGAAGATCAGGATGACGAAGGAAAACTGGCCGTTGATGGTGGTGTAGACCTTGGCCCCGGCCACGCCCTGCTGCGGAATCACCGCACCCAGCGTCGAAAGCTTGACCCCGCCCGCCTCGGTGCGTATCCGCGCCTGCATCGCGGCATCGCCGCGCCCGAAGCTGGAAAAGGCGGACGCCATGACGTCGAGGGCCGCTTCCGGCGTGACATGGGCATCGATCATGGCATCAGTGATGTGCTGCATGGAAACTCCGCTGGTGGGTTAGTTGGCAAAGCGAGAAGGTCCGTGGCGTGTGGGCACGCCGTCTCAGGCAAATGCCGCGCGGCCGAGCACGCCCAGCGCGCCGGCTGCGCACAGGCCTAGCAGCAAGCGGCGCACGGCTTGGGCGGAAACGCGCCCGCGCAGCCGGTTCGACAGCGCAAAGCCGGCCACCAGGAACGGCGCGAGCGCCAGTGCCAGTAAAAGCTGCGGCATGCCGAAGCGCCCGGCCAGCGTCAACATGGCCAGCGACAGCACGGCGCCGCCCGAGAGGATGGTGCCCATGGTTGCGCGCATCGGCGCGGGCGCCATGTGCTGCATGACCAGCGCGAACGGCGGCGCGCCGGCCGAAGTGATGGTCCCCATGAAGCCGGACAACGTGCCGGCGATCACCACGTTGCGCGGGCCCGGCAACAAGCGCCAGCCAAGCAAGCTCAGCGCCACCGCGGCCAGGATAGACAGCGAAAACAGCACCGCCAGCGGCCCCGGCGCTAGCCAGGCGATGGTCAGCACCGCCGCCGCGCCGCCGGCTGCCCGCCCCACCAGGGCAAAACCCGCCACCGGCCAGACGATGGCTTCGCGCTCGCGCAGCGCGCCCATCAGCGACAGGCAGCAACCCATCGCGAGGAGCGGTCCCGGCACCAGCTCCGGGAAAAAGATCGCCCCCAGCGGCGCGCACAGCATCGCAAAGCCGATCCCGCCCACGCCCTGCAGGCAGGCGCCGGCCAGGATAAGCGTGCCCATCCACAGGTAGTCCGGAGCGGAAAGGTCAGGTGGCAGCAGCGTCAGCAAGGCGGCGGGGATGGCGTCGGTCATGGGCAGGGAACAGCATGGCGGGACGGCTGGTGTGCATCGCCGGTTTACACGTCTCTATTGGTATACAGTCTACATATCGACATGAGCGTAGGCAACTCATAGACCGGATCCATGCACCATCGCACAGCACACGACAACCGGGGAATCCCAATAAATGTGCGGTTCCCAGCCACATTGCACCGATCCGGAATCCGCGTAAGTCCCGATGAAAAATCGCTTGGCGCGGAATAACTCTGGAATATAGTATACCGACACGGACCAACGCAGTCCGATGGAACCGCCCCCAAACCCCTCCGCCCCCAGGGAGTCTTCATGTCACAACAAGTCGTGATCGGTGCCGCGCACTGGATCTATCTGTCAGGGGTAGCAGTCATCGTGCTGACGATGATCCTGCGCGCCAATGTCGTCGTTCCCTCGATCGTAGGCACCGCCCTGGTCGTGTTTGCGCTGACCGGCAGCCCGGTGTCGGCGCTGGCAGGGGTGTTCTCGGCCAGCCTGGTCGCCGCGCGCGAGCTGTTCAACATCTTCCTGGTGATCGCCTTCATGACGGCGCTGCTCAATGCGCTCAAGACGCTGCGCTCGGACATCCGCATGGTCGAGCCCTTCCGCGTGGTGATGAAGAACGGGCATTCCGCGTTCTTTATCCTGGCCGGCATCACCTACGTGATCTCGCTGTTCTTCTGGCCGACGCCGGCGGTGCCGCTGGTGTCGGCCATCCTGCTGCCGGCCGCGATCGCCGCCGGGCTGCCGCCGCTGGCGGGGGCGATGGCGATTGCCATCGCCGGACAAGGCATGGCGCTGTCGTCGGACTACGTGATCGGAGTCGCGCCCGGCATCAGCGCCAAGGCCGCCGGCGCGGCGGTCAGCGCCGCGGTGGTGGCCGACCGCGCGCTGGCGCTGTCGCTGATCACCGGCGGCATTGCGCTGTGCCTCGCCTACCTGTCGATGCGCAAGCACATCGTGCCGGCGTGCGGCACGCTGCTCGACCGCTGGCAGGCGCGCGCCGGCGGCAGCGCCGAAGCCATCGACGGCGGCATCACCTTCGACAAGGCCGAGATCGCGAAGGGCACCGCCCACGCCGAACCGCTCGCCACCGACAGCAATATCGAAGCCAGCCTGTCCATGGTCGCACTGCGGCGGGTGAAGTGGTCCAAGTGCTTTGCCATCGTGACGCCGCTGGCCTTCCTCGCGGTGGTCGCCGTGATGGTGCTGCCCAAGGTGGGCACCGGCGTGCAGGACCTGAAGGGCGGCGAGGCCGCCGCGCTGGTGGGCGGGGTCGCCGTGGTGCTGATGATGCTGGCGACGCTGGCCGCGGAAGGCCCGCGCCGGATGCTGGACGTTTGCCCGGAGCACATCACCGACGGCTTCGTCTTCGCCTTCAAGGCGATGGGCTCGGTGCTGCCGATCGCGGGCTTCTTCTTCGTCGGCGCCGGCGAGACCGCGGCGCACATCCTGGGCCTGCCGCCGGGCAAGGCGCCCAGCCTGCTGTTCGAGCTGATCCAGGCCTACCAGCACCTGATCCCCGACAACCACATGCTGGTCGCCTTCGGCGTGCTGCTGGTCGGCATGATCACCGGCATCGACGGCTCCGGCTTCGCCGGCCTGCCGCTGACCGGCACGCTGGCCGGCGCCCTGGGCCCGGTGGTCGGCTTCGACCCCGCCACGCTGGCGGCGGTCGGCCAGATGGGCGCGGTCTGGACCGGCGGCGGCACGCTGGTGGCATGGTCGTCGCTGATCGCGGTGGCCGGCTTTGCCCGCGTGCCGGTGCTCGAAGCGGTGCGCGCGCTGCTGATCCCGGTGCTGATCGGGCTGGCCTGCTCAACCGTGGCCGCAATGGTGCTGTGGTCGTAGGCGGCCGCGGCACCGCGACGAATTTCCCTGACCTGTTTCGCGACCTTTGCCCAGACCAACGATGCCAAAAGTCATCCTGCACAAGTTCGGCCAGACCTTTACCGACGAGGTCGGCCCCAACACCAACCTGGTGGTCCGCGCCGGCATCCGGCAGTTCCCCTACCCCAACCTGCGCTACGAATGCGGCATGGGCAAGTGCTCGAAGTGCGCGTGCCGCGTGATCGCCGGCGCCGAGCACCTGCCGCCGCCCAACTGGAAGGAAAAGAAGCAGCTTGGCGAACGGCTCGAACAGGGCTACCGGCTGGCCTGCCAGCTGTGGCTCGAGCATGACATCGAACTGGCCCAGGACGATGTGCCGGCCGCGGCCGCGCTGGCCGGGGCAAGCGCGGGGGCCTGACATGTTCGTGCTGCTGACCAGCCGCCCCGGCCAGTTCCGTACCGAGCCCACCGACGGCATGACCGCCGTCGAGGCCTACGACTACGTCTTCTACGGCAAGCGCACCGCCCGCTTCGTCATTGCCGAGCTGGCCGCGGATACCAGAGTCCGCATACGGGAGGAAGCGCCGCCCGGCATCGTCAACCTGGTCTCGACCCGTTTCCTCGACAAGTACGCCACGCTCGAAGCCGCCCGCGACGCGCTGCGCCAGCTGGCCAGCTTCGGCAGCATGGATATCGCCTTGGTAGCCGTGCCGGTTGCCGCGGACGGCCGCTCCTGAAGCCTTACACCTGCCGCCAGGCATCTATCGCCATGATCCAGATCACCTTCCTCACCAACCACGGCAAGACCGTCACGGCACCGGCCAACAGCAACCTGCTGCGCGTGTCGCTGCGCGAACAGGGCGGCATCCCGTTCAAATGCGGCGGCGGCCTGTGCGGCACCTGCAAATGCCGCATCGAGCAAGGCCGCGAGCATACTGATGCGGTCAAGCCGAAGGAGCGGAAGCTGCTGACGGAAGCGGAGCTGGCCGATGGCTTCCGGCTGGCATGCCAGACCTTCATGGCCGGCGATGTCGCGGTCTCGTGGCAGCCGAAGGCGATGGCCGGGCGGCCGCAGCCGGCCGCCGCCAGCGGCGAATAAGCGGGCGCCGCCGCTAGCGCCGCCTGGCCCCTACCAGCCCCGCGACCTCATCCAGCATCGCCATATCCACCGGCTGCGACAGGTCCAGCGCGAGCGTGTGGCGGTAATACGGGCTCAGGTCCAGCCCAACCCCCAGCCCGAGTATTTCCACATCCCGCAGCGCCTCGTGCCGAGCCACCACGGCCTTCAGGTGGTTGTCGAGGTAGCAGGCGTCGTTGGCCTGCCCGGTCGCGGTATCCATCGGGCTGCCGTCGGACACCACCACCAGGATGCGGCGCGCCTTGCCGCTGGCATGCAGGCGCGCGCAGGCCCACTCCACTGCCTCGCCGTCGACGCCCTCGCGGAACAGGTCGGCCTTCAGCAACGCGGTGATGTCGGTGCGCGCGCGGCGCCAGCTGCGCTGCGCGTCCTTGAACACCATGTGGCAGGTTTCGTTGAGCCGGCCCGGGTGCTGCGGGCGGCCGCGCGCGAGCCAGTCGCTGCGCGCCCGCCCGCCGTTCCACGCGTTGGTGGTAAAGCCCAGCACTTCGGTGGCGACGCCGGCCTGGTCCAGCGCGCGGGTGAGCAGGTCGACCAGCAGGGTCAGCGGCTCGGCCTGCGCCTTCATCGAGCCGGAGCAGTCGACCAGGAAGCCGACCACGCAATCGGCATGGGCCTTGTGCGCTTCCTGGCGAAACAGCCGTCGCTCGGCCGGCGAACTGACCAGTTGCGCCAGGCGGCGGCCGTCGATGCGGCCGCTTTCCTCGCCGAACGACCAGCCGTCCACGCGCGGCTGCGACAGCGCGGCGCGCAGCCGGCGCGCCAGCCGGGCGATGTTGACGCCGGCGCGCGCGATGCGTGCGTCCAGCCGCGTGCGGTACTCGTCCAGCAAGGCACGGCGCACCAGCGTGGCGGCGCACACTTCGCGGTCGTAGCGGGCGGTATAGATGCGGTAGCCATCGGTGGCGTCGGCAAGCACGCGGCTATGGCCGCTGTCGGCCAGGGCAAAGGCCTCCGCGGGCGGTTCGTCGAAGTCGAGCCACAGCGCGAAGCCGGCGCGCGCGGCGGAGGCAGCATGCTCATCGTCTTCGCCGGCACCTGGCGCTTCGGTGCGGATCATCTGCGCCACCGCATGCGCCAGCGCCAGCGCGTGCACGGCGTACGCGGCCTGGTCGTGGCGTTGCGCGCGCAGCCCCGCCAGCTGGTTGCCCAGCATCGGCACGATGGCGGCGCGCGTGGCCTCGATCAGGTCTTCGGTTTCTTCCAGCACCGGCGCGCCGGTCAGCCGCGACCAAGCCACCTGCGCCACGGTATAGAGCAGGATGCCGAGGTGGCCGTCGGTCAGGCCGGAACGATGGAAGGCGCGCGACCACGCCAGGAAGCGGTGGCGCAGGTTGGCCTCGACGCCGGCCATGCCGCGCGGCAGGCGGGTCTCGCAGCGCAGCTGCTCGAGCAGCTCGAACACCAGGCGCTCGACCGCATCGGCCGGGCACAGCCGCCGATGCAGGGCGGCGTCGGAATGCGCCTGGCGCAGCGCGGCGCCATCGGCGGCCCCACGCAGGCACGCGGCAGTGTCGGTGTCCGCATCGGTGCGCAGGTGCGGCGCATGCAGCGGCACCGGGCGCAGCGCGCGCCACAGCTGGCCGTCGCGGAAATGCAGCGCCGCATCGCCGGTGAGCGCGCGCACGGCCGCGCCGGACAACTCATCCTGCCGCTGGCGCCGACGCAAGCGCTGGGCCAGCGCCGCCGCATTCATTGCACGGGCTCCGATGCCGCGCTGGCGCCAGCGGCCTCGCCAGGCAGATGGCCGAAGCAGCGCTGGTAGTACTCCGCCACCACCGGGCGTTCGGCCTCGTCGCACTTGTTCAGGAAGGTCAGCCGGAACGCAAGCGCGGGGTCGCGGAAGATCTGGCAGTTCTCGGCCCAGCTGATCACGGTGCGCGGCGACATCAGCGCCGAAACATCGCCCGCGGCAAAGCCGCGGCGGGTCAGGCCAGCCAGCGCCACCATGGCATCGACCAGCGCGCGCCCGCCGGCGTCGTCCAGCTCGGGCACGCGTGCCAGCACGATGCCCGCCTCTTCGTCGTGCGGCAGGTAGTCCAGCGTCGCCACCACGTTCCAGCGGTCGATCTGCGCGTGGTTGAGCAGCTGCGTGCCGTGATAAAGCCCGTTGACGTTGCCCAGCCCCACGGTATTGGACGTGGCAAAGAGACGGAACGAAGGATGGGGGCGGATCACGCGGTTCTGGTCGAGCAGCGTGAACTTGCCGTCGCGCTCCAGGATGCGCTGGATCACGAACATCACGTCGGGCCGGCCCGCGTCGTATTCGTCGAAGATCAGCGCCACCGGACGCTGCAGCGCCCACGGCACGATGCCTTCCTGGAACTCGGTGACCTGGCGGCCGTCGCGTACCACGATGGCATCCTTGCCGACCAGGTCGAGCCGGCTGATGTGGCCGTCCAGGTTGACGCGCACGCAGGGCCAGTTCAGCCGCGCGGCCACCTGCTCGATATGGGTCGACTTGCCGCTGCCATGCAGGCCCTGCACCATCACGCGCCGGTCGCGCATGAAGCCCGACAGGATCGCCAGCGTCACCTCGGGCTGGAAGCGGTAGGCCGGATCGATCTCCGGCACGTGGTCGTCGCGCTGGCTGAAGGCCGGCACCATCAGGCCGGAATCGATGCCGAACACGCTGCGCACCGGAATCATCCGGTCCGGCTTGCCAAACTGCTCTTGCGTCACCTTGTGCTCCTCGTTGCCTCGCTGCCCCATCGGGGCACGCCATGCCATCGGCACGGCGGCAAGCGGTGCGGTGCCGCGTAACGCCGTGCCTCTATTCGTCCTCTTCCGCGGCGTCCGTGGCCTCGGCGCCGCCCTGCCAGCTGCCTGCGCTGTCGGCCTCGATTGCCGCCAGCGCCGCCGCCGCCCGCTGCAGCGCGGGCAGCAGCTGCACTGCCTTGTCGCGCGACACGCGCATCACCGGGGCCTGCAGCGCCAGTCCCAGGTTGGACTTGCCGCCGTCGGCGGCCGGCACCAGCACGCCGATGCAGACCAGCCCCGGCAGGAATTCCTCGTCATCCATCGCGTAGCCGTCGCGCTTCACGCGCTCCAGTTCCGCTTCCAGCTGGCCATGGTCGGTCAGCGTGTTCTGCGTGTAGCGTTCCAGCTCCACGTTGGCCAGCAGGCGCTGCCGCTGCGCCGGCGCCAGCTGCGCCAGGAACAGCTTGCCGGTGGCCGAGCAGTGCGCCGGCACGCGCGAGCCCGGATGCAGGTAGAAGCGCAGCGGCGCCGCGGTCTCGACGCGGTCCAGGTACAGCACCTCGCCGCCGGAGAACGCGGTCAGGTTGCAGCTCTCGCCCACCTCTTCCACCAGCCGGCGCAGCACCATGTGGCGCGCGCCATGCGAGGTGCTGTTGAGCAATAGGTTCTCCGCCAGCCGGCGCAGCCGCAGGCCGGTGCCGTATTGCCGCCCGTCGCCGTTGCGCTGGATCAGTCCGGCCGCCTCCAGCTGCTGCAGCATGCGGTGCAGCGTGGGCTTGGGCAGGCCGGTCTCTTCCACCAGCGCCTGCAGGTTGAAGGACTGGTCCTTCTCCGCGATGACCTCGAGCAGGCCGAACAAGCGCAGCGCCGGCGTGTCTCCGTCCGGCCTGGCTTCACTTTTGGCGAGGCGCATATCGTTCATGCCTGGCTCCATCATAGGTAAGTTTCATTTTCAGAGTCAAATCATATCAATTATCGAAACTTCTGGTTGACCTTCCCGCTCGGACAGCCTACATTCCGGTTAAACAATAATTTTTTGGAACTTCTGGTTCCATTTTTTAAGCGAACACCGGAGACAAGTCGACATGTACGGATAGGCCATCCTCTCCCCGGGATTGCAAATACTGAACGACCACGGCCCCAGGCTGGCATTTACTGCCCCGCCACCTATACCGAAGAGAAGCCGTGGCGCCTGCCTTAATCGCTGGACTGGCTGCAATGCAGTACCGACAGCAAGCGCAGCACAGGAGACATAACATGATCCAACAATCACCGTCCGGCAACGGACTATCCCACGGCCTCAAGCAACGCCACATGACCATGATCGCGCTCGGCGGCGTGATCGGCGCGGGGCTCTTCGTCGGCAGCGGCGTCGTCATCAAGTCGGCCGGCCCGGCCGCGGTCCTTTCCTTCCTGATCACCGGCCTGCTGGTGGTGCTGGTGATGCGCATGCTGGGCGAGATGGCCTGCGCCATGCCCGGCAGCGGCGGCTTCTACGAGTATGCACGCGAAGCCTGGCGCGATCGCCCCGCGGTGGGCAACCTGGCCGGCTTCCTGACCGGGTGGATGTACTGGTACTTCTGGGTCATTGTGGTGGCGCTGGAAGCGGTGGCGGGCGCGGACCTGGTGCGCTACTGGCTGCCTGACGTGCCCAACTGGATCATCAGCCTGGTGCTGCTGGTGATGCTGACGCTGACCAACCTGGTATCGGTCAAGTCCTTCGGCGAGTTCGAGTTCTGGTTCGCCTCGATCAAGGTGGCGGCGATCATGGTGTTCCTGTTCGTCGCCGGCGTCTACGTGCTGGGCCTGGCCCCTGGGTCGCACGGCATGGAGGTGGCCAACCTCACCGCCAACGGCGGCTTCATGCCCAACGGCATCGTGCCGGTGCTGACCGGCGCGGTGGCGGCCACCGGCTTCTACTTCGGCGCCGAAATCGTCACCATCGCCGCCGCCGAAACCGCCGAGCCGCAGAAGGCCGTGGCCAAGGCCACCAGTTCGGTGATCACGCGCGTGCTGGTGTTCTATGTCGGTTCGATCCTGCTGGTGGTCTGCCTGGTGCCGTGGAACTCCACCAGCATCGCCACGCCGTACGTGAGCGCGCTGAACGTGATGGGCGTGCCGGCGGCCGCGCAGATCATGAACGCGATCGTGCTGACCGCGGTGCTGTCGGCGCTCAACTCGGGCCTGTACGCGTCGTCGCGCATGCTGTTTGCGCTGACCCGTCGCGGCGACGCGCCGCAGTCGCTGGCCCGCGTCAGCCGCAACGGCGTGCCGGTGCGCGCCATCCTGGTGGCGACGCTGTTCGGCTACGGCGCGGTGGTGATGTCCTATGTCTCGCCCGACACGGTGTTCGCCTTCCTGGTGAATTCGTACGGCACGGTGGCGATCTTCGTCTACATCCTGATCGCGATCTCGCAGCTGCGCCTGCGTTCGCGGCTGGAGCGCGAGGCGCCGGACCAGCTGCGCGTGCGCATGTGGTGCTATCCGTACCTCACCTATGTGGCAATCCTGGGCATGCTCGGCATCGTGGTGGCAATGGCCTTCATTCCCGACCAGCGCACGCCCCTGGCGCTGGGCGTGGTGAGCCTGGCGCTGCTGCTGGTGGCCTACTTCGCGCGGCAACTGTTTCGGCGTGGCGTGGATCCCGTAGTGCCGCTGGCGGAACTGCCGCGCCGCGACCTGCGCAAGTTTTGAAGCGCAATCAAGGCGCAAGGAAGCGTCGCTGCCTGGCGCCGACATGCCCGAAGCAACTTAACCATGACTGACGTGGCGCGCCGGTGCGGTATGCTGGCGCGCTTCGCCGTTCAGGAAACGCCCCCTGTCCCATGAGCCTGAAGTCTCCCACCACCCTCTGGTCGCAGCTGTTCCAGCAGCATGTGCATTCGGGCCTGAGCCTGCAGGGCAAGATCCGGCAGATGCTGGTCTCGGCCATCCTTGACGAGCAGCTGCCGCAAGGCGAGCCGCTGCCCAGCAGCCGCGAGCTTTCGGCGCAGCTGCGGGTGGCGCGCAATACGGTGGTGCTGGCCTACCAGCAGCTGGTCGACGAGGGCTACCTGGTCGCGCGCGAGCGCAGCGGCTACTTCGTCAACCCGGAAATCCTGGGCACCCGCGTCAGCGGCGTCGCCTCGCTGCGCGGCGAACCGGTGCCGGCGCGCGCGGGCGAGCCCGACTGGGAACGGCGCTTCGTGTTCCGTCCCACGCAGCAGCGCAATATCGTCAAGCGCGCCAACTGGCGCGACTATCCCTACCCCTTCATCTACGGCCAGTACGACCCGGCGCTGTTCCCCACCGCGGACTGGCGCGAATGCTGCCTGAAGGCGCTGAGCGTGCTCGACATCCACGACTGGGCCCAGGACATGATCCTGCGCGACGACGAGTCGCTGGTGCAGCAGATCCGCACCCGCGTGCTGCCGCGCCGCGGAGTGTGGGCCGGCACCGACGAGATCGTGATCACCGTGGGCGCGCAGCAGGCGCTGTACCTGCTGGCCGACCTGCTGGTCAGCCCCGACACCCCGGTCGGCATCGAGGACCCCGGCTATCCCGACGCGCGCAATATCTTCGGCTCGCACACGTCGAACCTGGTGCCGCTGCCGGTCGATGACCAGGGCCTGACGCTGTCCGACGCGCAGCGCGCCTGCGACTACGTCTACGTGACCCCCGGCCACCAGTGCCCGACCACCGTCACCATGCCGCTGGCGCGGCGCCAGGCGCTGCTGCGACAGGCCGAGGAAGCCGACTTCGTGCTGATCGAGGACGACTACGAGGCCGAGAGCCGGTTCGAGGGCGATCCCACGCCCACGCTCAAGAGCCTGGACCGCAGCAACCGCGTGATCTACGTCGGCAGCCTGTCCAAGAGCCTGGCGCCGGGCCTGCGCATCGGCTACATCGTCGGCCCCGCCGCGCTGATCGCGGAGCTGCGCGGCGCGCGCCGGCTGATGCTGCGGCACCCGTCGGCGTATATCCAGCGCGCGTTCTCGCTGTTCCTGTCGCTCGGCCACTATGACGCGCACCTGCGCCGGCTGGCCGCCGCGCACCGGGAGCGCGCCGAAGCGGTGCTGGCGGCGCTGGCCATGCATATGCCGGACTTCCGCGCAGTGCCGATCGCCGGCGGCGCGTCGTGCTGGATCGAAGGGCCGTCCTGGCTCGACGCCGATGCGCTGGCACGGCTGGCAGAGCTGCAGGGCGTGCTGATCGAGCCCGGCAGCGTCTTCTTCATGGCCGAGCCCGCGCCGCGCAACGGCTTCCGGCTGGGCTACTCGTCGATCTCGCTGGACCGCATCGAGCCCGGCATCCGCGTGCTGGCCGGCGTCGCGCGTGAACTGCAGGCCACCGCCGGCAGCGCAACGGCCCCCGCCGCCGTTACTTCGCGGGCCCGCCCCGCCGCCTGAGCGGGACTGCGGCCGCGCTGGCGCCGCTGGCCCAAGCGATAGTCCCGAACTGGCGCTACAGCGCCACGGCCGGTTTCCCTATCCTCGAGTTATGGCCGGTTCCCGACGGACCGGCACACAACACTCACGGAGACCAAGCCATGTCCAAGGACAACACCGCCGCCGGCATCGAACTGCTGCAAGCCTTCAACGACGCCTGGAACCGCCACGACATCGACGCGCTGATGGACTGCATGGCCGATGACTGCGTGTTCCACGGCGTCGCCGGCCCCGACCTGCTCGGCCGCAGCTTCGTCGGCCGCGAGGCGGTGCGCGAAGGCTTCCAGCTGGCCTGGCAGACCTTCCCTGATGCGCAATGGGTAGATGGCGACCACTTCGTCACGGGCGACCGCGGCGTCAGCGAATCCACCTTCCGCGGCACCCGCGCCGATGGCGCCCGCGTCGAGGCCCGTATGGTCGACGTGTTCACCTTCCGCGGCGGCAAGATCGCGGTGAAGAACGCCTACCGCAAGGACCGCCCGCCGGTGGTGGCCGCCGCAGCCTGAGCGAGGAGACGCGCCATGCAAGCCGTAGCCCCCCGCAGCAGCCTCCTGGCCGGCGAGCAGTCGACCGCCCCGACCCGGCCGTACGACCCCGCCTACGACCCGCTGCACACGCCCACGCCCGGCCATGGCCGGGAATATGCGCCCACCTACTGGATCGGCACCGCGGGCGAGCCGCCCGCCGACGACGGCCCGATCACGCACGACATCGACGTCGACGTGGCCATCATCGGCTCGGGCTTCACCGGCCTGACCTGCGCCATCTTCCTGGCGCAGGAATACGGCATCAAGGCCACCGTGCTCGAGGCCAACCGCGTCAGCTGGGGCTGCAGCACGCGCAACGGCGGCCAGGCGCAATGCGCGTCGGGCCGGCTCAAGCGCTCGCAGTGGATCCAGCGCTACGGCCTCGATACCGCGCTACGCCTGCACCAGGAGGTCTGCGACGGCATGGAGACCTTCAAGGGCCTGATCAAGGACATCGACTGCGATCCGCAGCCCGGCGGCCACCTGTATATCGCGCACCGCGACAAGGTGATGCCCGCGCTGGAGAAGGAAGCGAAGATCCTGCGCGAGGTGTTCAACTACGACGCGCGCATCCTCGATGCCGACACCGTGCGGCGCGAATACGTCGACGACAAGGAAGCCGCGGGCGCCATGCACGAGCCCGAGGGCATCGGCATCCATGCCGGCAAGCTCGCCTTCGGCTACCTGCGCCGCGCGCGCGCGCTCGGCGCCAAGGTGCATCCGTCCAGCCCCGTGACCGGTTGGGAAACGCGCAACGGCGTGCACTACCTGCGCACCCCCGGCGGCATCGTGCGCGCCCGCGCCGTGGGCGTGGCCACCGGCGGCTATACCTCGCAGTCGCTGCACCGCGAGCTGAAGAACCGGCTGTTTCCGATCCTGTCGAACTCCATCGTCACGCGCCCGCTCACCGCCGACGAACTGGCCGCGTGCAACTTCCGCACCACGCAGGTCATCACCGACACCCGCATCCTGCGCCACTACTACCGGCTCATGCCCGACGGTCGCCTGCAGATCGGCAGCCGCAGCGCCATCACCGGCAACGACGCGCCGCAGGACCAGTACAAGCAGAAGCTGATCGCCGACATGCACCGCAAATTCCCCGCGCTGCAGGGCATCCAGATCGACTATTCCTGGTGGGGCTGGGTCGACGTCAGCCACGACATGATGCCGCGCATCACCCAGCCCGACCCGGCGCAGTCGATCTACTACGCCATGGGCTACGGCGGCAACGGCGTGATGTATTCCGCCCAGGCCGGCAAGCGCCTGGCGGCGCTGATCGCCGGCAAGTCGTCGGCGCTGCCGGAACTGCCGATCTTCCGCTCGCCGCTGCCGTTCCCGAACGTGCGCGAAATGGTGGAATCGCAGATGTTCGCACCGTTCCGGAGGCTGGGGCAGCGGGTGCTGTATCACTGGTATCACTTGAAGGACGACGTGCTGTAAGCAGTCTGGCGCTGCCGGCTGAAAGCGCACGCCATCCCTGCCACCGTCCTTCGAAACTCGCGATTGCGTACTCCCTCTCCCGATTGCGGGAGAGGGAGCACACCGTCAGCCGCGTTGCGTTGAATCGGTTCGTCAAGCGCGACCCCGCTTGTCAGACCCCCACCGACACCCGAACCAGCCCCCACCGCCTCCACACCCGGCAACGCTGCGCAGTATGATGCCCAGGTCTCCCTCCGCGGGAGCATCGCGGCCGCGCGCCGGCCGCAGTGCATCAGGAGGCACGCTTGGACACGACCCGGCAGCTACCCGATTCCGCCCGCCCCGGCGACCTCATCGTCGCCCGGCCGGAAGGCCTCTATTGCCCGCCCGGCGACTTCTACATCGATCCGTGGCGCCCGGTCGAGCGCGCCGTCATTACCCACGCCCACTCCGACCACGCCCGCTTCGGGCATGCGCACTACCTGTGCGCGGCGCCCGGCCGCGGCGTGCTGCTGGCGCGGCTGCCCGGCATCCAACTCGATACCCTGCGCTACGGCGAACGCATCACCCACCACGGCGTCACGCTGAGCCTGCATCCGGCCGGGCACGTGCTGGGCTCCGCGCAGGTGCGGCTGGAGCATGGCGGGCAGGTCTGGGTGGCCTCGGGCGACTACAAGCTGGAAGCCGACGGCACCTGCGACCCGTTCGAGCCGGTGCCCTGCGACACCTTCATCACCGAAAGCACGTTCGGCCTGCCGATCTACCGCTGGCCGCCGCAGGCGACGCTGATGGCCGAAATCTTCGACTGGTGGCAGGCCAATGCCCGTGCCGGGCGCGCCAGCGTCGTCTACGCCTATACCTTCGGCAAGGCGCAGCGCATCCTGCATGGCCTGCTGCGGCATGCCGGCGCCGATGGCATGCCCGGCCCGGTGATCGTGCATGGCGCGCTGACGCAGCTCAACGCCGCCTATGCCGGGGCTGGCGTCGCGCTGCCGCCCACGGCACTGGTCTCCGAACTGCCCGCGCGCAGCCCGCTGCTGCGCCAGGCGCTGGTGGTGGCGCCGCCGTCGGCGCAGCGTTCGCCCTGGCTGCGGCGTTTCGGCGATGCCTCCGACGCGTTCGCCAGCGGCTGGATGCAGCTGCGCGGCACGCGCCGGCGGCGCGGCGTCGACCGCGGCTTTGCGCTGTCGGACCATGCCGACTGGCCCGGGCTGCTGCAGGCGATCAGCGCCACCGGCGCGGCCCGCATCATCGTGACCCACGGCAACGTGCCGGTGATGGTGCGCTATCTGGGCGAGCGCGGCTGGCAGGCGCAGGCCTTCGATACCGAGTACGGCGACGACGATGAAGCCGCGCGCCCGGACCCGGCGGTGTCCGCCGAAGCGGGCCAGGAAGCGGGCCAGGAAGAGGGCCACGAAAAGGCCGCGCCATGAAGGCCTTTGCCGACCTCTACGCCGCGCTCGACGGCACCACGTCGACCAAGGCCCGGCTGGCCGCGCTGGTCGAATACCTGCGCGTCGCGCCGCCCGAGGATGCCGCCTGGGCGGTCTATTTCCTGGCGGGCGGCAAGCCGCGCCAGATCGTGCCGGTATCGCTGCTGCGCGACCTGGCACGGCAGGCCGCCGACCTGCCCGACTGGCTGTTCGAGGAAAGCTACCAGGCGGTCGGCGATCTTGCCGAGACCATCGCGCTGCTGCTGCCGGAGCCGCGCGATGCCGACCACGCCGGCCTGGCGGAATGGGTCGAGCAGCGGCTGCTGCCGCTGCGCGGGCTGCCGCCGGAAGCGCTGATGCCGCGACTCGATGCGCTGTGGCGCCCGCTCGATGCGCATGGCCGGCTGGTGCTGTTCAAGCTGATCACCGGCGCGTTCCGCGTGGGGGTGTCGCGCCTGCTGGTCACGCGCGCGCTGGGCGAGGTGGCCGGCATCGACCCCAAGCGCGTGGCCGAGCGCATGGTCGGCTACACCGATCTCTCGGCGCGCCCCGACGCGGCGCGCTTGCTGGCCCTGCTGGCGCCCGAGGAAGAAGACGACCGCGCCCTGCGCGCCGGCGGCCAGCCGTATCCGTTCTTCCTGGCCCATCCCCTGCAGGCCCCGGCCGAGCAGTTCGACACCGTGCTGGGCGCGCCCGGCGCGTGGCTGGTGGAATGGAAGTGGGACGGCATCCGCGCCCAGCTGGTGCGGCGCGGCGGCCAGACCTGGCTGTGGTCGCGCGGCGAGGAACTGATCACCGAGCGCTTCCCGGAACTGCAGCAGGCCGCCGCGACGTTGCCAAACGGCACCGTGCTCGATGGCGAGATCGTGATCTGGCAGCAGGGGCGCGTGCAGCCGTTCGCGTTGCTGCAGCAGCGCATCGGCCGCAAGACGCTGAGCGCCAGGCTGCTGCGCGAAGCGCCCGCCATCCTGATGGCGTACGACCTGCTCGAGTGGCAGGGCGAGGACTGGCGTAGCCGCCCGCAGGCCGAGCGCCGCGCGCGGCTGGAACAGGTGGTCGCCGCGCACGTCCACCCCGCGCTGGAACTGAGTCCGCTGGTCGACGCCGACAGCTGGGAACACTATGCCCGCCTGCGCGACGCCTCGCGCGAGCTGGGCGTGGAGGGCTTCATGCTGAAGGCCGCCGGCGCGGCCTATGGCGCGGGCCGCACCAAGGACGTGGGGGTCTGGTGGAAGTGGAAGATCGACCCGTACTCGGTCGATGCCGTGCTGGTCTACGCACAGCGCGGCCACGGCCGCCGCGCCAGCCTCTATACCGACTTCACCTTCGCCGTCTGGAACGGCCCGCCCGGAACGCCGGGGCGGGCGCTGGTGCCGTTCGCCAAGGCCTATTCCGGGCTGACGGACGCCGAGATGCGCGCGGTCGACGCCATCGTGCGCCGCACCACGGTCGAGAAGTTCGGCCCGGTGCGCAGCGTGGAGCCGACCCAGGTGTTCGAGCTCGGCTTCGAAGGCATTGCCCGCAGCGGGCGCCACAAGAGCGGCATCGCGGTGCGCTTTCCGCGCATGCTGCGCTGGCGCACCGACAAGCCGATCGACGAGGCCGACACGCTGGCCACGCTCGAAGCGATGCTGCCGGCCACCGGCGCGCCGCGCGAGGATGCGGCATGAACCCGCCCCGTGGCGCAAGCCGGCAAGCGACGGCGGCGGTCGACCCGGCCCTGCCCGACCCGCCCGCGTTGACCGTGGCCCAGGGCATGCAGGCGCTGTTCGACGCGCGCGGCTGGCAGCCCTTCGCCTTCCAGCGCGAAGTCTGGACCGCGATCGCGCGCGGCCAGAGCGGGCTGCTGCATGCCACCACCGGCACCGGCAAGACCTATGCGGCGTGGCTCGGCGCGCTGATGGCGTTTGCCACGCCGCGCGCGGCCCCGTCGCACGGCAAGCCCGCGCCGCCGCTGACCGTGCTGTGGCTGACGCCGATGCGCGCGCTGGCGGCGGACACCACGCGCGCGCTGCAGGCGCCGCTGGCCGAGCTGGACCTCGACTGGACCGTCGCGCTGCGCACCGGCGACACCGGCAGTGCCGAGCGCGCGGCGCAGCAGCGGCGCTTGCCGACCGCACTGGTGACCACGCCCGAAAGCCTGACGCTGATGCTGACCCGTGCCGACGCGCACGACACCCTGCGGCGCGTGCGCATGGTGGTGGTCGACGAATGGCACGAGCTGCTCGGCAACAAGCGCGGCGTGCAGGTGCAGCTGGCGCTGGCGCGGCTGCGGCAATGGCAGCCCGCGCTGATGGTGTGGGGGCTGTCGGCCACGCTCGGCAACCTGCCGCACGCGGCCGACGTGCTGCTGAGCGGCGTGCCCGGCGAGCGGCGCGTGCTGGTGCACGGCCATACGCCGAAGACCCTGGTGATCGATACCCTGCTGCCCGACAACGCCAGCCGCTTCCCGTTTGCCGGCCACCTCGGCCTGTCGATGCTGCCGCACGTGGTCGAAGAACTGGCGCACGGCGGCACCACGCTGGTGTTCCTCAATACGCGCTCGCAGGCCGAGCTGTGGTACCAGGCGCTGCTCGACGCGCGCCCGGACTGGGCGGGCGAGATTGCCCTGCACCACGGCTCGCTCGACCGCGCGGTGCGCGAATGGGTCGAGCTGAACCTGAAGAACGGCGCGCTGCGCGCGGTGGTGTGCACCTCCAGCCTGGACCTTGGTGTCGACTTCCTGCCGGTGGAGCGCGTGCTGCAGGTCGGATCGCCCAAGGGGGTGGCGCGCCTGCTGCAGCGCGCCGGGCGCTCCGGCCATGCGCCCGGCCGCGCCTCGCGCGTGACGGTGGTTCCCACGCACAGCCTGGAACTAGTCGAGGCCGTGGCCGCGCGGCATGCGGTGCAGGCCGGCCGGATCGAGGCGCGCGAGTCGCCCGACAAACCGCTCGACGTGCTGGTGCAGCACCTGGTCACGGTGGCGCTGGGCGGCGGCTTCCGGCCCGAAGCATTGCTGGCCGAGGTGCGCTCCGCCTGGGCCTACCACGGCCTGACCGGCGAGGAATGGCAGTGGTGCCTTGACTTCGTGCGCCAGGGTGGCGCCACGCTGACGGCGTACCCGGATTTCCGCCGCGCGGTGCCCGACGACGAAGGCGTCTGGCACGTGCCGGATGCGGGGCTGGCGCGGCGCCACCGCATGAGCGTGGGCACCATCGTCAGCGATGCCACCATGCAGGTGCGCTACTGGAGCCGCGCGGGCAGCGGCGGCGCCTCGCTGGGGTCGGTGGAAGAAGGCTTTATCGCGCGGCTCGCGCCCGGCGACTGCTTCCTGTTCGGGGGCCGGCTGCTGGAACTGGTGCGGGTGCAGGAGATGACCGCCTTCGTGCGCCGCGCGAGCGGCCGGCGCCCGGTGGTGCCGCGCTGGAACGGCGGCAAGATGCCGATGTCGACCGAGCTGGCCGAGGCCGTGATCGACACGCTCGCCGCCGCCGCGGCGGGCCGGCTGGATCCGCGCGACACCCCCGAGCTGCCGCTGATCCAGCCGCTGGTGGACCTGCAGGCGCAGTGGTCGGCCCTGCCCACGCGCCACACCCTGCTGGCCGAATCGCTGCATTCGCGCGAGGGCTGGCACCTGTTCCTCTATCCGTTTGCCGGCCGCTCGGTCCACCTTGGCCTGGGCAGCCTGCTGGCATGGCGGCTGGGGCAACAGGTGCCGGCCACGTTCTCGGTGGCCGTCAACGATTACGGGCTGGAACTGCTGGCGTCGGCGCCGGTGGACTGGGCCCGCTGGCTGCCGCAGGTATTGGCCGACGAGCGCCGGCGCGACCTGGCCGCCGACGTGCTGGGCAGCCTCAACGCGGGCGAGCTGTCGTTGCGGCGTTTCCGCGAGATCGCGCGCATTGCCGGGCTGATCTTCCAGGGCTACCCCGGCGCGCCCAAGAGCGCGCGCCAGCTGCAGGCGTCGTCCAGCCTGTTCTACGAGGTCTTCCGCAAGCATGACCCCGGCAACCTGCTGCTGGGCCAGGCCGAACGCGAAGTGCTGATGCAGGAGCTGGACGCGCATCGGCTCGCCGCGACGCTGGAGCGGCTGGCGGCGCTGAAGCTGGACCTGCACGCGCTGAAGCGGCCCACGCCGCTGTCGTTCCCGCTGGTGGTGGAGTTCCTGCGCGAGAAGCTCAGCACCGAGAAGCTCGCCGACCGCATCGCCCGGATGCTGGCCGACCTGGAACTGGCGGCCGGACCCGAGCCCGGCGAAGCCGCGGGCATGCCGGCCGAAGCGACGGCCGATGCCGTTGCCGAGGCCGCGCGCTTCGGCATGGCCGACCATGCCGGCCCGTCCGCCAGAACACCGCGCCGGGCGCGCCGGCCACGCAAGCCGTCGAAGCCGTTGCCGCTGCTATGACGCCCGACGCCCGCACCTTGCAGCAGGGCGGCGCGACGGCGGTGGCGGTCGCCGGCGAAACGCTTTGGCTGCTGCCCGAACATGCGCTGTGGTGGCCGGCGGCCCACATGCTGATGGTGGCCGACGTCCACTTCGGCAAGGCCGCGGCGTTCCGCGCGCTCGGGCAACCGGTACCGCACGGCACCACCGGCGACAACCTGTCAGTGCTGACCCGGTTGGTGCGACAACTGCCGGTCGATGAACTGGTATTCCTCGGCGACTTCCTGCACGCGCGCGCCGCGCGCACGCCAGCGGTGCTGCAGGCGTTATACGACTGGCGCCAGGACCTGCCGGCGCCGTTGCGCTGCACGCTGGTGCGCGGCAACCACGACGCGCGCGCCGGCGACCCGCCCGCGTCGCTCGGCATTGCCGTGGTGTCCGAGCCCGCGGTGGCGGGCCCGTTCGCGCTCTGCCATATGCCCGGCACGTCGCCGCTGGGCTATGTGCTGGCGGGCCATCTGCACCCGGCCTGCCGGCTGCGCGGCAGCGGCGCCGACAGCCTGCGCCTGCCCTGCTTCCTGTTCGGGCCGCGCGGTGCCATCCTGCCCGCGTTCGGCGCCTTCACCGGCCATGCCACGGTGCGGCCGCAGGCCGACGAGCGCGCCTATGTGGTCGGCGGCGGCAGGGTCTGGCCGGTGGGCACGGGGCGTCAGAACAACGTATAGCCGCCGTCGATGACGAAGGTATCGCCGGTGTGGTAGGCCGAGGCCGGGCTCATCAGGTAGACCGCGATGCCGGCGAAGTCGCTGCCCTCGCCCCAGCGGCGCATCGGCACGCGCTTGTGCACCATCTCCTGGAAGGCATCGTTGCCCTGCGCCGCGCTCGTCATCTCGGTCTTGATCCAGCCCGGCAGGATCGAATGGGCGCGGATGCCCTTGCGCGCATACTCGACCGCGAGCCCCCGCATCATCGAGATCACGCCGCCCTTGGTGGCGGCGTAGTGCTCGGCGCGCGGCGCGCCTTCGATGGCGGCGACCGAGGCCGTGCTGCACAGCACGCCGCCGTCGCCCTGCGCCAGCATCTGCCGCACCGCCGCGCGCAGCGTGAAGAAGGCGCCGTCCAGGTTGACGCGCAGGGTCCGGCGCCAGGCCTCGGTGGCGATCTGGTCGAACGGTGCCTTGCTGCCGCTGCCCACGCCGGCGTTGGCAAAGCAGCCGTCGAGGCGTCCCAGCGCCGCCACCGTGCGCATCATTGCGGCGTCGACCGCCTGCTCGTCACCGACGTCGCAAAGCTCCGTATGCACCTTGCGCCCGTGCCGGCCCAGCCGGTCCGCGGCGGCGGCGTTCTTGTCCGCGTTGGTGCCCCAGATCGCGATATCGGCACCGGCCGCGGCCAGCCCCTCGGCAATGCCCAGGCCAATGCCGCCGTTACCGCCGGTCACCAGTGCCACCTTGCCGGTCAGGTCGAACGGATGCGTGCTCATGTCTGTCTCCTCGGATGGTTTTGTCGCTGTCTTGGCCGGACATTGTTGGCAAGACAGGCGCAAAAACTCGTCGTCGGAACAGATGAAATTGACCCAGCGGAAGGGGAAATCAGGGAAGCGGGCGTGGCGCCGCCACGCCGCACTGCAGCAAAGGCATCCTGCGATGCCGGCGGTACGCGCATGCCGCGGCGATTGCGCCGGCGGCGCGGCGCGGCACGCTACGCGATGTGGTCTAGCGCAAGCCGAAGAAGCTGAGTACCGCGAGAATGATGACCACGGCTCCAACAAGCCAGACGATATTCATGACAGCTCTCCTTGTCCCAAAGGTCCCGACGCGGCCTCTACCGACGCCTTGTGGCGGGTGGATGGTCGACCCGGTCACATGACTCTCGGGCCAGCGATATACCCATCGCTGCTGGAACTACCGCAACATCCGTGCCTTGCGATCCCGGCGCGGCGGGTGGCGCATCGTTGGCGGCTCCGCGCCCGGGCACCTGCCGCTGGCGCCACGACTCCATGGATTACAAAGAAAACCCGCGCCTTAATTACAAAGGCATGACATGGCGGCCGGCGGCAGCGTCGGCAAGGCAGTTGCCTGGCGGGGTGGTCCGTCATGCGGCACTCCGTCCTGCGCACCGCGATATGAGTGCTGTCCTCCGGATCGGGCACCCGATGGCGCACCGGGGCCTGGCCGCCGATCTGGTCACGAGTGGCGCTATCATGGCCGCCTCCCCATACTCAGGTTGCCAGTCATGGACAAGGCCCGAGTCCTCACCCTCTTCCTCGGCGTGGTGCGCGCCGGCAGCTTCCGGCGTGCCGCGGTCGAGGCCGGCGTCACCCCGCAGGCGGCGAGCAAGGCGGTGCGCACGCTCGAGGCCCACCTGGGCGTGCGCGCCTGCTGCACCGGACCACGCGCAAGCTCAGCCTGACCGAGGAAGGCGCGCGGCTGTTCGAACTGACCGCCCCCGGCATGCGCCAGCTCGACGAGGCGCTCGAGCAGGTGCGCGCCAGCCGCGGCGACGACGACGGGCTGATCCGCCTGACCGCGCCGCCGTCGCTCGGCAGCCGCGTGCTGGTGCCGCTGGTCAAGGGCTTCCGCGACCACCACCCCGGCATCGGCTTCGACGTGGTACTGAGCGACCTCTTCACCGACCTGGTCGAAGCCAGGATCGACGTCGGCTTCCGCGTCGGCACCAGCCCCGGCCAGAACCTGGTGGCGCGGCGCCTGTGCGACCTGCCGCTGGTGATCTGCGCCGCGCCGGATTACCTGGCGCGGCACGGCGAGCCGGCCACGCTCGACGCCCTGATGCGGCATCCGTGCACCGGCTTCCGCCGTCCGGCCACCGGGCGCATGGTGCCATGGGAATTGCAGGTCGACGGCAACCTCGTGTACCAGGAGATACCGGCCGTGGCCAGCTTCAACGATGTGGAGGCCGAGGTCGAGGCGGTACGCGCCGGCATCGGCATCGGCCAGCTGCCCGCCTACATGGTCCATGCCGACCTGGTCAGCGGGCGCCTCCGGGCCATCCTGCCCGGATACAGCAGCAGCCAGGTCGGGCTGTACATGTACTACCCGCACCGCAGCCAGATGCCGGTGCGGGTCCGGCGCTTCATCGACTTCGTGGTGGCGGCCTCGCGCGGCGCGGAACAGTCGTTGTCGCGGCTGGTAGGGCTGGTGGATTAGGTCTTCCGTTGCGGACTGGTGGCATGGTGCCCGAAGCCAAGCGGCTGGCCTGATTGGCAACTATCGGTTGCCATTGAAGCGCTATTGCTGCGTCTAGTGTTGCGGGCTGCGCCAGCCTAAATTTGTCTCCGTGGCCCCCGCCATCCGACATCGCAGTCCAACACCAAGCAACCGCAAAGGAGATTCACCATGTCCACCACCCAAATCCAAGCCATTCCCACCCACCCCGCCGGCACCGGCGCCAAGGTCTGGTTCATCACCGGCGCCTCGCGCGGCTTCGGCCTCGAGCTGACCCGCGCCGCGCTGGCCCGCGGCGACCGCGTCGTCGCCACGGCGCGCAACCCGCAGGCCGTCATCGGCGCCGTGGGCGAGCATGAACACCTGCTCGCGGTGGCGCTCGATGTCACCAGCGAAGACCAGGCGATCGCTGCTGCCGCGGCCGCGGTGGCGCGCTTCGGCCGCATCGACGTGCTGGTCAACAACGCCGGCTACGGCCTGCTGGGCGCGGTGGAAGAGGCCTCGGCCAGGGAGGTCGAGCAGCAGTTCGCCACCAATGTGTTCGGCGTGCTGGCAGTGACGCGCGCGGTGCTGCCGCAGATGCGCCGCCAGCGCAGCGGCCATATCGTCAACATCTCGTCGATCGGCGGCTATGCCGCGTATCCGGGCTGGGGCGTGTACGGTGCCACCAAGTTCGCGGTCGAAGGGCTGACCGAAGCGCTGTCGGCCGAGCTGGCGCCGCTGGGCGTCCGTGCCACAGTGGTCGAACCGGGCTTCTTCCGCACCGATTTCCTCGATGCCAGCTCGCTGGTGCGCGTCGGCACGGAGATCGGCGAGTACGCGGAGACGGTCGGCGCGATGCGCGCGCACATGGCCTCGGCCAACCACCAGCAGCCCGGCGATCCTGCCCGCCTGGCCACCGCCCTGCTCGCGCTGGCCGACAGCGATAACCCGCCGGTGCGGCTGCCGCTGGGTTCCGACACGGTCGCGCGCATCGCCGACAAGCACCGCAAGGTGGAAGGCGAGCTGGCCGCGTGGCATGCGCTGGCGGTGTCGACCGACCACGCCGACGCGCGCGGCTGAGCCTGCGCGGCACACGGTTTGCTGCACTGCAGTCAAGCCCGTGCGTCTCCAAAAGCGGCCGGCGGAGAGCCGGCCGCTTCACTTGCAGTCACCCTTGCGTCGGGCATTGCACGGTATCGGCACGCATATATGTCGCTTCCGCCGAATTTCGCCAATAATGCCCTGAGAGTCATTGCCGGACGAACCGAGAGCCACCATGCACGAGAGTCCCGATGCCATCCGCACTGTCGCCCTGCTCGGGCACGCAGGAAGCGGCAAGACCTCGCTCGCCGAGGCGCTGCTGCACAAGGGCGGTGCGGTGCACACGCCTGGCAGCGTCGAACGCGGGTCCACCGTGTGCGACAACGATCCGCTCGAGCGCAAGTACAAGCGCTCGCTCAGCGCCGCGGTCGCCCACCTGGACTACCGCGACACCCGCATCTACCTGATCGACACCCCGGGCTACCCGGATTTCTCCGGGCACGCCATCAGCGCGCTGGCCGCGGTCGAAACCGCGGCCATCGTCATCAATGCGCAGACCGGCATCGAAATGACCACGCGCCGCGCCATGGCGTGGGCGCAGGCGCGCCAGCTGTGCCGGATGATCATCATCAACGGCATCGACGGCGAGAAGGTCGACCTGCCCGCGCTGCTGGCGGAGATACAGGAGGCCTTCGGCAAGGAATGCCTGCCCATCAACCTGCCTGCCGACAGCGGCGGCAAGGTGGTCGACTGCTTCTTCAATCCGGCCGGCGAGTCGGATTTTTTATCGGTGGCGTCCGCGCACGACGCGCTGATCGACCAGGTGATCGAGATCGACCCCGAGCTGATGGAGCTGTACCTGGAGCAGGGCGAGGCCATCACCCCCGAGCAACTGCACGCGCCGTTCGAGCGCGCGCTGCGCGAAGGCCATCTGGTGCCGATCTGCTTTACCTCGGCCGTCACCGGCGCCGGCATCGAAGCGTTGCTGGACGTGTTCGTGCGGCTGTTGCCCAACCCCACCGAAGGCAACCCGCCGCTGTTCTACCGCTCCACCGGCGCGGATGCCGAGGGCACCGAACAGCGCCAGGCGGTGCGCGCCGAACCGGTGCCGGACAAGCATGTGCTGGCGCATGTGTTCAAGGTGGTGATCGACCCCTATGTCGGCAAGCTGGCGATTTTCCGCATCCACCAGGGCACGGTCACGCGCGACAGCCAGCTCTATATCGGCGAAGGGCGCCAGCCGTTCAAGGTGGCGCACCTGCTGCGGCTGCAGGGCAAGGAGACCCAGGAAGTGCCGCGCGCCGGCCCCGGCGATATCTGCGCGGTGGCCAAGGTCGATGAACTGGGCTTCGACGCGGTGCTGCACGACGCCACCGAGGACGGCAACATCCACCTGACGCCGCTGGAATTTCCCACCCCCATCTATGGCCTGGCGATCGAGCCGGCGCGGCGCGGCAACGAGCAGCGCCTGGCAGAAGTGCTGCACAAGCTCAGCGCGGAAGACCCGTGCCTGCGCGTCGAGCATCCGGCCGGTACCAACGAGACCGTGGTGTTCGGCCTGGGCGAGTTCCACCTGCGCTGCGCGCTGGAGCGGCTGACCGATCAGTACAAGCTGGAAGTGGCAACGCGCCCGCCCAAGATCGCCTATCGCGAAACCATCGGCGGCAAGGCCGAGGGCCATCACCGGCACAAGAAGCAGACCGGCGGCGCCGGGCAGTTCGGTGAAGTGATGCTGCGCGTCGAGCCGCTGTCGCGCGGCGAAGGCTTCGACTTTGTCGATGCGGTCAAGGGCGGCGCGATTCCGGGCCAGTTCATTCCCGCCGTGGAAAAAGGCATCCGCCAGGTGCTCGACAGCGGCCCGCTGGCGGGCTTCCCGATGCAGGACGTGCGCGTGACCGTGTACGACGGCAAGAGTCATCCGGTCGATTCCAAGGAAGTCGCGTTCGCTACCGCCGGACGCAAGGCCTTTATCGACGCGGTGCTCAAGGCCAGGCCGAGCGTGCTCGAGCCGATCGTCGATATCGAGGTCACGGCGCCTGGCAGCGCCATGGGCGACATCATCGGCGACCTGTCGACCAAGCGCGGTCAGGTCCATGGCACGCGCACCGCGGCCGGCAATACGGTGATCGTCGCCGGGCAGGTGCCGCTGTCGGAGCTGAACGACTACCAGTCACGGCTGAACAGCATCACCGGCGGGCATGGCAGCTACACCATCCAGTTCAGCCACTACGACAACGTGCCGCCCGCGCAGCAGGAGAAGATGGCGGCGCGGCACAAGGCGCAGCCGGATACGGACTGAAGGCCTTACGCCGAAGATTTACGCGCACAATGCCGCGGGTGTGCTCCCTCTCCCCCAAGCAGGAGAGGGAATACACAAGCGGTTGACGGGAGACAAAGCAAGTTCAATACGTCTCCAGATGCAAGCGCCCCTCCCGCTTCAACCGCTCAGCCACCCCCTCCCAATTCAACCCCGCCTGCTGCGCCACATCGCGCAGCGCCAGCACCACGCCCTCTTCCATGCTCTTCAGCCCGCACACATAGAAGTACGTGTCAGGGCTGGCCAGCAGTGCCGCCAGGTCCGCCGCGCGCTCGCGCATCAGGTCCTGCACGTAGCGCTTCGGCTGCCCCGCCGTGCGCGAGAACGCCAGGTTGATGTCGATGAAATCCTTGGGCAGCTTCTGCAGCGGACCGAAATAAGGCAGTTCCTCCTGCGTGCGGGCGCCGAAGAACAGCATCAGCTTGCCGCCGTCGAACTTGCCCGCCTTGCGCAGGCGCCGGCGCCATTCGGTCATCGCCCGCATCGGTGCGCTGCCGGTACCAGTGCAGATCATCACGATGTTGGAGCGCGGATGGTTGGGCATCAGGAAGCTGGCGCCGAACGGGCCGATCACCTCGACCTTGTCGCCCACCTTCAGGTCGCACATATAGTTCGAGCCGACACCGCGCACGGGATTGCCGTCGTGGTCCTGCAGCACGCGCTTGATGGTCAGCGACAGGTTGTTGTAGCCCGGCCGCTCGCCGTTGCGCGGACTGGCGATGGAGTACTGCCGCGCATGATGCGGGCGGCCGCTGGCGTCGGTGCCAGGCGGCACGATGCCGATCGACTGGCCTTCCAGCACCGGGAACGGCGTGGTGCCGAAGTCCAGCACGATGTGGTGGGTGTCGTAGTCGCGGCCCACCTCGGTCACGCGCACGTTGCCGGTGACGGTGGCGGTGATGGTCTTGGTGGGCGCCTTGGCGCCATACAGGTTGGTGTAGGCATGCGCGGCGGACCACGGCGGCACGGTGGCGCCGTAGCGGGCGCTGTTGAAGGCCTCCTCGGCGCTGCCGGCCAGCGGCGATGCCGTGGGAACCTCCGGCGCTGCCGGCTGCAGGCCGGCGCCAGGGGCCATGTCGGCGAGCTGCTCCGGCGACAGTTCATCCGGCAGCGCGTCCCAGGTCAGCTGCTCGTCGACGCTATAGGCGCGCAGCTTCGGCACGTCGCGCCAGTTGTCGATCGATCCGGTCGGACACGGGGCAATGCAAGCCATGCACAGGTTGCACTTGTCGGCATCGACCACGTAGTTGCGCGAGTCATGGGTGATCGCGCCCACCGGGCAGGTGGCTTCGCAGGTGTTGCAGCGGATGCAGATCTCGGGATCGATCAGGTGCTGCTTGATGACTTGAATTTCTGCCATGTCCATGGCGGTCTCCAGAATCAGAGGGCAACGCGGGGACTGCGCTCGGGCTTGCCAAGGCCCGTCGCGAACGCTCCCCTCTCCCGCGCAGTGGGAGAGGGGTGGGGGAGAGGGCCGGAGTGTCCACGAAGTGAAGCGCGTCGGTATGCCAGCGCCTGCCCTCTCCCCTGCCCCTCTCCCGCAAGCGGGAGAGGGGAGCAAACAGGGAGCGATTGTGAGACCGTGGCTCAGTTAAACCGCACGTACTCGAAATCCACCGGCTGCCGGTTGATACCCATCACCGGCGGCGCGATCCAGTTGGCAAACTTGCCCGGCTCGACCACGCGGCCCATCAGGCTGGCGACAAAGGCGCGGTCGCCGTCGGTGGGCAGCCACTGGTCGCGGAAGTCGCGCCATTCAGCGTCGGAGATCACACGGCCGTCGGGCGAGACCTTGACCCCGGCGAGCGCGCCGATATTGCGGTGGAAGGCCTTGTGCGGCACCTTCAGGCGGAACGGGATGCCGGCCTTGTCGATGACCTTGTTCCAGCGCTCGATGCCGGCCATGCTGTCCTTGATGTAGTCGTCGCGCAGCACTTCGTTGAGCGCGTTCAGCATCGGCACTTCCTTCTCGGTCAGTTGGCCGTTCTGCGCCTGCAGGATGCGGTAGGTCTGGCCCTTGAGCACGTGGTCGTCCATGCGCTTGCCTTCTTCGTAGCGGCCCTTCAGGCCGGTGCTGTAGAAAGTGGCGGCGTTGCTGGATTCATCGGCACCGAACAGGTCGATGGTGACGCTGTAGTGGAAGTTCAGGTAACGCTGCAGCGTGGGCAGGTCGATCACGCCCGCGGCGCGCAGCTTGGCCGGATCGTCGGTCTTGAGTTCGTTCATCACCTGGCAGGTGCGCTGGATCACGCGCGACACGCCCGATTCGCCCACGAACATGTGGTGCGCTTCCTCGGTCAGCATGAACTTGGTGGTGCGCGCCAGCGGGTCGAAGGCGGACTCGGCCAGCGCGCACAGCTGGAACTTGCCATCGCGGTCGGTGAAGTAGGTGAACATGAAGAACGACAGCCAGTCGGGCGTCTGTTCGTTGAACGCCTGCAGGATGCGCGGGTTGTCCTGCTGGCCGCTGCGGCGCTCCAGCAGCGCCTCGCCCTCTTCGCGGCCGTCGCGGCCAAAATACTTGTGCAGCAGGTAGACCATGGCCCACAGGTGGCGGCCCTCTTCCACGTTCACCTGGAACAGGTTGCGCAGGTCGTACATGCTGGGCGCGGTCAGGCCCAGGTGGCGCTGCTGCTCGACCGAGGCGGGCTCGGTATCGCCCTGCGTCACGATGATGCGGCGCAGGTTGGCGCGGTACTCGCCCGGCACGTCCTGCCACGCGTCCTCGCCCTTGTGGTCGCCGAAATGGATCTTGCGGTTGGCCTCGGCCGGGTTCAGGAAGATGCCCCAGCGGTAGTCCGGCATCTTGACGTGGCCGAAATGGGCCCAGCCCTGCGGATCGACGCTGATCGCGGTGCGCAGGTAGATATCGTGCTGGTGCGAGCCTTCCGGGCCCATGTCGTTCCACCAGCTCAGGTAGTTGGGCTGCCATTGCTCGAGCGCGCGCTGCAGCGTGCGGTCTTCGCTCAGGTTGACGTTGTTGGGGATCTTGTCGCTGTAGTTGATGCCGGACATGGTGGTCTCCGTTTCCGTTATGCGGGCGATTCGGTATGGGTTCGGCGGGCGGTCAGACCCGGTTCCAGTCGAAGGCGGCCTTGTCGCCCTTGCCATAGACCTTGAGCGCGCCCTTGTCGCCGACCGCGTTGGGGCGCTGGAAGATCCAGTTCTGCCACGCGGTCAGGCGGCCGAAGATGCGGGTGAACATGTTTTCCTGGCCGTTGAAGCGCAGGTTGGCTTCCATGCCGGTGAGCGCATCGGGCGACATCGCCACGCGCTCTTCCAGCGCGATGCGCACTTCGTCGGTCCAGTCGATGTCGTCCGGGTTGGCGGTGACCAGGCCCAGCGCGTAGGCGGCATCGGCATCGAGCGGCTGCCCTGCCCTGGCGCGCACGGCATCGAGCGCGGGCTGCTCGTCGTAGAAGCGCCGTCCCAGGCGGCTCTGGCCGGTGGCCATCGGGTACAAGCCGAAGTTGACATCGGCCACGGTGATCTTCGGCGCGCGCGCCTCGTCGTCGGGCAGCGCCAGGTGGTAGCTGCGGTCGCACGCCAGCGCCAGTTCCAGGAAGGTGCCGGCAAAGCAGGAGCCTGGCTCGATCAGCGCGAACAGGCTGCGCGACGACACGTCCAGGCGGCTCAGCGTGCGGCGCAGCAGGCCGATGGTCTCGCGCACGAACCAGTGGTCCCTGTGCGCCAGCAGCGTGGCGTCGGTGGCCAGTACCGCGGTGGCATCGCCGCTGGTCTTGATCAGCCAGGTGCCGATGTCGAGCTCATTGGTGCGCATCGACAGGATCGCGTCTTCCAGCTCGCGCGCCAGCTGCAGCGGGTACCAGCCGGCGCCGGCCTGCACGATCGCGCCGATGTCCTGCGGCTGCGCGCCCGTCGGTGCCTTCACCGTGAAGGTGGCGGTGCGGCCGGCGCGGTCGATCTCGACCGTGACGTGCGTATAGCGCAGCGCATCCGCTTCGATCACGCGCTCGATCGGGGTGAGCGCGACGCCTTGCGCATCGGCCGGGCGGTCGCTCTGCGCGGCCAGCGCCAGCGCGCGTTCCCGCACCTTCTGCGCAAACACCGCGGGCTTGGCGATATCGTCGACCAGGCGCCAGTCCTTGGCGCGCTGGCCGCGCACGCCCTCGGTGGTGGTGCAGAAGATATCGGCGAGGTCATGGCGCACATGGCGCTTGTCGGTGACGCGGGTCAGGCCGCCGGTGCCCGGCAGCACGCCCAGCAGCGGCACTTCCGGCAGGCTCACCGCCGACGAGCGGTCGTCCACCAGCAGGATCTCGTCGCAGGCCAGCGCCAGCTCATAGCCGCCGCCGGCGCAGGCGCCGTTTACCGCGGCCAGGAATTTCAGGCCGCTGTGTGCCGAGGAGTCCTCGATGCCGTTGCGGGTCTCGTTGGTGAACTTGCAGAAGTTGACCTTCCACGCATGGCTGCTGACGCCGAGCATGAAGATATTGGCGCCCGAGCAGAACACCTTGTCCTTGCCGCTGGTGATGACCACGGTGCGCACTTCCGGATGCTCGAAGCGGATGCGGTTGAGCGCGTCGTTCAACTCGATGTCGACGCCGAGGTCGTAGCTGTTGAGCTTGAGCTTGTAGCCGGGGCGCAGGCCGGCGTTCTCGTCGATATCCACCGCCAGCGTGGCGACGGGGCCTTCGAAAGCCAGCTTCAGGTGCTTGTATTGGGAAGGATCGGTCTGGTAGTCGACGCGGGGGGCGGTGGTCACGGCGGGGTCTCCTCAGCGAAACTGCACTATCGTGCATCAACGGGTATCTGGTTTAGACGAACTATAGTTCATCAATCAGATCTTCAGCAAGCACTATTGTGCAGATTTTCAGAGGCGTGACTCGGGATGCTCTCCACCCCCGCTGACTGAGGCAGCGCCGTCACACCGGCATGCGCAACGCCTCCCGCACCAGCCCGCGCAGGCCGGCAAAGGTAGCGTCGAGCGGCTGCGCGCTGGTGTCCAGCGAGAATTCCGCCTTGGAATAGAAGGCGGCGCGGCCGGCCAGGATCTGGCGCAGGTCTTCCATGGCCTCCTTGCTGGCGGCCATCGGACGGAAGTCACCCTGCGCCCGCACCCGTTCCATATGGTGTTCCGGCTCGGCCTGCAGCCACACCGTGGTGCAGTGGGCCAGCAGCAGGTTGAAGGTGGCCGGGTCCGACACCAGGCCGCCGGGCGTGGCGATCACGGCCTCGGGATAGATCTGGATGGCCTCCTCCAGCGCGCGCCGCTCATAGCGGCGATAGGCGTTCATGCCGTACAGGCCCTGGATCTCGGAGATGCTGCAGCCGGCGAATTTCTCGATCTCGCGGCTCAGCTCCACGAACGGGAAATCCAGGTCTTCGGCCAGCATCCCGCCCAGCGTGGTCTTGCCCGCGCCGCGCAAGCCGATCAGCGCCACGCGCGGACTGCGCGCGGCCTGGGCCGCGTTCTCGCCGCCGGTACCGAGCAGCTCGCCCACGGCAATACGCACGCGCCGCAGCGTGGCTTCGTCGCGGTGTTCCAGCAACTCGCGCAGCAGGATCCATTCCGGCGACGACGTGGTGACGTCGCCCAGCAGCCCGGCCAGCGAGCACTGCAGCGCCTCGGCCACATGCTGCAGCACCAGGATGGAGGCGTTGCCGCTGCCGTATTCCAGGTTGGCGAGGTGGCGCTCGGAGACGCCCGCCGCCTGCGCGGCGGCCTTGCGGGTCAGGCCCCGGCAGGCCCGCTGCTGGCGCACGCGCTCGCCCAGGGCCACCAGGAAGGGGTTTTTCTCCGGCCCGTTGGCGGCCGCGTCGCTTGAACCATGGTGCAGTTCCGCCTCAGGGGTTAACCCAGATTCATGCAATATAGTGCTTGACATGATTTCCCCGCGGCTCTATTTTTCATACATGCACAATAATGCATGATGCCGGTGAAGGCAACCGGCGCATCAGACGGAGCCCCTCCCCTATGTCCCCAACAGAATTCCGCAGCCAGATCGCGCGCCTCACCGCGCAACTGGAAGGCCGCCCGCTCGATACCGCGCTCGATGCATGGCTGAATGCCGAGCACGGTGCGGGCAGCCCGACCTACCAGCAACTGATGGCGTCATGTCAGGCCGGCGTAGCCGAAGGCTGGCTGTGCGACCGCGAAGGCGGCGGCATCCGCTACGGCCGGGTCTTCAAGCCCGCCGACGACCTGCACGGCTTTTCGGTCGACGTGGTCGACATGCACGACATCGCCGGACCGCACCACACCCATCCCGAGGGCGAGATCGACCTGATCATGCCGCTCGACCGCGACGCGCGCTTCGACGGCCGCCCCGCCGGCTGGCTGGTGTGCCCGCCGGGCAGCGCCCACCGCCCTACCGTCAGCAACGGCCGCGCGCTGGTGCTGTACCTGCTGCCGCAAGGCCGCATCGACTTCACGCGCTGAGAGCCACCATGACCGAACTCCTTTCCAATTACCTTGGCGGCACCTGGCAACGCGGCAGCGGCGCCGGCACTGCACTGTTCGATCCGGTGCTTGGCAATGAACTGGTGCGTGTCGACGCCACCGGCCTGGACCTGGCGGCCGGCTTCGCCTTCGCCCGCGAGCAGGGCGGCGCCGCGCTGCGCGCATTGACCTACCGGCAACGCACCGCGCTGCTGGGCGAGGTGGTCAAGGTGCTGCAGGCCAATCGCGATGCCTATTACGACATCGCCACCGCCAACAGCGGCACGGTGCGCAACGACTCCGCGGTCGACATCGATGGTGCCATCTTCACGCTGGGCACTTACGCCAGGCTGGGCGATACGCTCGGCGACCGGCATTACCTGCCGGACGGCGAAGCGGCGCGGCTGGGCAAGGATCCGCTGTTCCAGTCGCAGCATGTGCTGGTGCCGACGCGCGGCGTGGCGCTGTTTATCAATGCCTTCAACTTCCCGGCGTGGGGACTGTGGGAAAAAGCCGCGCCGGCGCTGCTGGCGGGCGTGCCGGTGATCGTCAAACCCGCCACCGCAACCGCCTGGCTGACGCAGCGCATGGTGCGCGACGTGGTCGAGGCCGGCATCCTGCCAGCCGGCGCGCTGTCGGTGGTGTGCGGCAGCGCCGCGGGGCTGCTGGACGCGCTGCAGCCGTTCGACGTGGTCTCGTTCACCGGTTCGGCCGATACCGCCGCGGTGATCCGCTCGCATCCGGCCATCGCCCGGCGCTCGGTGCGCGTGAACATCGAAGCGGACAGCATCAATTCGGCCGTGCTGCTGCCGCAGGACGGCGCCGGCAGTGCTGCCTTCGACCTGCTGGCGAAGGAGGTCGTGCGCGAGATGACGGTCAAGTCCGGCCAGAAATGCACCGCGATCCGGCGCGTTTTCGTGCCCGAGGCGCTGTACGCCCAGGCCGCCGAGGCCATCGGCGCGCGGCTGTCCAAGGTAACCGTGGGCAATCCGCGCCACGATTCGGTACGCATGGGCGCACTGGTCAGCCGCGCGCAGTTCGACGCCGTGCAGGCGGGACTGGCCGGGTTGCGCGCGCACGCGCGGGTGCTGCATGACGGCGCGCGCCAGCCGCTGCTCGATGCCGACCCGGCGCTGGCCTGCTGCATCGGCCCGACGCTGCTGGGCGTGAGCGATGCCGACGCGGCCGCCGCGGTGCACGACACCGAAGTGTTCGGCCCGGTCGCCACGCTGCTGCCCTACCGGGATACGGCCCATGCCCTCGACCTGGTGCGCCGTGGCCAGGGCTCGCTGGTGGCCTCGCTCTATGGCAGCGACGCGGCCGCGCTCGGCGCCGCCGCGCTGGAGCTGGCCGACAGCCATGGACGCGTGCATGTGATTTCGCCCGAGGTGGCGCAGCTGCACACCGGCCACGGCAACGTCATGCCGCAATCGCTGCACGGCGGCCCGGGCCGCGCCGGCGGCGGCGAAGAGCTGGGCGGCCTGCGCGCCCTGCACTTCTATCACCGCCGCTGCGCCATCCAGGCCAGCACCGCAGTGCTCGGCAGCCTGGCCTGAGCGAACCGCCCCACCCGCATTCTCGCGCCGCCACATCCGCATGGCGGCGCGCGGCACACCGTACACCAGCAACAGGGGAGACAACCCATGAACGCCACGCCCGCAGCGCCACCGGTCCGGCCACCCGGCACCCCCTTCAACTTCGCCGCGCACCTGCTCCAGGGCAATGCCGCGCGCGCCGGCAAGGTGGCCTATGTCGACGACGACGGCCAGCTCACCTATGGCGAACTCGACCAGCGCGTGCGGCGCCTGGCCGCGGCGCTGCTTGCCGCCGGCATCCGCCGCGAAGAGCGCGTGCTGCTGCTGATGCACGACTGCACCGACTGGCCGGTGTGCTTTCTCGGCGCGATGTACGCCGGCATCGTCCCCGTTGCCGTCAACACCTTGCTGACCGCCGACGACTACGCCTACATGCTGCAGCACAGCCGCGCGCAGGCAGTGATGGTGTCGGCCGCGCTGGTGCCGGTGTTGCAGGACGCGCTGGCACGACCGGGGCATGAGGTGCGGCAGGTGCTGGTATCGCGTGCGCAAGCAGCATTGCCCGATGGCATGGCGACGCTGGAAACTGCGCTGGCCGCGCAGGCGCCGCTGCCGGCGCCCGCCGCCACCGGTTGCGACGATCCCGGCTTCTGGCTCTATTCGTCGGGCTCGACCGGCCAGCCCAAGGGCGTGGTGCACAGCCACGGCAACCCGTACTGGACCGCTGCGCTCTACGCCGGGCCGGTGCTCGGCCTGACCGAGCAGGATGTGTGCTTCTCCGCGGCCAAGCTGTATTTCGCTTACGGCCTGGGCAACGGGCTCAGCTTTCCGCTCAGCGTCGGCGCCACGGTGGTGCTGATGGCCGAGCGGCCCACGCCCGATGCCACGTTCCGGCGCTGGCTGCAGCACCAGCCGACGGTATTCTTCGGCGCGCCGACCGGATACGCCGGCCTGCTCGCCTCGCCGGCGCTGCCGGCCCGGGCCGAGGTCGCGCTGCGGCTGTGCTCGTCGGCCGGCGAAGCGCTGCCGGCGGACCTCGGCGAGCGTTTCACCGCGCATTTCGGCTGCGAGATCATCGACGGCATCGGCTCCACCGAGATGCTGCATATCTTCCTGTCCAACCGTCCCGGCCAGGTGCGCTACGGCACCACCGGCTGGCCGGTGCCGGGCTACACCATCGAGCTGCGCGACGAGGACGGCCGCCCCGTGCCCGACGGCGAGATCGGCGACCTGTATATCCAGGGCCCCAGCGCCGCGATGATGTACTGGGCCAACCGCGAGAAGTCGCGCGAGACCTTCCGCGGCGGCTGGACCAAGAGCGGCGACAAGTACGTGCGCAACGGCGACGGCAGCTACAGCTACGCCGGGCGCAGCGACGACATGCTCAAGGTCAGCGGCATCTATGTGTCGCCGTTCGAGGTCGAGGCCACGCTGGTGCAGCACCCCGCGGTGCTCGAAGCCGCCGTGATCGGCGTGCCGGACCACGACGGGCTGGTCAAGACCAAGGCCTTCGTGGTGCTGAAGGCCGGCGCGCAGCTGGGCGAGGACGAACTGAAGGCCTTCGTCAAGGAACGGCTGGCCGCCTTCAAGTACCCGCGCGCGATCGCCTTCGTCGAGGCGCTGCCCAAGACCGCTACCGGCAAGATCCAGCGCTTCATGCTGCGCGAACGAGAACTGCAGGCCGCCGCAGAGCGTGCCGCCGCGGTGGCGTGAGCGGCAACGCCGCCCACCGCCGCACCCCAACCATATCCGGAGACAAACCATGCGTCAGATCGATGTCCACCAGCTGGCCGACACGGCCCGCTTCAACCGCTTCCATGCGCTCATCCTGTTCTGGTGCGCGCTGATCATCATCTTCGACGGCTATGACCTGGCCGTCGCCGGCATCGCGCTGCCGTCGATCATGAAGGAGATGGGCGTGAGCGCCACCAGCGCGGGCTTCATGGTCAGCTCGGCGCTGTTCGGCATGATGTTCGGCGCGATCTTTCTCGGCACCGTGGCCGACCGCATCGGACGCCGGCGCGCCATCGCCATCTGCATCGCGCTGTTCAGCGTGTTCACCGCGGCGGCGGGCCTGACCAGCGACCCGGTCAGCTTCAGCGTGACGCGCTTCCTGGCGGGGCTGGGCATCGGCGGGGTCATGCCCAACGTGGTGGCGCAGATGACGGAATACTCGCCGCGCAAGCTGCGCGGCACGCTGGTGACGCTGATGTTCAGCGGCTATTCGGTCGGCGGCATGCTGGCCGCGCTGCTGGGCAAGGGCCTGATCGAAAGCTACGGCTGGCAGTCGGTGTTCCTTGCCGCCGGCCTGCCGGTGGTGCTGATCCCGCTGGTGCTGCGCGCGCTGCCGGAGTCGATGCCCTACCTGATCCGCACCGGCCAGACCGATGCCCTGCAAGCCGTGGTATCGCGGCTGGCGCCGTCGCATCGCCCGCAGGCCGGCGACGTCTTTACGCTGGCTGCGGACGACAAGGCCGGCAGCACGCCGATCCGCCGCCTGTTCCAGGATGGCCGCGGCGTCAGCACGGTGATGTTCTGGGTCGCGTTCTTCATGTGCCTGTTCATGGTGTATGCGCTCAGCTCGTGGCTGGCCAAACTGATGGCGGGCGCGGGCTACAGCCTGGGCTCGGCGCTGACCTTCGTGCTGGTGCTGAACTTCGGCGCGATGCTGGGCGCCATCGGCGGCGGCTGGCTGGCCGACCGGCTGCCGATCAAGCACGTGCTGGTCGGCATGTATGCGCTGGCGGCGGTGTCGATCACGCTGCTGGGCTATCCGATGCCGAGCGCCGCGCTGTTCGTGGTGGTGGGCCTGGCGGGCGCGTCCACCATCGGCACGCAGATCGTCACCTACGCCTACGCGGGCCAGTTCTACCCGATGGCGGTGCGCGGCACCGGCATCGGCTGGGCCTCCGGCGTGGGCCGCAGCGGCGCCATCCTGGCCCCGATCGTGATCGGCGTGCTGGTGGGGATGTCGCTGCCGCTGCAGCAGAACTTCATGGCGATGGCAATCCCGGCGGTGATCGCGGCGGGTGCGGTGTCGATGATCAACCACCGCAAGTCGGCCTCGGCGCAGGCGGAAGTCGCTGCGCCGGTGCGGGCGGCGGTGCGGGAGGCATGAGGGAAATTGCTTGTGACTTGAGTCCTCCCGCATGCCCATTGTTTGCTCCTTCTCCCGCAAGCGTGAGAAGGGAGCAAACCGGCAGCTTGGCAAAGGGTATTCCTACTTCCCGCCCTTCACAGTCGTATAGGCCGTGATCAGGTTGCGGTAGTCCGGGATATGGTTCGAGAACAGCGTGCCCAGGCCTTCGATGTCGTTGCGCCAGTCGCGGTGCAGCTCGCACGCCACGCCGAACCACGTCATCAGCTGCGCGCCGGCTTCCGCCATCCGGTGCCAGGCCGAATCGCGCGTGATTTCGTTGAAGGTGCCCGAGGCATCGGTCACGACGAACACTTCAAAGCCTTCTTCGATCGCCGACAGCGCCGGAAATGCCACGCATACTTCCGTGACCACGCCGGCAATCAGCAGTTGCTTCTTGCCGGTGCCGCGCACGGCCGAGACGAAGTCTTCGTTGTCCCAGGCATTGATCTGGCCCGGGCGTGGAATGAACGGCGCATCCGGGAACATGGCCTTGAGCTCGGGCACCAGTGGTCCGTTGGGGCCATCCTCGAAGCTGGTGGTCAGCACGGTCGGCAGCTTGAAATACTTGGCCAGGTCGGCCAGCGCCAGCACGTTGTTCTTGAACTTGTCGGGCTCGATGTCCCGCACCAGCGACAGCAGGCCGGCCTGGTGGTCGACCATCAGCACGGCGGCCTGGGTCTTGTCCAGGCGCTTGTAGGGCTTACTCATGGCACGCTCCTGTGGAGAAATTGCGGGCGCTGCAAAGGATCCCTTGCAGCGCCCGCGTTGAGAGGCAGTGCCTACAGGTTAGGACGTTAACGCTGGGAGTCCAGTACCTCGTGCTTCTTCTCGACTTCCTGCGCCTTCATGTAGCTCTCGATCAGCAGCTGGTAGGCCGGGAAGATCCTGGTGTAGACCTCGGCCCATTGCTGCGCGTCCGGGCGGTTCCAGGTCTGCTGCAGCTCCGACGCCACCGCGGCGGTGTCCATCGGCACCACGCCGGCCTGGACGATGCGCGCCAGCGTGATTTCCTGCGCCATCTTGGAATAGGTGCCGGAGGCGTCGACCACCGCGAACACCTTGTAGCCGTCGGCGACCGCGCTGATCGACGGGAACGCCATGCATACGCTGGTGATGGTGCCGGCGATGATCAGGGTCTTCTTGCCGGTCTCGCGCACGGCGGCGACGAAGTCGGGGTTGTCCCAGGCGTTGATCTCGCCCTTGCGCGCGACGTATTTGGCATGCGGGGCATTTTCATGGATCTCGGGGATCAGCGGGCCGTTGGGGCCCTGCGGCACCGACGCGGTGGTGATCACCGGCAGCTGGCACAGCGTCGCCATCCTGGCCAGCGCGGCGGCACGCAGGCGCAGCTCGGGCATCGGCATGTCGCCCACGGTCTGGAACAGGCCACTCTGGTGGTCGATCAGCAGCATTGCCGTATCGGCGGGATCGATGGCCGGACGCTTGCCGTTGAATTTGGCGGGTGTGGTCATTGGGCATTCTCCTATGCAGTGGGCAAAACCGGCGGTCCGGGCCATCCGGAACCGACCGTGTTGCGAAAGCATAGGACTTGGCAAATCCTGCCGGTAGACCGGAAAATCTGCCTTCAGCGTCCTACTGGCAGGACGACAGGAGCCGCCCTTTGCATCCGGACCTCAATGACCTGTACTACTTTGCGCAGGTGGTCGACCACCAGGGCTTTGCCCCGGCCGGCCGCGTGCTGGGCGTCCCCAAGTCCAAGCTCAGCCGGCGCGTGGCCCTGCTGGAAGAGCGCCTGGGGGTGCGCCTGATCCAGCGCTCGACGCGGCGCTTCTCGGTGACCGAGCTGGGACAGACCTATTACGCCCACTGCAAGGCCATGCTGGTCGAGGCCGAGGCCGCCGAGAGCGCGATTGAGCAAAGCCGCGCCGAGCCCAGCGGGCTGGTGCGCATGACCTGCCCGGTGGCCCTGCTGCATGCGCACGTGGGCGGGATGGTGGCCGACTTCATGGCGGCCAATCCCAAGGTCATCGTGCACCTGGAGGCCACCAACCGGCGCGTCGACGTGGTCGCCGAGGGCATCGACCTGGCCGTGCGCGTGCGCGTGCCGCCGCTGGAAGACAGCGACCTGGTGATGCGGGTGCTGGCGCAGCGCGCATGGTGCTTTGTCGCCAGCCCGGCGCTGCTGGCCAGGCACGGACCGCTGCTGGCGCCGGCGGACCTGAACGCCCTGCCCACGCTGGACCTGGGGCCGCCGCGCCCGTCGCACACCTGGTCGCTGTACGGGCCCGGCGGCGCCAGCGCCGACCTGCACCACAAGCCCCGGCTGGTCACCGACGACATGATCATGCTGCGCACCGCGGCGATGGCCGGCGCCGGCGTCGTGCAACTGCCGGTGATGATGATGACCGACGAGCTGCGCGATGGCCGCCTGGTCAAGGTGCTGCCGGAATGGTCGGTCAAGGGCGGCGTGATCCACGCCGTGTTTCCGTCGCGGCGCGGGCTGCTGCCGTCGGTGCGCGAGCTGATCGATTTCCTGTCGCAGCGCTTCGCGCAGATCAACGAATCCTGAGAGCGGCGGCGCGCCCCGCGCCAGGGGCAGTGGCCGTCACGCGGGCGGCCGTGGGCCGGAAGTGGTATCATCCACGTTCCCATGTACAGACCGGATCGGCAACGCCCGCCTTCTGTGCATCTGCCGCAGACACTCTCTGCTTGTAAGCACTTCAGTAGCGGCATATCAGGCGCAAACCCGGGTCGACACCCTCTGCGTCCTCGGGCCCACAGCCCATCACCCTTTTCCGACCAGCGGCTGGTCCGCTCCGCGACGATCGCCCGTACCCTCCCCCGGTACGCCGGCGCCTCGGCTTGCGCAGGCATGGTCCACTTCACGCCAGATGCAACGCCCGTGCTTGCGCGCGGGCCCGATGCTGGCACATCGCAACGGCTGACGGCCGCCACCGCGCCACGCGCCGCATCGGCATGCCGATGCCCACGCTGCCGACGGCCGCGCCCAAGAACAGGTAACCCATTGAATCGAGTCAACTCCATCCAGCACAGCCCTTATACCGTTTCCGTCTATCCGATCGAGCAGGAACCCGGCCTCTGGTTCGCGACCTACATGATTGCGGAATACCGCAACGGCGCCGAACGCATCGTGGCCAACGTGGCCATGCGCCATGACACCCACCGCTCCGAAGCCCGCGCCAGGCAGGCAGCGCGCCGCGCGGGCGAACATGCCGCGGCGCGCCTGCGCCAGCAGTAGGCCGCGCCGCAAGCTGCTTCGTCAGTCCCCTCCCATCGGCCTGCCGCTATCCGGCTGGCCGCCACCACGGCGCGCGCGCAAGCCGCGCGGCTACAGCAAGGAGCTCCCTTGGCAAAAGAAGAACTGGTCGAATTTGGCGGCAAGGTGTCGGAAGTGCTGCCCGACAACCGCTTTCGCGTGACCCTGGAAAACGGCTTCGAAGTCTGGGCGTATTCGTCCGGGCGGCTGAAGAAGAACCGCATCCGCGTGCTGGCGGGCGACCGTGTCACGCTGGAGATGTCGCCCTATGACCTGACCAAGGGCCGCATCAACTACCGGCACAAGTCCTAGCCGGCACCCCTTCGCCATGGCATGCGCCGCGCCGGCGCGTGCCGTCCCGCAATGCTCTATCCCTCAATCAAGGAGAATCGATCATGTCCGTCATCGAAGAATGGGAAGCCCTGCACCTGACGCCGGAAGGCTGGCAGCCGGGCAGCTACCGGCACGCGCCCTGGCAAGCCGTGGAAATCGCACCGCCCGCGGCGGGCGTGCTGACCGTCAGGCGCCATGTGACAGCCACCTATTGCGGTCCGTCGCGCGCGGTGGAGGACCGTACGCCGGAGATCACGGACATGGCGCTAATCGAAGCGCTGCTGGAGCGCCACGGCGACCCCGTGTTCCGGATCTGATAGCCAGGCGGCGTTCCGCGCAGCCGCCTGCCGTTGCCGCCGGCGCACTGACACGTCAGCCAAGCACGCGCACATGCGGCCGGGCCGTCCTGAGCCCGGCGCCGACCGTGCGCAACTCGCCGTCCCACGGGGCGGCGGACAGGTCCAGCACATAGTCGCCCTCGCGCGCCTTGTCGTGCAGCTGGTCGCGCACCACCTGGCCGATGGCCAGGCGGCACAACGCCTCGCCACTGGTGGCAAGCTGGCCGCGCAAGGCAGCCGGGTCGGTCAGCACGCCGAACGAACGCCGCCCCACGCCCACGAAGCTGGT
Source organism: Cupriavidus taiwanensis (assembly GCF_900250075.1). NCBI lineage: Bacteria > Pseudomonadati > Pseudomonadota > Betaproteobacteria > Burkholderiales > Burkholderiaceae > Cupriavidus > Cupriavidus taiwanensis. The sequence goes on from NZ_LT977071.1 coordinate 1,697,173, forward strand.
GAACAGCACGCCGGTGGGACGCTCGGCATCGATAAAGCAGATGGCCACGTGATAGGTGGTGCCTTTGCCCTCGCCGGGCAACGTGCACAGAAAACCGGATGATCCCGTACGCATGTCCATGAACGGACTCCTTGCAGTCTGACGGATGACGCCGCGCGCCTCCGGTTGCGCAACCGGCCGGATCTGCCGGCACGCTGCAAACACCCGCGCCCTGAAGCGACGCCCCGCAGTGACGCCCTGCAGTGACGCCCTACAGCGACGCCACGGATTCGCCGGCAACCAGGCCGTTGATGATGTCTTCGCCGAACTGCAGCGCGCCGCGGCGGGCCGAGCCGATGTTCTCCCAGCGCGACTGGCCCAGCGGGAACACGCGTGCATGGTCCTCGCCCGGGCGATAGCCTTCGCGGCAGATCACGATCGAAGCCTGGAAAGTGTTGTCGGGCCGGGTACGCGGCCAGGCCTGCCCGGGCCGGTTGCGGTAGACCAGCGGGTACAGGTCAAAACCCTTGTAGCTGGCAAAGGGTGTGGTGCCGGGAACATTGTTGCCGGGACTACGGCTGGGACTGCTGTCGCTCACGACGGCTCCATGCGGCATGGCGCCGCGTTGATGGAAAGAGAAATGCAGGAACGGCGCCGGCCTTAGCTCAGGACGCCGGCAATCCGGACGAGGTCACCGATACCCCGGGCACCGCGCCGTTGATGATCGCTTCGGCATAGCGCAGCGCACCACGGCGGGCGCCGCCGACGTTGTCCCACGGCGTGGCATCCAGGCGGAACGTGCGCGCCTGCGCGCCGTCCGGCGACTCGCCCTCGAGGCAGATCACCACCGCCGCATCGAACGAGCGGTCGGGCCGCGGCTCTGGCCACACGCGCGTGATGGTGTGCTTGTACACCAGGGGATAGAGGTCGTACCCCTTGTATGTCGCAGCTGGATAGATATCCATGGCAGCCTCCCGCGCAATGATGGTGTTGCCCCCACTCTACGCCTGTTGCGGGCCGCGCAGTGGCTTTATTTCACCATCGGCCGGCATCATGCCGGGCAAAATGAAAAAGCTCCGCCGCAGCGGAGCTTTTCTTATCAAGCTGGCGCCGGGGCGCTCAGCTCAAATCGGTTCGACGCGCTCAGATCGGCTCGATCTTGGTCGCGGCCGGGCCCTTCTGGCCGACGCCGGCGACATAACGCACCTTCTGGCCTTCTTGCAGCGACTTGAAGCCGCTGCCCTGGATTTCAGAGAAGTGCGCGAACAGGTCGTTGCCGCCTGCATCAGGCGTAATGAAGCCAAAACCCTTCGAATCGTTGAACCACTTTACGGTACCGGTTTCCATGCTGGATTCCTCAATAAGTTTTTCTCACCGGCAAAAGCGCCGGCAAGGCATGACGATCAAGGAAGACACAAGGAGAAAAAGTGGCGCCGTGTGGGCAAGCACCTGGACTTCTAGGTTGCTGCTTGAAAGATCCTGCACCGACCCTTGTACACGCCAGCCCTTGCCGTGTCAATCAACTTCGCCGGATCGATGGTGAATCGGCACGCAAAGTGCGGGGTGAAGGTCTTCCCGTCCTGCACGCGGCATGCATGCTACAGTGGCCCATCGAACGGAACGCTACGGATGACACTCTGCACTGCCTGCCAGGCCATCGAACGCCATGTGCGCGGCGCCCCCGGGCACGCCGCGCTGCGCATCACCGACACCCGACGCATCAAGCCGCCCCGCTCGGCGGCCGTCACCATCAGCAGCTTCGTCTGCCAGGATTGCGGTGCCGCATGGACCTACCGCGACCAGAAAAGCGGCCCGGAACAAGGGTGGGACCTGCCCGCCGAAACGCCGCAGCCGTAAGCGGAGCGGCGATGCAAGGAAAAAACCCCGGACCAGGGTCCGGGGTTTTGCTCACGCGCGGCCCGCAACGCGGGCCGACCGCGCTCAGGCAGCCACCGCAGCCAGCGCGGCGTTCAGCGTCTGGCTCGGGCGCATCGCGGCGCTGAGCTTGGCGGCGTCCGGCTGGTAGTAGCCGCCGATGTCGACCGGCTGGCCCTGCACCGCGGCGAGTTCGCCGACGATCTTCTGCTCGTTGTCGGTCAGCGTCCTGGCCAGCGGTGCGAACCTGGCGGCCAGTTCGGCGTCGTCCGACTGCGCGGCCAGTTCCTGGGCCCAGTACATCGCCAGGTAGAACTGGCTGCCGCGGTTATCCAGCTCGCCGGTCTTGGGCGACGGGCTCTTGTTGTTGTCGAGCAGCTTGCCGGTGGCGGCATCCAGCGTCTTCGCCAGGATCTTGGCACGGGCGTTGCCGGTCTTGATGCCGACGTCTTCCAGCGACACCGCCAGCGCCAGGAACTCGCCCAGCGAATCCCAGCGCAGGTGGTTTTCTTCGACCAGTTGCTTGACGTGCTTGGGTGCCGAGCCGCCCGCGCCGGTTTCATACATGCCGCCGCCGGCCATCAGTGGCACGATCGACAGCATCTTGGCGCTCGTGCCCAGCTCCATGATCGGGAACAGGTCGGTCAGGTAGTCGCGCAGGATGTTGCCGGTCACCGAGATGGTGTCCAGGCCGCGGATCACGCGCTCGAGCGTATAACGCATGGCGCGCACCTGCGACATGATCTGGATGTCCAGGCCGCTGGTGTCGTGGTCCTTCAGGTACGTTTCCACCTTCTTGATCAGCTCGGCCTCGTGCGGACGGTACGGGTCCAGCCAGAACACCGCCGGCATGCCCGAGTTGCGCGCGCGCGTGACGGCCAGCTTGACCCAGTCGCGGATCGGCGCGTCCTTGACCTGGCACATGCGCCAGATGTCGCCCTGCTCGACGTTCTGCGTCAGCAGCACTTCACCGGTGGCGAGGTCGACGATGTTGGCGACGCCGTCTTCAGCGATCTCGAAGGTCTTGTCGTGCGAGCCGTATTCCTCGGCCTTCTGCGCCATCAGGCCGACGTTGGGCACGGTGCCCATGGTGGTCGGGTCGAAGTTGCCGTTGGTCTTGCAGAAGTTGATGATCTCCTGGTAGATGCGGGCGAAGGTGCTTTCCGGGATCACCGCCTTGGTGTCCTTCGGACGGCCGTCGGCGCCCCACATCTTGCCGCCGATGCGGATCATGGCCGGCATCGAGGCATCGACGATCACGTCGTTGGGCGCGTGCAGGTTCGAGATGCCCTTGGCCGAGTCCACCATCGCCAGTTCCGGGCGATGCTCGTGGCAGGCGTGCAGGTCGCGGATGATCTCTTCGCGCTTGGAGCTGGGCAGCGACTCGATCTTCTCGTACAGGTTGACCAGGCCGTTGTTGACGTTGACGCCCAGTTCGTCGAACAGCGCGCCGTGCTTGGCGAAGGCTTCCTTGTAGAAGATCTTGACGGCGTGGCCGAACACGATCGGGTGCGACACCTTCATCATGGTCGCCTTGACGTGCAGCGACAGCATTACGCCGGTCTTGCGCGCGTCTTCGAACTGCTCTTCATAGAAGGCGCACAGGGCCTTCTTGCTCATGAACATGCTGTCGATGATCTCGCCGTCCTGCAGCGAAACCTTGGGCTTGAGCACGATGGTCTTGCCGCTCTTGGTGATCAGCTCCATCTTGACGTCGCGAGCCTTGTCCAGCGTCATCGACTTCTCGCCGTGGTAGAAGTCGCCGTGCTTCATGTGGGCCACGTGCGTGCGCGAGGCCATGCTCCACTCGCCCATGCTGTGCGGGTGCTTGCGCGCGTAGTTCTTGACCGCGGCCGGGGCGCGGCGATCGGAGTTGCCTTCGCGCAGGACCGGGTTCACGGCCGAGCCCAGGCACTTGGAATAGCGCTTCTGGATCGCCTTTTCTTCGTCAGTCTTCGGGTCTTCGGGGTAGTCGGGCACCTTGTAGCCCTTGCCCTGCAGCTCGCGGATGGCGCTGACCAGCTGGTGCACCGAGGCGCTGATGTTGGGCAGCTTGATGATGTTGGTGTCCGGCAGCTGCGTCAGCTTGCCCAGCTCGGCCAGGTTGTCCGGCACGCGCTGCGCTTCGGTCAGGAATTCGGGGAACTCGCCCAGGATACGGCCCGCCACCGAGATGTCGCTGGTGGTCACGTTGATGCCGGCCGGCTTGGTGAAGGTCTGGATGATCGGGAGGAACGCACTGGTCGCCAGCAGCGGGGCTTCGTCGGTCAGCGTGTAGATGATGGTGGGTTGCTGGGTACTCATTGCTTCTCTCAGATCCTCTATCGGTGGGTGGGACTTCTGCCTGCCGGGTCACGGTCAGGGCAACAAACTAGGCGAAAAGTAGAATTTTGCCTCAGTTTGCTTTCAGGAATCTGAAAACCACCGCATCCGGGGCGGCAATCGGGCAGAAAATTGGGCTGATCACGGGCTTGTGCAGTCGGATGGCGTCCATTGCACCTGAACGGTGCCGTCCGCGCCGCGCCTCAAAAAATGGGGACAGGAATCCGCCGCCGGGTGGCCGGCAAGTGCCACCGACGGATCACATCCGCTCGGAGGGCGCGCCCCTCTCCGCTGAGGGGAGAGGGGAAAACTGCAGCAAGCCCCTCAGGCCGCCAGCCTGAACGTCGCCACCGCCTCCTTCAGCCGCTGCGCCTGCTCCTCGAGCGAACCCGCCGCCGCCGCGGCCTCTTCCACCAGTGCCGCGTTCTGCTGCGTCACCGTATCCATCTGCGTCACCGCCTGGTTCACCTGCTCGATGCCCGAGCTCTGCTCGGCCGACGCCGCGCTGATCTCGCCCATGATGTCGGTCACGCGCTTGACGGCCGCGACGATCTCTTCCATGGTCTGGCCCGACTGCGTCACCAGCATCGAGCCCTTTTCGACGCGATCGACCGAATCGCCGATCAGCGCCTTGATCTCCTTGGCCGCGGTCGCGCTGCGTTGCGCCAGCGTGCGCACTTCGCCCGCCACCACGGCAAAGCCGCGGCCCTGCTCGCCGGCGCGCGCGGCTTCCACCGCGGCGTTCAGCGCCAGGATATTGGTCTGGAACGCAATGCCCTCGATCACGGCGATGATGTCGACCACCTTCCTCGACGCGCCGTTGATCTCTTCCATGGTCTCGGCCACCTTGCCCGCGACTTCGCCGCCCTTGGCCGCGATATCGGAGGCGTTGACCGCGAGCGTGCTGGCCTGGCGCGCGTTGTCGGCGTTCTGGCGCACGATGCTGGTCAGCTCTTCCATGCTGGCCGCGGTCTGCTGCAGCGACGAGGCCTGTTCCTCGGTGCGCTGCGACAGGTCGGTGTTGCCGGCGGCGATCTGGCTGGTGCCCGACACGATCGACTCGGTGCCGGCGCGCACCTGGCGCACGATACGCAGGATATTGGCGTTCATGTCCGCCAGTGCCTGCAGCAGCTGGCCGGTTTCGTCGCGCCTGTCGACGTCGATGCGGCTGGTCAGGTCGCCCGACGCCACCGTGCGCGCCACCGCCACGGCGCGATGCAGCGGACGCGTAATGCCGATGGTGAGCCAGAACGCGAACGCAATGCCGATGCCCAGCACCACCACGCCCAGCCCGATCAGGCTGTTGCGCGCGTTGACGTAGATGGCGTTGATCTCGCGCGCGGTGGCGTCGATGCTGGCGCGCTGGATGTCGAGCAGCTTCTGGATCTCGGCCAGGTAGGCGTCGCCGGCGGGCACGAACTCTTTCTCCAGCACCTGGTTGGCTTCCTCGGTCAAACCTTCCTGCTTGAGCTTCGTGATCTTGTCGCGCCCGTTGTTGTACGGGTCGCGCACGCTCAGGATTTTCTGGAACGCGGCCTTTTCCTGCTCCGAGCTGAGCATCGGCTGCAGCTTGTCGCGCAGCTGGGCAATGCCTTCGATCGATGCCTTGGTCTCGGCGGCAAAGAACTGGCCCAGCGACGGGTCGGCGCTGCGCGCCACCGCGGTGGTGCGGCGCACGCTGGTATGCATGAGGCGGTACCAGTCGCTGACCAGCCGCTCCTTGGTCAGCGGCTGCTGCATCATCGCGTGGGTGCGCTCGGCCACCTGCTGCAGCCGCAGCATGCCCAAGCCCGTCATCAGCGCCGCAAGCAGCAATACCACCCCAAAACCGATGCCGAGGCGAACCCCGATACCTAGATTCTTCATTTCTTCTACCTGATTAGCATTGGTCACGGCGAAGTGCTGCCGCGCACGGCATGGGTCGGCGCAGCGCTCTTCGCTCTCATCGTCCGCGGGCGGGCCGGGTCGGGCCGACGCACAGGCGGGCTATGGATGCCAACGGCAGGGGCGGCGGTAACTTTAGGGTCTTCCTCGATTGACGGCCAGAAGTGTGCGGATACCGGCTATAGTGGACAAGATCCCGGCCAAAACGGACACGCCGTCCCCGCCGCCGGCCGACCTGCCAGTCCTTCCACCAGGAGACCCAGCATGGCCACCACGCCTCCCAATCCCTTTGCCGATTTCACCAGGATGATGGAACAGTTCCGCCTGCCGGGCGTGGACATGAGCGCGGTGGTCGAAGCGCGCCGCAAGGACATCGAAGCCCTGGCCGAGGCCAACCGGCTGGCCTATGAAGGCATGCAGGCCATCGTGAGGAAGCAGCAGGAAATTTTCGCCCAGACCATGCAGCAGTTGCAGGCGGCCGCCCAGCAGTACGGCACGGCGAGCAATCCGGCCGAGGCCATGGCCAGGCACAGCGAGTTCGTGCAGCAGCAGCTGCACCAGGCGCTGGAGAACATGCGCGCACTGGCCGAGACCGCGCAGAAGGCGCAAGCCGAGGCGCTTGCCGTGATCAGCAAGCGCGCCGAACAGAACGTGAAGGAGGCCGGGGAAATTCTCCAGCCGAAAACCAAACCCCGCGGCTAGCGCCGCTCAGCGAAACCGCGCGGCTAGCGCCGCTCAGGCGGGACCTGCCCCACCGCCTCGACCAGGCGGGCATGCGCGGCCAGGTCCACCGGCCGGTGCTTGACCTTGGTACTGGCCGGGTTGTTGCCCAGGTAGTTGCCGTTCTTCCAGTCGCGCGCCGGTCGCACCGGCCGGGGCGCGAAACCACCCCCGCAGTTCGGGCAGACATTGCCGAGCAGTTCGACGCAGCCCGCGCAGAAGGTGCATTCGAACGAGCAGATGCGCGCTTCGGCGGAATCCGGCGGCAGGGCCTTGTTGCAGTGTTCGCAGCCTGGTCTGAGTTCCAGCATGGCGCATGGCTCCTTTTCTGGATGAGCGGTTCGGGACCGCCATCGTAGCCGGATTCCGCGCGGCCGGCATGGCGCCGGCCGCTGCTTCAGGTCAGATCACGCCTTGCGCCAGCATGGCGTCGGCCACCTTGACGAAGCCGGCGATGTTCGCGCCTTCCACGTAGTTGATGTAGCCATCCGCCTTCTGGCCGTGGTGGATGCAGTTCTGGTGGATGTCCTTCATGATCGCGTGCAGCTTCTCGTCGACCTCGGCATGGTGCCAGGACAGGCGCATCGCGTTCTGCGACATCTCCAGGCCCGAGGTCGCGACGCCGCCGGCGTTGCTGGCCTTGCCCGGCGCGTACAGGATCCTGGCCTCGACAAAGCGGTCCACCGCCTCCAGCGTCGACGGCATGTTGGCGCCTTCGGCCACGCAGATCACGCCATTGCCCAGCAGGGTCTCGGCATCGTTGCCGTCGAGTTCGTTCTGGGTGGCGCACGGCAGCGCCACGTCGGCGGGCACGTGCCACGGGGTGCGGCCGGCTTCGAAGCTCATGCCGTGGCGGGCGGCAAAGTCCGACAGGCGGCCGCGCTCTTCATTCTTGAAGGCCATGACTTCGGCCAGTTGCTCGGTGGTCATGCCCTGCGGGTAGTGCAGCACGCCGCCGGAATCGGACAGCGTCAGCACCCTGGCCCCGAGCTCGATCGCCTTCTCGGCCGCGTACTGCGCCACGTTGCCCGAGCCGGAAATCAGCACGCGCAGCCCGTCGAAGCCACGCCCGCGACGGTGCAGCATTTCCTGCGCGAAGTAGACCGTGCCGTAGCCGGTCGCCTCGGGACGCATCAGGCTGCCGCCGTAGGCCAGGCCCTTGCCGGTAAACACGCAGGCCGACTGGTTCGACAGCTTCTTCATCATGCCGGCCATGAAGCCGACTTCGCGCGCGCCCACGCCGATATCGCCGGCCGGGATGTCGGTATCCGGGCCCAGGTGGCGGTACAGCTCGGTCACCAGCGCCTGGCAGAAGCGCATCACTTCACCGTCCGACTTGCCCTTGGGATCGAAGTCCGAGCCGCCCTTGCCGCCGCCCATGGGCAGCGTGGTCAGCGCGTTCTTGAAGGTCTGCTCGAACCCCAGGAACTTCAGCACCGACAGGTTCACGGTCGGGTGGAAGCGCATGCCGCCCTTGAACGGGCCGATGGCCGAGCTGTGCTGCACGCGGAAGGCGCGGTTGACCTGCACGCGGTTCTGGTCGTCGGTCCATGCCACGCGGAACTGGATCACGCGCTCGGGCTCGACCAGCCGCTCGAGCAGGGCCTGGTCGGCGTAGCGGGGATTGCGCTCGACGAACGGCCACAGCGTCATCATGACTTCCTTCACGGCCTGGAGGAATTCGGGTTGATTGGGGTCGCGGCGGGCAACCCCCGCCAGAAATGCGTCAAGGGAAGGAGAATTCACGGATGTCTCTTGCTGTGCTGGAGTGGCAGGATGCGGCAGCCTTGCCGGCTGGATGCCGGTCTGCGGTGCCGTGTGGCGTTGCGCCGATGGAAGGTGGGTCGCCTCCGGTTTATCGGACGGGCACGGCTGACCGTGCCGGTCCGACAACCCAGCACTTTAGCACCACCATGGGGCACAGGACAGTCAAAACACCTGTGACAGCGGCGTCAAAGCCGCATTTTGGTCCGAGGGCGGACGGATTTGCGTGCGAACAGCGGACAGCCCGGCCCTGGCCTGGCGAGACCGTCAGGCTATCAGCAGCTTGTTGCCCCGTTCCTTCAGCGCCGCGCCCAGCTCCGGCTCCGGCGCCATGTCGGTAATCACCCAGGCGGCCAGTTCGGCATGCTTGATGGTGACGCCGGTGTTGCGGCCGAACTTGGTGTGGTCGGCGACCACGCAGGCCACGTCGGCCGCCAGCAGCATGCGGCTGCGCAACTCCGCCGCGGCGCGGGAAAAGTCGCAGATCTCGCCGCGCGGCGTGATGCCGCCGATGCCGATAAAGGCGAAGTCGGTGTGGTAGCGCGACAGCTGCTCGATGGTGTCCCAGCCATGGGTGGCGTCTTCGTTGTCCTGCAGCTCGCCACCCAGCACGATCACGCGGTTGCCGTTGCGCCGGCCCAGCAGCTGGGCGATGGCCAGGTCGTTGGTGTAGACCAGCAGGTTATGGTGCCCGTGCAGCGCCTGCGCCACCGCATGGGTGGTGGTGCCGTAGTCCAGGATCAGCGAGGCACCGTCGCGCACCAACTCGGCCGCGCGCACGCCGATGGCGCGCTTGCCCTCGGCATTGACCTGCGCGCGGGTCTGGGTATCGGGCTCGGTCCGGTCCGGCGCCAGCGCGCCGCCATGGGTCAGCACCAGCAGCCCGCGCGTGGCCAGCGCATTGAGGTCGCGGCGGATGGTCTCGCGCGATACGTCGAGCTCGCTCACCAGCTCGCTGATGGCCAGCGCGCCGGTCGCGGACAGCTGGTCGAGGATATATTTCTGCCGTTGTTCGGCGAGCACGGGGACTCCGGAAGGGTCGGGGACTTGGGGGCTGATTCTAGCGCAGCCTATCCTTCGCATGCCAAGGCACCATGACCCGCAGACGACCGCTGCTGGTTTGCACCCCTCTCCCGCCTGCGGGAGAGGGGCCGGGGGAGAGGGCAGGCGCTGGCACACTGACAGCCTTCACTTCGTCGACGCTCCCGCCCTCTCCCCAACCCTCTCCCGCAAGCGGGAGAGGGAGTCAACCAGCGGTCAGGTCATGCATTGCGGTGCCTCACCCCCACGGCAACGTAATCGTCTTCAAATTGGTAAAGCTCTTCGCCGCCTCCTGCACCCCCTCCTTGTACCCCAGCCCAGAATCCTTGATCCCGCCGAACGGCGTCAGTTCGATCCGGTAGCCAGGCACCTCCCACAGGTTGACGGTGCCCACATGCAGCGAATTGGCGATTTTCGTGAAGGCCTCGATATTGTTGGTGCACACCCCCGACGACAGCCCGAACGCGGTGCCGTTGGAAATCCGGATGGCATCGTCCACATCGCGGAAGGTGATGATGGGCGAAACCGGACCGAAGGTTTCCTCGCGCACCACCGTCATCGACGGATCGACGCGGTCCAGCACCGTGGGCGCATAGCTGGCGCCGCGGCGCTGGTTGCCGACCAGCAGCCGCGCGCCCTGCGCCACCGCCTCGTTGACGCGGGCCTCGAACAGCTGCGCGGCCTGCTCGTCGATCACGGTGCCCATGTCGACACCGCGGTCCATCGGGTCGCCGTACTTCCAGGCGCGGGTCTTCTCCACCACCAGTTCGGTAAAGCGCGCCGCCACGGCCTGGTGCACCAGCATGCGCTTGACCGCGGTGCAGCGCTGGCCGGAGTTCTTGTACGAGCCCTGCACCGCCAGGTCGGAGGCACGGTCCAGGTCGGCGTCGTCGAGCACGATCAGCGGGTCGTTGCCGCCGAGTTCCAGCACCACGCGCTTGTAGCCGGCCTTGCTGGCGATGTACTTGCCGATCGCGACGCCGCCGGTGAAGGTGACCAGGTCCACCGCCGGGTGCGTGATCAGCTCGTCGGCGATCTCGCGCGGGTCGCCGGTGACCACCTGGAACATCTGCGGCGGCAGGCCGGCTTCGTACAGCAGGTCGGCCAGGTAGAACGCCGACAGCGGCACCTTTTCCGATGGCTTGAGCACCATGCGGTTGTTGGTGGCGATCGACGGCGCGACCTTGTGCGCGACCTGGTTCATCGGGTGGTTGAACGGCGTGATGGCGCTGATCACGCCCATCAGCGGCTCGCGCTGCGTCATCACGCGGCGCTTCTTGCCGTGCGGCGTCAGGTCGCACGAAAACAGCTGGCCGTCGTCGCGCAGCGCCTCGGTGGCGGCAAAGCCCAGCACGTCGGCGACGCGGCCGATCTCGTATAGCGAATCCTTCTTGGACAGGCCGGATTCGAGCGTGATCAGGTCCGAGGCCTCCTCGGTGCGCTCGCGCAGCAAGGCCGCGGCGCGGTTCAGGATGGCGGCGCGCTCGTAGCGGGTCAGCGTGGCGCGGTAGGCCTGGCCCACCTCGAAGGCGCGGCGCACGTCCTCGAGCGTGGCCTTGGGCACGGTGCCCACCAGCGATCCGTCAAACGGGTTGCGCACTTCGATGACGCGCTCGCGCACGATCTTCTGGCCGTCGATGCGCAGCGCTTCGGCACGGAAATGGGGGCTGACGGCGCCAGCGGGAAATTGGGGGGCGTTCATGAGTCTCCTCCGGTCAATGCGTGTTCAGGCGGCGGTTCGCACCGCCGTTGTGATCCTGACGGTCAGTGCAGGTGGTTCAGCGCGACATCGAAGATGTCGAAATTGCGCAGCACGGCCTTGCCGGGAATGCCGGCGGTGGCGCGGTTGAACACCAGCGGCACGGTCTGCTCCGACACGCCGCCATGCGAGCGCAGCGGCGCGTCGAGGCCGGACAGGTCGTGGCGGCTGCGGCTGGTGCCCAGCACCACGTGCTTGTCGCTGGTGACCACCAGGTCGCCGACGCGGTCGGGCGGCAGCTCGAAGCGCGCGCAGGCGTCGGCGTTGGTCAGCACGCTTTCCACGCCCTGCAGGTCCGACAGGCGCGCCTGGATCGCGGCAGCGTCGGCATCGTCGGGCAGGTAGATGGTGGCGTAAGAGCCCAGCGCGCCATGGTGGACCACATAGGGATCGGTGATCGGCAGAATCACGCGCGCGCCGCCGTCTTCCACGCCGCGGCCCAGCCAGGCATCCAGCTGGTCCTGCAGGTAGATCACGTTGGGCGCCTTGGTGGCCTCGTCATGCTTGGCGTTCATGCCGTGGTCGGCGGTCAGCGCCACCACGCAGCCGAGTTGGTCCAGCCGCGCCAGGTACTTGTCCATCATCGCGTAGAAGGCATTGGCGCCGTCCGAGCCGGGCGCGAACTTGTGCTGGATATAGTCGGTGGTGGACAGGTACATCAGGTCCGGGCGGCGCGTTTCCATCAGGCGCACGCCGGCGGCGAAGACGAACTCGGACAGCTCGGCGCTGTAGACGTCCGGCACCGGCATGCCCACCAGCTCGAGCACGCCGTCGATGCCGTTTTCCGCCACCGTGGCCTGGTCGGCCTTCTCCGACGAGAAGCAGATGCCGCGCATGCCGTGGCCCAGCAGCCGGCGCAGCTTGTCCTTGGCGGTGACCACCGCCACGCTGGCGCCGGCCTCGGCAAAGGCGGCCAGGATGGTGCCGGCGCGCAGGTACTTGGGATCGTTCATCATCACTTCCTCGCCCCGCCCGCCATTGGCGCTGCGGTCGAAGAAGTAATTGCCGCAGATGCCGTGCACCGCGGGCGGCGCGCCGCAGACGATCGAAAGGTTGTTGGGGTTGGTGAAGGTCGGCACCACGCACGCGCCGCGGAAGGCGGAGCCGGCTTCCAGCAGACGCTTCAGGTAAGGCGCGCGGCCGCTGGCCGCGGCGGCCTCCAGGTAATCGAACTCGCAGCCGTCGACGCAGACCACCACGACGGGCTGCTGCATCCAGCGATAGCTGCGCTGGTTGACGGTGATGGTGCGGGCGTTGGTATCGGGCATGGTCGGTTCCTGTGCGGGATCGCGGTCGGTAAGGCGGTAGCTGAATTGGATTGGGTCAGGTTCAGGCGGCGCTATCGATGCCGGTGCCGGGGCCCGCCGGGGCCACCGCGGCATGCATGCGCGCGCGGCCGCGCTCGACGTGCTCGCGCATCAGGCGCGCCGCCAGTTCGCCGTCGCGCGCGGCAATCGCCGAGACGATAGCGCGGTGCTCGCGGGTGGAATCGGGCATGGCGGCGTGGCTGCGCGACAGCGCCTCGCGCCGGAACAGCGTCAGTTCCTTGACCAGGCGCCGGTAGGTCTCCAGCAGCTTGCGGTTGCCGGCCAGCTCGACCATGCGGTCGTGGAAGGCCAGGTTCAGCCGCGTGTATTCATCGACATCGCGCGCCTGGCTCGCCGCGTCGAGCGCCTCCACCAGGGCGCGCAGTTCGCGCAGGCTCTCGGTCGTGATGCGCGCGGCCAGCTGCCGGCCGATGAATTCGTCCAGCACCGCGCGCAGTTGATAGATCTCATCGGCTTCCTCCACCGAGATGGCGCGCACGTACACGCCGCGGTTCTTCTCGGTGCGTAGCAGGCCTGCCTGCTCCAGCGCCCGGAACGCCTCGCGCACCGGACCGCGCGACACATTGAGCTGCCCCGCGACTTCGATCTCATTGAGCTTGGCGCCGGGCGCCAGTTCGCCGGACATGATCCGCAACTCCAGCTCGCGCTGCACCAGGGTGGTCAGCGACTGGCTCTGCAGGATGGTGATTTCGCTCGCCAGCGGGGCTTGGCGTGACATGAACACTCCCGTTTGTGACGGATTCAGCAGTATCGAAAATCCTTGTTGCCATTAAAGCAAGCGGTTTGTATATTGTCAACAATCAAGACATCGGCGCAGTCAGATGGGTGACGAAGCAAGCGCCAAAAGTTTGGCACATGTCTTGCAAGTGTTGTAGCACAAGGGTTTTACGGTGATTCGATGTTGTGCAGCGCGCCCCATGGCATTGCAACAGATTCACCACATTGACACATTTCTCCACCTACAATGCCGGAAGGAGTCCCCATGCAACCGTCCTTCACCACCACCCTGCGCACCGCCGCCACCCTGCTTGCGCTAGCCGCCTCCGGCACCGCGCTGGCCCAGAAAACCACCCTCACCGTCTATACGGCGTGGGAAACCGAGACCCTCAAGCCCTATGCCGAGGGCTTCGCCAAGGTGGCGCCCGATATCGAGCTGAAGTACGTGCGCGATTCCACCGGCGTGATCACCGCCAAGGCACTGGCGGAAAAAGCCAACCCGCAGGCCGACGTGATCGCCGGGCTGGCGGCGTCGAGCCTGGAACTGCTCAAGCAGGAAGGGATGCTCGCGCCCTACACCCCCAAGGGCTTCGAAAAGCTGACGCGCGACTACAGCGACAAGGCCACGCCGCCGTCATGGGTGGGGCTGGATGTGTGGGGCGCGACCATCTGCTTCAACACCATCGAGGCCAAGAAGCGCAACCTGCCCCGCCCCGACACCTGGAAGGACCTGGCCAAGCCGGTCTACAAGGGCACCATCGTGATGCCCAACCCGGCCTCGTCCGGCACCGGCTTCCTCGACGTGACCGCCTGGCTGCAGCTCTACGGCGAGCAGGAAGGCTGGAAGTACATGGACGCGCTGCACGAGAACATCGCCCAGTACACGCATTCGGGGTCCAAGCCCTGCAAGCAGGCCGGCTCGGGCGAGTTCCCGATCGGCATCTCGTTCGAGCTGCGCGCGCACAAGACCCTGGCCGCGGGCGCGCCGATCGAGATGATCTTCCCCAAGGAGGGCCTGGGCTACGACATCGAGGCCGCCGGCATCGTCAAGGGCACGAAGAAGATGGAGGCCGCGCAACGCTACCTGGACTGGCTCGCCAGCAAGGAAGCCAACCAGCTGTTCGCCAAGGACTGGGCCATCGTGGCCTACCCCGGCGTGGCAAGAAAGGTCGAGACCATCCCGGCCAACTACGAGCAGATGCTGGTCAAGAACGATTTCGGCTATATCGCCAAAAACCGCGAGAGGGTGCTGACCGAATGGCAGAAGCGCTACGCCAGCAAGTCGGAGAAGCAGCCCTGAGCGCCTGAGCGCCGTTTTGTACCGGCGCCGCCGGCCCGCCTCGCTGGCGGGCGGCGCCGGGGTCCCCCAACAGAACACACCAGGCCCCACGCCATGCAGACCTCCACATCCACGGCCGAGACCTATCTCAGCCTGAAAGGCATCCACAAGCGCTTCGGCGGCAGCAGCGGCGCCTTCGTCGCCCTGCACAACATCGACCTCGACGTGCGCCAGGGGGAGCTGCTGTGCTTCCTGGGCCCGTCGGGCTGCGGCAAGACCACGCTGCTGCGCATCATCGCCGGGCTGGAATCGCAGAACGCCGGCACCATCCACCAGGGCGGGCGCGATATCTCCACGCTGCCGCCGATGGAGCGCGACTACGGCATCGTGTTCCAGTCCTATGCGCTGTTCCCCAACCTGACCGTGGCCGACAACGTCGCTTACGGCCTGGTCAACCGGCGCATGCCGCGCGACCAGCGCCGCGCGCGCGTGGCGGAACTGCTGACGCTGGTGGGGCTGCCCGATCGCGGCAACCAGTACCCGGCGCAGCTGTCGGGCGGCCAGCAGCAGCGCGTGGCGATCGCGCGCGCGCTGGCCACCTCGCCCGGCCTGCTGTTGCTGGATGAGCCGCTGTCGGCGCTCGACGCGCGCGTGCGGGTGCGGCTGCGCAGCGAGATCCGCGCGCTGCAGCAGCGCCTGAACATCACCACCATCCTGGTCACGCACGACCAGGAAGAGGCGCTGTCGATGGCGGACCGCATCGTGGTGATGAACCAGGGCGCGATCGAGCAGGTCGGCACCCCGGCGCAGGTCTACCAGCGCCCGGCCACGCCGTTCGCGGCGGACTTCGTCGGCAAGACCAACATGCTGGGCGCGCGCGTCTGCGGCGACGGCGAGCTGCACCTGGGCGGCGTGCGCATGCGCTGCGCCGCGCCGGCGGGCTGCTGCCCCGACGAGGACGTGCAGGTGTTCTTCCGCCCCGAAGATGTCTGCGTGCGCGGCATCGAACAGCATGGCCCCAACGTGCTGGAAGCCACCGTCGACAAGATCGAGTTCCTCGGCGCCTTCTCGCGGCTGACGCTGCGGCTGCCCGATGCCGGGCCCGCGGCAGCGGGTGCCGCGGCCGGCGGCGCGCTGTATGCCGACCTCTCGCTCAATGACCTGCACGAGCTGCGCCCGCACACCGGCGACCGGCTGCGCCTGGCCATTCCCGCTGACCGTATCCGCATCTTCCGCCACGCATGCGCATGAGCCTCACTGCGGCGCCGGCCACCACGTCTGCCTCCCTGCCGGCTACCGATACCCTAGCCCCCGCCTCGGCCAGCGCGCCGGCGGGGCCCGCCAACCCCGGCGCGCAGCCCCCGCTGCCCGCATCGCCGGCCTCGCCCGCGCTGGTCGCCAGCGCGGTGCGCGCGCACTGGACCGACCGCCTCGCCCATGTGCTGCTGGCGCTGGCCGCGCTGGCGCTGGCCTGCTTCGTGCTGGCGCCGATCGTGATGATCCTGGCCAAGAGCGTGCAGAACCGCGACGGCACCCTCGCCGGCATCGCACACTTCCGCGCCTACTTCGAATCGCCCGCGCTGCTGCGCTCGGTCTGGAACAGCCTGTGGGTCTCGGCGCTGGCCACCTGCATCACGGTGCCGCTGGCGTTCGGCTTTGCCTATGCGCTCACGCGCAGCCGCATCGCCTGCAAGGGGCTGCTGCGCAACCTGGCGCTGATCCCGCTGCTGGCGCCCTCGCTGCTGGCGGCGATCTCGTTCATCTTCTGGTTCGGCAACCAGGGCCTGCTCAAGCCGTGGATGGGCAGCACGCAGATCTACGGGCCGCTGGGCATCGTCGCGTCGCTGGTGTTCGCCACCTTTCCGCACGCGCTGATGATCCTGATCACGGCGCTGTCGCTGACGGATGCGCGGCTGTATGAAGCCGCCGATGCGCTGGGCACCTCGACCGTGCGCAAGTTCTTCACCATCACCGTGCCGGGCGCGCGCTACGGGCTGGTCAGCGCCGCGATGGTGGTGTTCACCTATGCGATCTCGGACTTCGGCATTCCCAAGGTGATCGGCGGCAACTTCCATATGCTGGCGACCGACATCTACAAGCTGGTGATCGGCATGCAGGACTTCTCGCAGGGCGCGGTGGTGTCGCTGATGCTGCTGGTGCCGGTGGCCGTGACCTACTGCGTCGACGCGCGCGTGCAGCGCCGCCAGATGGCGCTGATGTCGGCGCGCTCGGTGCCCTACGTGCCGCGCCGCAGCCCGCGCTTCGACCTGGCCATGGCGGTGTTCTGCTGGCTGATGGCGGCGCTGATGCTGGCGGTGATGGGCATGGCGGTGTACGCGTCCTTCGTCAAGCTGTGGCCGTACAACTTCTCGCTGTCGCTGAACCACTACCGGGTCGGGCTGGTCGAGGGCGGCGTGGTCGATTCCTACCTGAACAGCCTGCGCATGGCGGGCCTGGCCGCGGTGATCGGGCCGGTGTTCATCTTCGCCACCGCCTACCTGCTGGAGAAGACCCGCGGCATGGACTGGCTGCGCGGCTTCGTGCGGCTGATGGCGGTGCTGCCGATGGGCGTGCCGGGGCTGGTGCTGGGGCTGGGCTACATCTTCTTCTTCGTGCCGCAGGCCAATCCGCTGCACGGGCTGTACCAGACCCTGGGCATCCTGGTGCTGGTGACCATCGTCCACTACTACGCGTCGTGCCACCTGACCGCGGTGACCGCGCTCAAGCAGCTCGACAGCGAGTTCGAGGCCGTGTCGGCATCGCTCAAGGTGCCGTTCTACAAGACCTTCTTCAAGGTCACGGTGCCGGCCTGCCTGCCCGCCATCCTGGAGATCTCGCGCTACCTGTTCATCAACGCGATGACCACGGTCTCGGCGGTGGTGTTCCTGTACGGCGCCGACACCAAGCTGGCCTCGGTCGAGATCGTCAACCTGGACGAGTCCGGCGACATCGGCCCGGCCGCGGCCATGGCCACGCTGGTGGTGCTGACCTCGGCCGGCGCCTGCCTGCTCTATTACCTGCTGCAACGCGTGCTCGATTGCAAGACCCAGGCCTGGCGCCAGGGCCAGGGCAACGACTGACCTTCCCTTTCCAAGCCTTCCCAATCAGGAGCTCAACATGATTCGCGGCAACGACCCGATCCTTCTGACCCCCGGCCCCCTGACCACCTCGCTCGCCACCAAGCAGGCCATGCTGCGCGACTGGGGCTCGTGGGACGCCGCCTTCAACACCATCACGCGCAGCCTGTGCGACGACCTGGTGCGTATCGTCCACGGCGAAGGCACCCATGTCTGCGTGCCGATGCAGGGCAGCGGCACCTTCTCGGTGGAGGCCGCCATCGCCAACGTGGTGCCGCGCGACGGCAAGGTGCTGGTGCCGCAGAACGGCGCCTATTGCCAGCGCATCCTGAAGATCTGCAAGGTGCTCGGCCGCGCCAGCGTGGAGCTGCCGATCCCGGAAGACCAGCCCGCCAGCGCCGCGCTGATCGAGGAAGCGCTGCGGCGCGATCCGTCGATCACGCACGTGGCGCAGGTGCACTGCGAGACCGGCGCCGGCGTGCTCAACCCGCTGCAGGACATCGCGCTGCTGTGCCAGCGGCTGGGCAAGGGCCTGATCGTCGATGCCATGAGCTCGTTCGGCGCGATCGAGATCGATGCGCGCACCATGCCCTTCGACGCGCTGGTGGCCGCCACCGGCAAGTGCATCGAGGGCGTTCCCGGCATGGGCTTCGTGCTGGTGAAAAAAGACGTGCTGGAAGCCAGCCAGGGCAACAGCCACTCACTGGCGCTGGACCTCTACGACCAGTACGTCTACATGCAGAAGACCACGCAGTGGCGCTTCACCCCGCCGACGCACGTAGTGGCCGCGTTCCGTGCGGCGCTGGACCAGTTCCTGGAAGAAGGCGGCCAGCCGGTGCGCGGCGCGCGCTATCGCCGCAACTGCGACACGCTGGTACAGGGCATGGCGGCGCTGGGCTTCCGCGCCTTCCTGCCGGCGGCGGTGCAGGCCCCGATCATCGTCACCTTCCACGCGCCGGCGGATGCGCGCTATGACTTCAAGAGCTTCTACGCCAAGGTGCGCGAGCGCGGCTACATCCTGTATCCGGGCAAGCTGACCCAGGTGGAAACTTTCCGCGTAGGCTGCATCGGCGCGATCGACGACAACGAGATGCGCAACGTGGTGACGGCAATCGGCGAGGTGCTGAGGGAGATGGGGATCGAGATGCAGGGGCGGCTGGCGGAGGCGGCGTAGCTCATATTCCTCCAACGCCCAGCAGCAAGCTCCCCTCTCCCGCGCGCGGGAGAGGGGAGCAAACAAGCGGGCGTACGAATGCACCAGCAGATCACAAGAACAACTACCCTTCATGTCCCTCCCCCCCGATTTCCACGGCCTCGCCTTTGCCGCCGTGATGCTGTCGGCACTGATGCATGCGTCGTGGAACGCCATCGTCAAGATCGGCGGCGACCGCCTGTCGTCGATGGCGCTGATCGACACCTTCTGCCTGCTGGTGGCGCTGCCCTTCCTGTTCCTGGTGCCCGTGCCGGCACCGCAGGTATGGCCGTTCCTGCTGGCCACGGTCGCGCTGGAGGTGGTCTACAAGCTGTCGCTGGTGGCCGCCTACAACCGCGGCGACTTCAGCCAGGCCTATCCGCTGATGCGCGGCTCGGCGCCGATGATGGTGGCGATGCTGCTGTTGCTGACCGGCAGCGAACGGCTGGGCCCGGGCGGCTATGCCGGCATCGCGCTGATCTGCTGCGGGCTGGTCAGCCTGGTGCACTGGCGCCGGCAGGCGCCCGACCTGCTCGGCTTCGCGCTGCTGGCGGGGGCTTGCCTGGCGGGCGGCACCGTGATCGACGGCACCGCGGTCAAGCGCCATGGCGAGGTGCTGACCTACATCGTCTGGCTGCAGGCGATGTCGCATGTGTTCATGCCGGGCTATGCCTTTGCCCGCCGCGGCACGTCACTGCTGGCGCTGTTGCGCACGGAATGGAAGCGCGCCGGCATCGGCGGTATCAACCGCGTAGGCTCGTATGCGCTGATGCTGTGGGCCATGACGCTCGCGCCGGTGGCCAAGCTGGCGGCGCTGCGCGAGTCGAGCGTGATCTTCGCCGCGCTGCTGGGGCACTTCCTGCTGCGCGAGGCGTTCGACCGGCGCCGGCTGATTGCCACAGCGCTGGTGCTTGCGGGCATTGTGACGCTGCAGATGGCGCGGTAGGGATCATTTTCCCGTGGCGATCCGCGTCAGCTAGCGGTTCATTTCGCGGGCTACCCGCGTGAAGCAGGCGATGGCATTCTGCGCCATCGGCGATGGCGTCCGGTTGCGAAGGCTCACCACTCCCATTTCGGAATACAGCGAGGGCAGCCCGCGGATTTGCAGCGGCAACAGCGCGCCTGACTCAACATCTGCCCGCATCGACACCTGCGTCGCGGCAAGCACCGTGTCGGTGGACAACGCCACGCGCCGGAGCACGGCAATGTCATCGCATTCCAGCGCAAGGACGGGTTCCTGGCCCGCAGGTAAACCAAGCAACCTTGCCAGCGCAGCTCGCACCGGGCTTGGCAGCTTCGTCGCCGCGATGCCGTACGCCCAGGCGTCCTTCAATGAGCATTGACGTCCGGCAAGCGGATGCGCGGCGCGGACGTAGAGGTCGCCGCGCTGCTTTCCCAGGGGACGGATATCCAGCGCCGCGTCATCGGGCAGGTCGCGCACATCGGCGACGAAGAACTCGATATCCTCGGCGCGCAGGCGTTCCAGCAACTGCTGCCAGTTGCTCTCCTCCACGCGCAAGGCAACCTCCGGATGCAGTCGGCGCAATTCGGTCAGCACCAGCGGCAAGAGGGTCGCGGCCGGGAAGGGCCCGATGCCGAATGCCGTGTCGCCCAACTGACTGTCGCGATAGAGATCGACATCGCGCTGCAGGCAGCGTGCCTCGAACAGCAGCCGCCGCGCCCGCGCGACCACGAATTCGCCGGCCGGGGTTGGCCGCACGTCTCCGATGTCGCGATCGAACAGGCGGATGCCAAGGTCGCCTTCAATGGCCTGGATGCTGCGACTGAAGGCTGGCTGGCTAAGGTGAACACGCTCCGCCGCCCGCGCGAAATGCAACTCATCGGCAAGCGCCAGGACATGACTGAGGCGGCGGAGGTCCATCATTTCAATGCTCTCAACGCATTAGAACATTGCGAATGTATGCATTGGACGCATTAGCACGGCAAGCCTACAGTCATCCGGACGCTGGCGTCATACAGGCCATAAAGCGAGATCGGAGACACCCACATGAGTCCGCAGCTACAGAACATATTGATCGTGACACTCATGCTTGGCTTTGCCGGGCTGGAGATCGTCACACGGCGCTACAAAGATAGCGTTCACGCTACACAGGACGACACCCGGCTGGAACTGGCCATGTTCCTGAGCTTGCTGGCGGTCGTGCAGCCGCTGCTCTTGCTCGCCACGAACGTGCTTTGCACGTGGCTGATGCCGGAACAGCGTGGCGCCTGGGCGGACCTGCCGTGGTGGGCCATGGCCGCGATCCTGCTGGTTTGCGATGACCTGACCCAGTACTGGTGGCATCGGATCTCGCATACCCCATTGTTGTGGCCATTGCACCGCGCGCACCACACCGCGCAATACATGAGCATCCGCATCACGTACCGCAACAACTTCTTCTATTACCTGATGATGCCGGGTCTCTGGTTCGCGGGTGTGTTGCTGTACCTCGGCTTTGCCAAGGTCTACGGCGTCTACTTCGTCATCAAGATCGCCGTGATTCTCGGGGCGCATAGCGCATGGCGCTGGGACGAGCCCTTGTACAGGATCCGTGTGCTGCGCCCGCTGATGTGGCTGCTGGAACGGACCATCTCGACGCCTGCCACGCACTGGGCCCATCACGCGCTGACCAACGAGGACGGCATCGGGCATTACAAGGGCAACTTCGGCAATCTCCTGTTCTTCTGGGACATCCTGTTCGGCACCGCCCACATCACGCGCAAGTACCCGGCCAAGGTCGGCTTGCAGGACGATCTGATCTTTGGCCAGGAGCGCTGGTTCATCCAGATGTTCTACCCGCTGTGCCAGTCTCGTCGCGAACATTCCGCGCTGCGCTTTGGCGGCCGCGCCTATGCCGAAGAGGAAACCCGATCCGATGCGCTGCCGCAGGCCACCGAACAGCGGAGGTCGGCATGAATGACCGCGCGCTGACAGATCAGCAGGCCAGCCAGGCCATTGAGCATGCCCGCGTGGAAGCGCTATTCGCTGCCCAGCAGCAAGCCTTCCTGCAGGACACCTGCCCGGACGCCGGCACAAGACGGAACCACCTGCACGCACTCAAGCGGCAACTGCTGCGCTACCAGGACGTGCTGGCCGAGGCAATTTCGCGCGACTTCGGCGAGCGGGCCGTGGCCGAAACCAAGATGTTGGAAGTCCTGCCGACCACGCTCGAAATCCGGCACGCGATCTCGCACCTGCGCCGCTGGATGCGCCCGAGCCGACGCAGGCCCGAACTGCTGTTTGCGACCAACAGCCTCCAGGTGAGATACCAGCCCAAGGGCGTGGTCGGGGTTATCGCCACCTGGAACTTCCCGGTCTATCTGTCGCTCGGGCCGCTGGTGACAGCGCTGGCGGCAGGCAACCGCGTCATGATCAGGATGCCGGAGACCACTCCGGCCACCAACGCCACGCTCAGGAAGATGCTGGGCGAGGTCTTCGCCGAGGACCATGTTGCGCTGATTGGCGAGGAGCTGGAAGATCCCGCCGTCTTCACCGCCCTGCCCTTCAACCACATTGTCTTCACCGGCTCGCCGGCGGTGGGCCGCATTGTCATGGCCCAGGCAGCGCGCAATCTCACGCCGGTCACGCTGGAACTCGGCGGCAAGTCGCCTGCCATCGTGTTGCGCGACTATCCGGTGCGCGAGGCCGCCAGAAGCATCGCCCATGGCAAGGGGATCAACTGCGGGCAGATCTGCGTGGCACCTGACTATGCATTGGTGCCGCGAGAACAGGTGGACGCCTTCGTCGAGGCATTGCAGCAGAGTTTCGGGAAACTGTTCGGCAAGCTGACTGACACCAACGCCGACTACACAGCGCTGGCCACCGACCGCCACGCGGCGCGGATACTGGACCTGCTGGACGATGCACGCGCCAAGGGCGCGACGGTCATCGCCTGCGGCGAGGTTGGCAGCGGGCGGCGCATGCCACTCCATATCGTCACGCATTGCACGCCGCAGATGCGCCTGATGCGCGAGGAAATCTTCGGCCCCGTCTTGCCCGTGGTGCCCTACGACACGCACGAGCAAGCAATTGAAATGGTGCAGCGGCAAGCACGCCCGCTGGCGCTGTACTGCTTCAGCCATGACAAGCCTGAACGCGAGAAGCTGCTGGCGCGCACGCATTCCGGCGGGGTCACGATCAACGACTGGGCCTGGCACGTGGTCAACCACGATGCGCCCTTTGGTGGCGTCGGCCAGTCAGGGATGGGCAATTATCACGGCGAGGAGGGTTTCCGGGAACTGTCGCACGCGCGCACCGTGTTCAAGCGGCATCGCTTCTTTCCCATCGGCTTGTTCCTTCCGCCGTATGGCAACCTTGCGCAGCGCCTGACGCTGAAGCTGTTCGCCGGACATGGCGATCCTGAGGTGAAAGGGCCCTTCTGACCTCCGGCGCTTTAGTTGCCGCTGCCGCGCGGCCTCGCGAGCTATGTTGCATTTTGCGTTGTTATTTGGCATTTTGTGGAATAAGATTCAGCCACACGCTGATCATCGTTCCCAAGGTGCCCTACATGCCCCCACTGCCCTCCCACTCCCGCGTCGTCATCATCGGCGGCGGCATCATCGGCTGCAGCGTGGCCTACCACCTGACCAAGCTGGGCTGGAAAGACGTGGTTCTGCTTGAGCAAGGGCAGCTCTCGTGCGGCACGACCTGGCACGCAGCGGGCCTGGTCGGCCAGTTGCGCGCGCAGGAGAGCATGACCAAGCTGATCCGCTACTCGACCCGCCTCTACAGCGAGCTGGAAGCGGAGACCGGCCTTGGCACCGGCTGGAAGCAATGCGGGTCGCTGTCGGTGGCGCGCACGGCTGAGCGCATGACGCAACTGCGCCGCACCGCGGCGGTGGCGCGGGCCTATGGTGTTGAATGCGAAGTCATCTCTGCGTCCCAGGCCGGCGAACTGTGGCCAGTGATGCGCACCGATGATCTGCTTGGCGCGGTGTGGCTGCCCGGCGACGGCAAGGCCAACCCGACGGACCTCACGCAGGCGCTGGCGCGTGGCGCGCGCTCACGCGGCGCGGTGGTCGCGCAGGACACCAAGACCATCGCGGTCCACACCCGCGATGGCCGCGCCACCGGCGTCAGCTGGCGCAACAAGGCCGGCGAGGAAGGCCGCATCGATGCGCAGATCGTGGTCAATTGCGCCGGCCAGTGGGCGCGCCAGGTTGGGCTGATGTGCGGCGTGACCGTGCCGCTGCATTCGGCCGAGCACTACTACATCGTCACCGAGCGCATTGCCGGCGTGCATCCCGACCTGCCGGTGATGCGCGACCCCGACGGCTTTATCTACTTCAAGGAGGAAGTGGGTGGGCTGGTGATGGGCGGCTTCGAGCCGGACGCCAAGCCGTGGGGCATGCAGGGCATCCCCGAGCCGTTCGAGTTCCAGCTGCTGCCCGATGACTGGGACCAGTTCCAGATCCTGATGGAAA
This sequence comes from Cupriavidus taiwanensis, assembly GCF_900250075.1. Taxonomy (NCBI): domain Bacteria; kingdom Pseudomonadati; phylum Pseudomonadota; class Betaproteobacteria; order Burkholderiales; family Burkholderiaceae; genus Cupriavidus; species Cupriavidus taiwanensis. The sequence continues at coordinate 1,721,534 of NZ_LT977071.1, forward strand.
ACGCGCTGGTGCGCGTGCCGGCGCTGGAAACCGCGCAGGTCAAGCAGTTCTACAACGGCCCGGAATCGTTCACGCCGGACAACAACTTCATCCTGGGCGAGGCACCGGAGCTGCGCAACTTCTACGTCGGCGCGGGCTTCAACTCGATGGGCATCGCCTCGGCCGGCGGCGCCGGCATGGCGCTGGCCGAATGGATCGTCGCGGGCGAGCCCACCATGGACCTGTGGCCCGTCGATATCCGCCGCTTCGCCGGCTTCAACGGCAACCAGTGCTGGCTGCACGACCGCGTCAAGGAAACGCTCGGGCTGCATTACGCGATGCCGTGGCCGAACCGCGAACTGGAGAGCGCGCGGCCGTTCCGCCGCTCTCCCCTGTTTGCGCAGCTGCGCGAAGCCGGCGCAAGCTTCGGCAGCAAGATGGGCTGGGAGCGGCCCAACTTCTTCGCGCCGCCGGGTGCATCGCCACAGATCGAATACGCCTTCGGCCAGCAGAACTGGCTGCCGTGGAGCGGCGCCGAGCACCGCGCCTGCCGCGAGGGCGTGGCGCTGTTCGACATGAGCTCGTTCTCCAAGTACCTGGTCAAGGGCGCCGACGCCGAGGCGGTGCTGCAGTATGTGATGAGCAACGACGTGGCGGTGCCGCCCGGGCAGACCGTCTATACCGCGATGCTCAACGAGCGCGGCACCTATGAGTCCGACCTGACCGTGACGCGGCTGGCGCACGACCAGTACCTGGTGGTGACCGGGTCGGCGCAGACCACGCGCGACTTCAGCTATATCGAGCGGCTGATTCCCGCCGACAAGCGCTGCGTGATCGTCGACGTCACCGGCCAGTACGCGGTGCTGGCGGTGATGGGACCGCGCTCGCGCGAGCTGCTGCAGAAGGTATCGCGCGCGGATTTCTCCAATGAGGGCTTCCCGTTCGGCAGCTCGCGCGAGATCGACCTCGGCTACGCCACCGTGCGCGCGACCCGCCTGACCTACGTCGGTGAGTTGGGCTGGGAACTGTACGTGCCGGTGGAATTCGCCGTGGGCGTGTACGACACCCTGCATGAGGCCGGCCGCGCGCTCGGGCTGGTCAATGCCGGCTATTACGCGATCGAGTCGCTGCGGCTGGAAAAGGGCTACCGCGCCTGGGGCCGCGAGCTGTCGCCGTCGGTCGATCCGTTCGAGGCGGGACTGTCGTTCGCCTGCAAGCTGGCCAGCGGCATCGATTTCCGCGGGCGTGAAGCGCTGCTGCGGCTGCGCCAGGCGGGCGCGCCCAAGCGGCGCATGGTGGTGGTGACGGTCGACGGCGCCAGCGACGCCATGCTGTGGGGCGGCGAAGCCGTGCTGCGCACCGGCCCCGACGGCAGCGTGCGCGCGGTGGGATCGCTCAGTTCCGCCGCGTTCGGGCATACGCTGGGCTGCCCGGTCGGCATGGCGCTGCTGGCGCGCGCGGACGGGCCGGCCGATGCGGCGTGGCTGGAAGCCGGCAGCTACCACGTCGACCTGGCCGGCGCCCTGCTGCCCGCGCGCGTGCACCTGCGGGCGCCCTACGATCCGGCCTCGGCAAGGCCCAGGGCCTGAACGGAAAGCCGGCGGGGAATATTCGCGCCGGCTGATAACCGTTATTCAACGCCCCGCCTTGAGGTAAACCCTAGGCCACGGCGACAATCGCGGGGTCAGCGCAGCCGTTCAGCGCCAGGACCATGACAACCATGCCCCGCCCCGATTCACCCGCGCCGCAGCCGTAGTGACTGGCGGCACGCCATGCCCTGCAGCGGCCGCACCATCGCGGCCGCGTCCCCTGAACACCTGAACCGTATCCGCGCCAGCCCCCGGGCTGGCCCGCGGATGGCTGCCCTTGCCGCGCAATCTTGCGCAACCCCCAAGGAAATCCATGCCCAGCTTCAACCCTTCACGGCGCACCTTCCTCAAAGCCAGCGTCGTGGCCGGGGTGTCGGTCTATATCGCACCCATCGGCGGCAAGGCCTTCGCGGCCTTGTTCGAAGACAAGATCCTGACCCCCGTGCAGTGGGACGCCAGGGCCGGCGCCCCCAGGTTCCGCATCGACGGCATCGCCAAGGTCACCGGCGCCAAGGTGTTTGCGCGCGATATCCGCTCGCGCGACATGCCGCACTGGCCGCGGCAGCAGTCGCACGCCTTCATCCTGCGCGCGGCCCGGGCCGACCGCATCTATGAGGGCTTCGACCTGGGCGTGCTCGGCGACGGGCTCAAGCCCGACCGCGTCGTCACCGCCGACGACCTGGCCCGCGACGGCGTCGCCTTCCCCGCCTTCTACGGCGACGACATGCTGCTGCCCGCCGGCAAGACCCCGGCCTACCTGGGCCACGCGGTGGCGATCCTGATCTACCACGACTTCGCGCGCTTCCGCTTTGCCAAGGACAAGCTCAAGTTCCGCGACGACGTGATCCGCTACGGCGCCAAGACCGGCCCGCTGGAACGCGACCCGTGGGGCACCTTCCGCTTCGTGCGCGTGGGCGGCGCCACGCCCTATGCGGACGACGTGTTCTCCAGCCTGAAGCATGCGCCGGTGTTCCCCAGCATGATGCGCAAGCACCAGCCGGTCTGGCCGGACGGCAAGGACCACGGCCAGCTCGGCGAACAGGGCATGCACCACGCCGCACGGATCCGAGCGCAGCTGGCAAGGCCGTCTGACGACTGGCTGGTGCTCGAGCGCGAATACAACTCGCAGTCGGCCGATACCGCCGCGCTCGAGCCCGACAACGCCAACTGCTGGTACGACGCCGCCGCGCAGGCGCTGCACATGGTGGTGCCGACGCAAGGGCCGAACGAGGTCGCCGAAAGCGTGGCCGAGATGCTGGCGAAGGCCAAAGGCGCATTCCCGGTGAAGCAGGTGTTCCTGCACCCGTGCTACACGGTCGGCTACGGCTCCAAGGACCACTACAACTTCCCGTTCTATGGCCTGGTCACGGCGCTGTACGCCGACGGCAAGCCGGTGCGGCTGGCCAACGACCGCTACGAGCAGTTCCAGACCTCGATCAAGCGCCACGCCTTCAGGATGCGCTACCGCATCGCGGTGGACCGCAACACCGGCCTGTTCCAGGCTTTCCAGGGCGACCTCGAAGCCAACGGCGGCGGGCGCTCCAATTTCTCGCCGTCGGTGGCGATGGTGGGCGCCACCGCGGCGCAATCGATCTACTACTTCCCGAACAACGACCTGACCGCGGTGGCGATCGCGTCGCGCGCCATCGACGCGGGCTCGGCGCGCGGCTACGGCACGCTGCAGAGCATGGCCGCGACCGAGATGATGGTCGACGAGTTCGCCGAGCAGCTCAAGCTCGACCCGATCGAGTTCCGGCTGAAGAACGCGCTGCGCTCGGGCATGAAGAACACGCAGGGCGCGATCCCTGCCGGGGCGATCCGCGTCGACGAGGTGCTGGAAGCCGCGAAGGCCTATCCGCTGTGGACCAACCGCGCCAGCAAGAAGGCGGAGTACGAAGCCGCCCACCCGGGCCGCCGCTATGGCGTGGGCTTTGCCTGCGTGCAGAAGGACTTCGGCACCGGCGCGGAAGCGTCCTTCGCCAAGGTCGAGCTGAAGGCCGACGGCAGCATCGCGCTGCATCACTCCGGCGCCGAGATCGGCACCGGCATGTCAACCTCGCAGGCCGCCGCGGTGGCGCGCTGGCTGGGCAAGCCCGCGGGCGAGGTGCGCACCTCCGTCACCGACTGGACCGACCTGCCGGTGACCGCCTCCGGCGATCCCTACCTGATGAGCCAGGCCGAGCAGGACAGGCTGTCGGCCAATCCGCGCTGGTCGCCGGCCTATGCCTCGCCCGCCAGCGCCACCAACTCGGCCTACTACTTCACCCACAGCACGCGCGAGGCCGCGCGCGTGGTGTTCCTGCACGGGCTGTGGCCGGCGGCAATGGCGATCTGGAGCCAGGGCATCGGCGGCGGCCAGGCGGCCTCGCTGGTGGTGCGCGTGGAAGACGCGCGCTGGGTCGACGGCAAGCTCAGCGCCGGCGGCCTGCAGGCGCTGCCGCTGGAGCAGCTCGCGGCCAAGGCGCACGAGCTGGGGCTGGTGACCGGCGCCACCGTGCACGCCTTCAACCGCTGGCAATGGAGCGAGGCCGATTTCGACATCAACGGGCACGCCGCGCGGCTGCCGGTCGACGGCCTGTCGGTGCGCTATGGCGACGGCGCCGATGCAGCACGCAAGGCGCGCATGCGCAGCCCTGGCGGCTGGCATGTGCTCGATCGCAGCAAGGTCCATATCGCGCCCACGCAGCGCAACAACGCCGCGGTGACCTACTACAGCGCGGTCGGCACCTTCGTCGAGCTGTCGGTGCACGAGGCCAGCGGCAAGGTGGACATCCTGTCGCACCACTCGATCATGGAATGCGGCACGCAGCTGTCGCCGCAGCTGGTGTCCGGCCAGCTGCAGGGCGGCATCGCCATGGGCATCGGCCACGCGCTGCATGAATACCTGCCGCTATACGAGGACGGCCCCGGCAACGGCACCTGGAATTTCAACCGCTACCACCTGCCGCGCGCCAGCGACGTGGCGGTGTGGAGCCAGACCGGCACGGTGCTGCCGCCGGTCACCGAAACCGACCCGCCCAAGGGCATTGCCGAGGTGGTGATGATCCCGGTGGTGGGCGCCATCGTCAACGGCATCGCGCATGCCATCGGCCACCGCTTCACCGACCTGCCGGTGACGCCGGCCAAGATCCAGGAGGTACTGGCATGAGCATCGCCACCCAGCCCATCACGCTCAACCTCAACGGCAAGGACGTCGGCCCGGTCGACGTGCCCGAAGGCCTGATGATGATCGATTTCCTGCATGAGTACCTGGACCTGACCGGCTCGCGCCTGGGCTGCGGCCAGGGCATCTGCCACGCCTGCGTGGTGATCCACGACAAGCCCGACGGCACCAGCGAGGAAGTGCGCAGCTGCATCACCGGCGCGCACTGGTTCAACGGCCGCAAGGTGCGCACCGTGGAAGGCCACGGCAAGCGCAACGAGCAAGGCGAGGTGGTCGAGCTGACGCCGGTGCAGCAGAAGTTCCTGGAGCATTTCAGCTTCCAGTGCGGCTACTGCACGCCGGGCTTCGTCAACGGCGCCACCATCCTGGTGGAACAGCTCAAGCGCAAGCCGGTGCCGAAGGACCAGGTCGAGGCCACCATCACCCGGGCGCTGGACGGCCACATCTGCCGCTGCACCGGCTACGTGCGCTACTACGAGGCGGTGAAGGACGTGATCACCAGCACGCCGGGCCTGGTGCTGGATAGCGGGAGCGACAAGTGATGCAGCGCACGCCCCTGATGATCGCCACGCGCGCCGCACTGGCAGCCATTGCCGCGGCCGCGGTCATGGCCGGCTGCGGCAGCCGCACCGAAGCCATTGCCCCCGCCGCCGACCAGGCCCCCCAGGCGCAGCTGTCGCCCGCCGGGCAGATCGCGCGCGGCCGCTACCTGGTGCGCGCGGCCGACTGCGCCGCCTGCCATACCGCACCGCAGGGCGCGCCGTTCGCCGGCGGCGTGGAACTGGCCTCGCCCTTCGGGACCTTCTACGGCACCAACATCACGCCGGACAAGACCCACGGCATCGGCAACTGGAGCGCGGACGACTTCTACCGGGCGCTGCATGACGGCAAGGCCCCGGACAAGCAGCTCTATCCCGCGATGCCGTACACCTCGTATCGCGGCCTGTCGCGCGCGGATTCCGATGCCATGTACGCCTACCTGATGCAGGTGAAGCCGGCCGCCGTGGCCAACCGTGCGCACGACCTGCAGTTCCCGTACAACCTGCGCTTCGCGCTGGCGGGCTGGAACCTGCTGTTCCTCGAGGACAAGCTGCCGGATGCTTCCCAGGGCAATTCGGCATCGTGGCAGCGCGGCCGCTACCTGTCGAACGCGCTGGGCCACTGCGCCGAATGCCACACGCCGCGCGCCGCGTTCGGCCGGCTGGACTCGTCGAAGCCGCTGGCCGGCTCCGCGCTGGCGCGCGTCGGCGCGCCGGACATCACGCCCGCCGGCCTGGCCGCGCGCGGCTGGACCGCCGCCGACCTGCAGCAGTTCTTCGCCACCGGCATCGCGCCGCAGGGCTCGGCCTTCGGCGAGATGTACCCGGTGGTGCATCTGAGCAGCCAGTACCTGAACCAGGCCGACCTGGCCGCGATGGCCACCTACCTGCTGGGCGACCAGCCGCCGGCGCCGCAGCCGGTCAAGGCCATCAGTGCCGACGCCGCGCAACTGGCACCGGGCCGCCGCCACTATGTCGCCGTCTGCGCGGGCTGCCATGGCCGCGAGGGCGAAGGCAAGCCGCACGTGGCGGTGTCGATGGCCGGCAACTCGACGGTGCGCAACGCCGACGCGCGCAACCTGCTCGTGTCGATGCTCGATGGCATCGCGGCGCAGCGCTTTCCCGGCGTGGAGGCGATGCAGGAAATGCCGGGCTTTGCCGAACGCATGAGCGACGACGAGCTGGCGCAACTAGCCAATTACCTGCGTGCGACGTGGGGCGGGCAGCCGGCCGATGTGAGGCCGGATGATGTGAAGGCGCTGCGCGCGGCCGGGCCCGGGCATTGAGGACTGCCTGCGGCGCTAATCATCCCGCCGGTTTGCTCCCCTCTCCCGCTTGCGGGAGAGGGGCCGGGGGAGAGGGGAGCGATTGCGCGGGTTAGCGGCAATCGCCAACGCACGCGCATAACAACTCCGAGAGTGTTCCAATCCTGAACACCCGCTGTCACGCACTGGCACACCTGGCCCGATTCCGCGGCCAGATCTTCGGTTTCTCCCCGCTTTTACGCCCTTTTCCGCCCTCTCCCGCCCCGGCACACCTCTTGCGATCTGCTCCCGTGCGCACGGCCCACGCCGTGACGGCACCACACAGATCACTCGAACGGAGCGAGACATGAACATGGCGGAAATCGCCCAGCTGGGCGTCAGCAACCCCTACAAGCAGCAGTACGACAACTATATCGGCGGCCAGTGGGTGCCGCCCGCCGGGGGCGAGTACTTCGAGTCCATCACGCCGATCACCGGCAAGCCGTTCACGCGCGTGCCGCGCTCGAACCAGCAGGATGTCGACGCCGCGCTGGATGCCGCGCACGCCGCCAAGGCCGCGTGGGCGCGCACCTCCACCACCGAGCGCGCCAATATCCTGAACCGCATCGCCGACCGCATCGAGGCCAACCTGAAGCTGCTGGCCGTGGCCGAGAGCATCGACAACGGCAAGCCCGTGCGCGAGACCACCGCCGCCGACCTGCCGCTGGCGGTCGACCACTTCCGCTACTTCGCCGGCTGCATCCGCGCGCAGGAAGGCGGCATTTCCGAGATCGACGGCGACACCATCGCCTACCACTTCCATGAGCCGCTGGGCGTGGTGGGCCAGATCATCCCGTGGAACTTCCCGCTGCTGATGGCCACCTGGAAGCTGGCGCCTGCGCTGGCCGCCGGCAACTGCGTGGTGCTGAAGCCCGCCGAGCAGACGCCCGCCTCGATCCTGGTGCTGATGGAGGTGATCGGCGACCTGCTGCCGCCGGGCGTGGTCAACGTCATCAACGGCTTCGGCCTGGAAGCCGGCAAGCCGCTGGCATCGAGCCCGCGCATCAGCAAGGTGGCGTTCACCGGCGAGACCACCACCGGCCGGCTGATCATGCAGTACGCCTCGCAGAACCTGATCCCGGTCACGCTGGAACTGGGCGGCAAGTCGCCCAACATCTTCTTCGAAGACGTGCTCGCCGCCGACGACGCCTACTTCGACAAGGCGCTGGAAGGCTTTGCCATGTTCGCGCTGAACCAGGGCGAGGTCTGCACCTGCCCGTCGCGCGCGCTGATCCAGGAATCGATCTACGACCGCTTCATGGAGCGCGCGCTCAAGCGCGTCGCGGCGATCCGCCAGGGCCATCCGCTCGACACCGGCACCATGATCGGCGCGCAGGCGTCGGCCGAACAGCTGGAGAAGATCCTGTCGTACATCGACCTGGGCCGCAAGGAAGGCGCGCAGTGCCTTGCCGGCGGCGAGCGCAACGTGTTCGACGGCGACCTGGCCGGCGGCTACTACGTCAAGCCGACCGTGTTTGCCGGCCACAACAAGATGCGCATCTTCCAGGAAGAGATCTTCGGCCCGGTGGTCTCGGTCACCACCTTCAAGGACGAGGAAGAGGCGCTGGCCATCGCCAACGACACGCTCTACGGCCTCGGCGCCGGGGTCTGGACCCGCGACGGCGCGCGCGCGTTCCGCATGGGCCGCGGGATCCAGGCCGGGCGCGTGTGGACCAACTGCTACCACGCCTACCCGGCCCATGCCGCGTTCGGCGGCTACAAGCAGTCCGGCATCGGCCGCGAGAACCATCGCATGATGCTCGACCACTACCAGCAGACCAAGAACCTGCTGGTCAGCTACAGCCCCAACGCGCTGGGGTTCTTCTGACCATGGCGGGCCCGGACACCGCGCCCGCCGCGCCGCCCGCGCTGCCGGTCGAGCGCGTGGTGGCAACGCCGGCTGCGCTGGCACTGATCGCCGAGCTGGCCGCGCGGCACGGCCCGCTGATGTTCCACCAGTCCGGCGGCTGCTGCGACGGCAGCGCGCCGATGTGCTATCCCGCCGGCGAATTGCTGGTGGGCCCGGGCGATGTCTGCCTGGGCCAGATCGGCGGCGCCGCGTTCTACATGACGCGCGCGCAGTTCGAGTACTGGCGCCACACGCGGCTGGTGATCGACGTGGTGCCGGGCGCGGGCGGGATGTTCTCGCTGGAGGGGCGCACGGGCAGACGGTTCCTGACGCGCTCGGAGCTGTTCAGCGACGCAGAGGCGGCGTGGCTGGCGGCGCAGCCGGAACCGTAATGCGGCGATGGGGTGGCGGGTCGTAACAGGTCGGATCGCTGTGCCATCGCATTTCAGGGCTCAGCGATTTCCCACGCACAAGCGTTTGCGGCAAGCTTCGTCCGCCTGTTCGGAATGCGACAACTCTTATCGCCTGCCTGACTCCGGAAGGGAATACTGGACACGTCATCGGGTTGCCGATGACCGGGCGTGGAAACCCGATAGTCTCCGGGCAGGTGTGCCGCAACGGCACACCTGCGTGCTCGCACGAACGCATCGTTCCAAGGCGGGCCAGGTGAGGCGGCCGTAAGGCCGGCCGGTTCCCCCGGAGACTGGTTTCCACCCTCGCTCTATGGCCCGCCACCCTCACTTTCAGTTGAGTGAGCGTGGCTCAAACTGAAAGGAGTCAATCATGACAGTCGATGCGATCGAAGCCAATGTGTGTCTGAACGAAGTGCGCGCCGGGATAGAGGGCGTGCTGGTATTGCTGGAGCAGCAGAGTGTGCGGTCGGACGCCTGCTTTAGCGCCCTTTGTCTGCTGGAGCTGGTGAAGGCTAAGTTGGATGCGTTGATGGCGGAAGGGCCGCTGGCTGCGTAGATTGCGGATCTCGCTTGAGGCCGTTGGCACGTGCGGTTGGGTGTCGTGCTTGGCGGGCGTGGCTGTTTCGCCGGCGTAGCCGGCGACCTACTTCTTGTCCGAGCGACAAGAAGTAGGCAAGAAACGCGTCGCCTGTGCGGCTGGCAATCAATTCCACGGTGTTGGTGGTTCGGGCGGTGGTGATTTCCGTTTGGCTTGGGTGCCCGTTCCAACCTGCTAACGCTATGTGAGTCAGGGGCGGTGCCTTCGATCACCCACTTTTGAACGATCCCAACAGGGTGTAGGCAGCCTGCTGCTGGCGATATCGCGGGGACGCCTGCGGCTGCTGCGCAGGCAGTATCGCAGGTCAAGGCCCCGCGCGCGGAAGAGGGGGAAAGCAAGCGGGAGGCGAGAATCCTTTGGGCTCGTCCGCGATTGCGCGTGCGAGCGCAGCGACGCACTCCGTGCCAGAGCAGCAGACCTGAGATAGGGTGTGCGCGCAGCGCAGCCGAAGGCGTCCCACCAATAACGCGCTTAGCAGGCGGCCACCGACCTAAAGTCGGGTTCGTCCATCCGACCCCGAACGCCAGGCACATCCAGGTAGCGTCAGCAGGGTCGAACCACCAACCGCTTTGCCGGAAGTCACCACCGTTCGAACCCCCAACGCCGCCTTAGCCAGCCGCTTAGGCGACGCGTTTTTTGGTTACTTTTTGGCGCTCGGCCAAAAAGTGACCCGCCCAGCAGGGCGGAACCACGCGGTTCAAAGGCCGACAGCATGTCACCAACAGCAACAACACAACGCCGGCCTCGCCAGTCAAGCACGATCGCCCAACCAACGTGCCCAAACCAACTACTTCCCATACTCCAACTCCGGATACCAATCCCCCCTCCCCTCCGGCGTGGTATCCAGCAACGTCCACAACGCATCCAGATCCGGCGCCCCGCGCGGATCCTGCCCCGGATCGCACGTCAGCGCATACATCTCGCTACTCCAGAAATGCCGCACCTTGCCATCGCGCCGCGAAAAGACGGTATATCCCGGCACGTCCGCATCCTCCGCACTGACGTAGTCGCGCGTGAAATCGCCGTCCACATCCGCATACACCTTTAGCTGCGTCCACCCTCGCGCCCGCTTGGCCGCGACCAGGCGATCGATCGGCGAGCGCGCCACCATCGCCAGTGCCGTGCGCTGCTCGATATCCGCAACCTTGTGGTCCCAGCCGGCCATGATGGACGTGCACATCGGACAAGGCCGCTCCCGCTGCGGCCCGAACATATAGCTGTAGACCACCAGCGTATCCTTGCCGGCGAACAGGTCTTCGAGCGTTACCGGCCCGTGCTCGCCCTGGAACGTATAGCGCTTCGTCACTTCGCCGCCGGGCGGCAACGCGCGGCGCTGCGCGGCCACGCGTTCGATGTGCCGCCGCAATTCGATTTCTTCCGCCAGCAAGGCGTTGCGCGCCTCGCGGTACGCCTTGCTCTCATTGGGAAAGTGGACGGGATTCTGCCGCGCCAGCTCGGTCGACGGAACCAGCTTTGCCGTGGTGTTCATGTCAGTCCTCCTGGAAGATCGCGTGCCGGGCGCGGCTTTCGCCACGCGGCGATGGCCGCTTCGCACGCCTGTCCTGTTTCGTTCCCGCGCGGCGCCAATCGTTCCAATGCGACGGCTGCACGCCGCCCTCGCTCCGCGCTCCACTCAGCACAAACGGCGGTTCACACTCGCGTGTGAACCGCCGTCTCTCTCTGCGTAACGCCGCTTCAGCCTTGCTGGGACCTGGCCGTGCGCGCGGCCTGCTCGCGCAGCCGTTCCTCCTGCTCCCGGAGTTCCGGCGTCAGTTCCGCGCCAAAGTCTTCAAGCTCGAACAATGGCCGGATCTCGATGTCGGATTCGCCTTCCATCGGATTGGGACAGCGCTTGACCCATTCCACGGCCTCATCCATCGACTTGACCTGCCACAGCCAGAACCCGGCGACGAGTTCCTCCGGGTGCTCAAAGGGCCCATCGGTCACGGTGCGCTGGCTGCCTGAAAAGCGCACGCGCTTGCCCTTCGCGCTGGGCTGCAGGCCCTCGCCCGCCAGCATGATGCCGGCCTTGACCAGTTCTTCGTTGAAGTTGCCCATGGCTGCCAGCAGCTCGGTGCCGGGCATCTTGCCGGCTTCCGACTCGCTGGTCGCCTTGACGATCACCATTACACGCATCGACATGCCTCCTCAGGTACGTGTGTGGCGACATGCGCGCCGGGTGGCGCGCTCCACGCACCCGCCATGGGGCGTGTCGCACACCGGTCCAGCATAGACGCTGTGGGGCAGAACCCTATCAGGCAGAAGCTATTGCTGCATCGACCAGGACGACTGCCGGCGCAGGTCCTCCTGTCCCGGCTGCCGCGGCGGCTTGCCAAGGTCATCGTCGTGCCGCGGCGGAAGGTGCTCTTCGCTCTTGCGCGAGGGATCGGCCGGCGGCACCTCGGGTACGTGCGGCCCTTCCTCTGGCCGTGGAATTTGATGTGCCATGATGCCCTCCTGCTTGCAGAGTACGACACCCTTGGCGATGCAACCGCCATGCCAAGCCGCGCGGCGCGTTTTTGTGCGCCCCGGCGATCCCGCGCGCCGCGCCGTGCTGCGCTGGGGGGTGCGCCGCGCAATCTCGGCGCGCAAATCTGCCTGACTTTGTAATGCGGCATGCGGGTGCGCCGTCGATGCGCCGCGGCGGCGCCCCGTCCGGCATGGCGCGGAGGCGGTCACGCCGGCAGCCAGCGCCCGGCACGAAAGGTGCACCGCCCTCCCGTGGCGCGCCGGGTTCACCCGGTGCGCCATGGATACTTCAACGCGGAGGCGCACCATGGAACAGACGGAAACGACAAGCACGCCCACCAGCACATCGGGCCTGCGCCAGCAGGAGACGCGCATGTCTTCGGTATCGGGGTCGGAGACGCGCACCGGCGCGTCGTGGAGGGACACGTCGGCACGATCATCGGCATCGCAGGACCTGGCGCGCGAGCTGGACCGGCTGATCGATCGCCTGCCCACGTTGTCCGGCGATAACCTCGAGCAGGCCAAGGCGGAGTTCGTCCAACTTGCCGCCAAGTCGGGCAGCGCAGCGACGGAACTCGCGGCCAAGTCCGCGGAGGTTGCCCGGCACGTGAAAGGACGCGTCAAGAACGAGTGGGAAACCGGCCTCGAGCGGACTGAATCGTTCGTCCACGCCAACCCCGTGCGCGCGCTGGCGATGGCGCTCGGGATCGGCGTGGTGCTGGGCGCGCGGCTGTTCGGCGGGTCGCACCGGCATCACCGCGACATGTGAGCCGGCGTTGGCCGGATCGGCGCGCCGGCGAGAGCAACGGCTCAGCCGGCGCGCTGGCGCGGCAGCGCGCTGCCGAACTGCTTGCGGTAGGCCGACGGCGACACCGCCAGCGCCTGCGTGAAATGCTGGCGCAGCGAAACGGCCGAGCCGAAGCCGACCAGCTCGGCCACCAGGTCGACGCCCTTGTCGGTGGTCTCAAGCAAACGCCGCGCCGCCGTCAGGCGGTGGTTCAGCAGCCACTGCGTCACGGTGGTGCCGGTCTTCTCCTTGAAGCGCCGCGTGAAATTGCGCCGGCTCATGCCGGCCTTCTCGGCCAGCGTGTCGAGCGTCATCGGCTCGGCCAGGTGCGCGATGGCCCAGTCCAGCGTCAGGCTGAGCCGGTCGGCGCCGTCCGCCTGCGGCAGCGGGTGCTCGATGTATTGCGCCTGGCCGCCGTGCCGGTGCGGCGCCACCACCATGCGGCGCGCCACCCGGTTGGCCACCTCGGCGCCATGGTCGCGCCGCACCAGGTGCAGGCAGCAGTCGAGCGCGGCGGCGGTGCCGGCCGAGGTCAGGATCGCACCATCGTCGATATAAAGCGAATCGCGGTCGAGCCGCACCCGCCGATAGCGCTGCGCGAAGTCGTCGGCCCAGGCCCAGTGCGTGGCCGCGGTGCGGCCGTCCAGCAGGCCGGCCTCGGCCACCACGAAGGTGCCCAGGCACAGGCCGGCGATGCGCGCGCCGCGCGCGCTGGCGGCCCGCAGCGCGTCGAGCAGCGCTTGCGGCGCGCGCTCGCCCGGGTCCCGCCACGCCGGCATGATCACGGTATCGGCCTGCTCCAGCACGGACAGGTCGTGTTCCACCTCGATGCGGAAGCCCGACATGGTGGCAATCAATCCCGGCGTCTCCCCGCAGATCAGCAAGCGGTAGCGCGGCACGCCCAGGCGGTCGAGGTCGTCGCCAAAGACGATGCAGGGCACGGACAGGTGGAAGGGGCTGATGCCTTCGAAGGCAATCACCGCGACGGTGTGCATCGCAATCTCTCTGGGTCGGAGGCTTGGTTAGGGCGGTTTGGAAGACGGCCCCGCATGGCCACGTTGACGTGGTTTGGCCCGATTCTATCGGATGTTGTCCATCGGGCCACTTCCGGCGCTGCCGGCGGCGCCGGAAACTACGCTCCATGCCGCGCCTGCGGCGAACGCAGCGGCTGCCACTGGCACCGCCCACTACTTCCCTGTCGACGAGGACCATCATGCCCCACCCGACCCTACGCACCATCGCCGGCGCGCCGGCGCGCACCGCCATCGACGCCGCCAGCACCGCCGTGCTGGTCATCGACTTCCAGAACGAGTATTTCAGCGGCAAGCTGCCGATCCCCGACGGCCCGGCCGCGCTTGGCAACGCGCGGCGCCTGGTCGACCACGCGGATGCCGCCGGCATGCCTGTGTTCCACATCCAGCATGTCACGCCGGCGGGCAGCCCCGTCTTCGCCGAACACGGCGCCACCGTGGCGTTCCACGGCGACCTGCAGCCGGCCCCGCACCACACCGTGGTGCAGAAGACTTCGGTCAGCGCCTTCCCCACCACCGACCTGGACCAGCGCCTCAAGGCGGCCGGCATCAAGACCCTGATCATTACCGGGCTGATGACCCACGCCTGCGTCACCGGCGCGGCGCGCGACGCGGTGCCGCTGGGATACGGCGTGATCGTGGCGGCCGACGCCTGCGCCACGCGCGACCTCGAAACCGCGGCCGGCACGGTGTCGCACCAGGACCTGCACCGCGCCGCGCTGGCCGCGCTCGACGACGCCTTCGGCGATATCCTGAGCACCGAGCAGGTGCTGAAGCTGCCGCTGGCCTGAGCGACTGCGGCCTGGCCTGGCGATACCGGGCCGGCCGCACGGTCCCAATCAGAACCGGTGCCGCATCCCCACCGCCACCGCGGTCATGCTGCGATGGCCGCTGCCGAGGAAATAGCCGTTGGCAAAGCTCACCGCCGAGGTATCGAAATTGATGCCGGCATGCTGCACGTAGGCCGTGGTCAGGTAGACGTCGGTGCGCCGCGACAGGCTGTAGTCGGCGATCAAGCTGACCTGCCAGGGGTTCTTCACATTGCGGCCGGCAAGCGCCTTGACGTCGTCGTAGTAGAACGCCAGCGTCAGGTCCAGCGCCGACGTGGCGCGGTAGTTCACGCCGGCCCAGTAGTAATCGTCGCGCACGATGGTGGCGCCGTTGGCCGCCTTGTTGAGGCCCCAGCGATAGCCGCCCATCAGCTTGACCGGCCCGGCGCGATAGCTGAGCGCGGCGCCGGCCTTGCGGAAGTTGCCGACCGCGCCGCCGGTCCCGAGCGTCGGATTGAATCGGTTGAACGCCAGCGCCGCGCCGAAGCCGCCGGCGAAGTAGTTCAGGCCGGCACCATAGCCGGTATCCCGGCGCGATTGCCCGGCGTTTTCGCCGGCGCCGAGCACGCCATTGCCGAATGAATAATTGCCGATGGCGGTTACCGCGCCGAAGGTGCCCGTGTACTTGACGGTGTTGTCCGAGCGGAAATCCAGACCCAGCTGTGCCGCGATCGGCTCGTACTGGGTGGAATAGCCGCTGGGCGAGAAGTTGGAAAAGGCGTCGAAGATGGCCGTGTACTGGCGCCCGAAGGTAAGGCGGCCGGCACGCTCGCTCAGCAGTCCGACAAAGGCCTGGCGGCCGAACAGCCGGCCGGATTGCGTCTGCCGGCCGTCGTCGATGCCGAAGCCGTTCTCCAGCACGAACAAGGCCTTCAGCGCGCCGCCCAGGTCCTCGGTGCCGCGCAAGCCCCAGCGCGAGCCCGACAGGCCGCCGGAGCCCAGCGCCACGCGGCTCTGGCCCGGCTCGGGAAAGCCCGCCTGCGTCGGCAACGTGGCCGACAGGTGGTTGACGTATTCGATATTGGCATCCGCCACGCCATACAGCGTCACGCCGGCGTGCGCGCCAGCCCCCGGCATGGCCAGCATGGCCAGCGCCGTTGGCAGCATCAGCGGGTAAAGCCTCGTCTTCATGTCTCGCTCCTTCGTTCTGCTTGGTCATCGCCACGGAAGAAGCGCCGTGGCTGGATGGCGGAGGTCGACCGGCGTGCGCAGCCGGCCGCGCCGCAGGCGCGCAGGTTCCCCGCGCACGGCCTGGCGGCGTGCGGGGGAAACTCGGTGCCGGGGGAATTTGCCGGGCGGCCCCGGCGAGGATCAGCGGCTGGCCGCGCGCAGCAGGGCGTGCGCCGCCGCCACCATGGCCTCGGAGGACTCCAGCGCGCGCGCCGGATCGTCGCGCTTGCGCACGGCGGCGGCGCTGGTCGCGCGCGCGGCGCCGTCGGGGCTGGCCGAGAACTTCACCACGGTCAGCTCGCGGGCGGGATTGATGTAGATCTTCTGGCCGAAGCGGCCGCCGGCCTCGATGCTGCCGTCGCCGTCGTTGCGCTGGAACCAGTAGTTGCGGTAGCCGTAGCCATCGCGGCCCGCGGTGGTGTTGCCGCGCGCGAAGCGGGCCTGGTTGCTGGCGGGCTGCAGCGCGATCCGCACCGCCTTCGGCGAAATCCCGAGCGTGGCATCGCCGGCCGCGGCGCGGCGCACGGCCTCGGCGAAGCGGGCGGCATCGCGCAGCGTCGAGTTCATGCCGCCGCTGGCCATTTCGGTGCCCTGGCGATCGACCTGGGTGTAGGCATCGTCATCGGCAAAGCGCGACCACAGCCGCTCGGTGACGAGGTCCGCCCAGCGCTTGCCGGTGATGCGGCGCAGCGCCCATGCCACCGCTTCCGGCGAGCCGTTCTGGTAATACCAGACGCCGCCCTCCGGGCCTTCGCCCGCGGTGCCGGTGGCGTGCACGACCTTAAGGAAGTCGTAGATGGTGTCGGGCGCATCGGGCTTGCGCGGCACGATGCCTACGGCACCAAACAGCCCCAGGTCCGGCGGCAGGGCCTGCGGATAACCCACCGGCACCTCCATGTCCAGGTTCTGCTGCACCGTGGCCTCGCCGAACGGATTGCCGGCCAGCTCGGGCACGTACTGCGCCAGCCGCGCCTGCGGATCGAGCTTGCCCTCTTCGACCAGCATCGCCGCCAGCAACCCGGTCACGGACTTGGTCATCGACGCCCAGATATGCGGCTGGTGCGGGCCAAAGCCGGCAAGATAGCGCTCGTACACGATCCGGCCCTGGTGCAGCACGATAAAGCCATCGGTATGCGTATCGCGCAGGTAGTCCGCCACCTGCACCGTCTGGCCGGCAACGCTAAAGCGGACGGCGTCCAGCTCCGGCGCCGCCTGGCCTGGCAGCGCCAGCGGCTGGCTCGCATGCCGGATACCGACGGTGGGCGACATCTCGCGCGCATGCCGGAAGGCCCAGCGCATATAGGGCGGGCGCAGGCCGGTGCCGCGACTGACCTGCTTGTCCGGCGGCGGCGGAAAGCCCTGCATGACTTCGCTCTCGGCCACTGCCGCGGGCTGGCCCGCGCCCTGCGCCAGCGCCACGCCGGCCGGCGCCGCCATCAATGCCACCAGCGGCACCACCGTCCACCACCCCCGACTGCGCCGGAACCCCGTCCCGCGCGATTTCGCTTGCGCCTGCATGCTGTCTCCATGGCTGTCGAGGCGGCTGCACACACGCTGCGCCGCCTTCTGTGATCAGATGCCAGCCTGCCGCAGCAGGCCGCGGGCGCCATGTTGCAGGCCAGCGGCCATGGCCACAATCCTCTGTTCGGAATAGAGCCATAACCCTTGGGAATGTCGGCGCAGGCGCAGCCTCAGACAGCCAGTCGCGCTTGCGGCCGCTCCCGCCTGACCACGCCCAGCGAGAACATCGACAGCCCGGCAACCAGTGCCGGCACGCCGATCAAGGCGAACAGCGCGGGCAGGCCCAGGCCCATCGACAGCAGGGTCGCCCCGCCGACCGAGCCCACCACCGAGCCCATCCGGCCCACGCCGTTGGCCCAGCTGACGCCGGTGGCGCGGCAGTCGGTCGGATAGAAGCTGGCCGACAGCGCATTGGCGCCCACCTGCGAGCCCGAGACGCAGAAGCCCGCGACGAACACCGCCACGCCGGCGGCAACCGGCTCGGCGGCAACGCTGCCCACCGCGGCAATGCCCAGCGCCGCCAGCGCGTAACTGGTGGCCAGCACATGGTGCGGGTTGAACCGGTCCATCAACCACCCCAGCGCGATCGCGCCGACCGTGCCGCCCACCTGGAACATGGTCGTCACCAGCGCCGCGGTGCGCAGCGAATGGCCGGTGCCGCGCAGCAGCGTCGGCAGCCAGCTCGACAGCAGGTAGATCACCAGCAGGCTCATGAAGAACGTCAGCCAGAACAGCAGCGTGCCGCGCAGCAGCTCGGGCCGGAACAGGTGCCGCACCGGCGAGCTGGCGGCGCGCTGCTCGCTGACGGCGAAGGTGGCGCCGCGCAGGTCTTCATGCGGAGCGATCTTCTGCAACGTGGCAACGATGCGCTCGCGCGACTTGCCGGTCATCACCAGGTAGCGCACCGATTCCGGCAGCAGCCACACCAGCGCCACCGCCAGCAGCAGTGGCAGCACGCCGCCCGCCACCAGCACCGAGCGCCAGCCGAAGGCGTCGATCAGCCCGGCCGAGGCCAGCCCGCCCAGCGCCGAGCCCAGCGTGAAGCCGCAGAACATGGTCGTGACCAGGAACGAACGCCGCTTCTCCGGGCAGAACTCCGAGGTCAGCGTGATGGCATTGGGCATGGCCCCGCCCAGCCCCAGGCCGGTGACGAAGCGCAGCAGCACCAGCGTCCACAGGTCCGGCGACCACGCCGACGCCAGGCTGGCCGCGCCGAAGCACAGCACCGACAGCACCAGCACGCTCTTGCGGCCGAACCGGTCCGCCAGCGGACCGAACAGGAAGGCGCCGGCCATCAGGCCGCCCAGCCCGGCGCCGAACAGCGGCGCCAGCTGGGCCGGCGTCAGCTGCCATTGCGCGCGGATGGCGGGCGCGATAAAGCCGATCGCGGCGGTATCGAAGCCATCGACGGCGACGATCAGGAAGCACAGTACGACGATGGTCACCTGGAACGCCGAGAGCGGCTGGCGGTCGATGAACGCGGTGACGTTGAGCGGTTGGCTGGCAGGCATGGTGTCTCCTCCTTGTTGCCAGATTTAGGGCGCGAGTGGGCCGGCGGCTTCGTCGGGCGCCGGCTCGCTGTCAGGATTTACGACGCGAGGTTTTCAGCGCGGAATGAAAGGCGCGTTCAGTGATCTACAGCCAGGGCGTGGGGCTCAGGCACTTGTCGGCACGCCAGCCATGCAGCCATTGCAGCGCATCGTAAAACTGCGCCTGCGTGCGGCCGGTCCACAGGCTGTTGCGCACCAGGCGGTCGACCCCCTTCGCGTGGTAGACGCGGCCCATGTCGCGCGCGGCATAGAGCACGCGCGCGGTGCGGGGGATGCGGGCCTGCTCGTACAGCCTGAAGGCGGCGGCGTAGTCGCCAGCCGCGGCTTTGACCGCCGCGCCCAGCGTCACGGCATCCTCCAGCGCCTGGCAGGCGCCCTGCGCCACGTACTGGGTCATCGGGTGCGCGGCATCGCCAAGCAGCGTGGCGCGGCCGAAGCTCCAGCGCTCGACCGGGTCGCGGTCGGCGGTGGCCCAGCGCTTCCATGAGGTCGGGCGGTCCAGCATCTGGTGCGGCAGCGGGTGGATGCCCGCGAAGTACGACAGCACCTCTTCCTTGCTGCCGTCGCGCACGCCCCAGGTTTCCTGTTCGCGGCTGTGGAAGGTCACCACCAGGTTGTACTGCTGGCCGCCGCGCAGCGGGTAATGCACCAGGTGGCAGTGCGGGCCGGCCCACACCACGGGTGCGTTGACCTGCAGGTCCCGCGGCATGTCGGCCACGTCGACCACGGCGCGGTAGACCACGTGCCCGGTCACGCGTGCCTCATCGCCGATCAGCGCCTGGCGGATCGCGGACTTGACGCCGTCGCAGCCGATCACCGCGTCGCCGCGGTGGTGCCCGCCATGCTGGTCGACCACGGTCACGCCGTGCTGGTCCTGCACCAGTTGCTCCACGCGGGTGCTGGTGCGGAAGGTGATCAGCGGGTGGTCCTGCACCGCCTCCAGAATCGACAGGTGGATGTCGGCGCGATGGATCACCGCGTACGGGTTGCCGAAGCGCTCGCGGTACGCCTGCCCCACATCGACCTGCGCGATCACGCTGGTGTCGATGGCGTCGCGCAGGCTCAGGTAATCGGTAAAGACCGCGCGGCCGCGCGCGGCCTCGCCCACGCCCAGCGCGTCGAGCGCGGCAAACGCATTGGCGGCCAGCTGGATGCCGGCGCCGATCTCGCCGATCTGCTCGGCCTGCTCCAGCAGTTCGATGCGGATGCCCTGGCGTGCCAGCGCCAGCGCCGCGGCCAGGCCGCCGATGCCGCCGCCGATGATCAGGACCTCGCCGGTCGTGTTGCGGGTGTTGCTCATTGCTGTCTCCTGCCTGCGCCGCTGGCGTCAGGCGATGTAGTCCGGCTGGCGCGCGGGCGCGGCCTGGGCGAAGGCGGGATGGGCGCTGGCGTGGGTGAAGACGGCCATCGCCCGCTCGTAGCGATCCAGCTCGCAGCCCATGCGCAGCGCGTTGGCCACCTGCGGCACCAGCGTAACGTCGGCCAGCGTGGGGGCATTGCCGAAGCACCACTTGCCATGGCCGTGGCGCGCCAGCAGCCGTTCGACGCCGGCCATGCCCTCGTCGATCCAGTGGCGGTACCAGGCGTCTTTCTGCTCGGGGGTGATCTTCAGCGTGTCCTGCAGGTAGCGCAGCACGCGCAGGTTGTTGACCGGGTGGATATCGCAGCCGACCAGCATCGACAGCTCCAGCACGCGCGCGCGCTGCTCAGGGTCCTGAGGCAGCAGGCGCGGCTCGGGATGGCGCGCATCCAGGTAGTCGATGATCGCGAACGACTGCCCCAGCGTGAAATCGCCATCGACCAGCGCGGGCACGGAGGCGGACGGGTTGATGCCATCGACATACTCGGCGTGGCGATGCTGGCCGGTGCGGATATTGACGCCGAGGTAGTCGTACGGCAAACCCTTGAGGGCCAGCGCGATGCGCACGCGGTACGACGTCGAGCTGTTGAAGAAGCTGTAGAGCTGCATGATTCGGCTTGCCTGTGTTCAGACCACGCGCACGGTCAGTTCGCCCAGGCCGTCGACGCCGGTGACCATGGTGTCGCCGGCCTTGACCGCGCCCACGCCCTCGGGCGTGCCGGTGAAGATGACGTCGCCCGGTTCGAGGCGGAAGAACTGCGAAAGATACGCCACGGTCTCGGCCACCGACCAGATCAGGTGTGACACGTCGCTGCGCTGCCGGGTTTCGCCATTGACCGTCAGCCAGATGCCGGCCCGCTGCGGGTGGCCGATAACGCTGGCGCGGTGGATCAGGCCAACCGGCGCCGAGGCGTCGAAGGCCTTGCCGATTTCCCACGGGCGGCCCATCTCGCGCATCTTCATCTGCAGGTCGCGGCGCGTCATGTCGAGGCCGACGGCGTAGCCCCACACGTGCTCCAGCGCCTGCCCGGCGGGAATATCCGAGCCGCCCTTGCCGATCACGGCGACCAGCTCGGCCTCGTAGTGATAGTTCTGCGTCTGCGCGGGATACGGCAGGTCGAGCGTGGTGCCGGCCTGCACCGGGACAATGGCGTCGGCGGGCTTGCAGAAGAAGAACGGCGGTTCGCGCTCGGGATCGAAGCCCATTTCGCGGGCGTGGGCGGCGTAGTTGCGGCCGACGCAGTAGACGCGGCGCACGGCGAACTGGTCATCGCTGCCGGCAACGGGAATGGCAACGGTGGCGGGAGGCGTGAAAACGTAAGGCATGGTGAGGCTTCCAGTGATTTGGCAGGTAAGCGCCGGCCCGGCAGTACCGGATGGCACCGCCGGGCAGCGGCTTGGCCGGGGTTGCGGGTTCAGGTGCGCGCTTCGCGCAGCAGGTTCAGCGCTGACAGCACCGGCCGGTCGGAATAGCTGAACAGCACGGCATCTTCCAGCGCGCCCAGCTGCACCGGCGCCCAAGACGGCGCCACGAACACGTCGCGCGGCTCGAACTGGAACTGCGCATCGCCGATGCGCACCGTGCCGCGCCCCTCCACCACGCTGTACACGGTGGCGTCGGTGCTGCGGTAGGTCTTGCCCTGGAAGCCCGCCGGCAGGTACTGCATGAAGGTGGCGATGGTCGGCATCGGCCAGCCGCCGGTGGCCGGGTTGACGTAGCGCAGCTTGACGCCGTCCCACGGATCGAGCTCGCCGTTGCGGTAGAGCTGGTCCAGCGCCTCGCGCGAACGGGCATATGGGTAGCTGAACACCGGCGAAGTGGGATCGGTCACGCGGTGCCGCACCGGCACCATGTTGTGGCCGAAGCGGGCAAAGCTGTCGCCCTCGGCGCGGGTCACGGGCTGCTGCGATTCGGGGTAGTTCTCGGCAAAGCCGGCGTCGAACTGCTGCACCATGGGGATGTCGAGGCCGTCCAGCCACACCACCGGCTCGCCGCCCTGCTCGACCGACGGGTTGCCATGGTCATGCCAGGTCCACGACGGCGTGATGATGAAATCGCCGGGATGCATGGTGGCGCGCTCGCCGTTGACGGCGGTCCACGCGCCCTTGCCCTCGACGATAAAGCGCAGCGCCGACTGCGTATGGCGATGGCTGGGCGCGATCTCGCCCGGCAGGATCAGCTGCAGGCCGGCGTACAGCGTCGAGGTGATGCTGGACTTGCCGGGGATGCCGGGGTTTTCCAGCACCAGGACGCGGCGCACCGCCTCCTCGGCGCTGATGATGCCGCCGGCCTGCATCACCAGCGGGCGGATCTGCGCGTACTTCCAGATCGCGGGAACGATCTGCGGCCGCGGTTGCGGCGGCACCAGGGCGTGCAGCGACTCCCACAAGGGGGTCATGTGGCTGTGGCCGATCTCTTCGTAGTAGGCCTGGCGGGCCGGGTCTGGGGTGTGCTCGGACATGCTGTCTCCATAACTTTGTACAAGGCGTTCGGGAGCGCTTTGGGTGGGTGCCTGCATCGCTGCGCACCGTCTGTGTTGTCGTTATACGCCCCGGCCTATAAGATCTGAAATGAAGTTTTCATCTTATCGATACGATTTACCGTATAGGTCACGCCCCATGGATTGGACCCAGAGACTGCGCCTGCGCAACCTGCAGATGCTGCTGAGCCTGGCCGAGACCGGCAATATGAGCCAGTCCGCCGCCATGCTGAACACCACCCAGCCCGGGCTTTCGAAGTGGCTGAAGGACCTCGAGGACGATATCGGCCTGCCGCTGTTCGAGCGCCAGGCGCGCGGCCTGCGGCCCACGCCCTACGGCGAGTCGCTGATCGAGCACGCGCGCCGGATCGAGGCCCAGCTCGATACCGCCCGCGACGACCTGCAGGCCATGCGCGACGGCGGCAGCGGCATCGTGGTGGTGGGCACCTCGGGGGCATCGGCGGCCGACACCGTGCCGCTGGCCGCGCTGCAGCTGATGCAGCGCATGCCGCGCGCCAGCGTGCGGCTGCTGGAAACCACCATGGACCGGCTCATGACCCAGCTCGCGCGCAGCGAGCTGGATATTGTGGTGGGCCGCTCCGCGCCGGAGCTGCAGGACGCGCAGATGCGCACCGAATCGCTCTACATGGAGCCGATCCACTTCGTCGCGCGGCCGCGGCACCCGCTGCTGCAGGGCGGCAAGGTGGCGTGGGACGACCTGTACCGCCACCGCTGGGTGGTATGGCCGCGCGGCACGCCGATCCGCAATGCGTTGGAAGGGGCGCTGGCCAGCGCCGGGCGCGCGCTGCCGGCGGACTGCGTGGAGAGCAATTCCACCGTGCTGAACCTGACCCTGTTCAACAACAGCGACATGATCGGGCTGGCCTCGCACCGTACCGCGCGCCGGCTGGAAGAGCTGGGCGCGCTGCGCATCGTGCCGCTGCGGCTGGCCGGGTTCGGCTCGGTGTCGATGTACTGGCGCGCGGATGGCGAATCGCGTGCCGCGGTGGCGGCGATGCTGGATTGCCTGCGGCGGGCGGCGGGGGCGCAGCAGGTGCCGGCGGAGGCGCCGCTGGCTTAGGCGGATAACCCATAGGAATGTCGCCCGTGCCCGCGGCGCTCAAGGTTGGGCGGCCGCGGCCGTCATTGGGTGTTGGCGGTATCCCGCCGTCTCTCCCCACCTTCGCCAAGGAAACCCTCTTCATGGAAATCTCCAACGTTACCGCCGGCCTGGCTGGCGATCCGGGCGCCGATCCGGTAAGCCTGCTGATGCTGCGCAAGTCGCTGGACATGCAGGCACAAGGCATGGCTGCACTGCTGCAGGCCATGCCCCAGCCGGTCGCGGCCAGCAACCCGCCGCACCTGGGCCAGACCATCGACGTCAAGGTCTGACTTCGCGCGGCGCAAGCCGACGCGGCGCGGGCGTCGCGGCACCGCGGGCCGGGCACTTGGGCGCCCGCCGACGCATAATGTCGGCACCTGCACTCTCCGGTGCCCGCCATGCAGCTTCTCGACGCCCGCGTCCGCGACCTGCTCCGTCATCCGGGGCGCTTCCTGTGGCGCACGCTGGTCCAGTTCCGCGCCAACCAGGGCCTGTTGCTGGCCGGAGCGGTGGCCTACTACGCGCTGCTGTCGATCGTGCCGTTGCTGATCCTGATGGTGATCGCGCTGTCGCATGTGATCGACCCGCAGCTGTTGCTGTCGACGCTGGCGCGTTACCTCGAGTGGGTCGTGCCCGGACAGTCCCGCGCGCTGGTGCCCGAGCTGGCGTCGTTCCTGCGCACCCGCGCCACGGTCGGCTGGGTCTTGCTCGGCACGATGCTGTTCTTCAGTTCGCTGGCGTTCACGGTGCTGGAAAACGCCATGTCGGTGATCTTCGTCCATCGCGTCGCGATCCGGCGCCGGCATTTCCTGATCTCGGCGGTGCTGCCTTACTGCTATATCGCGGTGCTGAGCCTGGGGCTGCTGCTGGTGACAGTGGTCTCTGGCGGGCTGATCGCGATCGGCCAACGGCACGTGGAAGTGCTGGGCCATGAATGGTCGCTCGACCGGCTTTCCACCACGCTGCTTTACCTGCTCGGGTTCCTCGGCGAAATCCTGATGCTGACGTCGATCTACATGGTGATGCCGGTCGGCCGGCTGTCCTTGCGGCATGCGCTGTGCGGCGCGGTGCTTGCCGCGGTACTGTGGGAGATCTCGCGCCATGCGCTGGTGTGGTACTTCACCACGCTGTCGCAGGTGGGGCGGGTCTATGGCTCGCTCACCACGGCGATCGTGGTGTTGCTGAGCCTGGAGATCGCGGCGACGCTGCTGTTGCTCGGCGCGCAGGTGATCGCGGAATTCGAGCGCAGCGGCTGGGAGCGGCCGCCTGCTTCGGACGCTCCCACCGGCGAGTTCCATACCTGACGTGCGCCACGAGGATTGCAGGGGTGCGGCGCGGCGGCTTATGCGAATCCGCCGTTTGCGCGCAGCACCTGCCCGTTGATCCAGCCACCATCCTCGCCGGCAAGGAACGATACGACGCGACCGATATCCTCGGGCGTGCCGAGCCGTTCGAGCGGAGCGAGCCGCGCGATCTGGTCGACCTGCTGCGCACTCTTGCCATCGAGAAACAGCTCGGTGGCCACCGGCCCCGGCGCCACGGCATTGACGGTGATACCGCGCCCGCGCAGCTCGTTGGCCAGTACGCGGACCAGCCCCTCCACGCCGGCCTTGGACGCAATGTACGGCCCATAGGACGGCAATGACTTGGCGATGACGCTGGTCGACACCGCAATGATCCGTCCATTCGCGCCGACGTTTTCGGCCGCTTGCGCCAGCACCAGGAACGTGCCGCGCAGGTTGGTCGCAATGACCTTGTCGAAGTCGGCCAGGCTGCCCGGCGCGATCGGTGCCAGCGGCATCACGCCGGCGCAGTTGGCGACCACGTCGATGCCGCCGAATGCCGCCTTGGTCTGCGCAAACAGACGGGCCACATCATCGGGGCTTCCGACATCGCCCTGGATCGCGATGGCCCGGCCGCCGGCCGCTTCGACCGCCGCGACGGTGTCGCGGGCGTGCGCCACATGGCCGGCATAGCCGACCGCGACGGCAAAGCCGTCGGCCGCGAGACGCAGGGCCACGGCCCGGCCTATGCCGCGCGATCCGCCGGTGACAATGGCCGCTTTGGTGGTGTTCGTAGTCAGGGTGTTCATGGGAAGGCTCCGGGTGGGATAAGGCGACATGCCGTTGAAGCCAATTGTGGTTGTTCACCCCGATTAGATAAATGGTGCAGAATCGCCATATCAATTCAACCAGCCTCAACAATAATTGCCTTCCCGTGGACCGCTTCGATTCCCTGCAACTGTTCACCCGCATCGTCGAATTGGGCAGCTTCAGCCACGCCGCCGCCGCGCTCGACATCCCGCGCGCCACCGCCACCCATGCCATCAAGGCGCTCGAGACGCGGCTCGGGGTCCGGCTGCTCGAACGCACGACGCGGCAGGTCAGGCCGACACTCGACGGCCAGGCGTTCTATGAGCGCTGCGTCCACCTGCTGGCTGAACTCGACGACGCCGAGTCGTCTCTGCAGCACGTGGCGGCGAATCCGCGCGGGGTGTTGCGTGTCGACATGCACGGGACCCACGCAACGAAGATCGTGCTGGCGCGAATCGACGAATTCCGGGAGCGGTATCCGCGCATCGATCTGGTGGTATCCGGCGGCGACCGCCTGGTGGATCTGGTAAGGGAAGGCGTCGATTGCGTCATCCGCGCGGGCACGCCGCGGGATTCTTCACTGGTGGCGCGGCGCCTGGCGCTCATGCCGCAGGTAGTGTGCGCCAGTCCCGCCTACCTGAAAGCATTCGGCACGCCGCAACATCCCGACCAGCTCTCCCGGCACGAAGTCGTGAAATTCTTCTCGCGTAGCGGCACGGCCGGCTATCCGCTGGAGCTGCACGTCAATGGGCAACTCCAGGCCTTTTCACTGGGAGGGTGGATGTCCGTCAACGATGCCGAGAACTATGTCACCGCGGCCCTGCGCGGCTGCGGGCTGATCCAGGTGCCGCGCTTCCACGTCGGCGACGCCTTGCGCGAGGGGCTACTCGTCGAGGTCCTGAGCGACTGGCCCAGCCCGGACCTGCCGGTGTCGGCACTGTATCCGCATCACAGGCAGCTGTCTCCGCGCGTGCGCGTGTTCGTCGACTGGCTGGTGGCTCTTTATGCGGAGGCGTTTGGATAGTGCGAGTTCCATGCCTGACGTCTTCTGTCTCAGGCCAGTGCAGACTCCATGCTCGCGGAAATGGCATCCGCTTCCGCGGCATCGAAGGCACCGATGAAGACCAGCGCGGAGTCGCTGAATTCGCCGAATCCACCGAATTCACCGGCTTCGCCGTGCGGCATGGACCGCATCCGCATCCTGCCCCCGACCACGTGTACCTCGTGCAGCCGCGGATCGGCCGCCAGCCTGACCAGGCCCTTCGCGCGCAGCAGCCGCACGGGCAGCTTCAACAGTGCCTGTCGCAGCCGCGCCTTGTCGAAGGCGCGGCCGGTCCGGTAGGCGATGCTGCGGATGCCGGCATGTAGCGCAGGCCGGTGCCAGCCGGCATGCGACTGCAGCACGCCGGTGCCGGCCGGTGTCGGCATGGCTGCGTCGATAAAGACTGACAAAGGCAGCGCGCCATCGCACGCTTCCAGCACCGTGGCGCGCGGCGCAAGCGTACCGACGGTCCTGGTCGTTGCCGCAGCGCCACCGGCAGCGCACAGGTCGGTCTTGGTCAGCGCCACCACCGATGCTCCCGCGATCTGCTGCCGCACCATCTCGCCGACCAGCGGGTCGCCCAGGCTGTCGTGCACGGCCGCGGCATCCACCGCCACCAGCACCGCGTTGAGCCGGAACGCCGGATCGAGCAGGCCGATCTGCGCGATGCGCTGCGGGTCCGACACGCCGCTGGCCTCGATCACCAGCAGATCGGGCCGCGCGTCGCGGTCGGCGATTGCCAGCATGGCCTCGGCCAGCCGGCCACCGATGGAACAGCACACGCAACCATTTTCCAGCTGGATCACATCGTCGCTGCGCGTGCGGATCAGCGCGGCGTCGATATTGATCTCGCCGAAGTCATTCACCAGCGCCGCAATGCGCAGCCCTTGCGCATTGGCCAGCAACCGGTTCAGCAGCGTGGTCTTGCCCGCGCCCAGGTAGCCGCCGACGACAACCAGCGGAATCGGAAGCCGGGCGCTCATAGCGCAGGCGCCTCGAACACGCGGCCGCCCAGCACCGTGCCCCACACCCGCACGTCCTTGAGCCGCGCCGGATCCACGCTGGCGGGATCGTCCTCCAGCACGGCAAAGTCGGCCAGCTTCCCGGGCGCGATGCTGCCGATGCGATGGTCGAGCCCAAGCGTGTAAGCCGCGCCCATCGTGACCGCGTGGAGGGCGTCGGCCACCGTCAGCCGCTCGGCTTCGCCCATGTCGCGGCCCGACGCGCTCTGGCGCTGCACCGCGCACCAGGCGGTGAAGAGCGGGTTCAGCGGCGTGATCGGCGCATCGGAATGGATCGCGAACGGGATGCCGAGGCGCCGCGCGGTGCCTGCCGGGTTCATGCGCGCGGCACGTGCCGGGCCCACGGTCTGCGTGGCATGGGCATCGCCCCAGTAGTAGAGGTGGTTGGCGAAGAAGTTGATGCACAGCCCGAGGCGCTTCGCCCGCGCCAGCTGCGCCGCATCGGCCAGCTGGCAGTGCTGCAAGGTGTGGCGATGGTCGGCACGTGGATGGCGCGCCAGCAGCGCTTCCAGCGTATCGAGCACGACCTCGGTGGCTTCGTCGCCGTTGGTGTGGATATGCAGTGGCAGGCCGGCCAGGTGGAACGGCGTGAACGCGTCCAGCAGTTGCTCGGGCGGGATCAGCCACAAGCCGTTGGGCTGGCCGCCGGCGTAGCCGGGTGCGCGCAGCCGCGCGGTAAAGCCCTGGATCGAGCCGTCGACGATGAACTTGACCGGACCGAAGTGGAGCTTGTCGGAACCAGCGGCGACGGCCTGCTGTACGCGTGCGGGCCCGCCCTGTGCGTCGCGCTGCGGCGCGAAGGCGGGCACGATGCGCAGCGGGAAGCCGTCATCCGACGTCACCGCGCGCAGTGTTTCCAGGCCCCTGGCCGACAAGTCGTTGACCAGGTCCGTAGCGGTGGTCACGCCCGCCAGCTGTGCCACGCGCCCGAAGCGGCGCACCGCCTCCGCGTCCTCCGCCGCAGCCAGTGACAGGCCTCGGCCGATTACGCGCTGCACCGGGAACATCGCCGCGAACTCCTGCAGCTCGCCGGTGGGCTTGCCGCCCGCATCCTTGTGCACGCCGTCGATGTCGGTGTCTTCATCGATGCCGGCCCGCGCCAGCATCGGCGAATTGACGTTCATCAGATGCACGCTGGCATGCATCACCACCACCGGCCGCGTCGCCGATACGCGATCCAGCTCGCGCACCGACAGCCGCGCGGTGCCGAAGTAGATCGGGTCGAAACCCCACGCCAGCAGCGGCGTGTCGGGGTCTTTCAACTTGCTGGCCGCGTCCGCAAGGCGCCCGATGACTTCGTCCAGCGTGCGCAGCCCGCGCCAAAGCCTGCCATCGGGGTCGCGGCGGTCGAAGTAGCCGACGTAGACCGCGTCCCACATCGCGCCTTCCATCAGGTGGCAGTGGCCTTCGACCATGCCGGGCATCAGCACCTTGTCGCGGAAGGTGTCGACCACCACCGCGTCGGGCCATGGCGCCATTTCCGCAGCGCCGCCGACCGCAAGGATCTGGCCATTGCGTACCGCGACATGGGTTGCTTCCGGCCGCGCCGCTTCCATCGTGAGGATCTTGCGCGCCACGAATACCTGCGTGCGCGCCGTGTCGTTATGGGTCATCGCTTGTTGCATGAGTCGCAAGGATCAGGCCGGCTGCACGCGCGCCAGGCGCGGCGCGTAGTTCGCCACCACGGTCACCAGCAGGTTGACCGCAAGGCTGACCAGGCCGAGGTTGATGCCGCCGAAATCGGCCTGCTGCGCGTACAGTGCGATCGCCAGCCCCTGCCCGCTCAGGATGCCGAGCGCGATCGCCATCGGCCGCACCTTCAGCGAGAACAGGATCACGATGACGCCGGGGAAGAACTGCGTCACGCCGTAGTAGGTGGTGTTGATCAGCGTCAGCATCAGGTTGGGCGTGGCCAGCGTCATCGCGATCGACAGCACCAGGTACACCACGATCACCATCTTGGCGCCCTGCTTCTGGCGCTGCTCGGGCATGCCCGGCAGCAGGTTGCGCGTGACGATCGGGCCGATCGCCAGGCAGATGCCGGCCAGCACCAGCAGCCCCGACAGCGCGGCGCCCGCGGTCACCAGGCCGAGCAGCCAGTCCGGCAGCAAGCGCACCGCCGCCGCGAAGAAGGCTTCATTGGGCGAGGCCAGCTGCAGGTTCTGGCTGATCGCGTAGTACGACGCCAGCACCAGGAACGGGTACATCAGCATATACAGCGGCATCGCCACCTGCGTGCGGCGGATGGTGTTGGCGCTCCTGGCTGTGAAGAAGTTCTGCACCGCGAACGGCATCACGTAGAAGCCCAGCGCCTGGAACAGCATGGTGCTCATCGAGAAGCGCAGCTGCGTGTCGCTCATCTGGTTGCTGACCTGCAGGCTGGCGGCATGGAAGACATCGCCCACGCCGGCCTTCCAGCCGACCGCGACGCCGGTGGCGACGATCGCCACCACCATCAGGATGTCTTTCAGGATGGCGATGTAGGCCGACGCACGCACGCCGGAGATGGCGATATAGGTGAAGGCCAGCGCCGCCGAGATCAGCACCAGGTAGACGGGATCGAACTCCCAGCCCAGCCCCTTGAGCGCCGCCACCAGCCCGGTGAACTGCAACTGGCCCCAGGGCAGCAGGAACAGGATCGAAGAGCCCGCCACGATCAGTTCCAGCGCACGGCTGCCGTAGTGGCCCTTGAACAGGTCCGGCAGCGTGATCGCGTTGTAGCGCGCGCCGGCCTGCCAGATCTTCGGCCCGAGGAAATAGCCGAGCGGGTAAGCCAGCAGGATGTAGCCGAGGAACCAGACGCCATACGTCGGGCCCTTGGCATAGATGCCGCCGGGAAAGCCCACCATGGTGCCGATACTGTAGATCTCGCCGGCCGCGAGGAAAAACACCAGGTAGGCGCCGAACTGCCGCGAGGCGACGAAGAAGTCATGCACGCTCTGCGCACCGTGGCCCTTCTTCGAGCGGATGGCGAGATAGAGCGAGAAGACGATAAAGCCAAGGAATACCGCTGTGGTCATGGCTGCTCTCCCTCACGCTTCATGCGCCGCGTCGGCGGCATGGCGGTCGTACAGCAGCCAGCACGCCAGCATGCAGCCCGACGTCAGGACGAACCAGGCAAAGATCCAGGCGTAGATAAAGGGCACGCCGAGCACGAAGCGCTCGACGGTCGCCACCCAGGGCAGCAGCCCGATGACGCCGATGTATGGCAGGCCGAGGCCGATAAACAGCTTGAACATGATGTCTCCGGTTTCCGATGGACGGTGGATGGCAGGCGCCGTGTGTGTGCTGTCACCGGGCCGCTCTTGTGTTCCGGTCATCATAGGGAGCGGCGATATATGATTCAAATGCAAATATCGAACCGCTCCCATAACTGACACGCATGGGATTCCGCATGGACACCCAGAAACTTCTGCACCTGCTTGCCATCGTCGAGCACGGCACCTTCTCCGAAGCCGCACGCGCCGTGCACCTGACCCAACCGGCGCTGAGCCGCAGTATCCGCGCGCTGGAGCACGAGCTGAAGGCGCCGCTGTTCGACCGCGGCGCGCGGCGCGCGCGCCTGACAGTGTTCGGCGAACTGGTGGCCGACCGCGCGCGCCGCATGCGGCTGGAAGAACGCCAGCTGCGCCGCGACCTGGAGCTGCTGCGCGGGGGCGAGGAAGGCTCGCTGACGATCGGCGTGGCGCCCGCGCCTGCCGCGCTGCTGCTGACGCCGTTCCTGATCCACATGGCGCAGGCGCACCCGCGCATCAAGGTGCGCACCGAGACCGGCGCCACCAGCGCTCTGCTCGACGCGTTGCGGCGCGAAACCATCGACGCGATCGTCGGCGACGCCTACGTGCTGCGCGCCGCCGACGATGTCGACATTGAACCGCTGGGCGAGCTGCCCGCCGGGCTGGTGTGCCGCGCCGGCCATCCGATCCTGCGCAAGCGCCGCATCGATATCGAGACGATCCGCGCCTACCCGGTGGCGACCACCACGCTCAGCACCATCGTCAGCCGCCAGCTGGCCGAGCTATGGGGCCCCGAGGCCGCACCCGACAAGCTCTTCACCCTGCACTGCGACAACCTCGACATGCTGCGCAGCGTGACGCTGGCCACCGACACCCTGCTGTTCGGCGTGTTGTCCATCACCCGGCAGGAACGAGCCGCGGGGCTGATGGCGGAAGTGCCGATGCCACCCGACCCGCGCCGGTGCGGCCGCTACGGCATCGCGCGCATGGCCGCGCGCTCGCTGTCGCCGGCGCTCGAGACGCTCTACGCCTTCACGCGCGAGCACTGGAAGGAATTGTCGTCGGCGCCGGCCAGGCAGGGCGCTCGCCGCTGACCGCCCATGCCCGCTGATGTATGCTCCGGCTGATTCCCAGCTCAAACCCGGCATGACCGATTCCACGCCCGACCGCCCCCGCCGCCTCACCATCCACGACGTCGCCCGCGCCGCCGGCGTGTCGCTGACCACGGTCTCGCACGCGCTGAACGACCGCGGCGTGCTGGACCCGGCCACGCGCGCGCGCGTCAAGCGCATCGCGGCGGAGCTGGGCTACCGGCCCAGCGTGCGGGCGCAGCGGCTGCAGTCGGGCCGCGCCAACTGCATCGCGCTGCTGTCGTCGATGCCGTTCGCGGTGGCGGGCGGCACCTCGCGGCTGGGCTTCATGATGGAGGTGGCGGCGATCGCCGCCGAGGCGGCCATGGGGCGCGGCCTGGGCGTGGTGCTGGTGCCGCCGCTCGAAGGCGCCGGCGGGCTGCTCGACACGCTCGATATCGACGGTGCCATCGTGATCGAGCCGATTGCCGGCGATCCGCATATCGCGCGGCTGCGCGAGCGCGGCGTCAGCATCGTCTCGATCGGGCGCGAGCCGCTGACCGAGACCCCGGTGCCCTGCGTCGACCTGCAGTCCGCCGCGACCGCGCGCCTGCTGCTGGAACACCTGCACGGCCATGGGCGGCGCCGGATCGGCCTGATGATCGGCGCGGCGCCGCGGCAGTCGTATGTGGAAACGGAACGCGCCTACCGCGAGTTCACGCAGGCGCTGGGGCTGCCCTGCCATGTCGTCAAGGCGGCCGAGGAACATGGCGAAGCCGCGGGCGCCGAGGCCTGCGCGCAACTGCTGGCGCAGATGCCGGGCCTGGATGCGCTGTGCGCGCCGGTGGACGCCTTCGCGGTCGGCGCCATGGCGCACCTGCAAGGGCTGGGCAAGCGCGTGCCCGACGATGTGCTGGTGGTGACCCGCTACGACGGCATCCGCGCGCGCAGCGCGCAGCCGCCGCTGACCGCGGTCAACCTGCACCTGGAACGGGTCGCGTCGCTGGCGGTGGAACTGCTGTTCGCG
This sequence comes from Cupriavidus taiwanensis, assembly GCF_900250075.1. Lineage (NCBI taxonomy): Bacteria > Pseudomonadati > Pseudomonadota > Betaproteobacteria > Burkholderiales > Burkholderiaceae > Cupriavidus > Cupriavidus taiwanensis. The sequence continues at coordinate 1,754,758 of NZ_LT977071.1, forward strand.
CACCTGTCGGGCGAGCGCGGCCGCACGGTCATCGCCGGACCCAAGCCCGAACTGGTGGTGAGAGCGTCGTCGATGCCGGGGGCTTGACGGACTTTTCGGGAAGCGATGGCCGGACTTCGTAGATGCGCCGGCCCTCTCCCCCGCCCCTCTCCCGCAAGCGGGAGAGGGGCGCAAACAAGCGAGAGAGAAAGACCCTTGGGCTCGCACGCGACAACGCCATGCGAGCGCAGCGATGCACTGCGTGCCCGAGCAGCAGACCTAAGATTGGGAGTGCGCGCAGCGCAGCCGAAGGCGTCCCACCAATAGCACCAGCAGCAGGCTGCCTACACCCTGTTGGGATCGTTCAATAGTGGGTGATCGTAGGCACCGTCCCTGACTCACATAGCGTTAGCAGGTTCGAACGGGCAGCCACGACAAACGGAAATCACCACCGCCGGAACCGCCAACGCCGCGGAATTGATTGCCAGCCGCACAGGCGACGCGTTTCTTGCCTACTTCTTGGCGCTCGGCCAAGAAGTAGGTCGCCGGCTGCGCCGGCGAAACAGCCACGCCCGCCAAGCACGACACCTCACTCAACACCCCCACCCCTTAACCCTCACCCCCTAACCAACACCACCACCCCCGACACCAACGCAAACCCCAACACCGCCACTCTCAACATCCTTTGATTAATCCGCCGATGCACCAGATGGCTGGCCACCATCCCCACGCCCAGCACCGGCAGCAGCCCCGCGGCATAGAACACCTGCTCCATGCCGAGCCGGCCGCCCAGCGCCAGCACCACCAGCGAGATCACCTCGCCCACCAGGAAGCACAGCGCCACGGTGGCGCGCAGCGTCGCCACCGGCGCGTGCTGGTAGGCCAGTGCCAGCGGCGGGCCGCCCACGCCGGTGGCGGTCTCGGTGACGCCGGTGATCAGGCCGGTGGAGGCAAAGGTCAGCCGCCCCGGCGAGAACGCCGGCGCCAGCAACGACACCACCGCCGCGGCAATGGTGCTGCCGCCGACCAGCGCGTTGAGCCACGCCATCGGCATCGCCACCAGCACCCACAGGCCGCCGAAGGTGCCGGCCACGCGTCCGGCGCTGATCCAGCCGGCCCCGCGCATATCGATGGCGTGGCGCTCGCGCCAGGCCACGTAGGCGTTGAGCGGCAGCATCGCCAGCAGCAGCGCGCCCGGCAGCATCGCCGGCGCGGCCAGCGCCAGCACCGGCACCACGATCAGCGCAAAGCCCATGCCGGTGGCGCCCTGGACCAGCGCGCCGGTAAACACGGCCACGCCGACGCTGAACAAGGTCATGTCCATGCTCATGCCGCCTCCGGGCCGGCATGGCGGGCGCGGTGCACGTCCGCGGCGTCATGCAGCTTGCGGATCGGCGCGCCGGCAACGGTGTGCCCAGCCATGGCATGGATGTCGCGCATCAGCGCGCGCGCGTCCCAGTCGGTGGGCCAGCCCTGCCACAGGCGCAGGTTGCCGTCGACGAAGACCGCGCGGATCTGGTCGCGGTTGGCCAGGCGCACCAGCTCCCAGGTCAGGTCCCACGACGGCGTCAGTTCCGGCACGTCGAGGTCGACCAGCAGGAAGTCGGCGCGCTTGCCGGCGGCGATCTCGCCGGTGAGCGCGCCCAGCCCGGCCACGTCGGCCGCGTCGTGCGTGGCCATGTCGACCCAGCGCCAGCCCGCGCCGCAGGACGAGTCGCCCACGCCGATGCCGAAGGCAAAGCGCTGCGCGGCCTCGGCATAGTCCAGCAGGCGGAAGCCGTCGCTGCGGGTGCCGTCGGTGCCCAGGCCGAGGCGCACGCCGAAGGTGGCCATGGTCTCGGCGGGCGCCACCGCGTTGCCCTTCCAGGCGCTGGCGACGGGGTTGTACGCCACGGCGGCGCCGCTGTCGGCCAGCAGCCGGATCTCCTGCGGCGTCACCAGCGTGGCGTGCGCCAGCAAGGCGGCCGGCCCGAGTGCGCCGATCGCCGCGAGGTGCTCGATCGGCCGGCGCCCGCACGCGTTGAGCGAGCGCTCCACCGCCACCAGGTGCTCGTTGGCATGGGTCTGGAAGATGCGGCCGGACTCGGCGCACAGCTGGTAGACGTGATGCAGCATCGCGTCCGAGGCCACCTCGGGGATCGAGATCGCCAGCGACGGCGCCACCAGCGCATCGCCGGCGTAGCGGTCCAGGTGCGCGGCGGCGCGGCGCAGGATGGGCGCGGCGTCGAGCATTTCGGCGCCGGGCTTGTCGTTGCAGATCAGGCCCAGCACGCAGCGCACGCCGGCATCGGTGACCGCGCGCGCGACCGCGTCCAGCCCGGCCTCGCTGCGCGTGCCGGCGTCGACCACGGTGGTAAAGCCGCCGCGCAGCGCTTCCAGCGCCGCCAGCTTGGACGACAGGTACAGGTGCTCCGCCTTCAGGCTGCCCTCCAGCGGCACCCACACGCGCCGGAAGATCTCCGACGGCTCGCCGAACACCAGCGACTTGCCGAACGACTGCGTCAGGTGGTGATGGGTGTCGATCATGCCGGGCATCAGCAGCATGCGCGGCAGCGGCTGGGTCTCCAGATGCGGAAAGCGCGCGGCGACGTCTTCGGCGGGGCCGACCGCGGTGAAGCGGCCGCCCTCCACCACCACCGCGTGGCCGCGCACCGCGCCCTGGCGTAGCAGGGTCCATTCCGGCAGCAGGATGCGCTGGCGCTGGAAGCTTTCAGGCGCCAGCGCCGGGTTGAGGTCGCCGGGCCAGGCCGGCATCGAGGCATAAGCTTGAGTCATGGCAATGCAGTAGGCGGGGTCAGTGCGTGGCGGCGGCATCGTCGCGAGCGATTGCGCCCGTATCAGCCGTCGCGGTCCGCAGACCCGTATGGAAAAACAGGAAGTTGAGCAGCGCCGCGGTGATGGCGCCCATCGCCACGCCATTGCCCACCAGGATGCGCAGGTTGGCCGGCAGGCCGCCATAGATGCCCGGCACCAGGATCGGCAGCAAGCCCACGGCCAGCGCCACCGCCACCACGTACATGTTGGCGTGGTCGCGCAGATCCACCTTGCGCAGCATGTCGATGCCCATGGTGCCGACGATGCAGAACACCACCAGCCCGGTGCCGCCGACCACGGCTTCGGGAATCGCGCTGATCAGCGCCGACACCGGCACCAGCAGCCCGAACGCCACCAGGATCGCGCCCGACATCGCCGTGACAAAGCGCGAGCGCACGCCGGTGGCCCGCACGATGCCGATGTTCTCGCCGCTGGTGATGATCAGCGAGGTGCCGAACATCCCGCCCAGCAGCGAGGTCAGCGCGTCGGCGCGGATGGTGCGCGGCACGTCGCGCTGCTGGTCCACCGGCCGGCCCACGGCATCGCTGATCGCCAGGGTCTGGCCGGTGGCCTCGACCATCGAGATCACGGCGAACACCATCAGCGGGATCGCGGCCACCACGTCGAAGGTGGGCCAGCCGAACGGCAACGGCGTCGGCAACGCCAGCACCGGCGACATCGACACCTGGCCAAGGTGGAACGCGCCGGCCAGCCCAGCCACCAGCGCACCGCCCAGCAGGCCGAGCAGGATCGCAAGCTGCGCCAGCATGCCGCTCAGCCAGCGCGACGCCGCCACGGTGCAGGCGATGGTGGCAAAGGCCAGCAGCAGGTTGAGGGGATCCACCGCGCTGCCCGCGGCCGGATGGCCGGCGACCAGCTTGCCCGAGACCTGCGCCAGGTTGATCGCCACCAGCAGCAGCATGGTGCCCACCACCACCGGCGGGAAGTAGCGCAGGCAGCGCCGGAACACCGGCAGCACCAGGAAGTAGAAGACGCCGGTCAGGATCACCGCGCCGGCGGCGGTCTGCACGTCGGTCTGCTGCGCGATCAGGATGAACAGCACGATCGGCGCGCCGCCGGGCAGCATCACGAACGGCAGGCGCGCGCCGATGCCGCGCTTGCCCAGCGACTGCAGCAGCGTGCCCAGGCCGCAGATCACAAAGGTGGCGCTGAGCAGCTGCACCGCCAGCGCGGGCGGGAAGTTGAGCGCCTTGCTCATCAGGAAGACCGACGCTATCGGCGACGCGGCCATGACCAGTACGTGCTGAAGGCCGAAGACAAACAGGCGCCGCCATGGCAGCCGTTCATCCACCGGCGCGGGGGCGGGGTGGGACATTGCTTTGCTCCTCGTTTGGTGTGTCGGGCGTTGTGCCGGTGGCGCTTCGGCCCCTGGCTGCGTCTGTGCGCAATTCGCCGCAGATATTATCGATTTCCGCTAACAAAAACGTTTTGGTAAGTGTAGGGAAACCCAATTTGCGATGCAAGCGGTTTTGTCGGCGAGGCAGCCGTGGTCTTCCCCTATATCGAATAAATCGATAACGGCTAGCAGCAAAACCCGTTTCACAAGTTGATGGCGTGGCGTCAAAGTACCCGCCACAGCGCCTTGCGCGCCACAACAGCCCCCGAAGGAGACGCCCCATGCGAGACAAGAACCGTCCGGCGCAATCTGCCGACCACGACCGGCCGCTATCCAGGCGGCGCCGTTTGGTGCAGGGCGCCGGCCTGATGGCGCTGGGTGCATCGCCGCTGGGCGCGCTGGCCGCGCGCGCGACCGACGGCGTCACACTGGCCGACGGCCCGCGCCCGCTGGTGCGCTATCCGGGCAAGCGCCCGCTGGTTCGCGTGAGCACCCGGCCGCCGCACCTGGAGACGCCCTTCTCCGCCTTCAACGAGGGGCCGATCACCGCCAACGACGCCTTCTTCGTGCGCTACCACCTGGCCAACCTGCCGCTGTCGGTGGACCTGGCCACCTACCGCCTCAGCGTTGGCGGCCACGTCGGCAAGCCGCTGCAGCTGTCGCTCGATGAACTGAAGCGGCTGGCCGAACCGGTGCACGTGGTCGCGGTCAACCAGTGCTCGGGCAATAGCCGCGGCTTTTCCGAGCCGCGCGTGTTCGGCGCGCAGCTGGCCAACGGCGCGATGGGCAATGCGCGCTGGACCGGCGTGCCGCTGCGCAAGGTGCTCGAGCATGCGGGCGTCAAGGCCGGGGCCAGGGTGGTCACCTTCAATGGCATGGATACGCCCGTCCTGCCGGGCACGCCGGACTTCCGCAAGTCGCTCGATATCGCCCACGCGATGAACGGCGAGCCGCTGCTGGCGTGGGGCATGAATGGCGAAGACCTGCCGCTGCTCAACGGCTACCCGCTCAAGCTGGTGGTGCCGGGCTACTTCGGCACCTACTGGATCAAGCACCTGCACGAGATCGAGGTGCTCGACCACCCGTTCGAGGGCCATGATGCGTTCTTCATGACCAAGGGCTACCGCGTGCCGGACAACGATTGCCAGTGCGTGGCCCCGGGCACGCCGGCGGCCAAGACGCGGCCGATCTCGACGCTGGCCGTGCGCAGCTTTATCACCAGCGTCGAGAGCGGCGGCAGGTTGCCGGCCGGCCGCGCCGTCGAACTGAAGGGCATTGCCTTCGACGGCGGCTCCGGCATCCGCACGGTCGAGGTGTCGGTCGACGGCGGGCAGAACTGGCAGGCCGCGAAGCTGGGCGAAGACCTGGGCCGGTTCTCGTTCCGCGCCTGGCACTTGCCGGTAAAGTTCGCGCGCAAGGGCCCGGCGGTGCTGATGGTGCGCGCCACCAGCAACAACGGCGAGACCCAGCCGGCAAAAGCCAACTGGAACCCCGCCGGCTATCGCCGCAATGTCATCGAAGCCACGCCGGTCACCATCGCCTGAGGAACGCGCCATGAAAGCAACCATCGCCCCCGCGCTGCTGGCGCTCGCCCTGCTCGGTGCCGGCCATGCCGGCGCCGCGCCAAAAGACATCAAGTTGCCGGCGGAGAACGTCAAGCTCAAGCCGGCCAGTCTTCCTGGCTACGGCATCGCCATGCAGAAATGCGCGATCTGCCATTCGGCCGACTACGTCTCGTACCAGCCGCCCGGGCTGACGCTGGCGCAGTGGACCGCCGAGATGAAGAAGATGCAGCAGGCCTACGGCGCACCGATCGACGATGCCGAGGTCGAGCAGCTGGGCGCCTACCTGGCGGTGGCCTATGGCTCTGCCAAGGCGAAGGATCCCGAGATCGTGGCGATCGCGCAGAAGGCGCTCAAGCCGGCTGCCGAGGCGCCCGCGCCTGCGGCAGCGGCCAGCGTCGACGTGCAGGGGCTGCTGTCGAAGAACGCCTGCCTGAGCTGCCACAGCGCCACGCAGAAGATCGTCGGCCCGGCCTATCACGAGGTTGCGGTGCGCTACAAGGGCGACCCGCAGGCCCAGGCCAGGCTGGAAGCCAGCATCCGCGGCGGCAGCAGCGGCAAGTGGGGGGCGGTGCCGATGCCGCCGTTCGCCGGCCTGAAGCCCGAGGAAGTGAAGGCCCTGGCGGCCTATGTCCGCCAGCAATAGGCTCGACCGCACTGCCCTGACGGCAAGACGCCCCGGCTGGTCCGGGGCGTCTTGCATTTCGGCCTTGCAAGTTCCGGCCGGCTTCTTATACTTAGCCGCATGGCTAACCATTGTGCCGAGTTTGCAGACGTGTCCGAGGCTGTCGATCCTGCCCCGCTGTCCGGCGTGTTCTACGCGCTGGCGGACCCGACCCGCCGCGCCATCGTCAGCACGCTCGGGCGCGGGCCGGAAACGGTTTCGGCGCTGGCGGCGCCGTTCGCGATGGCGTTGCCCTCGTTCATGAAGCACCTGCGGGTGCTGGAGCGCAGCGGCCTGATCCGCTCGCGCAAGACGGGGCGCGTGCGCACCTGCGAGCTGGTGCCGCAACCGCTGTCCGACGCGCAGCAATGGCTGGCCGACCAGCGCGCCCTGTGGGAGGCCCGTACCGACCGCCTGGCGGCCTTTGTCGAAGCACCTGATCAAGAGGAACAGTCCCATGACGAATGAAAACGCCGCCGGCCCGGAAGGCCACGACCTGGTCATCTCGCGCCTGCTCAAGGCCCCGCGCGCCAAGGTCTGGCGCGCCTGGAGCGATCCGCAGCTGCTCAAGCAATGGTGGTGCCCCAGGCCCTGGACCACCGAGGTCCGCGCCTTCGACATGCGTCCCGGCGGCGCCTTCCATACCTTCATGCAAGGCCCCGATGGCGGCACCAGCGACAACCCCGGCTGCTTTCTCGAGATCGTGCCGATGGAGAAGATCGTCTCCACCTCGGCGCTGGTCGCGGGGTACCGGCCCGGCACGCCGTGGCTGTCGATGACCGCGGTCATCACCATGGCCGACGAGGGCGACGGCACCCGCTACATCGCCCGCGTGATGCATCCCGACGAGGCCACGCGCAAGCAGCATGAGGAGATGGGGTTTTATGAGGGCTGGGGGATATGCATTACGCAGCTGGAGGAGTTTGCGCAGCAGTTGAAGTGACCGGCATTGCTCGGGCCGCTTGCACGCTGCGGGTTTTCTCCCCTCTCCCGCTTGCGGGAGAGGGGAGCCTATGCGAGCGGTGGCGCCTTTCGCTAACTCTCCCGGTTGCTATGCGATCTCCCTTCAAAACCGGTGCCGCAACCCCACGCTCACCGACTTCGCATCATCCCCGCTGCCCGGATCGATCACGATGCTGTTGTTGCTGACGCTGCCGCCGGCGCTGTTGTGCACCAGCACCGCGCGCACGTAGGCCGTGGTGCGCTTGCTCAGGTCGTGGTCCCAGCCCAGCGTGACTGCCAGCGGCCGCTGGCCGCCGCCGAGGATCTGGCGCTTGAGCGCGGCGGCCTTGAAGGTGTCGCGCGGGGTCACGGCCCAGCTGAAGGTCACGCCGTAATGGCGCGCCGAGCGGGTCTCGGGCCGGTCGCTGCTGGCCGCGCTGAACAGCAGCCCGATCTCCACCGGCTTGAAGCGGTACGAGCCGCCGACGAAATGGTTCGACGTCAGCGTCGGCTCCACCGGCACATTGGCGCCCGAATACATCCCCTGGTAGCTGTAGAACGCATAGGCGTTGCCCGCCTCCCAGGTCGCGTTCATGCCGAAGTTAAGCCCGGAGCGCGCCGACCCCGGCACCTCGCCCGGCGCCACCGCCGCGCCGAAGGCGAAGCCGCCCCACTTGGGCGAGAAGTACTGCACGGCGTTGTCGAAGCGCGCGCCGTAGGCCACATGTCCGGTGCCTTGCGATGCGGTCGCGCTCAGCAGGTTGAACGGCGACACCGCGCCATTCAGCAGGAACGGGTCCAGCCGCAGCAGCGCATAGAACGACGGCGTGTACTGCCGCCCCAGCCGGAGCTCGCCCCAGCCGCCTGACAGGCCCAGGTAGGCCTGCCGCCCGAACAGCCGGTTGTTGCCGAAGAACTCGGTGCCGGTGTCGATATTGAAGCCCGACTCGACCAGGAAGTTGGCCTTGAGCCCGCCGCCGAGGTCTTCGATGCCGCGGATGCCCCAGCGCGACGCGGCCTGCTGGCCTTCGCGCATGCGCACCACGCTGTCCGAGCCCCTGGCGTATTCGATCGATGCGTCGACCACGCCGAACAACTGCATGGTGCCGGCCGCGGCATTGCCCGCGGCCAGGGCCACGCCCATCGCCATCCACTGTGTTGCCTTCACGCTCCCGGTCTCCCGTTCTCGTTGTGGTGTGTTTGCCCTACTTCGCCTGCAGCCCCGCGACCTTCACCACCTCGCCCCATGCAGCCAGGTCGGCGCTGACCAGCTTGCCCAGGTCCGCGGGACTCGACGGCGCGGCCGGCTGCAGGTTCAGCGCGGCAAACCTGGCGCGGTCGGCCGGGGTCTGCAGGATGCGGTTGACCTCGGCGTTGAGCCGCTCGACGATGGGCGCGGGCACACCCCTGGGCCCGAAGATCGCGACCCAGCTGGCCTGCTGGAACGGCACGCCCTGCTGCGACATGGTCGGCACGTCGGGCGCGGTCAGCAGGCGCTCCGGGCCGGACACCGCGATGCCGCGGATGCGGCCGGACTTCAGGTGCGGCACCGCGGAGATGGCATCGGTAATGCCGATGGTGACGTGGCCCGCGGCCAGGTCGTTGCTGCACTGGGTGGCGGTCTTGTACGGAATGTGGCGCAGATGGATGCCGACCTTCGCCTTCAGGTATTCCATTGCCAGATGGCCGCCGGAGCCGACGCCCCACGAGCAATAGGCCAGCTCCGTCTTGCTGCCCTTGGCATAGGCGATCAGTTCCCGCAGGTTGTGCACCGGCACTTCGGCGCTGACCGCCAGCAGGTTGCCGCCGGGCTGGCTGGGCCGCGCGATCGGCGTGAAGTCCTTGAGCGGGTCGTACGGCAGCGACGGCGTGGTCCACGGGTTCACCGTCATGGTCGCGGCATAGGTGAACAGCAGCGTGTAGCCGTCGGGGGCGGCGCGCGCCACGGTCTCGTTGGCGATGATGCCGTTGGCGCCGGGACGGTTGTCGACCACCACCGGCTGCTTCAGCCCCGCGGTCAGGCGCTCGGCCACCAGCCGCGCGGTCTGGTCGGTCACGGTGCCCGCGCCCGATGGCAGCACCATGCGGATCGGCCTGCTGGGGTAAGGTGCCTCGGCGTGCGCGCTGGCGGCGCCCGCCAGGATCAGCGCCGCGGCCAGGGCCGTGCGCGTGGCGCGCGCCCGGTGGGCGAGGGCGCCATTGTGCTGGCTGCTCATATTGCTGTCTCCGTTGCGGCGCATTGGCCGCGCATGCCGGTACGTTGCCGGCGTGTCGTCAGCGGGCGCGCCGGATTTTCAGGGCGCCCGCGCTGAACCGGCTCAGGCCTGCGCCTGCGCCGCGTGATCGAGTGCCGCCAGCCGCTCGTAGTGCCAGTCGGCATCGCCGAACAGGTTGGCATGCGCTGCCAGTCGCTTGTAGCAGTGGCCGACTTCGACCTCGTCGGTCATGCCGACGGCACCGTGCAGCTGCACCGCGTCCTCGCCCAGCGCGCGCCCGGCATCCGAGACAAAGGCCTTGGCGTGGGAGACCGCGCGCATGCGCGCGACCGGATCGCGCTGCAGCGCCTCGGCCGCGGCTTCGGTGATGGCACGCGCCTGCTCGACGCTGACATAGAGGTCCACCAGCCGGTGCCGGATCACCTGGCTGGCGGTCAGCGGCCGGCCGAACTGCTCGCGCGCCGCCAGGTAGTCGCGGGTCAGGTCGAAGGCGCGCGACATGGTGCCGACGGCCTCGGCGCAGGCCATCACGGTGGCGCGGTCGATGGCGGCCTCCACCAGCGGCCAGGCGCCGTCGCGCGCGCCGATGCGCGCGCTGTCCGGCACCACCGCGCGGCGCAGCGTCACGCTGGCGGTCTGGCGGCCGTCGTAGGTCGGCAGCGCCTCGACGCTCACGCCGCGCGTATCGGCCGGCACCGCGAACAGGGTCAGGCCATGGCGCTCGCGGCGCTGGCCGCCGGTGCGCGCCAGCACCAGCAGCAGGCCGGCGCTGCCGCCGCCCAGGACCAGCGTCTTGCGGCCGTCCAGGCTCCATTGCCCCGGGGCGTGGGCGTGCGCGGTGGTGCTGATATCGAACGCGTCATAGCGCCCCTGCGTTTCCCAGGCGGCCAGCGCCAGCATGGCGCCGCCTTCGGCCATCGCCGCCGCGGCGGCCGCATGGGCGGGATCGCCGCAAGCGGCCAGCAGCGGCGCGCACAGCGCGGCATTGGCCAGCCACGGCTCGGCGGGCTGGGCGCGGCCCAGTTCTTCCGCCAGCAGCGCCTGGTCGGCGGCGTCGCCCAGGCCGCCGCAGGCTTCCGGCAAACCCAGCGCCAGCCAGCCCATCTCGGCAAACGCCCGCCAGTGCGTACGCGAGAACCCGTCTGGCTCGGCCAGCGCGGCGCGGCGCTGCTCGAAGCCGTAGCCGCGTTCGACATAGCGCCGCACGCTGTCGCGCAGCATGCGGCGATCGTCCGTTGCATCGCTCATCTGTTCGTGTCCTTATGCAGAGGTTGCAGCCATCTTGGCCGCGCTACAGGCCCAGCACCTGCTTGGCCAGCAGCTCGTGCTGGATCTCGCTGGAGCCGCCGGCGATGGTGTAGCCGCGCGTGACGAAGCGGCGCGCCGACGCCGCGGCGGCGTAGGCGGAGCGCCCCGGTTCCGGCGCCGCCGGCTCGAAATGCGCGGCGCGGTCGTAGGCCAGCGTGTCCGGGCCCAGCGCGTCGACCGCCAGGTTCTCGATGTCCTGGATCAGCCGGCTGCCCAGCAGCTTGAGCATGCCGGTCTCGGGCCCCAGCGCCTGGCCCGCGCGCGCCTGCCGGCGAAAGCGCAGCACGGTGGCCGCCAGCGCCTCCAGCCGTACCTCCAGCGCGCGCAGCCGGCGCGCGAACCACGGCCGCTGCAGCAGCGGCTGGCCGCCCTCTTCCAGCTCCGCGCCGATGGCGCGCACCTTGGCCAGACGGCGGCGGTTCTCGGCCACGCGCGCCAGGTTCAGCCGCTCGTGCTCGAGCAGCGACTTGGCGATGGCCCAGCCGGCGTTCTCGTCGCCGACGCGGTTTGCCACCGGCACTTCCACCTCGTCGAAGAACACCTGGTTGAACAGGTGCCAGCCGTGGATGCCGACCAGCGGCCGCACGCTCACGCCGGGGCTGCGCATGTCGATCAGCAGGAAGCTGATGCCCTGCTGCGCACGCGCCGCGGTGTCGGTGCGCACCAGGCAGAAGATCCAGTCGGCGTACTGCGCGTACGAGGTCCAGATCTTGCTGCCGCTGACCACGTAGACCTCGCTGCCGTCGGCCCGGGTCCTGCGCACCGCGCGCGTCTTCAGCGCGGCCAGGTCGGAGCCGGCGTTGGGCTCGGAATAGCCCTGGCACCACCAGTGCTCCAGGTTCAGGATGCGCGGCAGGAAATACTGCTGCTGCGCCGGCGTGCCATAGCGGATCAGGATCGGCCCGATCATCTCGAGGCTGATGCCGCCGCTCTCGGGCGCGTGCGCCAGCACCAGTTCCTCCTGGAACACGGCGCGGCGCTCGGCGCTCCAGTCGCAGCCCTGCCAGGCCGCCGGCCAGTGCGGCACCAGCCAGCCGCGCCCGGCCAGCCGCTGCTGCCAGTCGACCAGCTCCGGCTTGCTGAGCTCCAGCCCGAGGCGGACTTTCTCGCGCACGGCATGAGGCAGCGCCCGCGCGACGAACTCGCGCACCTCGTCGCGGAAGGCCTGCAGCGAGGCCTCGTCGTCGTTGTCAATGTTGATAAGGGAATCGGTCATGGTGTCTGCCTTCAAGCGTTCCTGTCGCGCGCAACCGAGGCCGCGCGCATGCCGCCCTTGATCGCGGCCACGCCATCCGCCGGAAAGCCGCCGATGGTGGCGGCCAGCCCGCGCGCGCGGTCCAGCACCTGGGCGTCGTCGACCATCTCGGTGGCGATGCCCAGGCGCAGCAGCTCCGGCGCGGGCACGCGGTCGCCCAGCAAACACAGGCGCGCGGCCACGGCTTCGGTGTGGCGCAGCGCCAGCCACTCGGCATTGCGCGGCGCGGACATGCCCAGGCGGATCTCGCCGATCTGCAGGAAGGCGCCGGCGCCGCACACCAGCAGGTCGCCGGCCAGCGCCAGCGCCGCGCCGCCGTTGATGGCATGGCGCTCGAGCGCCACCACCCAGGCCTTGCGGCTGTGCCGCAGGCCCTGGTGCACGCGCTCCCACACCGGCGCGAACGCCGCCAGCCCGCCGGCTTCGGCCTGCAGCGCCTGCAGGTCCAGGCCGGAACAGAAGCCGCCGTCGGCGCCGCGCAGCAGCACCGCGCGCACGCTGTCGTCGGCGGCCAGGGTCTCGATCGCGTCGCCCAGCGCGTGCGCCAGCGCCATGTCGATGGCGTTGCGGCGCGCCGGGCGGTTCAACACCAGCTCGGCCCAGCCGGCGTGGCGCTGCAGCAGGACGGCAGGCTGCGGCGCGTTCATGCTGCCTCCTGCTGCACGGGTTCCACGCCGATGTTGCGGGCACGGGCCATGGCGTCGATCTCGGCGGCGCCGTAGCCCAGTTCCGCCAGCACCTCGGCGGTATGCTGGCCAAGCCGCGGCACCGCAGGGAGTCCGCCGGCGGGCAGGCCGGCCATGGTGAAGGGCAGCCCGGGCAGCTCCAGCCGGCCGCCCTCGCCGTCGTCGACCGCCTGCAGGATGCCGCTGGCACGCACGTCGGGGCTGGCCTTGACCTGGTGGTAGTCGCGCACCACGCCCACCACCACCTGGTGCCGCTCCAGCAGCGCGCGCGCGGCATCGCCGCTCAGGTGGCGCAGCGCGTCGTGCAGGATGGCCAGCAGCGCGGCGCGGTGCCGCACCCGCAGGGCATTGCTGGCAAAGCGTGGGTCGTGCGCCAGCGCCGGCTGGCCGATGGCTTCGCACAAGCGCGTCCAGTGTTCGTCGAGATAGGCCGACAGCACGATATGGCCGTCGGCCACCGCGATCACGTCGGCGGCCGGCGCGGCCTTGGGCTGGCTGTTGCCGCTGCGCACGGGCAGCGCGCCGGAGCACTGGTATTCGGCCCACAGCTGGGCCTGCAGCTGCACCCCCACCGACAGCAGCGAAGTCTCGATGGTCGCGCCGGCGCCGGTGCGCTCGCGGCGGAACAGCGCGGCCAGGATGGCATTGCCGGCCGCCAGCGCGGTGGCCGCGTCGATCAGCGCGAAGCCGGCCTTGAGCGGCTGCCCGCCGGACTCGCCGGTGACCGACATCATGCCGCTCTCCGCCTGCGCGGCGATATCCAGCCCGGGCCGTGTGCGCGACGGCCCGCGCGTGCCGAAGCCGCTGATCGAGGCGTGGATCAGGTCGGGACGCGCGGCGCGCAGCGTGGCGGCGTCCAGCCCCAGCGCTTCCATCGCGCCGGCGCGGGTGTTGTGCAGCACCACGTCGCTGGCCAGCGCCAGCCGGCGCGCCGCATCCAGCCCGCCGGGCGTGCGCAGGTCCAGCGCGATGCCGCGCTTGCCGCGGTTGTAGGCCAGGAACATCGGGCTCTGCGGGCTGGTGCCGTCGAAGCGCCGAGCACTGTCGCCGCGCAGCGCCTCCACCTTGACCACGTCGGCGCCCAGGTCGGCCAGCATCATGGCCGCGCCCGGCGCCGCGATGAACTGCCCGAACTCCGCCACGCGTATGCCTGCCAGCGGCAGGTGTTGCCGGTTTGCCGTGCTCGCCATGCGGTTCTCACTCCCTCGAAGTTGCCGGCGCGGCCGGCGGTTGGCGTCGATGTGGAGCGATCATGCGTTAGCAGCGCGCATCACGGCAGATGCCAAAACGGCTGCGGTGCAAACCACGGGTTAGCACCCCGGGTTATCCCGAACCCCGCGGATTGCCGCTATGCTGGGCGCCCTGGCCATCGTCTGTACGGGACCTTCCATGCGTCTGAACCAACTCCAGGACTTCATCGCCGTGGCCGAGCACGGCAGCATCCGCGCCGGCGCCCGTGCCCGCGACGTGTCGGCGCCGGCACTTACCAAGAGCATCCGCCAGCTCGAGGAAGAGCTGCACGTGCCGCTGCTGACCCGCACCACCCGTGGCGTGGTGCTGTCGCGCTATGGCGAGGCCTTCCTGCGGCGCGCGCGGCTGATCGCCACCGAGGCGCGCAAGGCCAGCGACGAGATGCGCCAGATGCTGGGCGCGCGCAACGGCGTGGTGCGCGTGGGCGCCACCGGCGGCCCGGCGCACCTGCTGCTGCCGGCGGTGCTGACGCGCTTCCGGGCCCAGCATCCGGACGTGCTGGTCTGCATCGACAGCGGGGTCTATCCGATGCACCTGGACGACCTGCGCGCGGGCGTGATGGACATGGCGGTGAGCCCGGTGCCGGACGAGGGCATCGAGCGCGAGTTCACCTGCGAGCCGCTCTACAACAACGATTCGGTGGTGGTGGCGCACCGCGAGCATCCGCTGCGGCATGCGCGCCGCCTGCGCGAGCTGGTGGGTTCGGACTGGGTGCTGACCGGCCAGCGCATGCAGGGCCCGGGCGCCGCCATCCTCGATGCCTTTCGCGAGCACGACCTGCCGCTGCCGCGCGTGGCGGTGCGCTGCGACACCATCGGCATGATCCAGTCGCTGCTGCAGGACCGCCACCTGCTGTGCATGCTGCCGCGCCAGCTGGTGCCGGGACAGCTCGCTGCCGCCGGGCTGGTGCCCTTGCCGATCGAAGACCGGCTGCCCAGCCACCGGGTCAGCCTGATCTACCGCGCCGATTCGCCGATGACGCCGGTCGCCGCGCAATTTGCCACGCAGCTGCGGCGCGAAGTCCACTACCTGACCCACCTGCCCGACAGCCCGCTGCGCCGCCCCGCCTAGGTCGCGCCTGGCGCGCGTTAGCGCAGCGCGCGGCGCGCGGGAACTGCCAGCAGCGGCACGGTGCTAACCAGCGGTTTACACCTGAAATTCCCTAACCGCCGCCGGGCCGCGCCGGCGCTGGCGTTGCGGCCGCCGCGCCGCGGCGCGGCGGGATTTTCCCCAATCCCTGCGCAGTGCCCTCTTGCCTGACAGTGGCACCGGACACCAACCGGATAGCAGGGAGGCAAGCATGCAAGACATCGAAGACCGGCCGTCGGCGCTGGTCACGGGCACGGGGATCGACAGCGCCGGCGACGGCGTCTGGCTGCTGCACGGGCAGGGCCAGAGCTTTGTTGCCGATATCGGCGGCGGCCTGCTGGTGGTCGACAGCGGCCCCGGCGGGCGCGTCACGCGCGGCATGATCGAGGCGCTGCGCACGCAGACCAGCCTGCCGGTGCTGGCGATCTGCTACAGCCACGGCCACCTGGGCTACAACGCCGGCCTGCAGCAATGGCTGGACCACGCCGCCGCGCGCGGCGAGCCCGCGCCGCGCGTGCTGGCCCACGTCAACGTGCTGGCGCGCCAGGCGCGCTACCGCGAGACCCAACGCATGCAGCAGCGCATGGCCGAGATCCAGTTCCGCCAGCCGGCCGGCGCGCTCGCGGGCAAGCTGGTCCATGTTGCCCCCACCGAGACCTTTGCCGACGGCATGACGCTGGGCCACGGCGAGCGCCGCGCCGAAATCCTGTGGGCGCCGTCCGAAACCGACGACGCCGTCGCCGTCTGGCTGCCGGGCCGGCGCGTGCTCTACGGCGGGCCGGCGGTGATCGACTCGATACCCAACATCGGCACCCCGTTCCGCACCATGCGCGACACCGTGCGCTGGGCCGACACGCTGGAACGCCTGGCGGCGCTGCAGCCGCTGTCCGTTGTGCGCGAGTTCGGCGCCACCGTGCAGGGCGAGGCCGAATGCCAGCGCGTGCTGGGCGAAACCGCGCGCGCCCTGCGCTGGCTGCGCGCCGAGGTGGTGCGGCTGATGAACGCGGGCTGCAACGAGCGCCAGATGCTGGCCGCGCTGCAGCCGCCCGCGGCGCTGTTCGACCAGCCCTGGATGCGGCCCACCTACGGCGACCCCAGCTACATCGCGCGCGACATCTACCGCTCGGAGAACGGCTGGTGGGACCGCAACGCGACCACGCTGCACCCGGCGCCGCCGCAGCAGGCCGCAGCGGAGATCGCCGCCGCCGTGGCCGACCACGGCGCGCTGCTGCGCCACGCGCAGGCGCTGGCCGAGCGCGGCGATACGCAGCTGGCGCTGCACGTGATCGACGTGCTGGCGCTGGCGCCGGACGAAACCCCGAGCGTGCGCGAGGCGCGCCGGCTCAAGGCGGCGTGGCTGCGCCAGCGCGCCACGCAGGTGCGCAGCTATGTGTCGCGCAGCCTGTACGGCGCGGCCGCCGACGCGCTGGAGAGCGAAGCGGCGGACAACTTCGGCCTGCACTAGCACTGCCCTCTGCATCAGGGAGACACCATGCAAGACATCGAGCCACGCATCCCCCTTGCAGCCGCGGCCACGCTGCGGCCAGAGCCACGGCGGCGTGCGCTGCTGCGCGGGCTGGCCGCCCTCGGGATGAGCGCCGCGGCGGGTCCGCTATACGCCGGCAACGGCTGGCCGGCGCGGCCGCTCCGGCTGGTGGTGCCGGCGCCGCCGGGCGGCGGCACCGACCTGTTCGCGCGCACGCTGGCGGCATCGCTGGGCAAGGCGCTGGGCCAGACCATCGTGGTCGACAACAAGCCCGGCGCGACCGGCATCATCGGCAACGATGCCGTGGCCAAGGCCAGCCCCGACGGCTACACGCTGCTGTTCACCTACGCCGCCGCGGTGGTGATCAACCAGACCTTGCAGCCGAAGCTGCCGTATGACGGCCTGCGCGACCTGCTGCCGGTGGCGCAGATCGGCGCAGGCGGCAATTTCCTGGTGGTGACGCCGGACTTCCCGGCGCGCACGCTGAAGGAATTCGTCGAGCAAGTGCGCAAGCGCCCGGACGGCTACGACTACGGCTCATGGGGCATCGGCTCGGGCGGCCACCTGACCATGGCGGCGCTCGCCATGCAGACCGGCCTCAGGCTGCGCCACGTGCCGTACAAGGGCGTGGCGCCGATCCTGGCCGACCTGCAGGGCGGCGTGATCAAGGCAGCCTTCGTCGATACCTCGTCGTCGCTGCCGCTGCTCCGCGCCGGCAAGCTGCGCGCGCTGGCGGTCAGCGGCACGCGTCGCGCCCCGGCCACGCCCGAGGTGCCGACCATGACCGAGCAGGGCTATCCGTTCGACACCGACAGCTGGTACGGGCTGTTCGCGCCCGCCGGCACCAGCGCCGCGATCGTGCAGCGGCTCAATGCCGAGGTTAACCGGCTGCTGGCGGACGCGGCCATGCGCGAGCGCTTCCTGCAGCTGAACATGGGCATGGCGCCGGCGAAGACCCCGGAGCAGTTCGCGCAGACGGTGCGCGCGGATGTGGGGGTGTGGGGCAAGGTGATACGGGCGAACAACATCAGCGTCGACTGAAGCCCGGGGCAAGCGCGAAGACGGGCACGCTGGGGAGGCGCCTGCCCTCTCCCCCGCCCCTCTCCCGCAAGCGGGAGAGGGGAGCAAACCCGCCGCGCCGCAATTTCCCCGAGCCCTCCAAACTCCCGCTTGTGTACTCCCTCTCCCGCTGGCGGGAGAGGGTTGGGGAGAGGGCCGGAGTCTCGACGAAGTCCCGGGCCTGCGTATGCCACCGCCTGCCCTCTCACCCTTCCCCCTAGCGCACGGCGCTGCCGTGAGGCGCCGCCGCCTCCGGGCAGTCGACTTCTTCCTATATCGATGTCGGAGCCTCACCGACAGCGGGCGCCCGACCCAGCCACTAGTATCGATTCAGAAAAACAGCACGCCCCACGAAGACCCGGTGCCGCAAGCGGCATCCGGGCACGGCTGCGCGCTGCATGGACTGACAGCAACAACAGGAGGAGCGCCATGGACCGCCGCCAGTTTCTCAAGTGGGGAAGCTTCCTGACCGTCACCGTGGCTACCGGCGGGCTCAGCGCCTGCGGCGGTGGCGATGACGATCCGGCACCGGAACCGGATACCGGCAACCCCGAGAACTTCAACTTCGTGCATGGCGTGGCGTCGGGCGACCCGCGTCCCGACAGCGTGATCGTGTGGACGCGCGTGGAAGGCAGCAACGGCAGGCGCCCGGTGGTGGTGCGGCTGCAGGTGTCGACGCAGCAGGATTTCGCGCCGCCGACGCTGCTGGTCAACCAGCCGCTGATGGCGCTGCCGGACTGGGACTACACCATCCGCAACAAGGTCACCGGCCTGAGCCCGGGCACGCGCTACTTCTACCGCTTCCTGTTGGGCAACCGCCCCAGCACCACCGGCCGCACGCGCACGGCGGCAGCCGCGGGCACCCCGCTGGAACAGCTGCGCTTCGCCTTTGTCAGCTGCCAGGACTGGAATGCCAACCACTGGGCCGGCATGGAAGAGCTGGTGCAGCAGGACCTGGACTTTATCGTCCACGTCGGCGACTACATCTACGAGGCCGTCCCGGGCGGCTCGCGCGCGGGCAACGTCGAGGACCGCCACACCGTGCTGCAGCTGCCCAACGGCACCGCGCTGCCGGATGGCAGCGTCTACGCCACCACGCTGGACGACTACCGCTACCTGTACCGCAACTACCGCAGCGACCCGCGCCTGCAGGCGCTGCACGCGGCGTTCCCGATGATCGCGATCTGGGACGACCACGAGTTCTCGGACAACTGCTGGCAGGACCGCCAGACCTACAACATCACCGACGACCAGACCCCGCGCAGCGCGCGCCGGCGCGCCGCCAACCAGGCCTGGTTCGAGTTCATGCCGGCCGACGTGACGCTGGACCAGGACAACCCGTCGTTCCAGAACATACAGATCTACCGCGCCTTCACCTTTGGCAACCTCGCCACGCTGCTGATGACCGACGAGCGCCTGTACCGCGCCGACCACATCATTCCCGAGCAATCGGTCGGCCGTTCGATCGGCAGCCTGTATTTCGTGCCGACGGCAACGCTGGCCGCGGCCGAGGCGCAGAAGATCGCGGCCGCCGGCAACGCGCTGACGCCGGTGTCGATGCTGGGCGACACCCAGCGCGCCTGGTGGCAGGACCGCATTGGCGCCGACGCCACCACCTGGAAGCTGTGGGGCAACCAGCTGTCGCTGCTGCGCATGCAGGTCGACGTGCCGCTGGCTGTGGCGCGGCTGATCGCGCGCGCGCTGGTGCTGGCCAACAACGCGCTGGCCTCGCTCGAGACCGCGATCGCCAACGCGCTGGCCGACGACCTGCGCGCGGCGCGCATCGCCGGCACCTATGCCAACCTGGCCTATACCGCGCTGCGCAACGTGCTGGTACAGGCCGGCATCGACAGCGCCGCGTTCGACGCCAGCATCAGGCCGCTGATCGAAGCGCGGCTGCCGGCGGTTACGCTGCTCGAACGCTTTATCCTCAATGCCGACCAGTGGGACGGCTTCAACGCCGAGCGCAAGAACCTGATGGCGTTCCTGAAGACCAACGGCATCCGCAACGTGGTGGCGCTGAGCGGCGACATCCACGCCTTCTTTGGCGGACAGGTGATGGACGACTACGATGCCGCCGCGCCGGCGCCGGTGATGGTCGACCTGGTCACGGCAGGGCTGTCGAGCAACACACTGCTCAGTTCCTTCCGCACCGTGGTCGATACCGACGCGGCCTTTGCCGCGCTGCGAGAGCTGATCTACAGCAACGTCGGCGGCACCCTCGTCAATACTTTCGACGCCACGCTGCGCGCCTTCAACCCGTGGCTGCGGCATGCCGACACCAATGCCGAGGGCTATGCGCTGGTCACGCTGACGCCGCAGAAACTGAGCTGCACCTTCCACACCCTGAAGCCGCTCGCCGGCGGCACGGCGCCGGCACAGCCGGCCACCGCCAGCACGCGCTTGCTGGAAGTGGCGGCAGGCACGGCCGACGTGACGGTAACCTAGTGGCGATGACCCGGTGACCGTAGCCTAGTATCCGGCCTGCCGATCCACCAGGTTCAGCAGCGGGCGCCCCTCGCGCGCGCGCCGCAGGTTGTCCAGGCATTGCCGGGCCACCAGCGGGTACGACGGATCGGCCGCGATATGCGGCGTGGCCTCGATGCGCGGATGGTTCCAGACCGGGTCGTCCGCTGCCGGCGGTTCCTTGGCGAATACATCCAGCGCCGCGCCCGCCAGGTGCCCTGCATCGATCAGCGCCACCAGGTCGGGCTCGACCACATGCTCGCCGCGGCCGACGTTGATCAGGTAGGCGCCCCGCGGCAGGCGCGACAAGGTGCGCCGGTCGAGCAGCCCCTCGGTGCGCGGCGTCAGCGGCAGCGTGCAGACCAGGATATCGCTCTGCGCCAGCATGGCGTCCAGGCCGTCGTCGCCGGTGAAGTCCGTCACGCCGGGCAAGTGCTTGGCGGCGCGGCTCCAGCCGCTGACCGGCTAGCCGATGGCGGCGAACATGCGCGCCACCTCGCTGCCGATCTCTCCCAGCCCCAGCACGCCCACGCGGCACTGCGCGGCATCGCGCCCCGCGTGGCGCTTCCATTCGCCGCGGCGCTGCTGTTCGGCGTACAGGCCCAGCGCGCGGGTATGGCGCAGTGCCATCGCCAGCACGAAGCGGGCGATGCCGGCCTGCTGGCCGGGATCGACGATGCGCGTCACCGGGATATGCGCGGGCAGGTCGGGCGCGGCCAGCAGCTTGTCGACGCCGGCGGTGGCGGCGCACACCAGCCGCAGGTTGGGATAGGCCGGCACCACGCCGGGCTTCAGGCCCCACGCGATGATGGCCTCGACCTGTTCCGCGACGGCGGCCTCGCGGCCGTTCCACACGGTGATGTCGGGCGCGGCCTCGCGCAGCAGCGCGGTAATGGGAACCGCCATGAACGACGGCAGGTGGACGAGGATGGCCATGGTCAGTTGCGGTAGTCGGGGTTGATGCGGTCGAGGCGGCGCAGCAGGCCCGGCCAGGCCAGGCTGGAACCCTTGCCCTTGGTGGCCTGGCGTGCCTGCTGTCCCATGTTGGCGCTGGCGGCCTGCGGCACCCGCGTCAGCGCCGTGCCGCCGCTTTGCGCCAGGATCTGGATGCGGCACGCCGACTCCAGCGTGTACATGGTCAGGAACGCATCCGCCACGGTGCGCCCGCAGGTGAGCAGCCCGTGGTTGCGCAGGATCATCTGCTTGCAGCGGCCCAGGTCGGCCACCAGCCGCGCCTTTTCGTCCTCGCGCAGCGCCACGCCTTCATAGTCGTGATAGGCGAGCCCGGTCAGCGCGAACATCGCCTGCTGCGAGATCGGCAGCAGCCCCTCCTGCTGCGCGGACACGGCGACGCCGTGCGCGGTATGCGTGTGCATCACGCAGCCGACTTCGGGCCGCGCCTCGTGCACGGCGCTGTGGATGATGAAGCCGGCCGGGTTGACGTCATACGGCGTGTCCAGCACGGGCTCGCCGTCGTGGTCCACCTTGACCAGGCTCGAGGCCGTGATCTCGTCGAACATCATGCCGTACGGGTTGATCAGGAACTGGTCCGGCGCGTCCGGCACGCGCGCCGAGATATGCGTGAAGATCAGGTCGTCCCAGCCGAAGTGCGCCACCAGCCGGTACGCGGCGGCCAGGTCGATGCGCATCTGCCATTCGGCGTCGGAGACGCGGTCTTTTACGGATTCGTTTGCGGCTTCGACAAGCTGGACTTGCGCCATGTGCGGCCTCCCAGGGGGCATGTGAGTGAATCATTGGACCGCTGCATTGTCCCGGCGCCCCGCGCCAAAGTCTGTTAAGTATTAGACAATCTCGGCTCCGGCAAGGAGGGCGATGTGGGACGTCAGGTGAAGGCCAGGGTAAAGCATGCGTTGAAAGCGGATGAACCGGTGCGCGCGCTGCCGCGCAGCGTGCTGGCCAGCGGCTGGCTGCGCAACGCGCCGCCGCGCGTGCTGGACGCCGTGGCGCTTGCCGCACGCCGCCAGCGCTTTGGCGACGGCGCCATGATCTTCGCGCGCGGCGATCCGCCGACGTATTTCTGCATGGTGGTGTCCGGCCGGGTGCGCATGAGCCGGGTCAGCAGCGGCGGGCGCGAGTCGGTGTACTCGGTGATCGGGCGCGGGCGCTGGTTCGGCGAAATCTCGCTGCTCGACGGCAAGCCGCGCACGCATGATGCCTTTGCCGTCGGCAACACCGAGCTGCTGGTGCTGGGCCAACGCGATTTCCACCGCATCCTGGCTACGCACCCGGAAGGCATGCAGCTGATCGTGCAGCAGATCTGCGCGCGCCTGCGGGTAGCCTTCGACCATGCGCAAAGCGCGGCGCAGGCCCCGGTCGACGCGCGCATGGCGGCGCGCCTGCTGGAGCTGGCCGACCGCACCGACCACGTGGTGCGCATCAGCGCGGAAGAACTCGGCGACATGGTCAGCCGCTCGCGCCAGACCGTGGCCAAGACGCTGCAGGCGTGGCAGGACGCCGGGCTGATCCGCCGCGCCTATCGCCAGATCGAACTGCTGGACCCGGCCGCGCTGAAGCGCATTGCCCGGCGATGACGCCGCGCACGGCCACCCGCGTGCGCAAATAACCTGCCTTGGCCGCGATGGCAAGACTGGTTAACGACCGTTGCAAAAACAAACAGAATGTCAGGTGCCCCGGCGCTACAGTGGTCATTCCCTGCCTGTAGGCGTTTCTAGGAGGTACACGAATGAAGCAACATCTGGCGAAATCCCTGGTCATGGCTGGCGCGATGATCGCGTCCTATCCGCTGTTCGCGCAGCAGGCCCAGCCGCTGCAGCCAGCCCAGCCGATGCCGATGACCCAGCCGACGCAATCCGCGCAACCGGTGCAGGCGATGCCTGCGGCCCCGTCGGCCCCGTCGGCTCCGATGGCCCAGATGGCCCCCGCTGCCCCGGCGGCCGGTGGCAGCTACGCGCAGGCCCCCATGCCCCCGGTCCAGCCCGGCATGGCGCCGGCGCCCGCCGATGCGTCGCTGGCAGGCGGCACGATGTCGGCAGTGGATCCCGCCAGCATGAGCCTCGCGCCCGATGCCCTCGGCAGTCGCCTGGGCCAGCGCAGCACCTTCCTCGACGGCGCCTGAGCGCCGGCCGGCGTGGGCCCGCAGCGCGCGGGCCATGCGCCATGCATCCCTGCATCACGACACACGTAACACGCGGGCGCGCCCCGCCTTACCCTTCCCCGGCAGCCGCGCCCTGCTGCTGCAGCCATTCCAGGAAGGCGCGCAGGTGCAGCGGCTTGTCGGCATCGCGCGGCACCAGCGCATGGTAGGTGTTGCCCGGCGCGCGGATCGCGCCGAACGGCGTGGCGATGCGCCCGCCGGCGCGGTCCGCCTCCAGCGTGGGAAAGGTGCCGATGGCAAAGCCCAGGCTGTCCGCCACCGCCTGCAGCGTGACAAAGAAATGGTCGAAGCGCAGCGTGCGCACCGGCAGCAGCGACGCATGCCCGGCCTGCTGCAGCCATGACTCCCAGCTGCCCGGCCGCGTTTCCGTATAGAGGAACACGCCCTCCACCAGGTCTTCCACCCCTTGCAACGGCAACTGCCGCAGCAACGCCGGGCTGGCGATCACGGTCTGGTACTCGGCAAACACCGGCATCGACTCGAACTGCTCGCCGCGCTCCAGCGTGCGCCGTATCGCCACGTCGAAGGTGCCGTTGAAGCCCGCTTCATTGCTGAAGGCGGTCGAGACCCGCACGTCGACCTCCGGCTGCAGGCGCCGGAAATCATCCAGCCGCGGGATCAGCCAGCGCATGGCAAAGGTGGCCGGCGCATTCACGCGCACCACCTTGCGCGTGGCGATGCGGCCATAGCGCTCGGACGCGGCGCCGATCTGGTCGAACGCCGTGCTGATCTCGCGCGCGAACGCCTGCGCGTGGACGGTCGGCACCATGCGCTGGCCCTGGCGGATAAACAGCGGCTGCCCCAGCCATTGCTCCAGGATCTCGATCTGCCGGCTGACCGCCCCGTGGGTCAGGTGCAATTCGCGCGCGGCGGCCGAATAGCTGCCGGCGCGGGCGGCCACCTCGAAGATGCGCAGGGCGTTGAGCGGGGGCAGCTTGTGCGGCATTGTGAGATTTCCTGACAGAACCTGGCAAATAAACTCGTTTGTGAGAGTTTATCGCTTAACTTAGCATCGGTCTCAGGTAAACCTCTTCACAAAACCTGCACCAAGAGACCCCATGAGCACCCAGATCCAGGCCAACGGCCATGCCTACCAGTTGCCCGCCCGCCCCACCGTCATCGTCTGCATCGACGGCTGCGAACAGGAATACATCAACCTCGCGGTGCAGGCCGGCGCCACGCCCTTTTTCGCCAGCCTGGCCAAACGCGGCACCGTGCTGACCGGCGACTGCGTGGTGCCGTCCTTCACCAACCCCAACAACCTGTCGATCGTGACCGGCGTGCCGCCATCGGTGCACGGCATCTGCGGCAACTTCTTCTACGACACCGAAGCCGGCGCCGAGGTGCTGATGAACGATGCCCGCTACCTGCGCGCGCCCACCGTGCTGGCCGCCGCGGCACAAGCCGGCGCAAAGGTCGCGGTGGTCACCGCCAAGGACAAGCTGCGCGCACTGCTGGGCCACGGCCTGCAGGGCATCTGCTTCTCGGCGGAGAAGGCCGACCAGGCCACCATCGAAGAAAACGGCATCGACGACGTGCTGGGCAAGGTCGGCATGCCGCTGCCGTCGGTCTACAGCGCGGACCTCTCCGAGTTCGTGTTTGCCGCCGGCGTGGCCTTGCTGGAAACCGTGCGGCCCGACCTGATGTACCTGTCCACGACGGACTATGTCCAGCACAAGCATGCACCGGGCACGCCGCAGGCCAATGCCTTCTACGCGATGATCGACAGCTACCTGCAGCGCCTGGATGCGCTAGGCGCGGTCATCGGCGTGACCGCCGACCATGGCATGAACGCCAAGACCGATTCGCTCGGCAAGGCCAACATCCTGTTCCTGCAGCAGGTGCTGGACCAGCGCTTCGGCACCGATGCCACCCGCGTGCTGCTGCCGATCACCGATCCCTATGTCGCCCACCACGGCGCACTCGGTTCCTACGCGACCGTGTACCTGCCCGCCGGCACCGACCAGCGCTCCGTGCATGAGGCCATCGCCGCACTGCCCGGCATCGAGCTGGTGCTGGACAAGCGCGCCGCCAGCGAGCGCTTCGAACTGCCGCCCGACCGCATCGGCGACCTGGTGGTGGTCAGTGAACGGCTGACCGTGCTCGGCACCACGCCGGCACGCCATGACCTGAGCGGCCTCGATGCACCGCTGCGCTCGCACGGCGGCTTGTCCGAGCAGAAGGTGCCGCTGCTGTTCAACCGCAAGGTCAGCGTGCCGGCCGGCCAGCGCCTGCGCAACTTCGACATCCTGCGGCTGGCGCTGAACCACGCCGACTGAAGCGGGTGCGTGCCGGCAAGGCTGGCACGCTTCATCAGCAAGGGGTGACGGCCGCCAACACGGTCACCACCAGGGAGCGGCGCCATGCAAATCCTGCTTTCCCTGATGTCCGGGGTTGCACTGCTGATCTGGGGCGCGCATGTGACGCGCCACGGCATGCTGGAGCTATTGGGGCCGCGCTTGCGGCTGGTGCTGGCCGCGGGCACGGCCAGCCCGGCGCGCGGCTTCCTGGCCGGGCTGGGCGTGACCGCGCTGATCCAGAGCAGCAGCGCCACGGCCTTGATGACAAGCAGCTTTGTGGCGGGAGGCCTGGTGTCGTTGCCGGCGGCACTGCCGATCGTGCTGGGTGCCGACGTCGGCACCAGCGTGATGGCGCGCTTGCTGTCGGTCGACATCTCCTGGCTCTCGCCTCTGCTGCTGGTCATCGGCATTGCCCTGCGCCTGTCCGGCAAGGACAGCCTGCGCGGACAGGCTGGCGAAGTCATGGTGGGGCTGGGGCTGATCACGCTGGCCTTGCACCTGATCCGCCTCTACGCCGCACCGCTGCTGCAGGCTCAGATCGTGCACGCGATCTTCATCTCGCTTGGCAACGACGCCCTGCTGGCATTGGTGATCGGCGCCCTGCTGGCCCTGCTCGCATACTCCGGCCTGGCCGCGGTACTGCTGACCGCAACGTTGGCCATGGGCGGGGTCATCGGCCCGGCAACCGCCTTGCCGCTGGTGCTTGGCGCCAACCTGGGCAGCGGCCTGATTGCCTGCCTTGCCAATTCCGGCGCTGCACCGGCCGCACGGCGGGTATCGCTCGCCAACCTGATGTTCCGGGTGGTGGGGATACTGGCATTCCTGCCGTTGCTGGACGCCATGCCGTGGCTGCTGGCCCGCCTGGGCAGCAGCGCCGCGACCATGGCCATCGACTTTCACATGGCCTTCAACCTGGCCGTGGCGGCAACGCTGATCTGGTTCGTCAAGCCGGTGGCGTCGCTATGCAACCGGTGGCTGCCCGATGCGCACGACCACGCAACACCCGGCGGCGCACGCTACCTGAGCCAGGGCGACCTGCGGCACCCGTCCGTCGCGCTGGGCAATGCCACGCGCGAAGTCGTGCGCATCGGCGACGTGATCGAGGAAATGCTCGGTGGCATGAAGCTCTCGGTGGCGGGCAACGACCGCGCCATGAACGCCCGCTGCCGCGCGCTGGACGACCGTATCGACGACCTCTATTCGTCCGTCAAGATGTACCTGACCGGCGTCGACACCGACAGCCTCGACGACGACGATACCGCGCGCTGGGACGAAATCATGCTGGTCAATATCAACCTGGAATATGCCGGCGATATCGTCGAGCGCATCCTGGCCGACCTGGACCAGCGCAAGCTGAGCCGCAACTACCGGTTCTCGGACGAGGGCAGCGCGGAACTGCTTGCGTTGTGCGACATGCTGGTGGCCAACCTGCGTACCCGGCTGTCGCTGTTCGTCGCTGGCGACCGTACCGCTCCGGCCTTGCTGCACGACTGTGCCGCCGGATTCCAGGCCCGTGCCGAGCGCTTCACCGCGCGCCACATTGCGCGTGTGGCGCAGCGGCGCACGGCAAGCGTGGAGACCAGTGCCTTGCACCTGGATATCCTGCGCGAGCTTTCGCAGATGAACTCGCTACTGTGCGCTGCGCCCGCAGGCATGCCCGGCGCCCAGCGCAGTGCCCTCGCCGAGGACCCTCCGTTCCTGCCTGCCGAATACCCCGGCGCGCCGGACGCACAGGAACGCCTGCTTAATCCGTGACGCCGTCGCGCCCCTGCGTCCAGGCCACCGCCGCACCGGTACGTTTGTGGACAATGACATGCCGTACCGCCTCGCAGCCGCCCGCCAGCGCGTCGTCGGCGATGGCCTTCAGCGGCAGAGCCTTGCCGCCGCGCATCTGCTCGTCGGCGGTGATCAGCGCCACCGCGCCCACGTCGACCAGCCGCTCCTGCAGCGACTTGGCAGAGAAGCCGCCGAACACCACCGAACGCGTGGCGCCCAGGCGCGCGCTGCTTACCAGGGCAGCGAGTAGGTCTTGGTGTTGCAGAAGCTCTTCATCGCCTCCAGCACGCCCTCCTTGTAGCCCAGGCCGGAATCCTTGATGCCACCGAACGGCGTCAGCTCCAGCCGATACCCCGGCACTTCGCGCACATTGACGCTGCCGACCTTCAGCTCGCGCACGAAGCGCGTGATGTAGTCGAGCCGGTTGGTGCAGACCGATGACGACAGCCCGTAGGCGGTGCCGTTGGAAACCCGGATGGCATCATCAATATCCTTGAAACGGATCACCGGCGACACGGGCCCAAAGGTTTCATGCTTCACCACCGTCATCTCCGGATCCACATGGTCGAGCACGGTGGGCGAATACAGCGCGCCGCGGCGGATATTGCCGTAGCGCAGCGTGGCCCCGGCGGCAATCGCTTCATTGACCACCGCCTCGAACTGGATCGCCGCGGCTTCGTCGATGACGGTGCCCATGTCGACCTTCGGGTCCATCGGGTCGCCGTAGTTGAGTGCTTCGGTCTTCGCCACCAGCAGGTCGACAAAGCGCTCCGCCACCGACTCATGCACCAGCATGCGCTTGATCGCGGTGCAACGCTGCCCGGAATTCTTGTACGAGCCGCTTGCCGCCAGCGTCGCGGCCTCTTCCAGATCGGCGTCTTCCATCACGATGATGGGATCGTTGCCGCCCAGCTCCAGCACCTGGCGCTTGTAGGTGGCGGTAGCGGCAATGTACTTGCCGATCGGCACGCCGCCGGTAAAGGTCACCAGGTCGACGTCGGGGTGCGTCAGCATCTCGTCGGCGATCTCGCGCGGGTCGCCGGTGATGATCGACAGCATCGGCGGGGGCAGGCCTGCCTCATACAGGATGTCGGCCAGCAGGTACGCGGCAAGGGGCGTTTTCTCGCTGGGCTTGAGCACCATGCGGTTGTTGGTGGCCACTGCCGGCGCGACCTTGTGGATCACCTGGTTGAGCGGGTGGTTGAATGGCGTGATCGCGGTGATCACGCCCAGCAACGGCTCGCGCAGCGTATAGACCTTGCGGCTCTTGCCGTGGTGGGTCAGGTCGCACGAGAACACCTGGCCGTCGTCGACCAGCGCCTGGTTGGCGGCGAACAGCAGCACGTCCGAGGCGCGGCCGACTTCGTACAGTGAATCCTTGCGGCACAGGCCCGACTCCAGCGTGATGGTGCGCGAGATCTCGTCCAGGCGCGAAGCGATGATCTCGCCCGCGCGCATCAGGATCTTGTAGCGCTCGTAGCGCGTCAGTGTGGGCTGGTAGTCGCGCGCGATGCGGTAGGCGCGGCGCACGTCGTCGAGCGTGGCCTTGGGCACCGTGGCGATGACTTCGCCGGTGTAGGGGTAGGTCACCTCGATCACGTCTTCGCGGTAGATCTTTTCGCCGGCGATGCGAAGGGCCTCGTGGCGGATATCGGGAATGGCATGCAATGCGGTCATGGTTTTACCCTCGCGGGTTTCTGAGCAGTGTGTTGAAAGACAATGCGGGCGTCGCAGGCGGGCCGGCGCGGTGCCGGCCCCGCCCGGCTAGCGTTAGCGGCGGATGAACGCCGCGATCACGGCGCTGATGATGCAGCTGGCTGCCACGATCGGAAACACCAGCGAGGTATTGCCGGAGTGGTCCAGGATGCGGCCGATCAGCGGCTCGCCCAGCCCGGCCAGCAGGTAGGAGAAGAAATTGAGGATGCCAGTGGCCGTGCCCGCGCGCTTTGCGCCGACCAGGTCCGGACACAGCGCCCAGAACGACGAGGCCGGGCCATAGACGAAGAACCCTGCCAGGAACAGCGCGACGATGGCGCCCATGCCCGTCGGCAGCTGGTACATCACCATCGAGGCGATCGCGCCCAGCACCATGTAGAGCATGATGGCCTTGCTGCGGCTGGAGCCGAACAGCCGGTCCGAGATCCAGCCGTTGGACAGCGCGCCGAACGCCATGCCCACCGGCAGCGCCACCGAGATCCAGGCCGGGTCGATCAGCGTTTCCGCGGTCTTCCAGTTCTTGCCCAGGAAGTGCACCGGGACCCAGACGATCAGGCCGTAGCGCGCCGCGTTCTGGAAGCCGATCGACAGCCCCGCGATGATCAGGCGCGGATTGCGCAGCACCGCCTTGTAGCGCGACCACGAGCTTTCCTCGGCATCGGTTTCAGGCGCTGTGTGGGCCGTTGTGCGTGCCGTTGCGCGCGGGTCGTCATCCTCGCCCCTGGCCACGCCGGTATCGGGCGACTTGTAGCCCAGGTCTTCCGGCCGCTCGCGCACGATCAGGTAGAAGGTGATGCCGCCCACCAGCATCAGCAGCACTGGCAGGCGGAAGATCCAGCGCCAGTCCAGGTGCAGGATGTTCACCACCACGATCGAGGTCACGAACGACAGCACCGAGGCGCAGCCGGCCGCGAACACGTAGAAGCCATAGACCTTGCCGCGTTCCTCGGCGCCCCACCAGTTCGACAGCAGGCGGCTGCCCGGCGCCCAGCCGAGTGCCTGGAAATAGCCGTTGATGCCCCACGGAATCGCCAGGCTCTTGAAGCCGACGGCGAAGCTGACTGCCCAATTGGCCGCGCACGACAGGATTGCGCCGGCGGTCATTACGCGGCGCCCGCCGAACTTGTCGCCGAGGTTGCCGTTGATGGCCTGGCCGATGGCATAGCACCACAGCAGGCAGGTCGAGGCCCAGCCCAGCGCCGCCTTGGACAGGCCGAACTCTTCCTGGATGCCGGGAATGGCAAAGCCGAAGGTCTGCCGGCCGGTGTAGAAGAAGAAGTAGCAGAACATGGCGGCCAGCAGCATCCGCCACTGCGCGCGCCGGAACGATTGCTCGGCCGGGGCAACGAACGCTCCCACCTGGATGCGGTCGGCTGTTTCCATGGTTGTCTCCTTTTATATTGTCGGCCCGTCTGTCGGGCTCGTGTGGCCGGGTAAACACCCGCCCGGGGGAACGGCTAGGCAGGCACGGCGCCGATAAAGTTCTTGCCGCGGGCGCCCTCCAGCGCACGCGCGATCATGGCGCCGGCCTCGTCGTCGCTGACGCCGTAGTCGGCAAACTCGGTCTTCACGCCCAGCCCTTGCAAGAAGCCACGCAGGCGCTGCTGCGCGGCGGGCAGCGATGGGCCGAACAGCCGCTGCAGCGTGCGGTCGCGGTCGGGGCGGCGCGCCCAGGCCTTTTCCAGCACCAGCGGCAACGTGAACGAGCAGGCAATGCCGTGCGGCAGGCCGTGGCGCAGCGTCATTTCGTAAGAGATTGAATGCGCCAGCGCGGTCTTGGTGTTGGAGAACGCCAGTCCGGCCTTGAGTGCGGCCAGCGCCATGCGTTCGCGCAGCGCCAGGTCGTCCAGGTTCCGGGCCAGCTGCGGCAGGGTCTCGAAGATGTCCTCGACCGCCGACACCGCAAAGGTGTCGGAGACCGGGTTGGCATTGACGTTCCAGATCGATTCCAGCGCATGCGACAGCGCATCGAGGCCGGTGGCAATGGTGGTGCCGCGCGGCACCGACAGCATCAGCTGCGCATCGACGATGGCCGCCTCGGGCCAGGTCTGCGGCAGGTGCAGCGAGTATTTCTTCTGGTTCGCCGCGTCCCAGATGGTGGCCCACGGCGTGACTTCGCTGCCGGTGCCGGCGGTGGTCGGCACCGCGATCAGCGGCTTGACCTGCGCCGGCGTGAACGACTTGCCGCTCGCCAGCAGGCTGACCAGCGAGTCGAAGCGGCCCGAGCGGGTGCCGGCCATCAGCGCCTTGGCGGTATCGATGGCGCTGCCGCCGCCGACCGCGACGATGGCGTCGCAGCGGTCGGCGTGTTCCCAGAAGCGGTTGTACAGGCCGGACAGATGCGCCACGTCCGGGTTGGGCTGCACGTCTTCGATCATCCCGGCCAGGTCTGCGCCCAGCAATGCTTCCAGCCGCGCCAGCAGTCCCAGCGCGCGCGCCTCCGGGAAGGTCACGACCACGGCGCGCCGGCCGTGGAGCAAGGCCGGCAACTGGTCGAGCGCGCCGGCCCCGCAATGGATCGACACGGGGTTGTGGTAGGCATGGGTCATGAGGTCTCCTCGGTTCTGGTTCTGGGTTGCGTTGGCCGCGGTCGGCACCGCGCGCCTGGTTGCCAGAAGTGTGGGAGACGCCAAACCCCCGGTCCAATCGCATCTTTGACGCCCGGGCGCGCCAAAACCGATGGATCGCCGCGGCGCCGCGCCGGCCTCGGGGAAACCCTGTACGCATCGGCGCGCGGCTGTGGGAGACTCGCCGGACACGCCGCCGAAGCGGCGGCCAGCCCCCATCCGATCCATGTTCCACCAGTACTACAAGTCGATCCGCTGCTTCCACGCGGTGGCGCGCACCGGCGGCTTCACCGCCGCGGCGCAATACCTGCATATCGGGCAACCCACCGTGACCGACCAGGTCAAGGCCCTGGAGACGCGCTTCGGCGTGGAGCTGTTCCTGCGCAGCGGGCGCAGCGTGCGCCTGACCGACACCGGCGAGCGGCTCTATGCGATCACGCAGGGGCTGTTCGGGCAGGAAGAGGAAGCCATGCAGTTCCTGCACAGCGCGCACAAGCTCAAGACCGGGCTGGTGCGGGTGGGCGCGGTGTCACCACCGATCGCGCTCGGGCTGGCGCGCAGCTTCCGCAGCGCGCATGCGGCGCTGGAGCTGACCGTCACCATCGGCTCGGAGGCGTCGGTGCTGCGCGGCCTGCAGGACTTCGACATCGACGCCGGCATCCTTGCCGAGCCTGACCCGGTGGCGGGGCTGCATGTGGTGCCCTATCGCAAGGAACGCATTGTCGCGGTGATGCCGGCGGGCCATGCGCTGGCCGGGCGCACCACGGTCACGCTGCGGGACCTCGCCGGCGAACCCGTGATCCAGCGCGAGCCGGGCTCGAAGACGCGCGACCGTGTCGAACGCGCCTGCGCGCAGCATGGCGTGGCGCTGCACTGCGCGATGGAGATCAACAGCCGCGAGGCCATCCTGCATGCAGTGGCCAGCGGCATGGGACTGAGCTTCGTCACCGAGATCGAATGCATCCCCTTGCCGGGGCTGCAGGTGGTGCCGGTGGACGAGCCGCTGCTGTCGATCGACTATTCCCTGTGCTGCCTGGCGGTGCGCAAGGAACGCCCGTTGATCTCGGCGCTGTTCGCGGTGGCGCTGGGCGGCGGCTGAGACTGGGACCTGGCGCGCTCGCGTTCGAGTTCGCGCTCGCGTTCGAGTTCGCGCTCGCGCTCGGCCGCGGCCTCATGGCGGCGCGAACCGTAGCGCCGTGCGTACTGCCAGGTGAACTCGGCCCCCAGCAGGAAGATCTGCGCGGAGTAATACACCCACAGCAGCAGCACCACCAGCGAGCCGGCGGCACCGTAGCCGTTGGCGACGCCGCTCTTGCCGATATACAGGCCGATCAGGAACTTGCCCAGCGTGAACAGCAGCGCCGTCACCGCCGCGCCCAGCCAGACGTCGGGCCAGCGCACCTTGGCGCGCGGCATGATCTTGTAGATCATGGCAAAGACCACCGTGATCAGCACCAGGCTGACCACGGTGTCGAGCACATGGGCGATCAGCTCCTCCGCCCCGAACAGCGGCCCCCACAAACGGTTGAGCGCGGAGATCCCCGCGCTCAGCAGCAGCGACACCACCAGCAGGAAGCCGATGCCCAGGATCATGCCGAACGACAGCAGCCGCGCGCGCAGCAGTGCAAACAGGCCGGAGGTCTTGCGCCGCTCGGGTACCTCCCAGATCCGGTCGAGCGCGGACTGCAGCTCGGCGAACACCGTGGTCGCGCCGATCAGCAGCACCACCACGCCGACCACCGCGGTCAGCGCGCTGGCCGCGGGCTTGCTAACCGCCAGCAGCATGGCTTCGACGGTCTTGGCGCCCTCCGGGCCAAGCAGCCCCTGCAGCTGCGCCACCACTTCGCCGCGCGCGGCCTCGTGGCCGAACACCACGCCCGCCACCGAGATCACGATCAGCAGCAGCGGCGCGATCGAGAACACCGTGTAATAGGCCAGCGCCGCGCCCATGCTGGGGGCGTAGTCTTCCACCCAGGCGTTGACGGTATCCCGCAGCAGCCCGTAGAGCGCGCGGGGCGAGGACAGCAGAACCGACGAAATGGAAGGCATCGCTCGATCCCCAGTCACGATACTGCCCTGCCCCCGCAATTCCCGTTCCTGCCCGCTGCCATGTGGTGCGGCGATGTGCTGCGGCGATGGCAGGCGTGGCGCCGCGGCGCCGCCAGAGTCCCACCGGCGCCCCACCGGACCGCCGCGGGTGCCTCAATCCCGCGCCAGCGTGGCGACCCCGCGGTGCCGGATCGCGTGCATTCTTTACAACCTCCGCTTCACGGCGCCTGCATCGACACGCCGTAGCCTCCGAAGATGCGCGCCAGCTCGCCGTTGGCGCGGATCTTGTCCAGCGCCGACTGCAGCGCTTCGGCCAGCTCGCGCTCGCCCGCCTTGACCGCCATGCCGACGGCCCAGCCGCGCGGCGGCAGCAGCGGCGCGCTGATGTCGGCCGCGGCATAGCGGCCACCGGCGTGGCCGCCCGCCTTGAGCGCGCTTTCATACTGCGCGCGCGTCACCAGCGCCGCGGCGATCTCGCCCGAGAACAGCGCGTGCAGCGCCAGCCCGGCCTCGGGATAAATCCTGACCCGGTCACGCAGCGCGCCGCCGCCGGCGGACAACAGCGCGTTGGCCCCGGCCGAGCCCGCGGCCGCGCCGGTGGGCTGGCCGGCAAGGTCTTCCAGGCCGCGCACGTCCGGCACCCGCTCGCGGTCGTGCACCAGCACGAAGGTCTCGCGGTAGTAAGGTGCGACGATCAGCGCCTTGTCGTTGGCGCGCATGAAGGCGCGGTCGACCGGCACGTGCAGCATCACGTCGGCCGGGCCGTAGCCCAGGTAATGGCCGCGCCAGACCATCGCGCGCAGGTCGTCGGCCATGTTCTCGTCGGCATCGAACGGCAACAGCGCCACCGACAGGCCCAGCGCCTTGCCCAGCGCCTGCGCCAGCGCCACGTCGATGCCGGCATACTGGCTGCCGGCCAGCGCCGAGAACGGCGGCAGGCCCTTGTACACTGCCACCTTCAGCGTGCCGGCCTGGCGGATGCGGGCCAGGTCGGCATGCGCCGGCGACACGCCGAGCAAGGCAGCGGCGGCCAGCAACAGGCAGCCGAGCCAGCGCAGGGCAAGCACCCGCGGCGCGGGCGCGACGGAAAAGGTAAGCAGTGGGCCGCGGACAGGGCTGTCAGGCATGGCATATCTCCTGTTAGGGCGAAGGGACCGGCATGGATCGCACTGACGCGCCGCTTACTCGTGGCGCGATTCCAGGTAGGTCTTGATGGCCCAGACCGCCTCCTGGCTCAGCACGCCGTCGAACGGCGGCATGTAGACGCGGCCGTCGCGGGTGCGGCCCTTGCGCACGGTGGTGGCGTAGAACTGCGAAATCTCGCTCTGGCAGGCCTGCTTCTTTTTGGCGTCGGCCAGCGCGACGCAGTCGCCGTCCAGCTTGCGCAGGTCGGGGGCAATGCCGCCCGACACGGCTTCCAGCCCGTGGCAGCGCGCGCAGTTCTGGTTGTACGCCGACGAGCCGATGCGCAGCGCCTCTTTGTGCGCATCGCCGCTGCGGTAGGGATTGTCCGGACGCCATTCGTCGCCCAGCTGTGGTAACGCTTTGGTATCGACGGCCTGGGGCGTGACATCGCCGTGAGCCAGCACCGGGCCGGCGGAAAAAGCGGTCAGGGACGCGCAAAGTGAGAGCAAGGCGAGCAGGCGGCGCTGCGTTTTCATGGATTTGTCTCCTACAGTGATGGGGCTGGCTTTGTTTGCCCTATTTCCGCAAGAGCCATACCAACACCGAGGCCAGGCGAAAATGCCGCGTTTGCCGGGCAAGATCCCCCGGGGCAGCGCAGCGGTGTCCCGGAATGCCACACCCTGGCAAGTGTTTTGCTTCACCACGCAACACTGTCGAGCCCGCGCCTGGCGCGGCCGGCGGCGACCCGCGCAAAGATCGCGGGCGGATTTTCCACAAGGAGACCGAGACATGACCATCCAGACGGATCCGGCCCGTCCGCGCGCGGACGCCCCCGGTGATGCCGGGCAGCACGAGCGAGCCGAGCTGATCGCCCAGGCCCACCAGCGCTCGGAATCCTACGGCCTGCGACCCTATGAGTCGCCCGATTTCTGCCCGGTGCTGCAAAGCGAGCTGAAAACCCGCATCGAACGCAGCCAGTCGCTGTTCACCTATGCCCTGCCGGTGATGGAGACGCTGCACGACCAGATCGTCGACACCCAGAGCATGATCGTGCTGACCGACGCCGACGGCCTGATCCTGCACGCCATGGGCGACGACGACTTCCTTG
The DNA here is from genome assembly GCF_900250075.1 of Cupriavidus taiwanensis. Classification (NCBI taxonomy): domain Bacteria; kingdom Pseudomonadati; phylum Pseudomonadota; class Betaproteobacteria; order Burkholderiales; family Burkholderiaceae; genus Cupriavidus; species Cupriavidus taiwanensis. The sequence continues at coordinate 1,790,669 of NZ_LT977071.1, forward strand.
CCCGCGCCGACAAGATCTCGCTGCGCCCGGGCTCGGAGTGGTCGGAGGCGCGCCGCGGCACCAACGCCATCGGCACGGCGCTGGCCGAGAACCGCGCCACGCTGGTCCACGGCGCCGACCATTACCTGGAGGCCAACCAGTTCCTGACCTGCTCGTGCATGCCGATCCTGGACCCTTACGGCAAGACCGTGGGGGCGCTGGACGTGACCGGCGACCAGCGCGGCTTCCACAAGCACACCATGGCGCTGGTGCGGATGTCGGCGCAGATGATCGAGAACCAGCTGTTCGGCAACGCCTTCCGCGACATGGTGTGCATCCGCTTCCATTCGCGCGCCGAGTTCCTCGGCACGCTGGTGGAGGGCATCGTCTCGTTCACGCCCGGCGGGCGCTTCCTGTCGGCCAACCGCAGCGGGCAGTTCCAGCTGGGCCTGTCCAACGGCGCGCTGCAGGCGCATACCTTCTCGTCGCTGTTCGGGCTGTCGATGTCGCAGCTGTTCGACGCGGCGCGCGCGGCCCATGCGGGCATGGTCCAGCTGCACCTGCCCAGCGGCGTCAAGGTCAGCGCGCGCGTGGAATGGAAAAGCCCGGCCGCGGCGCTGCCCGGCGGCACCGAGGCGCGCCACGCGGGCGCGAGCGGCGCCAGCGGCATGCCGCGCAGCCTGGCGGCGGGCCCCGCGCCCTCGCCAGGGCTGGATGAGCTGGACACCGGCGACGCGCAGATCCGCACCGTGATCGGCAAGCTGCGCAAGGTCATCGGCAAGGACATCCCGGTGATGGTGCTGGGCGAAACCGGCACCGGCAAGGAGTTGCTGGCGCGCGCCATCCACGCCGACAGCGGGCGCCGCACCGGGCCCTTCATCGCCGTCAACTGCGCCTCGATTCCGGAAAACCTGATCGAGTCGGAGCTGTTCGGCTACGAGGAAGGCGCCTTCACCGGCGCGCGCAAGAAGGGCGGCATCGGCAAGATGCTGCTGGCCAACGGCGGCACGCTGTTTCTCGACGAGATCGGCGACATGCCGCTGCACCTGCAGGGCCGCCTGCTGCGCGCGCTGCAGGAGCGCGCGGTATCGCCTCTGGGCAGCAGCAAGGTCATCCACATCGACGTCTCGGTGGTGTGCGCCACCAACCGCAACCTGCGCGACCTGGTCGCCAGCGGCCAGTTCCGCGAAGACCTGTACTACCGCCTCAACGGGCTGGTGGTGCGGCTGCCAGCGCTGCGCGAGCGCAGCGACCTCGACGTGGTCGCCGGCAAGCTGCTGCGCCAGGACCACGGCGCCGCCGCCGGGACGGCCGGTGCGGATGACAACGTGCCCCGCATCAGCGACGCGGTGATGGCGCTGTTCCGCCGCTACCACTGGCCGGGCAATATCCGCCAGCTGTGCAACCTGCTGCGCACCGCGCGGCTGATGGCCGAGGGCGAAGCCGAGATCACCGAGGAGCACCTGCCGGACGACTTCCTCGACGACCTGCGCGAGGCGCAGCCATCAGTGCCCGCGGCCGCGCCGGCCGTGGCGATGGCGCACGGCATGCAGCCCACGCGGCTGGCCGAGGTCGAGGCGATGGCGATCGTGGCCACGGTCAAGGCCCACAACGGCAATATCTCGGCGGCGGCCAAGGCGCTGGGGATCTCGCGCAACACGGTCTACCGCAAGATGGAGGAGGCGCGCGGGCTGCCGCAGCAGGGCGGCTGACTCGCGCCCGCGCGCCAGGCCGCAGGGTCAGGCCGGCGCCTCGCCCTGCATCCACGCGTCTTCCAGCTGGCGCCAGGCGCGCTGCAGGTTCAGCGGGTGGCGGGTCGGGAAATGGCGCCAGTGGCGGAACGGCGCCGCCACCACGGCATCGGCCGCTTGCGATGCATCGCGGCCCGCGGCCAGCGCGGCGCCAATGCCCTGCGCCAGCGCATCGAGATAGGCCAGCGTCGGCGCCAGCGTCTGCGCGGGCGTGCCGGTTGCGGTGGCGACGACGGTGTCCGCCGGCAGCGCGATCAGCTGGCGCAGCGCCTGGCGCCAGCCTTGCAGCGACGCCTCCTGCATCTCCGGCACACGTTCGCGGTACCCCAGCCCTCCCGCGCACAGCAGCCGCAGCTGCGGCGCGTACAGCACGGTATCGGATGCGCTGTGGGCCGGCGCATGCACCTGCACCTGCCACGCGGTATCGCCGGTCTGCAGCCAGGCGCCGTGCTGCAGCACCGGCTCCGGCAACACGATCGCGGTGCCGCGCATGGCAGCGTGCCCGAGCTGCGCGCCCAGCCGGGCCAGGCAGTCCGAGCATCGTTGCCGCATCAACGCGGCGGTGGCCGCCGAAGCCAGGAACTGCGGCCGCGGCCGCAGCCCGGCAAAGGCGGCATTGGCCAGCACGTTCTCGGGATGGGCGTGGCTGTTGACCACCCAGCGCACCGGCTGCCGCGTCAGCGCGCGGATCGCGCCGAGCAGCGCCCTGCCCCACGCTGCATGCGGCCCGGGATCGACCACCAGCACCCCCGTGTGCGTGACATGGACCAGGCTGGGCACCACCGCGCCCGCGTTGGCGCGCATGGCTTCGGCATTGGCGGCCCGGGCGACGTAGACGCCGGGCTGCAGGGGGTCCAGCACGACCCGCGTGCCGGCCGCCGCGGCCGGCTGCCACGCGTCGAGCGCCAGCGCCAGCGAGGTTCCGAGAAAGGCACGACGCGTGGCCATCAGCGCTGCCAGGCGCTGGCACGGATCGCGTCCGCGAGCGCAGCGCGCATGGCGCCGTCGGCCAGGTGCCCGGCGTCGACCCATGCCAGCCGCGCGTCCGGCATGGCTTGCCGCAGCCGCAGGGCATTGGCGGGCCGGCACACCGCGTCGGCACGGCCATGCAGCAGCGTCACCGGCAGGCCGTGCGCGGCGATGTCGCGCGCCGCGCGCAGCAACGCGGGCTTGCCCAGCCCGGCGCGGTGGCGCAGGTAGTGCGCCTGGATGCGGTACTTGCGTACCGTGGCGAGCCGCTGGCGCGCGCACTGCGCACGTTCCCGCGCAATGCCCCGCAGGCCGAGCCGGTCCAGCTCGAGCCGGCGCCACGCGGCCGCGGTGTCCCGTTTTTGAACAGTCGTCCCACTTTGCAACAGTCGAGACACTGTCAGCAGCCGCGCGCGCGCCTCGGGCAGCCGCTCGCCCGCCGGCGCGGCGCGGCGCAGCAGGCCGGCGCCGGGGCGCGGCGCAAACAGGCCCAGCACGTCGTCGCGCCCGGTCAGGAACGCGCCGCGCAACACCAGCGCGGCGACCGCATGCGGATAGCGCGCGGCATAGGCAAGCGCCAGCGCCGCGCCCCACGATCCGCCCACCACGCCCCAGCGCGCGATGCCAAGGGCCGCGCGCAGCTGCTCCAGGTCCGCCAGCAGGGCGCCGACGTTGTTGCGCCGCACCCCGCCGGCCGGGGTCGAGCGGCCGGCGCCGCGCTGGTCAGGCATCACCACGCGGTGCCGTTGCGGGTCGAACCACGCCGCCATCGACGGGGTACAGCCGCTGCCCGGCCCGCCGTGCAGGACCAGCCAGGGCTCGCCGTGCGGCGGGCCTCCCAGCCGCACGTGCAGGCGCTGCGCGTCGGGCGTGCGCAGGTGGAAGACGGTGTGGTCCAGGGTTGCGTCGGGCATGGTTGTTGCCTTTCCGGGCATTGCGGCAGACACGCTGCCATGCCGCGACGCTAATCACTAACCATGCCAACCAAGGAGACCGACATGACCTGGACCACGCCCGCCTACACCGAGCTGCGGCTCGGCTTTGAAATCACCATGTATATCGCCAACCGCTGACCGGCCGCGACGTTCCGCGGGCGGGCGCCGCCGGTGGTTGCCGGCATGGCGCCTGTGCGCGGGGCAGCTGTGATCCACCCTCGAGCGCTCGCGCCATGACAACCATCCGGGTACTGGGATCGGCCGCCGGCGGCGGCTTCCCGCAATGGAACTGCAATTGCCGCAACTGCGACGGCGTGCGCCGCGGCACCGTGCGCGCCACCCCGCGCACGCAATCGTCGATCGCGCTGTGCGGCGACGGGGCGGATGCGATCCTGGTCAATGCCTCGCCCGACATCCTGCAGCAGCTGCGCCAGACCCCCGCGCTGCAACCCGGCCGCGCCGGGCGCGACACCGCGATTGCCGCGGTGCTGCTGATGGACGCGCAGATCGACCACGTCACCGGCCTGCTGATGCTGCGCGAACACCGCCGCGCGCTGCCGCTCTACGCCACCGCCAGCGTGCTCGAAGACCTGGCCGGGGCGTTCCCGCTGACGCGCGTCCTGTCGCACTACTGCGGGCTGCAGTGCCACGCGCTGCCCTGCGACGGCACGGCGTTCTCGGTGCCGCCGCTGGATGGCGTGGCGCTGACCGCGGTCCCGCTGCAAAGCAAGGCCCCGCCCTACTCGCCCAGGCGCCACGCGCCGCAGCCAGGCGACAACATCGGCCTGCGCATCGAAGACCGCCGCAGCGGCCGCAGCGCGTTCTATGCGCCCGGGCTGGGCCAGGTCGACGACCACGTGTTCGCGCAGCTGCGCCGCGCCGACGTGGTGCTGGTCGACGGCACCTTCTGGCGCGACGACGAAATGCAGGCGCTGGGCTTCTCCACGCGCAGCGCCGCCGACATGGGCCACCTGGCGCTGTCCGGGCCGGGCGGGATGATCGAGGTGCTGGACCGCCTGCCCGCCCGCCGCAAGATCCTTATCCACATCAACAACACCAATCCGGTGCTGGCGGAAGACTCGCCCGAGCGTGCCGAGCTGGCCCGGCACGGCATCGAACTGGCCTACGACGGCATGGAAATCGCGCTATGACAGCCACCGTTGCATGGAGCCCGGCCGAGTTCGAGGCGCGCCTGCGCGCCCGCGAAAGCGGCTATCACATCCACCACCCGTTCAACCAGCGCATGGCGGCGGGCCAATGCACGCCCGCGCAGATCCGCGCGTGGGTGGCCAACCGCTTCTACTACCAGGCCAGCATCCCGCTGAAGGACGCCGCGATCCTGTCGAACTGCCCCGACCGCGCCACGCGCCGCGAGTGGGTGGTGCGCATCCTCGACCATGACGGCACCGACGACCAGCCCGGCGGCATCGAGGCCTGGCTGCGGCTGGGCCAGGCCGTCGGCCTGGAACGCGACGCGCTGCTGGATCACCGGCAGGTGCTGCCCGGGGTGCGCTTCGCCGTCGACGCCTATGTCAACTTCGCGCGCCGCGCGCCGTGGCAGGAAGCGGTGTGCTCATCGCTGACCGAGATGTTCGCGCCGAAGATCCACCAGGAGCGGCTGGCCGGCTGGCCCACGCACTATCCGTGGATCGAGGCTGGCGGCCTGGATTATTTCCGCTCGCGCATCCCGCTGGCGCAGCGCGACGTCGACCACGGCCTGCGCGTGACGCTGGACTACTTCCGCAGCGCGGCGCAACAGCAGCGCGCCCTCGATATCCTGCAATTCAAGCTCGACGTGCTGTGGTCGATGCTCGATGCCATCCAGCAGGCCCAGCCATGACCGCCGGCTCGCAAGACCTCGCCACCCCGACCCTGCACCGCACCTTCCGCCTGCAGTGGGAGGACTCGCAGCAAAGCTGGGTGCTGCTATATCCGGAAGGGATGGTCACGCTCAACGACAGCGCCGCCGCGATCCTGCAACGCTGCGACGGCAACCATACGCTCGACATGCTGATCGACGACCTGCAGGCCGCCTTTGGCGTGCAGGGCATCGCGCCGGAGGTCCACGCCTTTGTCAAACATGCCACCGAACGCGGCTGGCTGGTCTGAGCCCGCGCCGCCCGGCCCGCCGCTGTGGCTGCTGGCGGAGCTGACCTACCGCTGCCCGCTGCACTGCGCGTTCTGCTCCAATCCGGTCGACTATGCCCGCCATGCGCAGGAACTGGATACCGCGCAGTGGTGCGACGTGTTCACCCAGGCGCGCGCGCTGGGCGCGGTGCAGTTGGGCCTGTCCGGCGGCGAGCCGCTGCTGCGCAAGGACCTGGAGACGCTGGTGCGCCATGCGCGCGGCCTGGGCTTCTACACCAACCTGATCACCTCCGGCGTGGGCCTGACCGATGCCCGGCTGGCGGCGCTGCGCGAGGCGGGCCTGGACCATATCCAGCTGTCGTTCCAGGACTCCACCCGCGAGCTCAATGATTTCCTGTCGAGCACGCGCACGTTCGAGCTTAAGCAGCGCGTGGCCAGGCTGATCAAGGCGCACGGCTATCCGATGGTGATGAACTGCGTGCTGCACCGGCATAACCTGCCGCATGTCGGCACCATCATCGAGCTGGCCTTGCAGCTGGGCGCCGAGTACCTGGAGCTGGCCAATACGCAGTACTACGGCTGGGCCTGGGAGAACCGGCAGGCGCTGATGCCGACCCGCGAACAACTGCGCGAAGCCGAGGCCGTGGTGCGGCAGTACCGCGCGCGCATCGGCCGGCAATGCCAGATCCTGTTCGTGGTGCCGGACTATTTCGAGGAACGGCCGAAGAAATGCATGAACGGCTGGGGCACCACCTTCCTGGGCGTGGCACCGGACGGCACCGCGCTGCCGTGCCACGCGGCCCGCATGCTGCCGGACCTGGAGCTGCCCGACGTCCGGACGGAAACCCTTCACGACATCTGGCACCACAGCGACGCCTTCCGCCGCTTTCGCGGCACGCAATGGATGCCGCAGCCGTGCCGGTCCTGCGAGCACAGCGAGGCAGACCTGGGCGGCTGCCGCTGCCAGGCCTTCCTGGTCACCGGCGATGCCGCCGCGACCGACCCCGCCTGCGCCAAGGCGCCCGGGCATGGGCGGCTGCGCGAGATCGTGCTGGAGGGTCGGCTAGCGGCGGCGCGGACGAACGAATATCCGCTGGTGTTTCGGAGTGATGGAAACTCGTTGAGACTGGGTTCATCGCGGAGTTCGCGGGGATGAGGTTGGGCAGCGCGGACGGATGCGATTGACTTCGTGGATGCTCCGGCCCTCTCCCCCGCCCCTCTCCCGCAAGCGGGAGAGGGGAGCAAACCAGCGGGAGGCGAAAATCCTTTGGGCTCGCCCGCGATAGCGCGTGCGAGCGCAGCGACGCACTCCGTGCCAGTGCACAAGACCTGAGATTGGGAGCGCGCGCAGCGCAGCCGAAGGCGTCCCACCAATAGCGTCCGCAGCAGGTGGCCTACACCCTGTTGGGATCGTTCAAAAGTGGGTGATCGGAGGCGTTGTCCCTGACTCACATAGCGTTAGCAGGTTCGAACGGGCACCCACGCCAAACGGAAATCACCACCGCCCGAACCACCAACGCCGCGGAATTGATTGCCAGCCGCACAGGCGACGCGTTTCTTGCCTACTTCTTGGCGCTCGGCCAAGAAGTAGGTCGCCGGCTGCGCCGGCGAAACAGCCACGCCCGCCAAGCACGACAAACCAAGAACCGACGGATGGGGGCAAGCGCTGAATCAACGCCCGCGCCGGCGCCGCCGCAAGCGGGTCTTGCGCCGGCCGCCGACGCCCGCAACGGGGCCGCGTCCGACGCAGCGTCCGCCGCCCACGCCCCGCCCCCCCTCAGCCGACCCCAAGCACCCACTCCGCCAGCTTCTTCGCATCATCCTCTCCCAGACTTCCATGCGGCGGCATGGGGATCCTGCCCCACGCCCCCTTGCCGCCCTCGCGAATCTTCTTCGCCAGCGAAGCGGCCGCCTGGCTGTCGCCCTTGTACCGCGCCGCCACCTCGGCAAACCCCGGCCCCACCACCTTCGACTGCATGCCATGGCAGGAAAAGCAGCCGCTCTTGTCCGCCAGCGCCTGCATCTCCGCCGCCGTGGCGGCCAGCGCCGCGCCCGGCAACATCGCGCCAACCGCAGCCAGCGCCATCCATTCTTTCTTCATACCTGTATCCCGATACCGTGGCGACGGTGCCCCGCGCACGCCATGCAGCGCCGCTGCGATGCCATGTACGCGGGGCTGAATCACCGTTGATTCCCTCAGCTCTTGTGCAGCTTGAACACCCACACCGAGCCGCCCTGCTCCAGGAAGTTCACGCGCTTGGCCACCTCGCCGCCCCACAGCGGCACCGCGCCGCCCCAGCCGGAGACCACGGCGACGAACTGCTCGCCGTTCTCTTCCCACGTGACCGGCGGCGCGACCACGCCGCTGCCGGTCTGGAACTGCCAGAGCTCCTTGCCGGTCTTGGCGTCGGCGGCCTTCAGGTAGCCTTCGGGCGTGCCCCAGAACACCAGCCCGCCCGCGGTGGTCATGGCGCCGCCCCACAGCGGCGCGCCGTTCTTGACCTCCCAGACGATCTTGCCGGTCTTGGGGTTGATCGCGCGCAGCGAGCCGATGTAGTCCTCGTTGAGCGGCTGGATGGTGAAGCCCGCGCCCAGGAACGCAGCACCCTTCTTGTAGCTGATGGGCTCGTTCCAGATGTCCATGCCCCACTCGTTGGCGGGCACGTAGAACAGGCCGGTCTGCGGGCTGTAGGCCATCGGCTGCTGGTTCTTGCCGCCCAGGAAGCCCGGTGCCGCGAACACCGACTTGCCCTTCTTCTCGCCGTTGGCGGCGGCCGGGTCGCCGGGACGGCCCTCGGCGACGTAGTTGGGGCGGCCGCTCTTCAGGTCGATGCCGCTGGCCCAGGTGATCTTGTTCACGAACGGGAAGGCATTGACCAGCTTGCCGCTGGTGGCATCGTTGACGTAGAAGAAGCCGTTGCGGTCGGCCTTGCCGCCCATGCGCTTGCCGTCCAGGTCGAAGGTGACGAACTCGTTCACGCCGTCGAAATCCCAGCCGTCGTTGGGCGTGTTCTGGTAGTGCCAGACGATCTTGCCGGTGGCGGGATCGAGCGCCACGGTCGAGGCAGAGTAGAGGTTGTCGCCCTTGCGGATATGGCTGTTCCACGGGCCCGGGTTGCCGGTGCCAAAGTAGGCCAGGCCGGTGGCCGGGTCATAGGTGCCGCCCAGCCACGTGGCCGCGCCGCCGGTCTTCCAGGTCTCGCCGGGCCAGCTGGCGTTCTGGGTGCCGGTCATGCCGATCTCGGTCTTGTTGCCGTCCTTGTCGTACTTGTAGCCCATGTGGCCTTCGACCACCGGCCGCGACCACACCAGCTGCCCGGTCTTGGCATCGCGCGCCTCGACGCGGCCGACCACGCCGAATTCGCCGCCCGAGATGCCGGTCAGCACCAGGCCCTTGGCCACCAGCGGCGCGGCCGTGTACGAATAGCCGGCGGCGTAGTCTTCCAGCTTCTCTTTCCAAACCACCTTGCCGCTGTTCTGGTCCAGCGCCACCAGCTGCGCGTCGAGCGTGCCGAAGATCACCAGGTTGTCGTACAGCGCCGCGCCCCGGTTGACCACGTCGCAGCACGGCATGATGCCTTCGGGCAGGCGGTGCTCGTACTTCCACAGCTTGCGCCCGGTCTTCACGTCGAGCGCATAGATGCGCGAATACGACGCGGTGACAAACATCTTGCCGTCGTGGATCAGCGGCTGCGACTCCTGCCCGCGCTGCTTCTCGCCGCCGAACGAGAACGACCACGCCGGCACCAGCCGGCCCACGTTCTTGGTATTGATGCGCGCCAGCGTCGAATAGCGCTGCCCCTGCGGGCCCATGCCCCACGACAGCACGTCGCCGGGGGACTTCGCATCGTTCTCGATCATGGCGTCGCTTACCGCCGCCTGCGCGGCAACGCTCGCCGCAGCGGCCGCGATTGCCGCCGCGGTTGTCGCAATTGCCAGCCCTACTCGTAAGGTCCTCATTGCCATCTCCTCTCTTGTTTTCGATTTCGCTGGTGCGCCACTGCGCCACACACCAGCACGCAAATGGCAAATCCCATGCCAGTGGGGCGGGGCCCGATCACGCGCCCTGCAAGCCCGCCGCAAGGCTGCTGCCCGCGCCAGCGTGCAACACTGCGTTGCAGCTGCGCCAGAATTGAACAGGCATCGTCGGTCCCGTCACTGGCCCAGCGCGGCTTCCTCGTGCGCCGGGTAGAGATGGATCACGTTGCGCAGGTACTCGGCCGGCAGCGCGCCCCAGCGCGCGAAGGGCTCGGGCACCGGCAGGGCCATGACCTCGGCCAGGTCGCGTCCCTGCGCCGCGGCCTCGCGCAGGCGCGCGTCGAGCCATTGCAGGTAGGCACGCGTCTGCGCGATGGCTTCCGTGCCGCCCAGCGCGGGCCCGTGGCTGGGCACCAGCAGGCGCGCCCCGCTCTGCTCCATCAGCGCCTGCAGCCGCGCCAGGCTGTCGAGCCAGCGCCCGATATGCGCGTGCGGCGTGGTGGGGATGCGCTCGCGGAACACCAGCCCGCCGGCGAAGACGATGCCGGCGGCGCGGTCCAGCAGCACCAGGTCTGCGTCGGTATGGCCTTCCAGGCGGATCAGTTCCAGCGTGCGGCGCCCGATCGTCCGTGTGCCGGCCTCCAGCGCGTGCAGCGGCGGCGCGGGCTCGGTGCCGCGCATCCAGTCGCCGCACAGGCGGTAGAGGTTGTCGGCATAGGCCGCGCCCTCGCGGCGCGCGCCGTCGATGGTGGCGGGCAGCGCGCTGCCGCCCACGTCGGCATAGGCCTGGTTGCCGAAGAAGTAGTCGGGATGCAGGTTCAGGTTCAGCACCAGCCGTACTGGCGCGCCGGTCAGCGCGGCGATGGCGCGGCGCTGCTGCTCGCCGTACTCGCGCGAGGGGCCGGTGTTGATCACCACCACGCCGTCGCCGGTATCGATGAACGCGGTATTGATGATGTTGCAGCCATTGGCCGGGGCGAAGTCGGCATTGGCGCCTTCCAGCAGCCACACGCCGGCGGCGATCTCGCGCGGCGCCAGGCGGTAGTCAGGTGGCTGCGCGGGCGCCGCGAGGACCGCAGCAGTGGCCAGCCACAGCAGCAGCGACGGCAATACGCGCTTCATGGCGACACCCGCGCCGCGATGCGGTTGCCGTTGTTGTCGTGGCCGGACACGGTCATGCCGGGCACCACCGCCTCGCGCAGGTCGAACGAGAAGATCGGGTTCTCCGCCACGGGCTCGTGCAGGGTCAGCCGCAACAGCGGCTGCCGCGCCGCGTCGGCCAGCACCAGCGTCTCGAGATGGAACGCCGGGATGCCGGCGACCAGGCCGGTGTCCATCGGGTGCATCACGCGCAGCCGCACGCGCGCGCCGGCGTCGCCCAAGGGCGGGAACACGCGCGCCTCGACCCGATTGAGGGTGCGGCTCCAGCTGCCGTCGCGGCGGGTCGCGCCCGGCACGGTGCAGCCACCGCCGCCGGCGTCGACCCACGCGCTGCCGACATGCCAGGTGCCGTCGCGCGTGCGCGCCGCCACCCGCACCGGCGAGGCCTGCTCCAGCTTGAAGCGGAACGACAGCGACGGCCGCACCCGCAGCGGCTCGAACGCCAGCACCGGGCGGATCGGGTTGCGGTCCACCGCCACCACGATGCGCTCGACCTCGCCCAGCGCCGACGCGTCGAAGGCAATCGGCACGCGCATCGGGTCTTCGGCGAAGGCGGGCCCTGTCACGCGCACGCGGCTGTCGAACACTACCGGGCCCTGCTGCAGCAGCTCCTTGTGGATCCAGGCCCATTGCGGCGACTGCATTGGATCGCTGTGCACGATGCCGGCACCGGTGCCCGGTGCCGCGGACACCCTCGGGACGGCCAGCGCCAGCCATGCCAGCGCCAGCAACGCCAGGCCCTGCCGGTGGCCGGTCATGCCGGTTGCCCGCGACGCGCCATGCCGCGCTGCGGGTCGTAGCCGCGCAGCGCCAGCGCGAAAAACGCCACCGCGCTGGCCGCGACGATGGCCAGGCTGTGCGGCGCCAGCTGCCCGTACAGCGCAAAGCGGATCGCCTCGACCGCATGCGTGAACGGGTTCAGCCGCGCCAGCTGGTACACCGCCTCGGCGCCCGACTCCTGCAGGCGCCACAGCGGATACAGCGCCGAGCTGATGAAGAACATCGGGAAGATGACGAAGTTCATGGTGCCGGCAAAATTCTCCAGCTGGCGCACATGGACCGACAGCAGCAGGCCGAGCGCGCCCAGCATCAGCGCCGCCAGCGTCATCGCGCCCAGGCCGGCCAGCAGGTGCAGCGGCGCGAAGCGGATGCCGAACGCCGCGGCCACCAGCAGGAACGCCGCCATCTGCAGCAACGACAGCAGCGTGCCCGCCGCCAGCTTGCAGCCCAGCAGCCAGCCGCGCGGCAGGGGCGCGGTCAGCAGCAGCCGCATCACGCCCATCTCGCGGTCGTACACCATCGCCAGCGACGACTGCATGCCGTTGAACAGCGCGATCATGCCCAGCAGCCCGGGTGCGACATAGACCTGGTATTCGATGTAGCTGTCGTACGGCGGCGCGATCGCGACCCCCAGCGCATTCTGGAAGCCTGCGGCGAACACCAGCAGCCACAGCAGCGGCCGCACCAGCGACGACAGCAGCCGTCCGGGCTGGCGCAGGTATTTGCGCAGTTCGCGGCCGCAGACCGCGCGCAGTGCGCGCCAGCGATGGCGCATCGACGGTGGCAGGGTGGCGGGCATGGTCATGGGGTCAGGTCGGGGCGCGGCACGCGGTGTCGGCTTCGTCGGCGCCCAGGGTGTCGAGGTTGTTCTTCGGATGCAGCACGCCTTCGACCGGCGCGGTGCCGACCACGCCGTCGGGGTGCGCCAGCATCAGCGGCTGGCGCAGCTGGCGGTCCCAGCGCCGGAACGACAGCGGCGGGCCCTTGAAGCCATCCACCACCACCTGCCCCGCGGCCAGCGCCTGCGCCTGCGCGGCAAAGCCCGCGGGCTGCCGCACCACGCTCTCGGCAATGGCCTTGACGGCGACCCACGCGGCCCAGTCGTAGCCGGTCATCGGCCGGCCCGCGGCGCGGGCGAAGCGCCGGTTGAGCTGCGGCCCGCCGTTGCGCTCCCAGGTCCAGTGCCAGGCCTGCGCGCCCAGCCCGCTGGCGCCAACCACCGGGCGCGGCAGCTGCGTGGCGTAGGGCAGGCCGCGCGCGAACTCGCCGTCGGCGTCGGCCACCACCACCACGTCGTAGTCCGCGCCACCGGTCAGCAGCCTGACATTGGCCTGGTCGCGCTCGCGCGGATCGTTGGACAGCCGGAATGCGCGCTGCGCGCTCCAGGCGATGCCGAAGCGCCGCGCCGCGCCCAGCAGCGCCTCTCGCTGCGCGGCGTCGGCCGGGGACGGGCCGCTCAGCAGCAAGGCGCGGCGCCACTTGCGCGCGGCCAGGTATTGCATCAGCGCATCGGCGCGCATGCGCAGGCTGGGCAGCGTATGCAGCAGCACCGGCGCGCAGCCTGAGCCGCGCAGCGCATCGTCGTCGGCCGAGACATTGAACAGCAGGGCCTCGCCCGGCCTGACCGCGCCCACCGCGGCCCGGACCGCGGCCGCCGGCAGGTCGAGCACGATGTAGCGCGTGCCCTGTCGCGCCAGCGCCGCGACCAGCGTGGCCACCTCGGCTTCGGTGCGGGCCTGCTGCGCCTCGACCCGCAGCGACTGGCCCGCGGCCTCCAGCGCAAAGCGCGCTTCCGCCGCGGCCACCTGGGCGGCGTCGAGCGCGCTGCCCTGCGGCTGGTCGGGATAGCGCTGCGCCAGCCGCCGCGGCGCGTGGCGGGCATCGTCGGCCAGCGACACCACCGCCACGCGCACCTCCGCGCCATGCAGCGGCGACGCCAGCGCCGCCGCAAGCGTAAAGGCCAGCACGGCCAGCGCCCGCTCAGTCATCGATCGCCACCGAATGCGGCACGCGGCCCGCCTTGAGCGTGGCCACCGCCTTGCGGCTGGCGGTGTCGACCACGCTGACATCGTCCGACATCCCGTTGGCGACGTAGAGCCGGGCGTTGTCGCGGCTCAGCGCCAGCCCCCAGGCGCGCCGTCCCACCAGCACGTAGTCCTGCACGCGGCGCGACGCCACCTCCACCACCGCGACATGGTTGGCGCGGCCCAGCCCGATATAGGCGTGGCTGCCGTCGCTGCGCGCCGCCATCCCGACCGGGGTCACGTCCTCGGCGCGCATGCCGCGCGGCGCGAAGGCAATGGTCTGCACCACCTCCAGCGTATCGGTGCGGATCACGCTGACGCTGGCCGACAGCTCGTTGGAGACCCACAGCTCCTTGCCGCCGCGCACCAGCAGCAGCCGGCGCGGCCGGTTGCCGACGCGGATATTGCGCACCACCTTGCGCGTGGCGAGGTCGACCACGTGGACCAGGTTAGCCACCTCGGAAGCCACGTACACCTGCCGCCCGTCCGCGCTGACCCGGACGCCCTCCGGTTCCTCCCCCACCGCGACCGCGAACACGCGCTTGCCGGAGCCGGTGTCGTAGGCCGACAGCAGCGCGTCCTCTTCATTCGACACGTAGAGCGTGCGGCCGTCCTGGCTGAGGTCGAACAGCTCCGGGTCGTCGCCCACCGGCAGCGACGCCACGGTCTTGCGCGTGCCGACGTCGACCACGTCGACGCGGTGGTCGTCGCTGCAGGCCACGTACAGCCGTGCGCGGTCCGGCGACAGCTGCAGGTGGCGCGGCCGCCGGCACTGGCGCCACGACGCCAGCTGCTGGCCGCTGGCGGCAGCGTAGGCGGTCAGCGCGTCGTCCTTTTCGCTGGAGACAAAGACCTGGCCGGTGGCGGCGCGCGCGGGGCCGCCCTGGGTGCCCTGCGCGCCCTCGGCCAGGCCGGCGGCAACCAGCAGCGCGGTGGCCAGCAGCCAGGCGCCGGCAAGCCAGGCGGGGGATGGCATCGGCTTCATGCGGTCAGCTCCGTTTGCGCCGCGCGGCTGACCGACGGCGTCATGGCGAGGAAAGCGGCTTCCAGCGTCGCGGCCGCGGTGACCCCCAGCAGCGCGGCCGGGGTGCCGTCGAAGCGCACCGCGCCGCGGTCGAGCACGATCACGCGGTCGGCCTGCTCCACCTCCTGCACCAGGTGGGTCGCCCACAGCACGCCGGCGCCTGCGTGCCGCGCCAGCCGCCGGGTCTCGGCCAGCAGCTGCACGCGCGAGGCGGGGTCGAGTCCCACCGTCGGCTCGTCGAGCAGCAGCATGGCCGGCTCATGCAGCAAGGCGCGCGCCAGTTCGACCTTGCGCCGGCTGCCGCCCGACAGCTCGCGCACCGGCGCTTGCGCGCGCGGCGCCAGGCCGAAGGCCTGCAGCAGGCGCGCGATCCGCTGCGCCGCCTCGCGCCGCGGCAGGCCATGCAGGTCGGCATGGAAGCGCAGGTTGGCCAGCACCGGCAGGTCCAGGTCGATGGCGGGCTGCTGGAACACGATGCCCAGCTGCGCCAGCGCGCGCACCGGGTCGCGCCGCATGTCGCAGCCCATCACCATGACCTGCCCGGCATCGGCGACGAACAGGCCGCTGAGGATCTGGAACAGCGTGGTCTTGCCCGCGCCGTTGGGCCCCAGCAGCGCCACGAACTCGCCGCGCCGCACGCACAGCGAAACCCCGTCGAGCGCGACGCGCCCGCCGAACGCCTTGCGCACCGCGTCGCAAGCAAGCGCCGGCGCTTCCTGGATTGGCAGTGCGTTCATAACTGCTCCTTCGCCCGGGCCGTGCCCGCACGCTGGGCAAAGCTGCGTTCGGTGTCCCAGGCCTGGCGCAGGAAGGCTTCGTATTGCGCGGTGCCCAGGTAGGTCAGCTCCTGGTCGTAGCGAGCCAGCTCGGCGAGATGGCGCGGGTGCTGCATGGCGATGCGGAACGCGTCGTGCAGGCGCCTGACGATGGCCGCATCGGTGCCGCGCGGCACGCCGATGCCATAGGGCGAGTTGTGGACCGCATCGGCGAAGCCCAGCTCGGCCACGGTCGGCACCTCGGGCCAGCGCGCCGAGCGCTGCGCGCTGAACACCGCCAGCAGGCGCAGCTTGCCGGCTTCGACGAACGGCGCGAAGCCGGTGGAATTGACCCCCGCCATCAGCGAGCCGTTGGCCACCGCCAGCATCTGGTCGGCGGTGCCGTGGTACGGCACGTGCAGGTAGCGCACGCCGCTGCGGCCCAGCACGTCCTCCATCGCCAGGTGCGCGGTGGTGCCGATGCCGGTGGAGCCCACGGTCAGCCGGCCCGGATGTGCGCGGCCCCAGGCAATCAGCTCGCGCAGCGAGCGCCACGGGCTGTCGGCGGGCACCACGATGCCGAAGGTATAGCCCGAGATCATCAGCACCGGCTGGATGTCGCGCAGCGGCTGCCACGCGGTCTTCTGCTGGTGCGGGAAGCGGTACACCGTCAGCGGCAGCTGGCCGATGGTGTAGCCGTCCGGCCGCGCGGCGGCAAGCAGGCCGCCCACCAACGTGCCGCCGGCGCCGGGCCGGTTCTCCACCACGATCGGCTGCCCCAGCTCACGTCCGGCCAGTTCGGCCAGGACGCGCATCGATATATCGGTGGCCCCGCCGGCCGGCCACGGCACCACCAGCGTGACCGGACGCGACGGATAGGCGGCTGCGCCCTCGGCCCGCGCGAAGCCCGCCGGCAACAGGCCGAGGCACATCGACAGCAGGCAGGCAAGGCAACGGAACATGGCGAAGCACCGGACCGGGTTGGGATGCGGTGTGACAGAGCAAGGCCGATACCATGTGCGATGCAACACGGCATGCCGCATCCCCGCGGACCTTGCCGGGCCGGCGCTGCACCGCTGCCGGCCGCCGGCTCGCAGCGACGCGTGCTGCGATGCGCCGCGCGGCACTGTGCCGTGATGGAACACTGTCCCGCTGATGGCAACGCCCCCTTGTCCTGTTTTGTGACAGGGCGCAGGCCCCATGCTGCTGCCCGGTACGAAAACTGCTGAAGCCCTGCCCACAGGCGCGGCCCGATGCAGGCATGCGCCGCTATCCCGAGGAGACCCGACCATGCCAGCCATCCCGCGCCCTGCACCGCCAGGCCTGCGGCCATCCCGACTTCCGCGCGCCGTCGCAGCCCGCCCGTGCCGCCGCGCCGCGGTGCTGTCCGCGCTGATCACGCTGCTGTGCCAGCGTGCCGCTGTGGCGCAACAGGACACTGTTGCGCCAAACCAGGACAGTACGCTGCTGCCCGAAGTGCTGGTGGTGGCCGCCGCGCCGCTGCCCGGCATCGGCGTGGCCAGCGACCTGGTGCCCTACAC
The DNA here is from genome assembly GCF_900250075.1 of Cupriavidus taiwanensis. NCBI lineage: Bacteria > Pseudomonadati > Pseudomonadota > Betaproteobacteria > Burkholderiales > Burkholderiaceae > Cupriavidus > Cupriavidus taiwanensis. The sequence goes on from NZ_LT977071.1 coordinate 1,807,654, forward strand.
CGTGCAGACCGTGCGCGGCAGCGAGCTCGGCGGCGCGCGCGCCGGCAACCTGGCCGACTACATGAACCGCCACCTCGCCGGCGTCAACGTCAACGACATCCAGGGCAGCCCGTTCCAGACCGACATCACCTACCGCGGCTTCCGCGCGTCATCCATCCCCGGCGTGCCGCAGGGACTGTCGGTTTACCTTGACGGCATCCGCGTCAACGAGCCCTTCGGCGACGTGGTCAGCTGGGACATGATCCCGGAGGCGGCGCTGGCGAGCGCGTCGCTGGTGTCCAGCGCCAACCCCGCCTACGGTCTCAACACGCTCGGCGGCGCGCTCGCCATGACCACGCGATCCGGGCTGGACTCGCCCGGCTTTACCGCCGACCTGTCCTACGGCAGCCATGCCCGCAAGCGCGCCGACCTGTCCGGCGGCGTGCGCAGCGACGGCGGCTGGCATGCGTTCGCCGCCGGCACGCTGTTCCAGGAGCATGGCTGGCGCGACCATTCCGAGGGCCGGCTCGGCAATGTCTTTGCCAAGGCGGGCTACGCCGGCGCCAGCAGCAGCTGGGACGTGTCCGTGCTGCACGGGCGCAGCACGCTGACCGGCAACGGCCTGGTGCCCAGCTATCGCGCGACTGACGGCGGCACGCTGCCCGAGCTGTACCAGTCCAACCGGCGCGCGGTCTACACCTATCCCGACCAGACCCGCAACCAGGTCACGCAGGCCGCGCTCAACGGCCGCCACTGGTTCGACGACAAGACCAGCGCCGCGGCGCTGGCCTATGTGCGCAACAGCCGCCGCGACACCGCCAACGGCGACGTGAACCCGGACTACGAGGCCTACGCCGAAGACTGCGAGGACGGCTTCGACGCCGACGGCAGCCCGCTCGGCGACGACTGCGGCATGACCCGCGCCGAAGGCGCGGCGCTGCACCCGGCGGTGCTCAACACCAGCCATATGCGGCAGCAGACCGTCGGCATGGCGCTGAGCCTGGCGCGGGAGAGCGAGCACCACGTGACCAATGCCGGCCTGACGCTCGACCGCAGCCGCCTCACCTATTCGCAATACGCCCAGCCCGGCAGCTTCACCGACGACCGCGGCGTGGTCGCCGACCCTGCCGCGGCCAACGCCCTGTTCTCCGGCGTCAGCGGCAACGCGCGCACGCTGGGCCTGTACCTGTCCGATACCTGGTCGCTGACGCCCACCACCTTCCTGACCGCGTCGGCGCGCTGGAACCATGTCACCGTCAGCAATACGCTGCGCAACAGCGACGGCAGCGAGCAGCCGCGCGAAAGTTTCACCTATCGCCGCCTGAACCCGGCGCTGGGGCTGGCGCAGAAGCTGGGCGGCGGCGTCACGGTGTTCGGCGGCTATGCGCAGAACAACCGGGTGCCGACCGTGCTCGAGCTCGGCTGCGCCGACCCGGAACGGCCGTGCCGGCTGCCGGCCGGCCTGCAGGCCGATCCCTACCTGAAGCAGGTGGTGTCGCATTCGTTCGAGGCGGGCGTGCGCTGGCACCCGCGCCCGCACACCGAGCTCACGGCGTCGCTCTACCGCATCGACAACCACGACGACATCCTGTTCGTGCGCGCGCCGAACACGCAGCTCGGCTACTTCGCCAACTTCGACCGCACCCGCAACCAGGGGCTCGACCTGAGCGCGCGCCACCGCCTCGGCCCGGTCACGCTGCGGCTGGCCTACAGCTACCTGCAGGCCACCTACCAGTCCGCCGGCGCGCTGGCCGCCGGCGAACGCACCATCGACATCCGCCCGGGCATGCGCATGGCCGGGCTGCCGCGCCATACGCTCAAGCTGGGCGCGGACTGGCAGGCGCTGCCCGCGCTGGTGCTGGGCGCCGACCTGGTGGCGGTGTCGGGCTCCGTCTCCAGCGGCAACGAGGACGGCCTGCGCAGCGACCCGCAGGCGGGCGAAGCGCCGCAGGCCGCCGACTGGGGCACGCCCGGATACGCCACCATCAACCTGCGCGCGGCGTACCAGGTCAGCAAGCGCTTCGAGGTCTACGCGCGCGTGGCCAACCTGCTGGACCGGCGCTACGAGACCTATGGCCAGATCGCCAATGACGTCTTTCCCGGCGGCAGCCTGGTGCGGCCGCACGTGGCCCCGGGCGACGCCGCCAGCGCGCTGTTCGTGGCGCCGGGCGCGCCGCGCAGCTTCTGGCTGGGCGTGGTGCTGCGGATGTAGCGCCGGCGGTGTTCACGATTCCTTACAGACAATGGCGCTGGCACAATCTATTCTCCTGTCGCAAACGGAATCCCCCACAACAAGGAGAATGCAATGAAATCCGTCCTGGCCCTTCTGGTCGCGTGCAGTGCGCTGCTCGGCGGCTGCGTGGTCGCCCCTTACGATACCTACGGCGACGGCCCGCAGGGTTGCCCGCCGGGGCAGGCCAAGAAAGGCAACTGCCGCATCGACCCGTACGGCAACGAGTCGTTCTGCCCGCCGGGCCAGGCCAAGAAGGGCCGCTGCTAAACCGGCGCGGGCCGGCGCCGGCCTCGCCGGCCGCTTGCGCCAGGCGGGCCGGCGGCCGGACAATGGCGGCTGCGGACATCCTTTTCGCAGGAGCGCGCCATGCCCACCCGGTCCCTGCCCCGCCGTCGCCTCGTCCTCCTTTGCATAGCCGCCGCCCTGCTCGGCGCCTGTGCCACGCTGCAACCCGAGCAGACTGGCCAGCAGATGATCGGCAGCCCAGAAAGTGCGGTGCGCGAGACTTTCGGGCCTCCGACCGAGACTCACCGCCTGGCCGACGGCACCAGCCGCTGGCTGTGGTCGCGGCAGCCTTTCGGCCATGAGGTCTACGCCGCCGATTTCGACGCCGCGGGCAAGCTGACCCGCTACCGCCAGATGCTGACCGAGGCCGAAATCTATCGCGCCCAGGTCGGAATCTGGACCAAGCAGGACGTGCAGCAGCACTTCGGCCTGCCGCGCGAGCCGGTGCAGTATTACCCGCTGATGCAGCGCGAAGCCTGGTCCTGGCGCATGTACAAGGACGGCCTGCAGACGGCGCACTTCAGCTGTTATTTCGACAACGCCGGCGTGCTGCGCCAGACCATGATCATCGTCGATCCGCTTGGCGGCGACGCGCGCCGCGCGCGCTGACGGCTGACGCGGAAGCCGCGTCCGGAGCCAATGCCGGCAGCAGGGGCTCCCCGGCCCCGCCACCGTTTTGCGCGCAGAATGGAGGCGATGCGGCAATGCCCGCCAACCCTCCATGCGGAAAACCAACGTGACCACAGCCATCCTGCTCGAGAACATCCACCAGAGCGCCAACGCCCGGCTGGCCGAAGCCGGCCTGCAGGTCGAGCGCCGCACCGGCGCGCTGGCCGGTGCCGAACTGCGCCAGGTGCTGGCCGACCATGACGTGATCGGCATCCGCTCCGCCACCCACCTGCGCGCGGACGATATCCGCAGCGCGCCCGGGCTGCTTTCGATCGGCTGCTTCTGCATCGGCACCTCGCAGGTCGACCTCGACGCGGCCACCGCCGCGGGCATCCCGGTCTTCAACGCGCCCTTTTCCAACACCCGTTCGGTGGCCGAGCTGGTGGTCGCCGAAGCGGTCATGCTGCTGCGCCGGATCCCCGAGAAGAACACGCTCGCGCATGCCGGCAAATGGGCCAAGGGCGCCGCCGGCGCATTCGAGACACGCGGCAAGACCATCGCCATCGTCGGCTACGGCAATATCGGCTCGCAGGTGGGCGTGCTGGCCGAATCGATGGGCATGCGCGTGGTCTACTACGATGTGCTCGCGCGGCTCTCGCACGGATCGGCCCGCGCTGCCGGCTCGCTGGAAGAAGCGGTGTCGCAGGCCGAGGTCGTGACGCTGCACGTGCCGGCCACCCCGCGCACGCGCAACATGATCGATGCCAACATCCTGGCGGCGTTCAAGCCCGGAGCGATCCTGATCAATGCCTCGCGCGGCAGCGTGGTCGACATCGCCGCGCTGGCCGCGGCGCTGCGCGAGAAGCGGCTGGGCGGCGCGGCCATCGACGTGTTCCCCGAAGAGCCCAAGACCAACCAGGACCCCTTCACCAGCGAACTGCAGAACCTGCCCAACGTGCTGCTGACCCCGCACGTCGGCGGCAGCACCGAGGAAGCGCAGGAGAACATCGGCACCGAGGTCGCGGCCAAGCTCGCGCACTTCCTCGCCACCGGCGGCACCATCGGCGCGGTCAACTTCCCCGAGGTCGACCCCGGTCCGCTGCATGCGCCGGCACGCCTGCTCAACGTGCACGGCAACGCGCCCGGCGCGCTGGCCGCGCTGAACACGCTGCTGGCGCAGGAAGGCGTGAACATTACCGGCCAGCACCTGCAGACGCGTGGCCACACCGGCTATGTGGTGACCGACCTGGACCGCGCGCCGTCCGAGCAGCTGATGCAGGCGCTGCGGACCCATGCCGGCTTCGCGCGCTCGCGGCTGATCCTGCGCGGGGCGGCTTAGCATTGCCCAGGATCGCGGACCCAGGGCGCCCCGCCATGGTCGCGGCTCGCTCTCTTCAATCTCCACCAAACTGTCTGAAACTCCAAAACTGCTCTGAACCAGGGACTATGCTGAATGCAGCCCACAAGCGCATTCGTGGGCCTGCACGCTAGCGATGTCAATGGCGGCCCGCGTTGGCGCCGCACCAACAATCGTGAGGTTCAGCTATGTCGCTTGAACGGAGCAGGAAGGCCGCCACCCTGGTCGGCCGGCTGGCCGGGGCCGCGCTGCTGGGGAGCGCCGGGATCGGCAGCGCCGCAGCGCAAACCGGCACCATTACGTTCCTGGGGGCGATCACGAATCCGTCCTGTGCATTGCGCCCCTCCGCCGGCATGGTGCAGGCCAGTTGCCAGCAGCCGTCCGGGCAGATGCTCTCGGCCCCATTCGCCGTGACTCCGCCGCGACAGGCAGGACCCGCGCGCATCGGCATCGCCAGGCTGAACGTGGAACCCGCCCGCGCCGCCCGGCGCGGGGCGGCGCCCGCCTACCTGGTCGTGGTGACCTATCACTAGATGACATATCCGGCCGGCATTGCGCCCGGCCCGTGCTACCGCAATCGGGTCATCGCACAGCCGGCGCCGCGGCCTATGCCGCATCTCGCGCTGGCGCGGGCAAGTGCAGTCTTGACACCTTGCCCTGCGCTTCCTTTAATGGTGTAACGCATCGGGCCGCGCCTGATCCCTTTTGCCGAGGACGTCAACGACGATGGATACCGGTGAAACCCACGATCCCCAACGCAAGCAAGAAGAACTGCGCAGCTTCCTTTTCCTGACCGCGGTCATGGTGCCGGTGCTGTCCGTCATCATCGTCGCGGGCTATGGGTTCATTGTCTGGATGACCCAGTTGATCAGCGGACCGCCGTCCCACTAGGCGACCCACGCAGGCCGGTGTTGCGCAAGCGGCGCCACCGGGGCATTGAATTGATAAAAACAAGCTGCAGCACAGACTGAAACGGCATCGAACCGGAGCTTGCGCATGCCCGCTGCAAGACGTGCCATCCCCATCCAGCCACTGCCGACGGGCGCAGAGTGGCATATAGCCGGCATCGTGGTCCATGCACTTCCCGCCAGGCTGCCGCAGGTGCGCGCGGCGATCGACGCCATCGGCGGCGCCGAGATCCATGCCGCCAGCGACAGTGGCAAGCTGGTAGTCACCATCGAAGCGCCCACCTCGCGCGCCATCGCCGCGCATCTGACCTTTCTGCACCAGCTCGACGGCGTGCTGTCGGCCGCGCTGGTCTACCAGCACAACGAAGATGCCGAGGCCATGCACGAGGCCGTGAATCCCGCAATGAACGAGGAGGCTGGCATATGACCCTCTCCCGCCGCGATTTCATCAAGCAGACCGCCGTCGCCGCAACGGCATCGGTGGCCGGCGTCACGCTGCCCGCCGGAGCCGCCAACTTTGTCACGGACAGCGAGGTGACAAAGCTGAAATGGTCCAAGGCGCCGTGCCGCTTCTGCGGCACCGGCTGCGGCGTCACGGTGGCGGTCAAGGACAACAAGGTGGTTGCCACCAACGGCGACCCTCAGGCCGAGGTCAACAAGGGGCTGAACTGCGTCAAGGGCTACTTCCTGTCGAAGATCATGTACGGCCAGGACCGGCTGACCAGGCCGCTGCTGCGCATGAAGAACGGCCAGTACGACAAGAACGGCGAATTCGCGCCGGTCACGTGGGAGCGCGCCTTCGACGAGATGGAGCGCCAGTTCAAGCGCGTGCTGAAAGAGAAAGGCCCGACCGCGGTGGGCATGTTCGGCTCGGGCCAGTGGACCGTGTGGGAAGGCTATGCCGCGTCCAAGCTGTACAAGGCCGGCTTCCGCTCCAACAACATCGATCCCAATGCACGCCACTGCATGGCGTCCGCGGTACAGGGCTTCATGCGCACCTTCGGCATGGACGAGCCGATGGGCTGCTATGACGATTTCGAGGCCGCCGATGCCTTCGTGCTGTGGGGCTCGAACATGGCCGAGATGCATCCCATCCTGTGGACCCGCATCACCGACCGGCGCCTGAGCCATCCCAAGACCCGCGTGGCGGTGCTGTCGACCTTCACCCACCGCTCGTTCGACCTGGCCGACATCCCGGTCATCTTCAAGCCGCAGACCGACCTGGCGATGATGAACTACATCGCCCACTACATCATCAAGAACAACAAGGTCAACAAGGACTTCGTCAACAAGCACACGGTGTTCAAGGAAGGCGTGACCAACATCGGCTATGGGCTGCGTCCCGAGCATCCGCTGCAGAAGGCGGCCAAGAACGCGGCCGATCCCGGCGCCTCGCGCCCGATCACCTTCGACGACTTCGCGCGCTTCGTGGCCAAGTACGATGCCGATACCGTCAGCAAGCTGTCGGGCGTGCCCAAGGACAAGCTCGACCAGCTGGCCGAGCTCTATGCCGATCCCAACATCAAGGTGATGTCGCTGTGGACCATGGGCTTCAACCAGCATACGCGCGGCAGCTGGGCCAACAACATGATCTACAACCTGCACCTGCTGACCGGCAAGATCGCCACGCCGGGCAACAGCCCGTTTTCGCTGACCGGGCAGCCGTCGGCGTGCGGCACCGCGCGCGAGGTGGGGACCTTCTCGCACCGGCTGCCGGCGGACATGGTGGTGACCAATCCCAAGCACCGCGAGGAAGCCGAGCGCATCTGGAAGCTGCCGGCGGGCACCATTCCCGACAAGCCGGGCTACCACGCCGTGCTGCAGAACCGCATGCTCAAGGACGGCAAGCTCAATGCGTACTGGGTGCAGGTTAACAACAACATGCAAGCGGCGGCCAACCTGATGGAAGAGGGCTTGCCGGGCTACCGCAATCCCGCCAACTTCATCGTGGTGTCTGACGCCTACCCCACCGTCACCGCGCTGGCGGCCGACCTGATCCTGCCGAGCGCGATGTGGGTCGAGAAGGAAGGCGCCTACGGCAATGCCGAGCGCCGCACGCAGTTCTGGCACCAGCTGGTCGATGCGCCGGGCGAGGCGCGCTCCGACCTGTGGCAGCTGATGGAGTTTTCCAAGCGCTTCAAGGTCGAGGACGTCTGGCCCGCCGACCTGATCGCGAAGAAGCCGGAATACCGCGGCAAGACCCTGTTCGACGTGCTCTACCGCAACGGGCAGGTCGACAAGTTCCCGCTCAAGGAAGTCAGCACCGAGTACCACAACGCCGAGGCCAAGGCCTTCGGCTTCTACGTGCAGAAGGGGCTGTTCGAGGAATACGCCACCTTCGGCCGCGGCCATGGCCACGACCTGGCGCCGTTCGACGCCTACCATGAGGCGCGCGGCCTGCGCTGGCCGGTGGTCAATGGCAAGGAAACCCGCTGGCGCTACCGCGAAGGCAGCGATCCCTACGTGAAGGCCGGCACCGGCTACCAGTTCTACGGCAACCCGGACGGCAAGGCGGTGATCTTCGCCCTGCCCTACGAGCCGCCGGCCGAATCGCCCGACAAGGAGTACCCGTACTGGCTGGTCACGGGCCGCGTGCTGGAGCACTGGCATTCCGGCTCGATGACGCGCCGCGTGCCCGAGCTGTACCGCGCCTTCCCCAACGCCGTGGTGTTCATGCATCCGGAAGATGCCAGGGCCATGGGACTGCGCCGCGGCGTGGAAGTGGAAGTGGTGTCGCGGCGCGGGAGCATGCGCTCGCGCCTTGAGACCCGCGGGCGCGATGCGCCGCCGCGCGGGCTGGTGTTCGTGCCGTGGTTCGACGCCAGCCAGCTGATCAACAAGGTCACGCTCGACGCCACCTGCCCGATCTCGCTGCAGACCGACTTCAAGAAGTGCGCGGTCAAGATCGTCAAGGTCTAGCGCGGCCGATACAACAGGAGACGCCATGAAACCGAGTCGATCCTGGGCGCCACTGCTGGCCGTGCTCACGCTGCTGCTGGCGGCGGCATTGCCGCTGCCGGCGCGTGCTCAGCAGCAGCAGCAAGGCCTGGTCGATGCCATGCGCGGCAACACGCCCATCGGCAACGAGACCAAGGCCCCGATCATATACCCGACCGAGAACAAGGACATACGCCGCAACCGCAACTACACCATGCAGCCGCCGACGATCCCGCACAAGATCGACGGCTACCAGGTCGACAAGGACTTCAACCGCTGCATGTTCTGCCACGCGCGCACCCGCACCGAAGAGACCCAGGCGATCCCGGTCAGCATTACGCATTACATGGACCGCGACAACAACGTGCTGGCCGAGGTGTCGCCGCGCCGCTATTTCTGCACGCAGTGCCACGTGCCGCAGGCGGACGCCAAGCCGCTGGTGGGCAATACCTTCATCGATGTCGAGCAGATGCTCAAGCGCAAGCCCGGCGCCAAAGGAGCGGCCGACACCAAGGGAGCGGCCAAATAAGGGCGCGACCAGATAGCAGCGCCCGGCCCCGACCTCAACCTCATTGCGGATGCGCGCCATGCTCGACCTGCTCAAGCGCTACTGGCGGACCATCAACCGGCCCAGCGCCTACTTCAGCCTGGGCTTCCTGACACTGGGCGGCTTTATCGCCGGGGTGGTGTTCTGGGGCGCGTTCAACACCGCGCTGGAACTGACCAACACCGAGCAATTCTGCACCGGCTGCCACGAGATGCGCGACAACGTCTACCAGGAGCTGCAGGGCACCATCCACTTCACCAACCGCAGCGGCGTGCGCGCCAAATGCTCGGACTGCCACGTGCCGCACAACTGGACCGACAAGATGGCGCGCAAGATGCAGGCGTCCAAGGAAGTCTGGGCCAAGATCTTCGGCACCGTCGACACGCGCGAGAAATTCCAGGCGCACCGGCTGACGCTGGCGCAGCACGAGTGGGCCCGCTTCAAGGCCAACGATTCGCTGGAATGCCGCAACTGCCACGATTACCAGTCGATGGACTTCACCCGGCAGAGCCCGCGCGCGCAGGCCATGCATTCGACCTACCTGGCCAACAAGGAGAAGACCTGCATCGACTGCCACAAGGGCATCGCCCACCATCTTCCGGACGTATCCAAGGCCGAGGAGAAATGACGCGTGCTGCCGCGCCCGTGCTCAGCGCCAGCGGCCTGGCGGTGTCGCGTGCCGGCCGCAAGGTATTGCATGGCATCGACCTCAGCTTGGCGCCGGGCGACCTGCTGCAGGTGCTGGGTGCCAACGGCAGCGGCAAGACCACGCTGCTGCGCGTGCTGTGCGGCCTGGCCAGCGCGGATGCCGGCACGCTGCACTGGCACGGCCGTCCGCTGCACGCCGCCGATCCGGAGTTCCAGCAGGCGCTGGCCTACCTGGGCCACGCCAACGGCATTGACGTCGACCTGACCCCGGCCGAGAACCTGCGCTTTGCTGCCCGCCTCGTTGGCCACCGTGCCGGCCGCCATGCCGATGCCGGCCAGCGCGCCGACGGCGTCGCGCGCGCGCTCGCCGCGCAAGGGCTGGAGCACGTCGCGCAGGTGCCGGTGCGCACGCTGTCGCAAGGCCAGCGACGCCGCGTCGCGCTGGCGCGGCTGGCGCTGGCGCCGCGCACGCTGTGGCTGCTGGATGAACCGGTGACCGCGCTGGATGCCGATAGCTGCGCGCGCTTCCAGCGCCAGCTGGACGCGCACCTGGCCGCGGGCGGCATGGCCGTGATCGCCACGCACCAGTTGCTGCCCGCCGGCGGCGCGGTGCTGCGCCTGGAGGGGCCGGCATGATGGGCATGACCGGCATGCCAGGCACCCTCGCCGCCATCGTCGCGCACGATGTCTCGCTGTCGTGGCGGCGGCGCGGCAGCCTGCTCGGCGGCGTGGTGTTCTATGTCATGGCCGCCAGCCTGTTCCCGCTGGCGCTCGGGCCCGAGCCGCAGCAGCTGCGCGCGCTGGCGCCGGGCATCCTGTGGGTGACGGCGCTGCTGGCCTCGATGCTGTCGCTGTCGCGCCTGTTCGCGCAGGAGCATGCCGACGGCAGCCTGGACCAGCTGCTGCTGTCGCCGCATCCGCTGGCGCTGCTGGTGCTGGCGAAGATTGCCGCGCACTGGCTCACCAGCGGGCTGCCGCTGCTGGTGCTGACGCCGCTGCTGGCGCAGCAATACGGGTTGCCGTTTGGCGCCGCGCTATTGCTGGCCGCATCGCTGCTGGTCGGCACGCCGGCGCTGAGCTTGATCGGCGCAGTGGGCGCGGCGCTGACGCTGGGCGTGCGCGGCGGCGCGGTGCTGCTGTGCATCCTGGTGCTGCCGCTGTGCGTGCCGGTGCTGGTGTTCGGCGCCAGCGCCGCGGCGGCGGCCGACGCCGGGCTCGACGTGGTGCCGCAGTTCTCGTTGCTGGGCGCGTGCCTGGCGTTGTCGCTGTTCCTGTGCCCGCTGGCCGCCGCCGCGGGGCTACGCATCGCCATGGAGACGCCGGCATGAGCCAGCCGCTGCACTCGCTGCATACCGCCGGAGCGCCGCGGGCGCGCTTTGCCTGGATGGCATACGCGGCGCCGGTGCGGTTCTATCCGCTGGCCGGGCGCATGGCACCGTGGTTCTTCGCCGCGGCGGCGGTGCTTGCCCTCGCCGGCCTGTATGTCGGCTTTGCCGTGGCGCCCACCGATGCGCAGCAGGGCGAGGTCTACCGCATCATCTTCATCCACGTGCCGGCGGCATGGATGTCGATGTTCATCTACCTGGTCATGGCGTGCTACTGCGCGCTGGCGCTGGTGCTGCGCACGCGGCTGTCGTCGATGATGGCCTCGGCGCTGGCGCCCACCGGCGCGCTGTTCACGGCGCTGGCGCTCTGGACCGGTGCGCTGTGGGGCCAGCCGACGTGGGGCACTTGGTGGGTCTGGGATGCGCGGCTGACCTCCGAGCTGATCCTGCTGTTCCTGTACCTCGGCTTTATCGCGCTGGAATCCGCCATCGACGAGCCGCGCCGCGCCGAGCGCGCCTGCGCGGTGCTGGCGCTGGTGGGCGTGGCCAATATCCCGGTGATCTACTTCTCGGTGCAGTGGTGGAACACGCTGCACCAGGGCGCTTCGGTCAGCCTGACGGCGGCGCCGTCGATGGCGGCCACGATGCTGGCCGGCATGCTGCTGATGACGCTGGCATGCTGGATGTACACCATCGCCGTGGCGCTGGTGCGGGTGCGCTGCATCCTGCGCGAGCGCGGCGAGGTGCCGCCCACCGGAGAGACATCATGACCCTGTCGTCGCTGCTCCCCGATGGAGGCCATGGCATCTTCATCGCCGGCGCGTTCGGCATGAGCGCGCTGCTGCTGGCGCTGGAACTGGTGCTGCTGGCGCGCCGCTGCCGCGCCGGTGCAAAACGGGCCGGCACGCGCCGATGACGCCGCGCCAGCGCCGCTTCGGCATGCTCGCCGCGGCCCTGGCCTGCGGCGGCATCGCGCTGGCGCTGGTACTTAATGCCTTCCGCTCCAACCTGGTGTTCTTCTTCAGCCCGAGCCAGGTGGCGGCGCAGGAAGCGCCGGTGGCGCGCAGCTTCCGGCTTGGCGGACTGGTCGAGCCCGGCTCGATCCGGCGCGAGGGCGACGGCATGACCGTGCGCTTCGTCGTCACCGACACCGCGCGGCAGGTGCCGGTGCTCTACCGCGGCCTGCTGCCCGACCTGTTCCGCGAGGGCAAGGGCGTGGTCGCGCGCGGCAAGCTGGAAGCCGACGGCACATTCATTGCCAGCGAGGTGCTGGCCAAGCACGACGAGAACTACATGCCGCCCGAAGCCGCCGACGCGCTCAAGCAGGCTGAACAGGTGAACCGCCGCATGGCCGGGGCCCCCGCGCAGGGAGCGCGCCAGTGATCGCCGAACTGGGGCACTTCGCGCTGATCGTCGCGCTGCTGGTAGCGCTGGTGCAGGCGGCAGTGCCGCTGGCGGGCGTGGCGCGCGGCAGGCTGGCGTGGATGGCGGTGGCGCGGCCGGCTGCGCGCGTGCAATGCGCGCTGGTGGCATTGTCGTTCGCGGCACTGGCATGGGGCTTCGTCGCCAACGACTTCAGCGTGCGCTATGTCGCCGCCAATTCCAACAGCGCGCTGCCGCTTGCCTACCGCATTGCGGCGGTATGGGGCGGGCATGAAGGTTCGATGCTGCTGTGGACGCTGATGCTGGCGCTGTGGTCGCTGGCGGTGGCGCGCTACAGCCGCCAGCTGCCGCTGGCCACGGTGGCGCGCGTGCTGGGCGTGATGGGAGCGATCAGCGCTGGTTTCGTGCTGTTCCTGCTGTTTGCCTCCAACCCCTTCGTGCGGCTGCTGCCGCCGGCGATGGCGGGGCGCGACCTCAATCCGTTGCTGCAGGACCCCGGCATGGTCTTCCACCCCCCGCTGCTCTACATGGGCTATGTCGGCTTCTCGGTGACCTTCGCCTTCGCCGTGGCGGCACTGCTGGCCGGGCGCGTCGACGCCGCCTGGGCGCGCAGGTCGCGGCCGTGGACCACGGTGGCGTGGGCCTTCCTGACGCTGGGCATCATGCTGGGCAGCGCCTGGGCGTATTACGAACTGGGCTGGGGCGGCTGGTGGTTCTGGGATCCGGTCGAAAACGCCTCGTTCATGCCGTGGCTGGCGGGGACCGCGCTGATGCATTCGCTGGCGGTCACGGAGAAGCGCGGGGCGTTCCGCGCGTGGACCGTGCTGCTCGCCATCTTCACGTTCTCGCTGAGCCTGCTCGGCACCTTCCTGGTCCGCTCCGGCGTGCTGACCTCGGTCCATGCGTTCGCGGTCGATCCGAAGCGAGGCATCTTCATCCTGGCCCTGCTGGGCCTGGTCACCGGTATCGCGCTGGCGCTGTACGCATGGCGCGCGCCGCGCTTGTCGTGCGTGTCGCGGCGGGTCGAGTTTGCCGCGGTCTCGCGCGAATCGCTGCTGCTGGCCAACAACGTGCTGCTGGCGGTGGCGGCGGCAACGGTGCTGCTCGGTACGCTCTACCCGTTGCTGGTCGATGTGCTGGGACTGGGCAAGATCTCGGTCGGGCCTGCCTACTTCGAGCAGGTGTTCGTGCCGCTGATGGCTCCCGCGGTGCTGCTGATGGGCGCGGCGCCGCTGGCGCGCTGGCGCCATGGCAGCCTGCCCGACATGGCGCGGCGGCTGCGCTGGGCCGGCATCGCCAGCGTCGCCATCGGCCTGGGGCTGTTGCTGGTGCTGCGCAACACCTCCGCCATGACCGGGCTGGGGCTGCTGCTGGCGGCATGGTGCGTGCTGAGCGCGGTGGCGAGCCTGGCGGGCCGGCTGCGCCATCAGCAGGGGCGCTGGTTCAGCGCGCTGCGCCAGCTCGCGCCCAGCTACTGGGGCATGCTGCTGGCGCACGCCGGCGTCGGCATCTTCATCGCGGGCGTGACGTTGGTCACCGGGCAGGAAAGCCTGCGCGAACTGCCGATGCGCGCGGGCGATACCGTCAGTGTCGGCGGCTACGACTTCCGCTTCGCCGGCGTGAGGCAGGCCGCCGGTCCCAATTATGACGCGCTGCGCGGCACGCTGACCGCCTCGCGCGACGGCAAGCGCGTGGCGGTGCTCCATCCCGAGCGCCGCATCTACCGCAGCCAGGACATGCCGACCACCGAGGCCGCGATCGACAGCGGCCTGACGCGCGACCTGTACGTGGCGCTGGGCGAGAACGTGTCCAACGGCGCCGACGGCAGCGCCTGGGCCGTGCGCATCCACGTCAAGCCCTTCGTCGACTGGATCTGGGCGGGCTGCGTGCTGATGGCGCTGGGCGGCCTGCTGGCCGCGTGCGACAAGCGCTACCGGCTGCGCCGCCGCGCCGCGGCCGAAGCCGCTCCCGCGCCGACGAGTGCCCCTGCCGCGCCCGCACTGGCCTCCACGCGCGAGGAGACGCCGGCATGACGCGTTTCCTGCTGCCGCTCGCCGCCTTCCTCGCGCTCGCCGTCGCTCTGGCCGCGGGCCTGCGCCACGATCCGCGCGAACTGCCCTCGCCGCTGGTAGGCAAGGCCGCGCCCGCCTTCACGCTGCCGCTGCTTGAACCGGAAGGCCGCACTCTGGCGTCCGCCGACATGCGCGGCAAGGTGTGGCTGCTGAATGTGTGGGCCTCGTGGTGCACGGCCTGCCGCACCGAACATCCGGTACTGGTCGACTTCGCGGCGCGCGCGCCGGTGCCGCTGTACGGCCTGAATTACAAGGACGAGGCCGGCGCCGCGCGCGACTGGCTGCAGCGGCTCGGCGACCCCTACACCGCATCGCTGGTCGACGCCGACGGGCGCGTGGGGATCGACTACGGCGTCTATGGCGTGCCCGAGACCTTTGTCATCGACCAGCACGGCGTGGTGCGCTACCGCCAGGTCGGCCCCGTCACGCGCGAGGTGCTGGAGCAGAAGCTGATCCCGCTGATCGAGCGCCTGCAGCGCCAGGGAGGTGGCCATGCATAGGCTTCGCGCTGCGCTTGCCCTGTGGCTATGCTGGCTGCCAGTGCTGGCGGCTGCCGCGCCGACCGAGGCCGAGCTCGATGCGCGCGTGCATGCGCTGTCCAATGAACTGCGCTGCCTGGTGTGCCAGAACCAGACGCTGGCCGATTCCAACGCCGACCTGGCCGTCGACCTGCGCCGCCAGATCCGCGAGCTGCTGCGCGGCGGCGCCAGCGACCAAGCGGTCAAGGACTACCTGGCGCAGCGCTATGGCGACTTCGTGCTGTACAAGCCGCCGCTGCGGCCGCTGACGTGGCTGTTGTGGTTTGGCCCGCTGCTGCTGGTTGCCGGCGTCGCATGGGCGATCGTGCGGGCCCGCGCGCGTCACCGCGGCACGGGCGCTGCACTCGATGACAGCGCCCGGCGCCACCTTGAAAGCCTGCTCAACGACGCCGCCGATCCTGCCAGCCCCCGACAACCATGACGACCTTCTGGCTGCTCGCCGCCGCGCTGATCGCCGCCGCCATGGCCGGGCTGTTGTGGCCGCTGCTGCGCCGCTTCGCCACTCCCGACCCTGGCACGCCGGAGCGCACGCTGCTGGTCGACCTGTACCGCGACCAGTTGCGCGAGCTCGACGCCGACCTGCGCACCGGCACGCTGAGCGCGGCCCGGCATGCCGAAGCCCGCGACGAACTCGGCCGCCGGCTGCTGGATGAAGCCGCGGACACCGCCACCGGCACGCACCGCGCCAGCACTTCCCCCCTGCTCGCCGCGGCATTGCTGGCGGCGTTGCCGAGCGCCGCCATCCTGCTCTACCTGCACCTGGGCAACCCCGTCGCGCTCTGGCGCGCCGGCGACATGCCGGGCGTTGGCGGCAGCCAGCACCAGCTCAGCGGCGCGCAGGTCGAAGGCATGGTCAACCAGCTGGCGCAGCGGCTGCGCGAAGCGCCGGCCGATCCCGAAGGCTGGGCCATGCTGGCGCGCTCCTACAGCGTGCTGGAGCGGCATGCCGACGCTGCGGCGGCCTACGCCCGCGCCGTCGAGCTGGCGCCAGAGGTGGCATCGCTGCGCGCCGATTACGCCGATGTGCTGGCCAGTCTCAACCATGGCTCACTGCAAGGTCTGCCAATGGCGGAGATCGGCCGGGCGCTGGCGCTGGACCCGGATGACCCCAAGGCCCTGGCGCTGGCGGCCAGCGCGGCGGTGGAGCGCGGCGACAAACAGGCGGCGATCGGCTACTGGGAACACCTGCACCGGCTGCTGCCCCCGGACTCGCAGACCGCGGCGCGCGTGGCCGCAAACCTTGTCGCGGCGCGCGGCGATTCCGCCGCGCCGCCGGCGAAGATCACCGGCATGGTCACGCTCAGCGAAAAGGCCGGGCGCACGCCGCAGCCGGGCGACACCCTGTTCGTCTACGCCCTGCCCGCCGACGGCTCGCGCATGCCGCTGGCGGTGGTGCGCCGGCAGGCGCGCGACCTGCCGCTGACGTTCACGCTGGACGACGCAATGGCGATGCGGCCAGACCGCAAGCTGTCGGCGCACACGCAGGTGGTGGTGGAGGCGCGCGTTTCAGCAAGCGGCAATGCCATGCCGCAGTCGGGCGACCTGGTCGGGCGCAGCGGTCCGCTGGCAGTCGGCAGCGAAGGCGTGCGGATCGCGATCGACGCCGCCGTGCCATAGCGCTCAGGCAGCCAGCGTCGCCCTCAGGTTGGCCAGCATGTCCGCGACCATTTCCTCCAGGCCGTACTGCGCCTTCCACCCCCAGTCCGCGCGCGCCACCGAATCGTCGATCGAATCCGGCCAGCCTTGCGCGATCGCCTGGCGGTAGTCGGGTTCGTAGCGGATCTCGAAGTCCGGCACATGCTTGCGGATCGCCGCGGCGATCTGCGCGGGCGTGAAGGTGGTGCCGGCGATGTTGTAGCTGCCGCGTTCGCCCAGCCGTTCCGCAGGTGCCTCCATCAGTTCGATGGTCGCGCGCAGCGCGTCGGGCATGTACATCATCGGCAGGGCCTCGTCTTCCTTCAGGAAGCAAGTGTAGGGCTCGCCCTTCACGGCAGCATGGAAGATATCGACCGCATAGTCGGTGGTGCCGCCGCCAGGCGGCGTCTTGTGCGAGATCAGCCCCGGATAGCGCACGCTGCGCACATCGACGCCGTGGTTGGCGTGGTACCAGCGGCACCAGCCCTCGCCCGCCTGCTTGGAGATGCCATAGACGGTGGTCGGCTCCATCACGGTCTTCTGCGGCGTATCCACCGATGGCGTGGTCGGGCCGAACGCCGCGATCGAGCTGGGCCAGAACACGCGCTCCAGCCCGGTCTGCCGCGCCAGTTCCAGCACGTTGAGCAGGCTCGTCATGTTCAGGTTCCAGGCCCACTGCGGCGCCTTTTCGCCGGTGGCCGACAGCGCCGCCGCCAGCAGGTAGACCTGCGTGATGCCATGGCGCTCGACCACGGTGGCGAGTTCGCCGCGGTCGGTGGCGTTGAGCATCTCGTGCGTGATGTGCACGTGGCGGCCGGTCGGCACCACGTCGGAGGTAATGACGCTGCCGCGGCCGTAGCGCTCGGCCAGCGCCAGTGCCAGCTCGGAGCCGATCTGGCCGTTGGCGCCGACGATCAGGATCCTGGGAGTGCCGTCGGTCATCGGATCAGCCCCAGTTCGCGGCCGGCCTGGCCAAAGGCGTCCAGCGCCGCCTGCAGCGCGGCCTCGTCATGCAGCGCGCTCATCTGCACGCGGATGCGCGCCTGGCCCTTGGGCACCACCGGGTAAAAGAAGCCCACCACGTACACGCCCAGCTCCAGCAGCCGCTGCGCCAGCTGCTGCGCCTTGTCGGCGTCGTAGACCATGATCGGGATGATGGGGTGCTCGCCGGCCTTGACGTCGAAACCCAGCTGGTCCAGCCCCGCGCGGAAGAACTTCGTGTTGCGTTCCAGACGGTCGCGCAGCTCGGTGCTGCCTTCAAGGATATCGAGCACCGCGATCGACGCGCCCACGATGGCCGGCGCCACCGTGTTCGAGAACAGGTACGGCCGCGAGCGCTGGCGCAGCAGCGCCACCACTTCCTTGCGCGCACTGGTGAAGCCGCCCGACGCGCCGCCCAGCGCCTTGCCCAGCGTGCCGGTGATGATGTCGATCTTGCCGAACACGCCGCGCGCCTCGTGCGTGCCGCGGCCGCGCTGGCCCATGAAGCCGGTGGCATGGCATTCGTCGATGCCCAGCAGCGCCCCGTACTCGTCGCACAGCGCACGCATCTGGTCCAGGCGCGCCACGGTGCCGTCCATCGAGAACACGCCGTCGGAGAACACCAGCGTGTAGCGCGCGCCGTCGGCGCGAGCCTGCTCCAGCTGCGCGCGCAGGTCGTCCATGTCGTTGTGCTGGTAGCGGTAGCGCCGCGCCTTGGACAGGCGGATGCCGTCGATGATCGAGGCGTGGTTGAGCGCATCGCTGATGACCGCGTCTTCCGCCCCCAGCAGCGTTTCGAACAGGCCGCCATTGGCGTCGAAGGCCGAGCCGTAGAGGATGGTGTCCTCGGTGCCGAGGAAGCTCGACAGCCGGGCCTCGAGCGTCTTGTGCAGGTCCTGCGTGCCGCAGATGAAGCGCACCGAGCTGAGGCCGAAGCCGTGCGTGCGCAGCGCTTCGTGCGCGGCCTCGATCACGCGCGGGTGCGACGACAGGCCCAGATAGTTGTTGGCGCACAGGTTGATGACCTCGCGGCCGTCGCTGGTGCGCACGCGCGCGCCTTGCGGCGTCGCGATCACGCGCTCGTTCTTGTACAGCCCGGCGTCGCGGATGGATTGCAGCTCGTCGCGGATGGACGCGTAGAACGCCTGGGCATTCGGCATGGCTTGGCTCCTGGGTCTGGGTGGTGGATCGGTCGATTGGTGTGCCGGCGGATGTGCTACGATCCGATCGATAAATCGAACACGTTCTGTATATCGAACATTTTGCGCAATATAACGAACATCATTCCATGACGCAAGCCCTGCTCCAGACCCCGCCGGCCGACGGGCCGCCCGCCGTCGGCATGGCGCTGCAGGCGCTGCGCCAGCAGCAGCGGCTGTCGCTCGACGAACTGTCGCGCCGCGCCGGTGTGTCCAAGTCGATGCTATCGCAGATCGAACGCAACCTGGCCAATCCGACCGTGGCGGTGCTGTGGCGGCTGGCCAATGCGCTCGGCGTGAGCCTGACCGACTTCCTGGCCGGCGGCGCCGCGGAGCGTCCCGGCGGCGGCATCACCGTGGTCCAGCCGCACGCGATCCCTTCGCTGAAGAGCCCGGACACGCGCTGCGATCTGCGCATCCTGGGCCCGATCGATCTGGCCGGGCGTTTCGAGTGGTATGAGCTGACGATCCAGGCCGGCGGCGTACTGGCCTCCGAGCCCCACGAGGCCGGCACCCAGGAACACCTGTCGGTGCTGAGCGGATCCATGACGGTGCGCGCGGGCGCCGACGAGAAGAAGCTGCGGCACGGCGAGACCGCGCGCTATGCGGCCGATGTCGCACATGCGATCTCCAATGGTGGCAAGACCACGGCCACCGCACTACTGGTTGTAGTGCATCCTGGGTAAGGCGGGCAAGGAGGCCGCGCTCCCCGCCTTCCCCGCCAAGGTGGTTCAGCGCGGGCCGAACAGGCGCCGCACGCGCTCCCACAGCACGCCGCAGAACATCGCCACCGGATTCAGCCGCGCGACCTGGTTGCGTTCGGCCTCGCTCAGCGTCGGATCCATCCTGCGCGATACCGACCTGCCGAAGTCGGCGATCATCCGCCGCACGAAGTCTCGCACCAGCCCCGAGCGCGAGAACTGCGCGAGCGGCCCCTGCAGCGAATACTGCAGGTCGACCGCAACTTCGGTCTCGCCGGCGGACAAGGCCCTGAGCTGGTAGGCGATATCGCCCGCCGCCTTGGAATTGCTGAGCGAGTCCTGTCCCGCACCCTTCAGCACGCCACGCTTGTTCGCGTCATCGCGCTGAAGGCGGGCGGCGCCTTCGAACCTTGCCGACATGGGGCCGAACTTGATGGCGATATGGCCCTTGACCTTCTCGCCGGCCACTTCCGTCAGCACCGCACCGGGCAGGCAGCCCGCCACGGCCGGCAGGTCCGCCATGAAGGCCCATACCTCGTCCAGCGCATAGGGCACGGTAAAGCCGCCCTCGATGCGCGACCAGCCCTTGCGGTCGGCCGAGCGCTCCGGCTCGGCGCTGCCTGCTGCAGCCAGGTGCGGCTGCGTGCCGAGCGCCTCATCGGCAACCGTGAAGCCCGCGAATGGCAGCGGCGCGGCTGCCGCGCCGGCATGCCGCGCGATCACGCCGGTGGCCGCGCGGCGCGCGTCCAGCACCGAACGGATCGCGGCGACGATGCCCATATAGCCGGTACAGCGGCACAGGTTGCCCGACAGCTCATGCCGGATGGTGGCTTCGTCGGCATCGGGCAGGCGCAGCACGATATCGCGCGCGGTAGCCAGCATCCCGGGCGTGCAATAGCCGCACTGCAGCGCGTGGTGCCGGTTGAAGGCGGCGCGCAGGTCGGCCATGACCGCGTCGTCCTCGTAGCCCTCCACCGTGACGATGTCGGCGCCCTGGCAGGCGGCGGCAAAGGTGATGCACGCGCGCACCGGCTTGCCGTCCACCAGCACGGTGCAGGCGCCGCACACGCCGTGCTCGCAACCGAGGTGGGTGCCGGTCAGGCGATGCGTTTCGCGCAGGTAGTCGCCCAGGTGAGTCCGGTCCGCGCACGCGCCGGACACCCGGCGGCCGTTGACGGTGAATTCGATGGTCTGCACGGGGCGCTCCTCAATTCAGCAGTTGCGTGACGCAGCGCATCACGACGGTTCGGTACAGCTTGCGGTCGATGGCGTCCCTGCCCGGCGCGGCTTGCGCGACGGCTTCGGCGACGGCGTCGGCCGTCAGCGCCGCCGCGCCCTGCGCCGCGACGGCGCGAGTCAGGCCGGGCAGCACCACGGGCGGGCCGTCCAGCGCGCCGAGCACGATGCGGGCGAAGCTGCGGCTGGCGTCGAAGTACGCGGCGCAGCTGGCCTCGGCGAACTCGCCGGTCTTGCGGCACAGCTTCTGGTAGCCCCAGCGGCTGTGCGCGGTCTGCGGCGGCACCCGCACCGCGGCAATCAGCTCGCCGTCAGCCAGCACCGTGGTGTAGGCACCGAGCATGAACGACTCCATCGGCACTTCGCGCGTGCCGGCAGCGGATGCGATCTCGATGCGCGCGCCCAGCGCGGTCATGGCCACGACCCAGTCGGCCGCGGGGTCCGCATGCGCTAGGCTGCCGCCTACGGTGCCGCGGTTGCGGATCGCCCGATAGGCGATGCCGCCGGCAACGGCCTGCAGCATGGTGCCGCGCAGCGGCTCGAATACGCCGTCCTCGATCTGCGCATGAGTCACGCAGGCGCCGATGCGGATGCCGTCGGCGCCTGCGGTCACGTCGCGCAATTCGCGCAGCGCCGACACGTCGACCACCGTATCGGGCCGCGTCAGGCGCAGGTTCAGCATCGGCCCGAGCGATTGACCGCCGCCCATGGCCTTGGATACATCAATGTCCGCGCCCAGGCGGCTCAATGCGTCCGGCAGCGAGCCGGGTGCGTGGTAAGAGAATGCAACGGCTTTCATCGGTCAGGCTGCCTTCCGGTTATGCGCATCGGCCTCGGCCGCATCCAGCGCTTCCAGGATCTTGCGCGGTGTCAGCGGCGTCTCCTTCAGCTCGACGCCGAAATCGCGCAACGCGTCGTTGACGGCATTGAAGATCGCCGCCGGCGGCGCGATCGCCCCGCCCTCGCCCATGCCCTTGGCGCCGAACTCCGTATGCGGCGACGGCGTCTCGAAATGATGGATGCGGATCGACGGGATCTCGGTCGGCCCCGGCAGCATGTAGTCCGCCAGCGTCGACGCCAGTGGCTGGCCGTTGCCGTCGTAATGCATCGCTTCGAACATCGCGGTGCCGATACCCTGCGCCACGCCGCCGTAGGTCTGCCCTTCGACCACCATCGGGTTGATCATGGTGCCGCAGTCCTCCACCACGACGTAGTCAAGAATCTCGACGTGGCCGGAATCGATGTCGACTTCCACCGCCACCGCATGCGTGGCATAGGTAAAGCTGCCGGTATCGACGGCGGGCTTGAAGCCCATCGTGACTTCCAGCCCCTGCGCATCGACGTCCGGTGGCAACAGGTGCGGGTTGATGTACCAGGCGTTGGCGATGCGCGCGATGTCGGCGGTGCCCGCATCCCCGGCCGCCACGGCCCCGTCGCGGAACACCACGGCATCCTGCGGCAGGCCCAGCATGTGCGCACCGATCCTCAGCAGGCGCGGCAGCAGCGCCTTGCACGCGCGCGACACCGCGCCGCCGGACATCACCAGCGAGCGCGACGCATACGTGCCCGTCGAGAACGGCGTCAGGCCGGTATCGCCGTGCACGACCTTGATCCGCGCGATGTCGATGCCAAGGATCTCGTTGGCGATCTGCGCGAAGGTGGTCTCCATGCCCTGCCCGTGCGAATGCACGCCCACGCGCACCTCCAGCCCGCCGTCCGGCGTGATGCGTACCGTCGCCGAATCGAAGCCCGGAATCACCGGAGTGCCCCACGCGGCGAACACCGAGGTGCCGTGCGCCGATTGCTCGGTGTAGGTGCCGAAACCCACGCCGACATAGATGTTGCCCTGCGGGCCCGCCTTCTGGCGCGCGCGGATCGCGGGCAGGCCGATCATCTCCATGGCCTTGCGTACGCTGGCCGGGTAATCGCCGCCGTCGAAATGCTTGTTGGTGACGTTGACATAAGGCATGGCCTCGGGCGGCACGAGGTTTTCACAGCGCACCTCCCACGGTTCGCGTCCCACCTCGCGGGCGATGGCGTCGATCATCAATTCCATCGCAAAGCAGACGCCGGTGCGCGCCACGCCGCGATAGGGTACGAAGCCCGGCTTGTTCGTCGCCACGCAAGTGGTTTCGCAGCGGTAGCCGTCAAAGGCGTACGGCCCCGGCAGGTTGCCGATCGCCTGCCCCGGTTCCAGCCCGATGGTAAAAGGCCATACCGAATAGGCACCGCCATCGATCACGACCTTTGCATCGAGCGCCAGCAGGCGGCCGCGCGCATCGGCATACGCAGTCAGGTCGTAGTGGTGCTCGCGCGAGTTCGCGCCGGCGGTCAGGTGCTCGCGCCGGTCCTCTATAAAGCGGAACGGGCGCTTGTACGTCATCGCCAGCCACGCGATGCATAGTTCTTCCTGCTGCAGCACGCATTTATAGCCGAAGGCGCCGCCCACGTCGGGCGAGATCACACGCACGCGCTCCTGCTCCAGCCCCAGGCAGTGCGCCAGGATCGTGCGGATCATGTGCGGCACCTGCGTCGCGCTGTAGACCACCAACTGGTCGAACTGGTGGTCCCAATAGGCCAGCACCGCCTTGCCTTCCATCGGCACCATGCACTGCCGAGCGAGGTCGATCTGGCGGCGCACCACCACCGTCGCCTCGCGCTGGCGCGCCTCGAAGTTCTTGTCGGCGGTCAGCGTCAGGAAGGTGTTGTCGCGCCAGTGCTCGTGCACGCGCACCTCGCCGGCAAGCTGGCGGGCCTGGGTTACGTCGGCAAGCGCGGGCAGTTCGTCGAACGACACGGCGACCTGCTCGGCGATGTCCTCGGCCTCGGCGCGCGTGGGTGCAAAAGCCATCGCCATCGGTTCGCCGACGAAGCGCACCTTGCCGCTGGCCAGCGGAGGCTGCGCCGAAGGCTGGTAGGACGGGAAGGCCGAGTCGGCGATGATGTCGGCAGCCGCCGTCATGTCTTCACGCACGACCACCGCGGCGGCGTGACTGGACGGCTTGGTCACCGACAGCAGCCGCGCGTGCGCGACCGGGCTGCGCAGGAACGCCACTTCCTGCAGGTCCGGCATGGCGATGTCCGCGACGAAGCGGCCTTTGCCGTGAAGGTGCCGCGCGTCCTCCTTGCGCGCCACGCGAGCGCCGACGCCCTGGCCGCGCGCGCTATCCGGGTAATCCGGTTCCATCGACGATGTCATTGCCCTGTCCGTTCCGATGATAAGCGTGGTTTATTCAGCATACTGACCAAAATCCTATGGAAATGCCGGAGTGCCTGTCAATTGCGGCTTTACCGCATGCCGGCCCCTTCAGGCGCCTATTCCCGCACGCCAATGGCAGCAAGCCCGTCTGCCCGCGTGGCGACGGTTGCGTACTTCTGCGCCATGTCGAACAGGTTGGCCTCATGCGGCCCCAGCGCGCGGTCGCCCACGCAGTCGGACAGCACCAGCGGGCGGAAGCCGTACTGCATCGCATCGACCACGCTGGCCCGCACGCACCCGCTGGTGACGGCGCCGGCCACCACCAGCGTGCGCACGCCGCGCTGCGTCAGCCATGCCGCCAGCGACGTGCCGAAGAACGCCGACGGCACCGTCTTGCGCACCACCAGTTCGCCCGGGCGCGGCGCCAGTTCTTCCACGATGGCGCTGTTGAAGGCATGCTCCTTCAGCGTCAGCATGTTCGGCACCTTCATAGAGAAGACGTTGTGGTCGGCGCCGTCATCGGCATAGACGATGCGGCTGTGCGCGACCGGCCAGCCTTCGCGCCGCGCCACCGCGAGCAGCGGCACGGTACTGGCAATGGCCTCGCGGATATTTCCGCCGCCGAACACCGCCGGATCGGCAAAGCCGTTGACGAAGTCCACGATCAGCAGCCCGAAGGGCCCATCCAGCTCCAGCGCATTGCCGAAGCCCTGGCGCTGGTACGCGCCGATTTCCCTGTGCATCACGACTTGTCCTCCGGGTAGCGGAAGCCGTCGGTCACCTTGCCCGCAGTCACCACGTCGACGCCGTCCAGGCGCACGGTGCAGCGGCGCACCGGGATGTCGATATGGCAGGCCGTGGTGCGATGGCCGCCGGCCTCGTTGTTCGGGCCGAGCGAGAACAGGAAGTTGCCCTCGAACGCGCGCGCATCCATGCCAATGGTGGCCTCGCGGTCGTACAGGCCCAGCGTCGACCAATGTGCACGAGGCTGGAGCCCCCAGCCGATATGCGAGATCGCATACGCTTCGGGATCGTTGAATGACGCCATGTATTCGCTCAGCAGTTCGGCATGGAGCCCACCTTCGATGCGCGTCGCAAAGCCCGCTTCGACCGTCAGGCGGATCGGCTCGGTGACGTAGCTCTTCTGCGGCAGCAGGATGTCGCCCTTATCGAGCACGATGGTGCCGTGCGCAGCGCCTTCGTTCGGCCAGGTGAGCGCGAAGCCGCTGGGCCAGTGGTCCCAGCGCCCGGGCTCGTCGACAAAGCCGTACTCGCCGATGGCGGCGAATTCGCCCAGCGGGCAGCGCAGGTCGGTGCCGGCGGGCGAGACGACGTGCATTTCCTTCGCGCTTGCCAGCCGCTGAGACGCCGCCTTCACGCGTTCGCGATCGGCCTCGCAGGGCACCAACCGGGCCAGCACCTCGGGCGGCTCGACGGCGAGCAGGATTTTGGTGCCGCCCTGCAGGATCTCGTGCTGCTCCGGCGAGAACAGCAGCGTCATCAGATCCAGCACCAGGTCGCTCGCCTTCAGTGCGGCGATGGCCGCCGGATTGCCGGTCAGCGGCGTGGTACCGAGGTAGGCGAGCGCATCGCGGCTCAGTGCCTTCTCGCCGTTGACGGGGGGCAGGTCGAGCCGGTTGACGATGGCACCCATCGATTGCGTGGCGGTGAGCGCGGTGGACAGCGTCTGCGGGTGGGTGGCGGCACTGGTGAGGATGGTGACGGTCTGTCCCGGCTCCAGCCGGGACAGCCGCAGCACCTTGCGCCAGGCCTCGATCATCTGGTGGTCACTTACCGGCATGTCGGCTCCTTGCTCGCTGATTGTCCCAGCGCTTGCGCCAGCGGCGCGCCGAGGAAGTCCCCCAGCGCCGCGTAAAAACCCGCTTCGTCGTCCCACGGGATCATGTGGCCGGCATTGGCGACGTGGCTGACCAGCACGCCGGGCAGCAGCGTGCGGATCTCGGCGACGTCTTCGGGCCGGACGACGTCGCCACGGCCTGCGGTCATCAGCAGCGTGGGCACCTTTACCCGCGGCATGTCGGCGTGGATGTCGTCACGGTGGAAGTCCTCGAAACTGCGCACCACCGCGTCTTCATTGCAGGTGTGCAGCCATTCGGCGCGCAGGCGCAGTTGCTCGTCGGTCCAGGTCGTGCAAAAGCGGCGCATGCCTTCCAGGCCGGTGCCTTTCCGGGACAGCCGGATCGAATCGACGTACCAGGGCAGTTGCGCCGGATATGGGCGACGCCCGGGGCCCGAGACAGGCGGGTCGACCATCACCAGCCGCGCCAGCCCGTGCGGCCTTGCCGCCGCGGCACGCAGGCCGATCCGTGCGCCCATCGAATGGCCGACCACGCTGTAGCGCCGCAGGCCCAGCGCTTCGGCAAAGGCGACGACGTCTCGCGCCTGCGCATCGAGGCCATAGTCGAGCCCCGGCTCCGCCGACGACAGCCCGCGGCCGCGCACGTCGAGGATGTAGGTGTCAAAGTGCACGCCGAACTGCTCGCCGACAAAACCCCATGTGATCGCGGGGCTGGTGATGCCGGGCACGATAACGACGGCGTCGCGCCCGCCATGCTCGCCCCCATTGCCGCCGTAGCGCAGGTAATGCTGGCGGATGCCATTGGCATGAACCTGGCCTCCGTATTGGAAGGTACTCATGGCCCCCCCTCAGTAAGCGCCGGACAGCAGCGCACCCGCGCCCGGCACGACCGGTTCCAGGTCCAGCGCGCGCAGCATGGCGTAGGTGGTTGCAATGGCGGCGGTGAGCACCGGCTTGCCGGTCATCGCCTCGACCTTGGCCACGGCCGGCAGCGATGGCATCTGCACGCAGGCAGACAGCACGATCACGTCGGCGTCCCGCGTGTCCATCTGCGCAACGATCTCCGGCAGGCGCGACGGATCATGGCGGCCGACGTCGAGGTTGTCGGGGATTTCCAGCGCGCGGTAGTCCACGACTTCATAGCCCTCGTTGCGGATGTAGTCCACCACCAGTTCGGTCAGCGGCTTCATGTAGGGCGCGACCACTGCAATGCGCTTCGCGCCCATCACCTTGAGCGCATCCACCAGCGCCCCGGCACTGGTGATGACTGGCGCGTCGCCGCCGTTCGCTGTGGTATGTGCCTTCAGGCGCTGTTCGGATTGCCGGTGGTAGCCATGGCCCATCGCCATGATCGCGACGAGGCAGGCATAGCCAAGCACGTCGACGCGGGCATCGCTCAGCTCCACCGCGCAGCGGTCGGACTCGGCATCCATTGCCGCCAGTTCTTCCTTGACCACCTTCTTCATCCGCATGCGGCTTGAATGGAAGGTGAAGCGTTCCGGGCGGATCTGCTGGCGCGCCATCAGCATGGCGGGGATTTCGGTTTCCATCGTCGTGTTCGAGCTGGGGACGATCTGGCCGATACGAAAGACTTTTTGCATGGGGTTTCCAGGTTGGGCAATCAGAGCTTGAGCAGGCGTTGCGCGTTGCCGTGGCAGACCAGCGCGCGCGTGGTGTCGTCAAGCGGCGCGCTGTCGATGAACCGCGCGGCCACTTCGGTGGACTCATAGGGGTAGTCGACGGAGAACATCACCGCCTCCGGTCCCAGTTCGGCAAGGGCGCCCATCAGCGCGCCGTGCGAACACACGCCCGAGGTGGTGATGACGATATTGCTGCCGATGTACTCGGACGGCGCGCGCTCCAGCCTGACGCCATGCGAATAGACCGCAAAACGGCTGTCGAAGCGCCAGCGCTGGTAAGGCAGGCCTTCGCCCATATGGCCGAGGATCAGCTTCAGGCGCGGGAAGCGGTCGAACACGCCGCTGAACAACAGCCGCAGCGCGTGCGAAGCGGTTTCCACGCCCCACCCCCACGCGGCTCCGGCCAACTCCGGATGGCCGGCGAGCACTTGCGGCGACACGAAGGCATCGGTCGGATGCAGGTACATCGGCACGTCCAGCGCCTGCATGCGTTCCCAGAGCGCGTCATACGCCGGGGCGTCGTAATAGCGACCATGTGTATGGCCGTTTACCAGCGAGCCCTTGAAGCCGAGCTGCAGCACGGCACGCTCCAGTTCGCCAGCGGCCTGCCCTGGATCGTGCATCGGCAGCGCGGCAAAGCCGGCATAGCGCGTCGGATGGCGGGCGATCTGCGCCGCCAGGAAGTCATTGCTCTGGCGCGCACGGGTCAGCGCCAGTCCGGGATCGGCTTCGCCCTGCACGCCGGGTCCGGTTTGCGACAGCACGGTGATGTCGATGCCGCACCGGTCCATCTCGGCAAGCCGCTCTTCGTCGAAGTCGGCAAGACGGCGACCAAGCTCGGCGAACACCGCCGGATCGATATGCTGCGTGAACCCTTTGGAATAAGCCTGGAAGCCGGGGGTCATGAAATGCTCTTCCAGGGCGATCTTCTTCACGTAAGTCATGCTGGTGGGGGCTCCTGATGGATGGAATCGGTGCGTGCCGAGCTTTGTCCCGCGTGCGCCGATGCGTCGCCTCGTCGATTACTCAGTACACTGATTAGTTTTCGGATTCTAGTGAGCGGATTTTCAAAAGTCCAGAAGGAGCGCGGAGGGTTAACACCTATAACGATGGCCGGAACCGCTCATTACACTGGCCCCAGATGATCAGTATGCTGATGATATGAAACATCCATTTAAATCGGGCTTTCCGGCGCCTTCGCAATATCCCAGGTGCCGGCTCTGGCCCGCATTTTGCTCAGCATACTGCGCTTCTCATCAGCATACTGACTGATGCACCGGCAGGATGCGGCACCGCACAGTGCCGGGTCAGCAATGACCCGCGCCATCGGGGCCCGGCACCACCGGGAAGCAAACAAACAATAGAGACATACGGCCTGACCAAAAGGAGCCCCCGCCATGACGATCAGCCTGACCCGCGCCAAGACGCGCGCCGAGACGAGTGCCCCGGCCTCCGGCATGACCGCCGAAGAACGCAAGGTCATCCTTGCCTCATCCTTCGGCGCCCTGATGGAGTGGTACGACTTTTACATCTACGCGGCGCTGGCGGTGTATTTCGGCGCACTGTTCTTTCCGCCGGGCAATGAAACGGCCGCCTTCCTGGCCAGCCTGGCTACCTTCGGCGCCGGCTTCCTGATCCGGCCGGTGGGCGCGCTGGTGTTCGGGCGCCTGGGCGACCGGATCGGCCGCAAGTACACCTTCCTGGTCACCATCCTGCTGATGGGCGTGGCCACGGTGGGCGTCGGCGTGCTGCCGACATACGAGCAGATCGGCATCACCGCCACGGTGCTGCTGGTGCTGCTGCGACTGCTGCAAGGCCTCGCGCTGGGCGGCGAAGTGGGCGGCGCGGTCACGTATGTCGCCGAGCATTCGCCGGCAGGCAAGCGCGGCCTCTACACCAGCTCGCTGCAGACCACCGCCACGCTGGGGCTGCTGTCCTCGCTATTCGTGGTCTACCTGCTCAAGACCTTCCTGACCGAAGCGGAATTCCGCGCGTGGGGCTGGCGCATCCCGTTCATCGTGTCGCTGGTGATGCTGGTGATCTCGGTCTATATCCGCGGCAAGCTGCATGAATCGCCGGTGTTCGCACGCATGAAGGCTGGCAATGCCACCTCGAAGTCCCCCATCCGCGAAAGCTTCACGCGGTGGGAGAACCTGAAGTCGGTGCTGCTGCTGTTCGTGGTGGCCGCCGGACTCGGCGCGATCTTCGGCACCGGCCACTTCTACAGCATGTTCTTCCTCAACAAGACGCTGCACGTGCCGATCGAAACCGTGCACAAGCTGATCGCGATCGCCCTGGTGGTGGCGACGCCTTGCTACCTGTTCTTCGGCTGGCTGTCGGACCGCATCGGCCGCAAGTACATCATGATGGCCGCCTGCCTGCTGGCTGCGCTCTGCACCCAGCCGGTGTTCAAGGGGCTGACCCACTACGCCAATCCCGCCCTGGAGCAGTTCCAGCGGCAAGGCACGGTGCAAGTGACCGCGGGCGACTGCAAGGCGCGCCTGTTCGGCGAACCGGTGTCGGCCTGCGACAAGATCCGCGGCTACCTGACCGACCTGGGCGTGGGCTACACCTTCGTGCCGGCCAGCGACCCGGGCCGGGCGGAAATCCAGATCGGCGCGCGCACGCTACAGGGCTTCGACCGCACCGCCATCAAGACGGCACTGGTCGAGGCCGGCTGGCCGGAGCGCGCCGATCCCGGCAGGATGAATACGCCGATGGTGTTCATGCTGCTGCTGGTGCCGATCCTGTTCCTGGCCATGGTCTATGGGCCGATGGCCGCCTTCATGGTCGAGCTGTTCCCGGCCCGGGTACGCTACACCTCGCTGTCGCTGCCCTTCCACCTTGGTGCGGGCTGGGTCGGAGGCATGCTGTCATTCGTGGTGACGGCGATGAACGTCTCCAGCGGCGACGTGTATTTTGGCCTCTGGTACCCGGTGGTTATCGCCGGCCTCGCCTTCGTCATCGGCATGGTGTTCGTGCCGGAGACGCGCGGGCGCGACCTGTCCACCTGAGCGCTGCTCTCCGGCGCACTTGCAGGGCGGAGAACTCCGCCCTTTTCATCGGCATATATTCAGCATACTGATTTTCTTCCCGAGCGCGCGCAGCGATGGCGCCCGCGTCGGGCGCATGCAGCCATCGCCAACTTCCATCCCTTCGCGCAGACAACCTGGAGCCCCCATGTCCACCTCTCGCATCCTACGCACCCTAGCCTCGTCGTCCGCACTGCTCGGCCTGGCGCAGGCCACGCCCGCCCTGGCCGACGCCAGCGGCGTGAAGATCGGCGTCATCACCGATATGTCCGGCTCCTATGCCGATCTGTCCGGCAAGGGCTCGGTCGTCGCCGCCCAGATGGCCGTCGATGAGTTCGGCGGCAAGGCCCTGGGCAAGCCCGTCACGGTGCTTTCGGCGGATCACCAGAACAAGGCGGATATCGCTTCGTCGCTGGCGCGCCGATGGTTCGATACCGACGGCGTCGACATGGTGATCGACTTCCCCAACTCGTCAACCGCGCTCGCGGTGCAGGAAGTGGCGCGCCAGAAGCAGAAGATCGACATCGTCTCCACCGGCGGCGCCATGGCGCTGACCAACCAGAACTGTTCGCCCACAGGCTTCCATTGGGCCTGGGACACCTACTCGGTGTCGTATCCGCTGGTCCGCCGCCTGATCGACCAGGGCCGCAACAGCTGGTACTACATCACCGTGGACTATGCCTTCGGCCAGTCGCTGGAAGCCGATTTCCGCAAGGCCGTGGATGCCGGTGGCGGCAAGAACGTCGGCAGCACGCGCCATCCGCTCAATGCCAGCGACTTCAGCAGCCCGGTGGTCGCGGCGTCGGCCTCCAAGGCCAAGGTGGTGGTGCTGGCCAACGCCGGCAACGACATGATTAATGGCGTCAAGGCCGCCGGCGAGTTCGGCCTGATCAAGGCGGGGCAGACGGTCATCACGCCGTCCACCTTCATCACCGATATCAAAAGTCTGGGTCTGCCCGCCGCGCAGGGCCTGACCTATGTCGATCCGTTCAGGCTCGACCTCGACGCGAAGTCGAAGGACTTCGTCGAGCGCTACCACAAGCGCCACAAGGCGTATCCCACGCACGGGCAGATCGGCGTCTATTCCGGCGTGCTGCACTACCTGAAGGCCGTGGAAGCCGCCAGGACCGTCGAGGGCCCCGCGGTGGCGGACAAGATGCGCGCGCTGCCCGTCAACGACGCCTTCGTGCGCAATGGCAAGGTCCGGATCGATGGCCGCATGGTGCACGACATGTACCTGGCCCAGGCCAAGACGCCGGCGGAGTCGAAAGGCCCGTGGGACCTGGTCAAGTACATCGGCACCATTCCCGGCGACGAGGCCTTCCGCCCCCTCTCCGCCAGTGAATGCCCGCTGGTCAAGAAGTGAGCGCGCCAATGCCTGAGCAAGACGTGATCCTGCGCACGCAGCGGCTGACCAAGGCGTTCAAGGGCTTTACCGCCGTCAGCGATGTCAGCCTGTCGGTGCGGCGGGGCTCGATCCATGCGCTGATCGGCCCCAACGGCGCCGGCAAGACCACCTGTTTCAACCTGCTGACCAAGTTCCACGCGCCGTCGTCCGGCTCCATTCATTTCAACGGGGCCGACATCACCGCTCTGCGCCCGGCGCAGATCGCCCGCATGGGCGTGATCCGCTCGTTCCAGATTTCCGCGGTGTTCCCGCAGCTGACCGTGCTGGAGAACGTGCGCATCGCGCTGCAGCGCAAGCTGGGAACGTCGTGGCATTTCTGGCGCGGCAAGCGCTCGCTGTCACGGCTGGATGCGCACGCCATGGAACTGCTGGACGAGGTGGGCCTG
This sequence comes from Cupriavidus taiwanensis, assembly GCF_900250075.1. Classification (NCBI taxonomy): domain Bacteria; kingdom Pseudomonadati; phylum Pseudomonadota; class Betaproteobacteria; order Burkholderiales; family Burkholderiaceae; genus Cupriavidus; species Cupriavidus taiwanensis. The sequence goes on from NZ_LT977071.1 coordinate 1,839,712, forward strand.
GCCAGCTTCGCGCACCTTGGCACGGCGGAGCTGGCCTATGGCCGCAAGCGCGCACTCGAGCTGGCCACCACGCTAGCCACCGATCCGGAACTGATGCTGCTGGACGAGCCCACGCAGGGTATGGGCCACGAGGACGTCGAGACCGTGACCGCGCTGATCAAGCGCGTGTCCGCGGGACGGACCGTGCTGATGGTGGAGCACAACATGAGCGTGGTGTCGTCGATCGTCGATCGCATCACGGTGCTGCAGCGCGGCGCCGTGCTGGCCGAGGGCACGTACGACGAAATCTCGCGCAATCCGCAGGTGAAGGAAGCCTATATGGGAACCACCGAAGACCAGCAGGAGGCCGCATGACCGCAACCGCCACCCCGGCCCTCGAATTGCGGGGCCTGCATGCCTGGTACGGCGAATCGCACATCCTGCACGGTGTCGACCTGGCGGTCCATCCGGGTGAAGTGATCACGCTGCTGGGCCGCAACGGCGCCGGGCGCACCACCACGCTGCGCGCCATCATGGGACTGACCGGCACGCGCAAGGGCTCGGTGCGCGTATTCGGCCGGGAAACGATCGGCATGAAGACGCACCGCATTGCGCCGCTGGGGCTTGGCTACTGCCCGGAGGAGCGCGCCATTTTCGCCAGCCTGTCGTGCGAAGAGAACCTGCTGCTGCCGCCGGCCTTCGAGGCAGCGCCGGGCGCGACGGGTCTGCTCGAGCCCATGTCGGTCGCCGAGATCTACGAGATGTTCCCCAACCTGCATGAGCGGCGCAAGAGCCAGGGCACGCGCATGTCGGGCGGCGAGCAGCAGATGCTGGCAGTGGCGCGCATCCTGCGCACCGGCGCCAGCGTGCTGCTGCTCGACGAGATCTCGGAAGGGCTGGCACCGGTGATCGTGCAGAAGCTCGCAAAGATGATCGCCACGCTGCGCCGGCGCGGCTACACCATCGTCATGGTGGAGCAGAACTTCCGCTTCGCGGCGCCGCTGGCGGACCGCTTCTTCGTGATGGAGCACGGCCGCATCGTGGAGGCCTTCGCCGCCAGCGAGCTGGAACGGAAGATGTCCACGCTCAACGCCCTGCTGGGCGTGTAAGGAGACCTTGTCATGGAATTGTTTGGAGTGCCCCTGCCCGCGCTGCTGAGCCAGCTGCTGCTGGGGCTGGTCAACGGGTCGTTCTACGCGATCCTGAGCCTGGGGCTGGCCGTGATCTTCGGCCTGCTCAACGTGATCAACTTCGCGCACGGCGCGTTGTTCATGCTGGGCGCGGTGCTGGCGTGGATGGGCCTGAACTACCTTGGGATCAGCTACTGGCTGATGCTGCTGCTGGCGCCGCTGGTGGCCGGTGCGCTGGGCGTTGTACTAGAGCGCACCATGCTGCGCCACCTGTACCGCTTCGACCACCTGTACGGGCTGCTGCTGACGCTCGGCATCTGCCTGCTGATCGAAGGCTTGCTGCGCTCGGTCTACGGGGTCTCCGGGCTGCCCTACCCCACCCCTGAAGCGCTGACCGGTATCAGCCAGCTGGGCTTCATGGTGCTGCCCAACTACCGTGCCTGGGTGGTAGTGGCATCGCTGACGGTGTGCTTCGCTACCTGGTTCATGATCGAGAAGACCCGGCTGGGCGCTTACCTGCGCGCCGGCACCGAGAATCCGCGCATGGTCGAAGCCTTCGGCGTCAATGTGCCGCTGCTGGTGACGCTGACCTATGCCTTCGGCGTCGGGCTGGCGGCGCTCGCCGGCGTGCTCGCCGCGCCGGTGATGCAGGTGTCCCCGCTGATGGGTCAAAACCTGATCATCACGGTGTTCGCGGTGGTGGTGATCGGCGGCATGGGCTCGATCCTCGGCTCGATCTTTACCGGCCTGGGACTGGGTGTGTTCGAAGGCATCACCAAGGTCTACTATCCCGAAGCGTCCGCGACCGTTGTCTTCGTCGCCATGGTCTGCGTGCTGCTGGTGCGGCCGGCCGGTTTGTTTGGAAAGGAGAAATAATGGCAAGCCCCACTTACGCAACGCGGCCGCGGCTCGCATACGGACTGCTGCTGGCGGCGCTGCTGCTCGCGCCCTGGCTGGGCGCCTACCCGGTGCTGGTGATGAAGCTGCTGTGCTTCGCGCTGTTTGCCTGCGCCTTCAACCTGCTGCTGGGCTATACCGGGCTGGTGTCGTTCGGCCATGCCGCGTTCTTCGGCGGCGCTGCCTACGCCTGCGGCTATGCAATGAAGTCGCTGCAGCTCGCGCCGGAACTGGCGCTGCTCGGCGGCACCGCCTTCGGTGCGCTGCTGGGACTGGTGTTCGGCGCGCTGGCGATCCGCCGCCAGGGGATCTACTTCGCCATGATCACGCTGGCGCTGGCGCAGATGTTCTACTTCTTCTGCCTGCAGGCGCCAATCACCGGCGGCGAAGACGGCATGCAGGCGGTGCCGCGCGGCGAGCTGTTCGGCTTGCTGCCGCTGGCGTCCGATCACACCATGTACTACGTGGTGCTGGCGATCACGGTCGCTGCCTTCCTCGGCATCATGCGTATCGTCAACTCGCCCTTCGGGCAGATCCTGCGGGCGATCAAGGAAAACGAGCCGCGCGCGGTCTCGCTGGGCTATGACGCGGACCGGTTCAAGCTGCTGGCGTTCGTGCTGTCGTCGGCGCTGGCCGGGCTTGCGGGCGCGCTCAAGACTCTGGTGCTGGGCTTCGCCACGCTGACCGACGTCCACTGGATGATGTCGGGCTCGGTGATCCTGATGACACTGGTCGGCGGCATGGGCACCCTGTCCGGCCCGCTGGTCGGCGCGCTGGTCATTGTCGCGCTGGAGAACAAGCTGGGGGATGCGGGCAACGCGCTGGCGGCGATGACTGGGATCGGCTGGTTCGATACGCTGGGCGAGTCGGTCAGCATGGTGACCGGGCTGATCTTCGTGGTCTGCGTGCTGACGTTCCGCCGCGGCATCATGGGCGAGATCCTGGCGCGGTGGCAGACACGTCCCACGCTGCAGCACGGCGCCGCGGCCACGACCGGGACGGCCCGCACCAGTCAGGGTTAACAAGGATATTTCTCGCCCAAAACATCAGTACACTGATCTTATATACTCAGCATACTGACAAATTAGATTTACGGAGATGACCATGGCATGGATTCACATCGATGCGGCCGACACGCTGCAGAACGACGAGGTGATGCCGCTGACGCTGGGCGATCGCCAGCTTGCCGTCTATCGCAGCGATGACGCGTTCTTTGTCACCGACAACGTCTGCACGCACCAGTACGCCCTGCTGTCCGACGGCTATCTGGAAGACGGCTGCATCGAATGCCCTCTGCACCAGGCCCGCTTCGACATCCGCACCGGCAAGGCGATGTGCGCGCCCGCAACCGGCGATATCCGCACCTATCCGGTCAAGATCGAAGACAGCCGGGTGTGGGTCGAGCTGTAAGGAGGCGGTCATGACAGAGCACACGCCCATCCTGATCGTCGGTGCCGGCCAGGCCGGCGCCATGGCCGCGGCCACGCTGCGTGGCCTGGGCTACGGCGGCCGCCTGGTCATGGCAGGCGGCGAACGGCACGCGCCGTACGAACGCCCCCCGCTGTCCAAGTCCGTGCTCGCCGACGTCGGACAGGACGGCAAGATCGGCGTGCACCCCGCCAGCTTCTATGCCGACCAGGACATCGAACTGCGGCTGGGCGCCAGCGTCACCTCGCTCGATGCAGCCCGCCATGTCGCGCACCTGGCAGACGGCAGCGCCATCGGCTACGACGCCTGCCTGCTCGCCACCGGCGGCAATGCCCGCGTGCTGCCGGCGCTGCCGCCGGGCACGCCCCATGTGCATTACCTGCGCTCGCTGGATGACGCGGCGCGCCTGCGCGACGCCATGCCGCGCGCCGGTGAACTGGTGGTGATCGGCGGTGGCTTCCTTGGCCTGGAGACCGCTTCGACGGCCGCGGCCATGGGCCTGAAGGTTACGCTGGTCGAGCATGCACACCGCCTGCTGGCCCGCGCGCTGCCCGCTGAGCTTTCCACGTGGCTGGCCGACCGGGTGCAGGCGCAAGGCGTGACCCTGCGCCTCGGCTGCGGCATCGTTCATTGCGATGTCCAGGGCGGCGCCGTGCGGATGCAACTCGACGATGGCGCGTCGCTGCGCGCTCCGCTGGTGGTGATTGCCATCGGCCTCACCCCGGAAGTCACGCTGGCGGTGGGCGCCGGGCTGGCTCTGCATCCGCAGAACGGCGGCATCCAGGTCGACGCCCGGTGCCGCACCAGCGCCGAAAGCGTCTACGCCGCTGGCGACTGCTGCAGCCAGTACCAGCCGCTGTTCGGCACCGAGGTGCGGCTCGAGTCGTGGCAAAGCGCCAATGAGCAGGCGCGCATCGCGGCAGCATCCATGATGGCCGTGGATGCCGAACCCGCAGCACTGCCGTGGTTCTGGACTGACCAGTTCGGTTGCAACGTACAGATGCTCGGCGCCGCGCATCCGGAACTCCGTTATGCCTGGCGCGGCAGCGCCGCCCACGATGACGCCGCGCCGAAGTTCATGCTGCTGGGCACCCGCCAGGGCCGCCTGAGCCACGCCATTGCCGTGAATGCAGGCGGCGACCTGCGCCAGTTGCGCGCACTGGTTGGACGCGACGTCTCATCCCATCTGGCACGCCTGTGCGACGACAGACTGCCGCTGCGACAGGTCGTCCGCGAACGCCAAACCGAAGCAGACAGCTCTATCACACTCTGAGAGGACCCCCACATGTACCAGACACAAGCGGTGATCCAGCACACGCTGGGCAAGAAGAACCCGTCGCTGGATGAATGCCGCTGGCCCGAGGACGGGCTGCACTATATCCCCGACTGGGTCTATACCAGCCAGGCCGTGCATGACCTGGAACTGCAGAAGATCTTCCGCGGCCGCTCGTGGAACTATGTCGCGCTCGAAGCCGAAATCCCGCATGCGGGCGACTTCAAGCGCTCGTATGTCGGCGCGACGCCGTTGGTCGTGTCGCGCGCCGAGGACGGCTCGATCAACGTGTTCGAGAACCGGTGCGCGCACCGCGGCGCCGAGTTCTGCCGCCACAGCCAGGGCAACGCCAAGGAATTCGTCTGCCCTTACCATCAGTGGTCCTACGATCTCAAGGGTAACCTGCAGGGCGTTCCGTTCAAGCGCGGCGTCAACCGCGCCGGCGGCATGCCCAAAGACTTCCGCAACGAAGACCACGGACTGGTGAAGCTGCACGTGGCAACGCGCAACGGCGTGATCTTTGCCTCCTACGCGCCCGACATGGAAAGCCTGGAAGACTACATGACGCCGGAGATCCTGAAGGACTTCGACGTGGTCTTCAACGGCAAGCCGCTCAAGGTGCTCGGCTATTACAAGAACGAACTGCCGTGCAACTGGAAGATGTACCACGAGAACCTGAAGGACCCCTACCACGCCACGCTGCTGCACTCCTTCCTGGTGGTGTTCGGCCTGCTGGTGGCGGGCAACGAGTCGGCAATGATCGCCGACCCCGCGCACGGCCGCCACGGCACCATGGCATCGGCCAAGAAGGAAGACAAGTATGCGGCCGTCAGCGACGAGAACAAAAAGGAGATGCGCTCGTACCACGAAGGCATGCGGCTGGAGGACGAGCGCTTCCTGGAGTACGTGCGCGAGTTCGACTCACCGTGGTCGGTGACGATGCAGACGATCTGGCCCAACCTGATCGTGCAGCGCGAGATGAACACGCTGGGCGTGCGCCAGATCGTACCCAACGGCCCCGACAGCATGCTGATGCTGTGGACCATGTTCGGCTACGAGGACGATACCGAGGAAATGACGCAGCACCGCCTGCGCCAGGGCAACCTGATGGGCCCCGCCGGCTTTCTCGGGCTGGAAGACAATGAGGCGATGAAGTTCGTACAGGAAGGTGTGCGCCGCTCCAGCAGCGACCTCAACGTGCTCAAGCTGGACGCCCAGCAGATCGGCACTTCCAGTTCCCTGATCTCCGAATCCGCGATCCGCGCGATGTACCAGTACTACCGCGGCGTGATGGGATTCTGAACGCGGCCTGACGGGAATCCAAAAGCATATGAAACCGATGAACTACTCCCTCTATCGCGAGAGCACCCTCGGCACCGCGCGCGCGGCCGAACTGCGGCTGGAGATCGATGCCTTTCACGCCGACTATTGCGCGGCGCTGGACGCCGGCATGGTCGAGCACTGGCCGGGCTTCTTCACCGACGATGCGCTCTACCGCATCACCGCGCGCGAGAACGCCGAACGCAACCTGCCGGTCGGGCTGGTGTATGCCGAAGGCATCGGCATGCTGCGCGACCGCGCCGCGGCGATCGCCAATACGCAGATGTTCGCCCCGCGCTACAACCTGCACCTGGTGACCAACACGCGGGTCAGCGACGAGACCGTCGACGGCGATATCGTGGCGCAGGCCAACTTCATGCTGTTGCAGACGCTGGTCGAAGGCCCCACCACGATCCACCTCGCCGGGACCTACCATGACCGCTTCCGCCGCCAGGGCGGCAGGCTGCTGCTGCGCGAGCGCCAGGTGGTGTACGACACCACCATCATCGCGAACGACCTGGTCTATCCGGTCTGAGCCACATCGCAATGAAAAACGGCGGGCCTTGAGCCCGCCGTGGTGCTTACATGCTCCGCAAAACGGTGCGGCTGTACTGGTTGTTGGCTTCCACCAGTGTGGCCAGCAATTCCATGAATACCTCCCGCTGCGCCGGCTTCAGCGGCGCCAGCATGCGCTCCTGCGCGCGCGCCATGTCGGCACGCAGCGACGTGACCACGCTCTTGCCTTCGCGCGTCAGGTGAACGTGGCGCGTGCGCCGGTCCGCGGGATTCTCGCGGCGCTCGACCAGGCCCCGCTCTTCGAGCCGGCGCACCACGTCCATCGTCGTGGTTCGGTCCAGCCCCACCTCCTGTCCCAGCGAGGTCTGGTCCAGCCCCGGCAGCACCGACAGCACGGTCAGGATGGCGTACTGCACCGGCGTGATATTGGGCGCCTTGCACTCCTCGAAGAACATCGCCACGTGGATCTGGTGAAGCCGCCGCACCAGAAACCCGGGACGTGCCCAGAGCAGTTCCTTGGCCGGATCCGCTTCCGGCACTGCAGTAGCCAGGCCGCCGCTTTCAGTCGTTGCACTGCGCTTTGCTCTCGAAGCCATTGCCTTCACCATTTTGTATGCACACTGACAGTATATATGAGGCTCGGTCACGGCGCCCCCAAAACGGGTCGCAGCCGATGGCACGCAGATCACAGAGCGCAGCAGTCTCAACGCGCGCCGGCGTCGCGGAGTAGGCGCTCGATTTGCGTATAGCCGCGCTGGCGCGCATGCTGCACCGGCGTGACCCCGTCGCCGTCGGCCAGGTTCACGTCGGCCCCCGCGTTGACCAGCAGGCGCACGATCTCGGTATGGGCGGCGCCGCCGTTGCCGAGGATGATGGCCTCGAGCAAGGCCGTCCACTTGAGCCGGTTCACATGGTCCACCGCCACGCCGGCCGCGATCAGCAGGCGCACGGTCTCGACATGGCCGCGCTCGGCGGCGGGGATCAGCGCGGTGCCGCCGTAGCGGTTGGTGCTGAGCAAGTCGGCGCCGTGCGCCAGCGTCATGCGCAGGATCTCGTTGTGGCCGCGCGCGCCGGCATACAGGTAGGGGCTGTCGTGGATCGCGTCCTGCGCGTTCACGTCGGCGCCGGCATCGATCAGCACCCGCGCCGCCTGCACGCGGTTGTGGTGCGTGGCCAGCAGCAGCGCGGTGCGTCCCTGCGCGTCGCGCGCGTCGATGCTGGCGCCCTGGGCCAGCAGCGCGCTGACCTGCGCGGCGTCGCCGCGCGCCGCGGCGTCGCGCAGTTGTTGCTCGGGCGTTGCGCTCGCGGCGGCGGGAACGGATGTCAGCATGGCAATGAACAGGGACAGGGAAACGAACAGGCGCGCCACCAGCATGTGGAATCCTTCAGGAATACATCGGGCGCATTCTGGCACGCCGCCCGCGCCACGCGAAGTTAAGGATTCGAATGCGCGCCAGTGCCAGCCGCAATAGCCGGCCGGCGCCCGAATACGCTCTATAACAACCCGCGCCACCGTGCCCGCGCAGGCTGTCCTATAGTCGCGAGGCCCGCATCACTCAGCCTGCGCGGGCCAGGCCTGAACGGAGACAACGCGTGTCGACAACCGAAGCCTATCTGCTGGATTCCATCCGCCTCGCCATGGAGAACGTGCGCGAGCGCAATACCTGGCCCTTTGGCGCCGTGGTAGTCAAGGACGGCAAGGTGCTGGCGCGCGCGGTCAACGAGGTCGATGCCACCTGCGACCCCAGCGCGCATGCCGAGATGCAGGCGGTGCGCGCCGCCAGCCGCGCGCTCGGCAAGCCCGACCTGAGCGGCTGCACCGTATACGCCAGCGGCTATCCCTGCCCGATGTGCCTGACCGCGATGTACCTGGCCGGGGTCGAGGCGGTCTACTACGCGTATTCCAACGAGGATGGCGCTCCTTACGACCTGTCGGCCGAGCGCGGCTACGTCGAGCTGGCCCGTCCGCTCGAGCAGCGCGAGATGAAGCTGGCCTACGTGCCGGCGCGCGACGAGGGCGTCGACCTGTACGAAGCCTGGCGCGCGCGGCAAGCGCGGTAAGGGCGAGGGGCAAGCCGGGAGCGGACGGCTGCCGCTCCCTTTGCCCACGATGCCGGCATGGCCATCGCTTTGTCACCGCGGCCGGCTAGTATGGAGATGACGGCGCTGCGACAGCGGGTCACATGTAACGGACGGCGGCAGCAAGGAACCGCGCGCGGAGCCTCCCGTCAAACCAATGGATTGCGAGACTCCGGCAGCGCTGCGCATTGCGGCGCAACATGTGCAATGCATGTGGCCGCGTCGTCCCGACGATCGTATTACGCCTTCCCGCCGGCGCGATGTCGCCGCGCAGACTCCCAGCAAACGCCCCCCTCTAGCCAAGGAGACGAACGTGCTGAGCCCGCATGAACTTGCCACGCTGCTGTTGCTGAGCGACGGCCCCGATTCCCTCGATTCCACCGATTCCCGCCAGATCGATCCCACCGACCTCAAGGCCCTGGTCGACAAGCGATTGGTTCACCTCGAAGTCCTGCACGGTCGCCGCCAGGCGCCGCGCATCACCAGCCACGGTTATTCCATGCTCAAGGCCATGGGACGCTGAGGCCGCGTTGGCCGATTCGCGGCAAGCGCCGTCCAGCCCACCCGCAACCCCACGGAGGCCTCCATGACAACGGGCCCGGCGCCTGATGCCGGCGTCCCCGCAGACCCCGACGCGGCGCGCCGCCGCTTCCTGCGCGACCTCGGCCTGCTGGCCGCGGCCGGCATTGCGCCGGGCACGGCCGCGGCGGCAACGCCCGCGGCCTGCCTGCTGACGCCGGCCGCCACCGAAGGACCGTTCTACCTGGACGATGCCCTGGTGCGCGCCGATATCCGCGATGGCCGTCCCGGCCAGCCCTTGCGGCTGCGCATACGGGTGGTCGATGCCGGGCGCGGCTGCGCGCCGGTGCCGGGTGCCCTGGTCAGCATCTGGCACTGCGATGCGCAAGGCCACTACAGCGGCGAAGGCGGCGGCGACCGGCAGGCGCGCTTCCTTCGAGGGGTCCAGCCGGCGGACAGCGACGGGGTCGCCACCTTCACCTCGATCTATCCCGGCTGGTACGCGCCGCGCGCCATCCATATCCACTTCAAGGTGCTGCTCGGGCGCGCGGAGGCGCTGACCAGCCAGCTGTATTTCAGCGACGCGCTCAACCGCCAGGTCCTGGGCAGCCATCCGGCCTACCGTGCGCACGGCGTGCCGGCGCGCGCCACCGTGCAGGATCCGATCGCGGGTCCACGCCCCAACCTGATGGCAGTGCGCGAGGCCGCCGAAGCGCCGGGGTTGCTTGAAGCCGGCTTCACGGTCGGCATCGCGCGCGCCTGAGCCGGCGGCACGTCGCTCGTCTGCGGCCACGAAGTGCGTCGGCGCACACCGCGCGGGTAATCCCTAGATTGTGGTTCCCTGTGCCTTTCCTACCATGAAGGGAATCACGGGCCACCTGCCCGGCACCCCTGCCCGTCGGCAGGCCTGCCGCGCGTCCGCTGGCCCCGCATGCTCCAGTTTTTCCCGACTTTTCCGGTGTTCGCGTCAGTGGCGAGCGGCCTCGGTCCTCCATGGCCGGCACGCTCGCGGGTAGTCCCACACTCATCAGAGGGAGACGGTCATGGCATCCAGGGCGAGGAAATCAGAGGGGCGGAGCAGCGGTCAGGGTAGCGGCCATGGCAGCAGCGTGTCCCGCCGCGGCTTCCTGGGCGGCGCCGCCGGCGCGGCCGCGGGGGCGGCCGCCATGGGCTTCCCGGCCATAGTCAAGGCGCAGGGGCCGGTCACGATGCGCTGGCAGAGCACCTGGCCCACCAAGGATATTTTCCACGAGTTCGCCGGCGACTTCGTCGCCAAGGTGAACGACATGTCGGGCGGCGACCTCAAGATCGAGCTGCTGCCGGCGGGCGCGGTGGTCAAGGCCTTCGACCTCATCGACGCGGTCAGCAAGGGCACGCTGGACGGCGGCCATGGCGTGATCGCGTACTGGTATGGCAAGAACTCGGCGCTGGCGCTGTGGGGCTCGGGCCCGGCCTGGGGCATGGACCCGAACATGCTGCTGGCCTGGCACAAGTACGGCGGCGGCAAGGAATTGCAGCAGGAGATCTACCGCAGCCTGAACCTGGACGTGGTCTCGTTCCTGTACGGGCCGATGCCGACCCAGCCGCTGGGCTGGTTCAAGAAGCCCATCACCAAGCCGGAAGACTTCAAGGGGCTGAAGTTCCGCACCGTCGGGTTGTCGATCGATATCTTCACCGGCCTGGGCGCCGCGGTGAACGCGCTGCCGGGCGCCGAGATCGTGCCGGCGATGGACCGCGGCCTGCTCGACGCGGCGGAATTCAACAACGCCAGTTCCGACCGCGCGCTGGGCTTCCAGGACGTGTCCAAGGTCTGCATGCTGCGCAGCTTCCACCAGTGCTCGGAACAGTTCGAGATCCTGTTCAACAAGAAGCGCTACGACGCGTTGCCGGCCAAGCTCAAGGCGCTGATTGCCAACGCGGTGGAAGCGGCCTCGGCCGACATGTCGATGAAGGCCATCGACCGCTATTCCAAGGACTACCAGGCGCTGCAGCAGCAAGGCGTGAAGTTCTACGCCACCCCCAACTCGGTGCTGCAGGCGCAACTGAAGATCTGGGACGAGATCGTGGCGCGCAAGGAAAAAGAGAACCCCATGTTCAAGAAGGTCAATGATTCGATGAAGGCCTTCGCGCAGCGCTCCACGCGCTGGCAGAACGATACCAACGTCGACTACCGGCTGGCCACCAGCCATTACTTCTCCAAGCGCGGCTGAGTCCGCGGGACGCGCGCCGTGCAACGCCTGCTGCTGGGCATCGACTGGCTCAGCACCCTCGTGGGCCAGGCCGCCTCGTGGCTGATCATCGCGCTCACGCTGATGATCAGCTACGAGGTGTTCTCGCGCTATGCGCTGGGCGCGCCGCACGCCTGGGTGTTCGACGCCAGCAACATGCTGTACGGCGCGCTGTTCATGCTGGCGGGCGCGTACACGCTGGCCAAGCGCGGCCACGTGCGCGGCGACATCCTCTACGGCTTCCTGTCGCCGCGGATGCAGGCCGGCATCGACCTGGTGCTGTACCTGGCGTTCTTCTTCCCCGGCGTGATCGCACTGGCCTGGGCCGGCATCGATTTCTTCGAGGTCTCGCTGGCGCAGAACGAACACTCTTCGATCGCCGCCGACGGCCCGCCGATCTATCCGTTCAAGGCGGTGATCCCGGTGGCCGGCGCGCTGCTGCTGCTGCAGGGCGTGGCCGAAACCATCCGCTGCGTCCTGTGCCTGCGCAGTGGCAGCTGGCCGCTGCGCGAAGGCGATGTCGAGGAAGTCGACGTCGACAAGCTCAAGGAGATGGTGCAAGGCACGCCCACGGCCGAGCTGGTCGACGCTCCGCCGCCGCGCGACAACCCGCCGGGAGCCGGCCGATGAGGAAGGAACTGTGGTTTGGCGTGTCGCTGATGGTGCTGATCGTCGGTGCCGTGGCCTGGTTCATGCCGGCTCCGGGGGACTGGACCAGCGGGCACCTGGGCCTGCTGATGCTGGCGCTGATCGTGGTGGCGATCATGCTGGGCTTTCCCACCGCGTTCACGCTGATGGGCATGGGCGTGCTGTTTTCCTGGCTGGCTTACCGCAACGCCAACCCCGAGATCGCGGTACAGCAGACGCTGGACCTGATGGTGCAGCGGGCCTATGCGGTGATGACCAACGATGTCCTGATCTCGATCCCGCTGTTCGTGTTCATGGGCTACCTGGTCGAGCGCTCGAACCTGATCGAGAAGCTGTTCCGCAGCCTGCACCTGGCGCTGGCGTGGATCCCCGGTTCGCTCGCCGTGGCCACGCTGGTGACCTGCGCGATTTTTGCCACCGCCACCGGCATCGTCGGCGCGGTGGTCACGCTGATGGGGCTGCTGGCCTTCCCCGCCATGCTGCGCGCGGGCTACAGCACCTCGCTGTCGGCCGGCGCGGTGACCGCCGGCGGCTGCCTGGGCATCCTGATCCCGCCGTCGGTGCTGCTGATCGTCTACGGCGCCACCGCGGGCGTCTCCGTGGTGCAGCTCTATGCCGGCGCCTTCTTCCCCGGCCTGATGCTGACCGGGCTCTATGTGCTTTACATCGTGCTGCTGGCCAAGCTCAAGCCCGCGCTGGCGCCGCCGCTGCCTGAAGCGGAACGCGTGGTGCCGCTGCCGCCGGTGGCGCGCACGCTGCAGGCGCGCGGCGCCACCCATGCCCTGCCGGCGCTGGGCGCGGGCCTGATGCGCGCACTCAAGGGCCCGCGCAATGCCGAGGTGCCAAGCGCCGTGTTCGCGCGCCAGCTCGGCATCGTGCTGCTGCCGGCGCTGGCGACGGCGCTGGTAATGGGCACGATCTACAGCGTGGTCACTTCCCCGGCCGCGAGCATCGCGGTCGAGTCGCCGTTGTCGCTGGGCGGCGCAGAGGAAAGCAGCGCGGCGGTCGACGACCTGGCGGCACCGCCGTCGGAGGAACCGGCGGCGCCGGCCGCCGCGGCACCGGCCACGCCTGCGGCACCGGCCACGTCCGCCACACCCGGCGCCGCCGAGGCGGATGCCCGCCCCGCTACCACGCCTGCCGCCGCCGTGTCGGCACCGCGCTGGTTCTGGATCACGCTGGCGGTGGTGGGCCTGCTGCTGGTGTATTTCTACTGGCGCTTCAGCTTTGCGCGGGTGGAAATCTTCAAGATGCTGCTGACGTCTTTCTTCCCGCTGGCGCTGCTGATCCTGGCGGTGCTGGGTTCGATCGTGTTCGGGCTGGCCACGCCCACCGAGGCCGCCGCGGTCGGTTCGCTCGGCGGCGCGCTGCTGGCGGCCGCCTACCGCCAGCTGAACTTCCGCGTGCTCAAGGAATCGGTGCTGCTGACCGCCAAGACCAGCGCCATGGTGTGCTGGCTGTTCGTGGGCTCGTCGATCTTCTCGGCCGCGTTCGCGCTGCTGGGCGGGCAGGCGCTGGTCGAGCAATGGGTGCTGTCGATGAACCTGTCGCCGGTGCAGTTCATGATCCTGGCGCAGCTGATCATCTTCCTGCTGGGGTGGCCGCTGGAGTGGACCGAGATCATCATCATCTTCATGCCGATCTTTATCCCGCTGCTGGACAACTTCGGCATCGATCCGCTGTTCTTCGGGCTGCTGGTGGCGCTGAACCTGCAGACCGCCTTCCTGTCGCCGCCGGTGGCGATGGCCGCGTTCTACCTGAAGGGCGTGGCGCCGCCCCATGTCACGCTGAACCAGATTTTCCTCGGCATGCTGCCGTTCATGGGCATCCAGCTGATTGCGCTGGTGCTGCTCTACGTCTTCCCTGAAATCGGCCTCTGGCTGCCGACCGTGCTGTACCGCTGAGCGGCGCATCGTTGCCGCGGCGCCCGTTTCCTATACTGGTTGGCAATGCCAACCGATACCGCCCTCGCCAGCCCGCCTGCCGGCACCACCTTCCACACCGACATTCCCGGGCGGCTCGACCGCCTGCCGTGGTCGCGCTGGCACTGGCGCGTGGCGATCGCGCTGGGCGTCGCGTGGGTGCTCGATGGCCTGGAGGTCACGCTGGTGGGCTCGGTCGGCGCGGTGCTGGAGCGTCCCGATACGCTCGGGCTGAGCGCGACCGAGGTGGGCTGGTCGGGCTCGCTCTACATCGCCGGCGCGGTGCTGGGGGCGCTGGTGTTCGGGCGCATGGCCGACCGGCTCGGCCGCAAGCGGCTGTTCCTGGCCACGCTCGCGGTCTACATGGTGGCCACGCTGGCGACCGCGTTCGCACCCGACTTTGCCTTCTTTGCGGCCTGCCGCTTCTGCACCGGCCTGGGCATCGGCGGCGAATATGCCGCCATCAATTCGGCCATCGACGAACTGATTCCCGCGCGCGTCAGGGGACGCGTGAACCTGGCCATCAACGGCAGTTTCTGGCTGGGCGCGGCGCTGGGCGCGGGGCTCAGCCTGGTGCTGCTGGATGCGCGCGTATTCGGTCCGGTGTGGGGCTGGCGCGCCTGCTTCGCGCTCGGCGCGGTGCTGGCGGTGGCGATCGTGCTGGTGCGCCGGCATGTGCCGGAGAGCCCGCGCTGGCTTGCCACGCACGGGCGGCTGGACGAGGCCGAGCGCATCATCGCCGCGATCGAGGCCGAAGTGCGCGCCAGCCATGGGACGCTGCCGCCGGTGTCGCCCGATTGCGCGGCGGTGGCGATGCGCCGCCGCGCCGCGCCCGGCGTGGGCGAGGTCATGCGCCTGCTGCTGCGGCGCTTTCGCCAGCGCAGCCTGATCACGCTGGCGCTGATGGTGGCGCAGGCCTTCTTCTACAACGCGATCTTCTTCACCTATGCGCTGGTGCTGTCGCGCTTCTACGGCGTGCCGGAAGCCCGCGTGGCGCTGTATATCTTTCCGTTCGCGCTCGGCAACGCGCTGGGCCCGCTGCTGCTGGGGCCGTTGTTCGACCACGTCGGGCGCCGGCGCATGATCGCCGCCACCTACGTGCTGTCGGGCGTTGGCCTGGCCTTGACCGGCTGGGCCTTCGTGCAGGGCTGGCTCGACGCGCGCACGCAGGCGCTGTGCTGGTCCGCGGTGTTCTTTCTCGCCTCGGCCGCGGCCAGTTCCGCCTACCTGACCGCGAGCGAGGTATTCCCGCTGGAAATGCGCGCGCTGGCGATCTCGGTGTTCTACGCCGTGGGCACCGGCACCGGCGGCTTCATCGCGCCGCTGCTGCTGGGCGCGTTGATCGAGAGCGGCAGCCGCGAAGCAGTGGCGGCGGGCTACGGCTTCGGCGCGGCGCTGGTGATCGTCGCCGGGCTGCTGGCGTTGCGCTTCGGCATCGATGCCGAACGCCGCCCGCTGGAGCATATCGCGCCGCCGCTCGGCAGCGACGAATAGAGACGCTGCGCGGCGCAATTCTGCGCCTCTTCTCCACGCCGTGTTAAGCAGTGCTACAGCCTCCTCTTACACATTCTTACAGCAAGCGAAGGGGCAACTGACTAGCCTTAACTCACCCGCGGCGGCCTGAGTGCGTGAATCTTTGCTTCAGCGGGCCGCCATGTCTTGGCCAATCAACTGGCCATTGTTCAACTCTGCCTGGATGAAGCCGGGCAACTCCACGGGCTGCACGCCGCTGCATGCGGTATGTCGGTCCGATTGCAAAGTGCGCCGATACGGCCCAGCCACATCGCGCGTGCTGCAGACAACAAGCTGAATTGGGGACTTGCAAGCCGGGCCACGCGCGACAGCCCTTGCGCGACGCCACACGCTTGCCTGACGGATACGCTCGCCCGGCATCCATGCGCCGGATGCCGGCGGGGATGTTTTTTGACTTTGCTTGCCGGAGAACAACACCATGGCCGACCAGCGCAACAACCCACCGCCGCGCCCCCACTCGCTGACCCCCGCCCCGCTGCGCCAACCCCAGGGCGAGGGGCTGGTGCAGCGCCCGCAGCCGGTCGCCGTGCCGCTGTGGCATATCGTGCCGCGCATGGCGGGCTACGGCGTGGTGCTGTTCATCATCTGGGCCGTGCTGACGATCATGTTTCCAAATGTGTTTACGCGCTCGTCGGAACGCGCGGTGGTGAACAGCCCCGTCAGCCTGGTGACGTCGCCGGTGGAGGGCGTGGTGATGAAGCAGATGGTGGCCGCGGGCCAGCCGTTCACGGCCAACCAGGCGCTGATGGTGGTGCAGAACCCCAACATCGACCGTTCGCTGCTGGTCGACCTGACCGGCAAGAAGCTCGACAACCAGCAGCGCTATGACTCGGCCAAGGCGCGGCTGGAAAGCAACCGACGGCTGATGGCTGCCACCGACCAGGACCTGCAGCGCTACAACAGCGCCGCGCAGCGCGAGCATGCCGCGCGCGTGCGCGCGCTGGAAGCGCGGCTGGCTTCGGCCAAGGCGCAGGAAGACCAGCAGCAGGAAGTGGTCAACCGCAACCAGGGCATGCAGTGGGCCGGCGCGGTCAGCGAGGCCTATACCAATGCCTCGCGCTACCAGCTGTCGATGCTGTCCAACGCCAAGGCCGCGGCCAAGGCCGAGCTCGACAATGCCATCGGCGACAGCCAGGCGTCGCGCAACAAGGTCTATGCGTCGTCCACCGACGGCCCCAGCGCCACGCTCGCGCAGCGCCGCCAGGTGCTGGGGGCGGAAGCGGCACAGCTGACGGCGGAGCTGGAGCAGCTGGAAGCCTACGGCAAGTCGGTCGACGCAATGATCGCGACCGAGCAGGAACGCATCGACCGTCTCTCCAACCTTGAGATCCGCTCGCCCGAGCCCGGCACCATCGAAGACCTGATCGCGCAGCCGGGCATGCGCGTCGCCGCCGGCGCCACCCTGGCGCGCGCCAGCAACTGCGCGCAGACGCGCGTGGTGGCGGTGTTCCCGCGCAGCCTCAGCGACAACCTGCTGCCCGGTGCGCGCCTGAACGTGCAGGTCGACGGCGTGCCCACCGCGCTGCCGGCATCGGTGGCCGAGGTGCTGCCGCGCGCGCCGGACGGCGACCAGGCGCGCTACTTCGTGCCGTTCCCGCCGATCGAGAAGAACGAGATCTACGTGATCGCCAAGCTCGACCGCCCGCTGGGCAACCTGCCGGCCAAGGCCGGCGCGGCGTCGGGCAGCGCGGCCGCGCCCGCTACCGCAGGCACGGCAGCGGCGGCGGCGCCGGCGCAGTCCGGACACTGCGGCATGGGCCGCTGGGCCCGCGTCACGCTGAACCAGAGCTGGCTGGGCCAGCTGCGGGCCTCGCTGTAAGCGCCCGCGCCAAGGAGAGCCGGATGCGATTGCCGATCCCGACCGCGCGCCTGCCCCGCATGATCGCCGGCGCGCTGCTTCCCGTCCTGCTGGCGCTGGCGCCGAGCGCGGCGCGCGCCGCCGATCCCGCGCAGCAGGCGCTGCTGTCAGAAGGCTGCAAGGCGCTGGCCGACCAGGTCGCCCGCGCCGGCGGCAATGGCCCGCTGTTCCTGCCCAGCTACGAGCCCGCGCCCGGCGGCGAACCGCTGTCGCCGGCGCTGCGCAATGCCGCCTTCGTCTACGACAACGCGCTGGCCGGCATCGCGCTGGTCGCCTGCAAGCGGCCCGCGGAAGCGCGCCGCATTGCCGACGCGGTGCTGCAAGCCACGCGCCAGGACCGCCACTTCCGCGACGCGCGCTTGCGCAACGCCTACCGCGCCGGGCCGCTGCCAGCGGGCCCGGCGCCGCTGCCGGGCTGGTGGGACGAACCCAGCAAGCGCTGGTTCGAAGACGCCTACCAGGCCGGCACCGCCACCGGCAACGTGGCCTGGGCCGCGCTGCTGCTGCTGGCGGTGCATGACGCCACGCGCGATGCGCGCTATCTCGACGGCGCCGCGGCGCTGATGGGCTGGGTGCATGCCACCGTGCCCGACCCCGCCGCGCCGGCCGGCTATATCGGCGGCTTCTTCGGCCATGAGCCCAAGCAGATCCGCCAGGGCTGGAAATCGACCGAGCACAACGTCGACACCTATGCGGCCTTCAGCTGGCTGGCCAGCCTGCGCAACGAGCCGCGCTGGCGCGACGGCGCGGCGCGCTCGCGCGGCTTTGTCGGCGCCATGTGGCAGCCGCGCGAGGGCCGCTTCATCATCGGCACGCACGACGACGGGCGCGCGCCCAATGCCGGCCCGTCGGCGCTGGACGCCGTGCTGTGGCCGCTGATCGCCTTCCCCGATCCGCCGCAGGACTGGCGCCGCAACCTGGCCTGGGTCGAAGCCAGGCATCGCGCCGGCGCCGGCTACGGCTTCAAGGGCAGCCCCGACGGCATCTGGACCGAAGGCACCGGACAGGCCGCGCTGGTACTGCAGGCCGCCGGCCAGGCGCAGCAGGCCGCGCCGCTGTGGCCGCTGCTGCGGGCGCAGCGCGCGCCGTCCGGCATGCTCTACGCCACGCCGCAGGCGCGCGTCAGCACCGGGCTGTCGATCGGCCCAACCTCCACCACCGAGGACTTTCACTACTTCCACCTGCCGCACCTGGGCGCCACCGCGTGGGCGGTGCTGGCCGCCGCGCGCTGGAACCCGTTCCGCCCGGGCGGCTGCCTGGAGCCGTCCTGCCCGCCGCCGGCCATCGCTGCCACCGCCGCCGCCAGCCCCACCCCCGACAAGGACTGACGATGTTCGCCCTCTTCCTGGAAAACCAGACGCTGCTGATCATCAACGGCGGCGTGCTGCTGGCCACGGTGCTGCTGTCGCTGCTGTGCCGGCACGAACGGCCGGCGGACCGCATCCTGTTCGGCGGCATCACCGCGCTGCTGCTGGGCGTGTACCTGACCTGGCGCATCCGCGAAACCCTGCCCGACTGGCAGATGACCTTCGCCAGCGTGTGGGCCCATGTGTTCTTTATCTTCGAATGCATGACGCTGGCCTACACGCTGCTGTCGATCGTGGTGCTGTCGCGCACCAGCAACCACACGCCCGATGCCGACGCCGGCGAAGCGGCGCTGCGCCGCGCGCAGCGGGTGCCGCCGGTGGACATCTTCATCGCTACCTACAACGAAGGCCTGGAGATCCTGGAGAAGACCATCGTCTCCGCGCTGGCGATCGACTATCCGGACTTCCGCGTCTGGGTGCTCGACGACACCCGCCGCGACTGGCTGCGCGAGTTCTGCGAGCGCGTCGGCGCCAACTACGTGACGCGTCCCGATAACGCCCACGCCAAGGCGGGCAACCTCAACAACGGCCTGCGCCACAGCGCCGCCGCCGGCGGTGCGCCCTACATCCTGGTGCTGGACGCGGACTTCGCGCCCCATCGCAACATCCTGCTGCGCACCGTGGGCCTGTTCGGCGACCCGCGCGTGGGCGTGGTGCAGACGCCCCAGTTCTACTACAACGCCGATCCGATCCAGTACAACCTGCGCGCCACCGAATGCTGGGTCGACGAGCAGCGCGCCTTCTTCGACGTGATGCAGCCGGCCAAGGACGCGTGGGGCGCGGCGTTCTGCATCGGCACCTCGTTCGTGGTGCGGCGCGACCTGATCGAGCTGATCGGCGGCTTCCCCACCGGCACCGTGACCGAGGACATCCACCTGACCTACCGGCTGCTGCCGCACGGCTATATCACGCGCTGGCTCAACGAGCGCCTGAGCGTGGGCCTGTCGGCCGAGGGCCTGCCCGAATACATCAGCCAGCGCAGCCGCTGGGGGCTGGGCACGATCCAGGTGGCGCTGACCGCCGACGGACCGCTGCGCGGGCGCGGCTACACCTTCATGCAGCGCCTGCACTATGTGCACGGGCTGCTGCACTGGCTGTCGCGCCCGTTCACGCTGATGCTGCTGGCGGGGCCGCTGCTGTACTGGTACTTCGGCGTCTCCACGCTGTACGGCGAGCCGCTGCAGTTCCTGGCCTACGGCCTGCCCGCGCTGGTGGCGTACTGGGCGTACAGCATCTGGATCACCGGGCAGCGCGCGCTGCCGATCTTTACCGAGGTGACGCAGATCGTCGCGGCGCTGGCGGTGACCGCGTCGCTGGTCAGCGCGATGTTCAAGCCGTTCGGCCGGCCGTTCAAGGTCACCAACAAAGGGCTGGACCGCTCCAAGCTGGTGATCCACGGCAAGTTCGCCGCGCTCTACGCCGGCCTGCTGGGGTTCTCCGCGCTCGGCCTCGGCCGCGCGCTGGTGGTGGACCCCGATGCGCAGGGCCTGGCCTTCAACACGATCTGGACCGGCGTGGCGCTGATGCTGTACCTGGCCTCGCTGCTGGTGTGCGTGGAACTGCCGCGGCCGCGCAAGGAAGAGCGCTTTCCGCACCATGCCGCCGCGCTGCTGCGCGTCGACGGGCGCGAGTACCGCGTCACCACCCGGGACCTGTCCTGCAACGGCGTGGCCGTGAACACGCCGCTGGCGCCGGCCTTCCGCCCCGGCATGGAAGGCGCGCTGTGGCTGGCGCAGACCGGCTGGATCCCGTGCCGGGTGGTACGCCGCGACGGCCAGTTGCTGGGGATCGCGCTGCATACCAGCATGGCCGCGCGCCACGCGCTGATCCGGCTGCTGTTCACCGATCCCGCCCACAACATTGCCCGACAGGGGCAGCCCAAGCTGGCGATCTCGCGCTTCATGCGCCGTGCGCTGATGGGCTGACCCCTGCTGCTCCCGTTTCTCTCTCTCCGGAACCATCCATGCGAAGCCTGCCCCGTCCCCGCCGCCGTGCCCCCCTGCCGCCACGCCTGCTGCTGCCTGGCGCGCTGGTACTGGCGCTTGCCGCGTGCACGCTGGAGCCGCAATACCAGCGCCCCGAAGCCCCGGTCCCGTCGGCATGGCCCGACGGCGCGGCCTACCGCACCGCGCAGGCCAAGCCGGCCAACGGCGCGGCGCAGCCGGGCCAGCCGGCGCAGCCCCCAGGCCCCTCGGCCGCCGACCTGGGCTGGCGCGATGTCTTCGTCGACCCGCAACTGCGCCAGCTGATCGAGCTGGCGCTGGCCAACAACCGCGACCTGCGCATGGCCACGCTGGCCATCGACGAGGCGCGCGCGCTGTACCAGATCCAGCGCGCGGCGCAGTTTCCCACCGTGGAGGGCAATGCCGGCATGGTGTCGCAGCGGCTGCCGCAACGGCTGCGCGCGGCGGGACAGTCGCCGCAGATCACCACCTACAACGCCGGCATCGGCCTGACCGCGTTCGAGCTGGATTTCTTCGGCCGCGTGCGCAGCCTCAAGCATGCCGCGCTGGAGGAATACATGGCCACCGAAGAGGCGCGCCGCAGCGCGCAGATCAGCCTGGTGGCGGAAGTGGCCAGCGCCTACCTGACGCTGCGTGCCGACCGCGCGCTGCTGCAGCTGTCGCAGAACACGCTCAAGACCCAGCAGGACGCGGCGGAGATGGTCCGGCGCGGGCACCAGGTGGGCGCGATGGCGCAGCTTGACCAGCATCGCGCGCAAACCCAGGTGCAGACCGCGCAGGTGGGCGTGGAGCAATACACCCGGCAAGTCGCGCAGGACGAGAACGCGCTGGCGCTGCTGATCGGCGGGCCGCTGCCCAAGTCGGTCACCGATGCCGGTGCCGCGCCCGCCAATCCGAATGCCCCCGCGCCGGATCCGCTCGACGCGCGCATGCTGATGCGCGAGTTCCCCGAAGGGCTGCCCTCCAGCGTGCTGGTGCGCCGTCCCGACATCCTCGACGCCGAGCACCGGCTCAAGGCCGCCAACGCCAATATCGGCGCGGCGCGCGCGGCCTTCTTCCCGCGCATCTCGCTGACCGGCGCGCTGGGCGTGGCCAGCAGCAGCCTTGCGGGGCTGTTCTCGGGCGGCATGGCGTGGGTCTTCGCGCCGCAGCTGACGGTGCCGATCTTCGATGCCGGACGCAACCGCGCCGGCCTCGACGCGGCCAACGTGCGCAAGGACATCAACGTCGCCAACTACGAGAAGACCATCCAGACCGCGTTCCGCGAAGTGGCCGACAGCATGGCGGCACGCGCCACCTACGAGCGCCAGGTGCAGGCGCAGGAAGCGCTGGTGCGCGAAGGCAGCGAAACCCGGCGGCTGTCGGAGATGCGCTTCAAGAACGGCGTGGACGACTACTTCGGCGTGTTCGACGCGCAGCGCGAGCTCTACACCGCGCAGCAGGCGCTGATCACCTACAAGCTGGCCGGGCTGACCAGCCGCGTATCGCTGTACAAGGCGCTGGGCGGCGGCTGGCGCGAACTGACCGAGGCCGCTCCGGGCGCCAACGGCGCGCCCGCCGCCGGCCCGCAAGCCGCGGTGCGGCCCCAGGCGGTGGCGCAGCCGCAGGCCGTCGCGCAACCTCAGGCGGTCGCGCAGCCGCAAGCCGTCGCACAGCAACTCGCGCAGCCTCAAGCCGTCACACAGCAACAGCCCGTCGCACAGCCGCAGCCAGCGGCGCAGGCGCCGGCACCGGCCCCGGCGACGGTGCAGCCGGCCGCTGCCGCCACTGCACCACGCTAAGGCTCGCGCGGCGGCTCGCGGCGCTGGTCAGAAGTACTTCAGCCAGCGCCAGTCCCGCCGCGTCGCCTTCAGCACCGCGAACCAGCGCACCGCCGGCCACAGCAGCAGCGCCAGCACTGCTGCCGCCAGCCACAGCTGCCAGACATGGTCCAGGCCGAACACGCGGCCCTGGTTCAGGCCCCAGCGGTACACGCAAAGCTGGTACAGGCCCTGCAGCACATACAGGTGCAGCAGATAGAAGAACATCGGCACCGCGCCGAACACGGCCAGGCAACGCGCCGCCCGGCCAGCCTGCGCGCGCTCCAGCCACAGCAGCAGCAGGCAGCCGGTGCCCAGCGTCAGCAGCAGGAACAGCAGCGACGGCGGGTACTTGGTCACGTTGAGGAAGCTCATCGCGGTATGCAGGGCATCCGCGCCGGGCGTCCATTTCTGTTCCTGGCCGTAGCCGTTGAGCGCGCGCAGCCACGCAAACCCGGCCAGCCCGGCCAGGCCGCAGGCGGCCAGCCTCAGCTGGCGCGCGCGGGCAGGCATGGTCGCGGCAAACCACGGCCCCGCCGCATAGCCCAGCGCGATCACGCCGATCCACGGCAGCACCGGATATGAAGTGCGCACGCGCAGGCCATCGGCCACCTCGATCCAGGTACGGTCGTGCAGGATCGCCCAAGGTACGTGCCAAGCACTGTCAGCCGCAAAGTGCAGCGGATCCAGCAGGTTGTGCCCCGCCACCAGGGCAACGCCGGTGGCGACCAGCGCCGCGCGCGGCAGCCATGCCAGCGCGGCCAGCGCCATCATGCTCAGGCCGATGGCCCAGATCACCTGCAGGTAGATCACCTGCGGCGGCAAGCGCCAGGTCCAGGCAAAGCCCACCAGGGTCAGCTCCAGCAACACCAGGAACAGGCAGCGCCTGAGCAGGAAGCCGCTGACCGCGCGCCGGTCGTGCCCGGCGTTGCCGTAGAGCCAGGCCGACACGCCCGCCAGGGCGATGAACACCGGCGCGCACAGGTGGGCCAGCAGCCGCGAACAGAACAGCGCCGGCGAGGTCGCGGCGACATCCATCGGATCGGCGACCGGCACGTGCAGGAAGAACATGTCGCGCACATGGTCCAGCAGCATGATCAGGATCACCAGCCCGCGCAACGCATCGATGGAGAGCAGCCGGTGGGTCGGGCCCCGGGCAACCGCCAGTGGTGTCGGCATCATCGGTCCCCGTCAGTAGCTCAGCTGCACGCCCAGCCGCACGCTGCGGCCCGCGCCCGGCGCCACCCACAGGCTGCTGTACGAGCTGGCGTAATAGGTCTTGTCGAACAGGTTGCCCACGTTGAGCGACACGCGCACGTGCCGGCTGTATTGCCAGTAGCCGTGCAGGTCGACCAGCACGTAGGCGGGCAAGGAGAAGCTGTCCTGCACGTCGCCCGGGCGCCGTCCGACATAACGCAGGCCGGCGCCTGCGCCATAGCGCTGCCCGACCGGCGCCGCGTCCTCGTAAATCGCCAGCAGGCTGGCGCTGGTACGCGGCACGTTGGACAACGGCGTGCCGGGGGCCAGGCGGGTGTCCTGCGTGATCTCGGCATCGGTCAGCGCGAAGCTGCCCGAGACGCGCCAGTGCGTGCCGAGCTGCCCGGCCACGTCGAGCTCGACGCCGCGGCTGCGTGCTTCGCCGGCGGCGAGATAGAACGACGGATCGGCCGGGTCGGCGGCCAGCACATTGCGCTTGCGGATCTCGAACAGGGCCAGCGTGGCGCCGGTGCGGCGGTCGTCGCTGTCGAACTTGATGCCGGCCTCGAGCGCGCGGCCGCGCTCGGGTTCGAACGGCTGGCCGGCGGCGTCGCTGCCGGCATTGGGGCGGAACGACTGGCTGGCATTGGCGAACAGCGACAGGTTGTTGCTGGCCAGATAGCTCACGCCCACGCGCGGCGACACCGCGTTGTGGTGCTGCGTGGTGCGGGTGCCGCGCAGGTGGTCGTCCAGCGACTGGCTGAAGCTGTCGAAGCGCACGCCGGCCAGCACGCGCCAGCGCTCGCCCAGGCGCAGCTGGTCCTGCGCGTACGCGCCGACATTGTGCTGGCGCTCGTAGGTGTCCATGTTCCAGGCCAGCGGCGGCGCCGGCTGGCCATAGACCGGATCATAGATGTCGATCGCGTACGGTGCCGCGGCGCTGGGGTTTTTGCGCAGGATCGCCATGGTGTTGCCGAAGCGGTAGGCGTCGACCCCCAGCAGCAGTTCATGCCCGACCGGGCCGGTGCTGAACTTGCCGGTCACGCTGGCCTGCAGCGAGACATCGTCGGACTGGAAGTCGCGGTAGCGGTGCTGGCGCCAGAGCGTGCGGCCGTCGGCGGCGAGCGCGACGGCTTCGCTGGAATGCCCCGCCAGCGCGCCGCCGCGGTACGACAGGCCGAGCCTGCCCTGCCACCGCGGCGAAAACTGGTGCTCCACGCTGAGCTGGTGCGACTGGCTGTCCAGGCGCAGGCTGCCGTCGCCGGGCTCGCCCAGGAAGCGCGAGCGCGGGATGCGGCCCAGCTGGCCGTTGACGGCGACCACGCCGCGGTCCATCGGCGTGGTGTAGCGCTGGAATTCCGCCGCGTACTGCACGATGGTGTCGTTGCCGAGCATCCACGTGATCGACGGCGCGACCAGGTAGCGCTGACTGTGGATGAAGTCGCGGGTGCTGCCCTGGTGATCGGCCACCGCGATCAGCCGGCCGGCGATGTCTTCGCCCAGCGCGCCGGTGACGTCGGCGCTGGCGCGGTAGCCGTCGCGCGTGCCCAGCTCGAAGCCGTAGCGCTGCGCGGGCCGGAACTGCGGCTGGCGCGTGACCACGTTGAAGGTGCCGCCGGGCTCGCTGCTGCCGTACAGCGATGAGGTCGGGCCCTTGAGCACCTCGACGCGCTCGATGGTGGCCGCGTCCATCGGCGCGGTATAGCCGCGGTTGGCGGCGAAGCCGTTGACCAGGTAGCCGGCGCCGGTGTTCTCGTTGCCGGTGAAGCCGCGCATGGCAAAGTTGTCCCACAGCCCGCCGAAGTTGTTCTGGCGCGCTACGCCACTGACATAGTCGAAGGTCTGGTCGAAGCGGGTCGCGGCAAGGTCGTCGAGCATGGCGCGCGGCACCACGCGCACCGACTGCGGGATCTCGCGCAGCGGCGTGTCGGTGCGGGTCGCGCCCGAGGCGTCGGGCGGGTTGTATGATGCGGTGGCCGTACCGGTCACCGACACCGCCGGCAGCGTAATATCGGAGGCCTGCGCGGGATCCGCCGCATCGGCCAGGCCGGACATCGCCAGCATCAGCGCGGCCAGTGGCCGCCGCGCGGGTACTGGCCGGAATACCACGCGCAGGAAGGAAAGCGGCACCGGATGCCGGGTACGGCTGGGCTGCGCAAGCAGCATAAGGAACACCCCGAAAAAAACGAGTCGCCGCGGCGGCCATCCGACTGGCAAACCGCGGCGACTCACTAATGATAATAGATTCTCACTAAGATTCTAGGCATGGAACGCATGACCCGTCAACGCGGCGCCGTGATCGACGCGCTGCGCGAAGCCGGCCGGCCGCTGAGCCCGGCCGAGATCCTGGCCGCGGCGCAGCGCCAGGTGCCGTCCCTGGGCCTGGCCACGGTCTATCGCAATCTCCGCGCCCTGCTCGACGATGCGCAGGTGCACGCGGTGGAATTGCCCGGCCAGGCCGACCGTTATGAACTGGCGGAAGAACCTGGCGCGGTGACGCACCGCCACTATTTCCAGTGCCTGACGTGCGACCGCGTGTTCCCGCTGGAAGGATGTCCCGGCCACCTGGAAGAGATCACGCCGCCGGGCTTCGTGGTGGAGCACCACGAACTGACGCTGCTGGGGCGCTGCCCGGATTGCGCCGCCAAGCCCGGCAAGCGGCGCAAGGCCGCGGCGCGGGAGCACTGAGCCGCAGCAGGGGCCGGTCCGCGGCCGCGCGCGGCGCAACTATACTGAGCCGCCTGCGCGCACCTGTATATGGCATCCGCGCCGCGCATGCCGCATGATGCGGCAGCATTCGCACCGGCCACCAACCTCGATACAGGACCCGACCTTGCAGCACGCCACCGCCCACCGCCACTCGACCCTGATTGCCGTACTGGCCCTGACCGGCTCGATGGCCTCGCTGTGCATCGGCACCTCGTTTGCCAAGAGCCTGTTCTCGGCGCTGGGCGCGCAGGGCACCACGGCGCTACGGGTCAGCTTTTCCGCGCTGATCCTGCTGTGCGTCTGGCGCCCGTGGCGCATGCCGCTGACGCGCGCCAACGCGCGCGCGATCGCGCTGTACGGCGCAGCGCTGGGCGCCACCAACCTGCTGTTCTACATGTCGCTGCGGACCATTCCGCTGGGGCTGGCGATCGCGATCGAGTTCACCGGGCCGCTGGCGGTGGCGGTGCTGTCGTCGCGGCGCGCGATCGATTTTCTGTGGATTGCGTTCGCGGTGACCGGGCTGCTGCTGTTGCTTCCGGTCGGCGATGCCGCCGGCACGCTGGATCCGGTCGGGATCGGCTATGCGTTGGCCGCGGGCGTGGGCTGGGCGCTGTATATCGTGTTCGGGCAGATGGCCGGCAACGCCCACGGCGGGCAGGCGACCTCGCTGGGGCTTACCATGGCGGCGCTGGTGGTGCTGCCGTTCGGCCTGGCGCACGCGGGCACCGCGATGTTCAGCCCGACCCTGCTGCTGTTCGGGCTGGCGGTCGGCATCCTGTCGAGCGCGATTCCCTATTCGCTCGAGATGGTCGCGCTCAAGCGCCTGCACCGGCGCACCTTCGGCATCCTGCTGAGCATGGAGCCGGCCATGGGCGCGCTCGCCGGGCTGGTGTTCCTGCATGAGCAACTGAGCACGGTGCAGTGGCTGGCGATCGCCAGCATCATCACGGCCTCGGTCGGCTGTACCATGACTTCGCGCGGCAAGCGCGAAGCCGGCTGAGGCTTTAGCGCGCGGCAGCTCAGCGCGCGCTGAACCAGTCCGCCGGCAACCGTTGCGCGCTGCGCGCCGGCTGCGCCAGCGCCAGCGAGACTTCATGCAGGAAGCTGTCCTGCGGATTGCGGCGGCTGGCAAAGCCCAGCCCCTTCAGGATCGCCAGCATGCGCCGGTTCTCGCTGAGCACGTCGCCGCGCAGGCCGTGCAGCCCGGCCGCACGCGCCAGCTCGCACAGCCTGGCGATCAGGCGCCGGCCCAGCCCCTGCCCCTGCCAGGTGTCGGCCACCACCACCGCGAACTCGGCAATCTGGCCGGAGACGACATATTCGGCGCTGGCGACGATGGTCTGGCTGCCGTCTTCACCGGGAGCGACCACGACCAGCGCCACGCCACCGTCTCCGGGCGCGGCCAGGCCGGCGACGATTTCATCGATCACGCGCCCGCCAGTCAGGAAGCGGAAGTAGCGGCTTTCCCGCGACAGCGCGTCCACCATCGCGCGCAGTGCCGCGCCATCCTGAACCCCGGTGCGGCGCAGCGTCACCTGCGTGCCCCGTCTCGTCGTCCAGCTTTCCGTCACGCCGCCGCGCGCCAAGCCCTGTAGATCCATGCTGCCACCACCTGAATTCACAATCTGTAGCCAGAGTATAGGAGATAGCCTGACTTTTGCAAATGAAGTCAGCATGCTATGCTTCACGGCATCATGAGCACCACCGCGTCCGATCTCCGCCATTGCTCGATCGCCTCCACGCTGTCGCTGATAGGCGAAAAGTGGACGATCCTGATCCTGCGCGACGTTTTCCACGGCGTGACGCGCTTCGACGACTTCCTGCGCCGGCTGGAATGTTCGCCCGCGGTGCTGTCGGCGCGGCTCAAGACGCTGACCGATGCCGGCCTGCTGCGCAAGGTCGGCTACCGCGAACCCGGCGAGCGCGAGCGCTTCGAGTACCGCCCCACCCGTGCCGCGGTCGAACTGCTGCCGGTGCTGGTCGGGCTGATGCAATGGGGCGACTGCCACATGGCGCCCGACGGCGGCCCGGTCGAGGTCCGCTCGCGCGCGAATGGCAAACTGGTGCGCGCCGCGTTGGTCGACGAGGACGGCGCCGAGGTGTCGCCGCGCGACATGCAGATCATTCCGGTGCGAAAGCCCGCCGGCGGCGGCTAACGCCAAAGCCTTCCTTGCCGCCGGTGCCGCACCGCACCAGCGCAGTCCACCGCACTGCACCATTAGCGTGCCGCGCGCTCACCGCCCGCCCCACCACAGCGCATCCAAAGCGCTTGCGCTCCCGCCGTCCGGCCGTCAGACGCCATTGCCCGTCACATAACGGGCTGGCACACCCCTTGCGTAATTGGGTCCGGGCCCGTCAACGGCGACCGGCCCACCCCCACATACACAGCCCCTATCCCTTGTAGTGGCTGTCAGGACAACGGCGTCCCCTGAACCGGCTTCACGGCCGGTTTGCGGGACGCCATTTGTTTTTGGAGCAAGTGACGATGACCGGCAAAGCCACCCGCATCGAGCTGCTGAGCTTGAGCACTCCGCAGATGCGCGCCTTCCACCTGACCTGGATGGCGTTCTTCGTGTGTTTCTTCGCGTGGTTTGCCTGCGCGCCGCTGATGCCAGTGCTCAAGGGCGAGTTCGGCCTCAGCGCCGGCCAGATCGCCAACATCAATATCGCCGCGGTCGCGGTGACGATCCTGGTGCGCCTGGTGATCGGCCCGATGTGCGACCGCTTTGGCCCGCGCAAGACCTACACCGGGCTGCTGGCGCTGGGCGCGCTGCCGGTGCTGGGCGTGGCGCTGGCGCAGAACTACGAGACCTTCCTGGTGTTCCGCCTGCTGATCGGCGCGGTCGGCGCCAGCTTCGTGATCACGCAGTACCACACCTCGGTGATGTTCGCGCCCAACGTGGTCGGCACCGCCAACGCAACCACGGCCGGCTGGGGCAATGCCGGCGGTGGCGCCGCGCAGGCGCTGATGCCACTGGTGCTGGCCGCGGTGCTGATGACGGGCGCGGACCACGCCTTCGGCTGGCGCATCGCGCTGCTGGTGCCGGGCGTGCTGATGCTGGTGATGGCCGTCGTCTACTACCGCTTCACTCAGGACTGCCCGGAAGGCAACTACTCGGAGCTGCGCGCGCGCGGCATCGAGATCAGCGGCAAGGATGGCGGCAAGGGTGGCGGTGGCTGGGCCAGCTTCCGCGCCGCCAGCGCCAACTACCGCGTGTGGCTGCTGTTCATCACCTACGGCGCCTGCTTCGGTGTCGAGATCTTCATCCACAACATCGCCGCGATGTACTACGTCGACCGCTTTGGCCTGAGCCTGAAGGCCGCCGGCATGGCCGCCGCGAGCTTTGGCCTGCTGGCGCTGTTTGCGCGCGCGCTGGGCGGCTGGCTGTCGGACAAGGCGGCGCGCCGGCGCGGCCTGGATGCGCGCGCCACGCTGCTGTTCGCGCTGATCCTGGGCGAAGGCCTGGGCCTGCTGTGGTTCGCGCAGGCCGGCAACGTGGCGCTTGCGGTGGTGGCGATGCTGATGTTCGGCCTGTTCACCCACATGGCCTGCGGCGCCACCTATGCGCTGGTGCCCTTTATCGACCGCAAGGCGCTGGGCGGCGTGGCCGGCATCATCGGCGCGGGCGGCAACGTCGGCGCGGTGGCCGCGGGCTTCCTGCTCAAGGGCCTGGGCAACGTGCAGCAGACCCTGACGGTGCTGGGCGTGCTGGCCACCATCGCGGCGCTGTGCGCCATCGCCATCCGCTTCAGCGCCGAGCACAAGGCGCGCGAGCAGGCGCTTTACGACAGCGCGCTGGCCAACTGATTCCCAGGCATCGCCCCACCGCAACATCAAGCAGCAAAGACTGACTACCGGACAAGGAAAGCATCATGAAACTGATCATCGTCGGCCACGGCATGGTGGGTCACAAGTTCCTGGAAGCGCTGGCGGAAGCCGGTGCGGAAAACCTGGAAGTGACCGTGCTGTGCGAAGAACCGCGTCCCGCCTACGATCGCGTGCACCTGTCCGAGTTCTTCTCCGGCAAGTCGGCGGAAGACCTGTCGCTGGTGCCGGCGGGCTTCTTCGAGCAGCACGACAACATGCTGCTGCGCCTGAACGCGCGTGCGGTGGAGATCGACCGCGCCGCGCGCACGGTCAAGGTCTCCACCGGCGAGACCCTGTCCTATGACAAGCTGATCCTCGCCACCGGCTCCTATCCGTTCGTGCCGCCGGTGCCGGGCAAGGACCGCAAGGACTGCTTCGTCTATCGCACCATCGAAGACCTGGAAGCGATGCAGGAATGCGGCGCGCGCTCGAAGACCGGCGTGGTCGTCGGCGGCGGCCTGCTTGGCCTCGAATGCGCCAAGGCGCTGCGCGACATGGGCCTGCAGACGCATGTGGTCGAGTTTGCGCCGCGCCTGATGGCGGTGCAGGTCGACGAAGGCGGCGGCCGCATGCTGCGCCAGAAGATCGCGGGCCTGGGCGTGACCGCGCACACCGGCAAGAACACCGTCGAGATCGTCGACGGCGAGGACGGCACCCATCGCATGGTGTTCGCCGACGGCACCCATCTGGACACCGACATGATCGTGTTCTCCGCCGGCATCCGCCCGCGCGATGAACTGGCGCGCGCGTGCGGCCTGGAAGTCGGTGCGCGCGGCGGCATCGCGGTGGACAACAACTGCCGCACCTCCGACCCGGACATCTACGCCATCGGCGAATGCGCGCTGTGGGACGGCAAGATCTACGGCCTGGTGGCCCCCGGCTACGACATGGCCCGCGTGGCCGCGCGCCACCTGCGTGGCGAGGCGGCCGAGTTCGGCGGCGCCGACATGAGCACCAAGCTCAAGCTGATGGGGGTCGACGTGGCCAGCATCGGCGACCCGCACGGCACCGTGCCGGGCGCGCGCATCTACCAGTTCAGCGACGATCGCAAGGAGGTCTACAAGAAGCTGGTGGTGTCCGATTGCGGCAAGTACCTGCTGGGCGGCGTGCTGATCGGCGATGCCAGCGAATACGGCACGCTGCTGCAGATGATGCTGAACAGGATCGAACTGCCCGAGTCGCCCGAGTTCCTGATCCTGCCCGACAGCACCGGCAAGGCCCGCCCGGCGCTGGGCGCCGATGCCCTGCCCGACACCGCGCAGATCTGCTCGTGCAACAACGTATCGAAGGGCGAGATCTGCGCCGCCGTCTGCGATGGCTCGACCAGCATCGGCGCGCTCAAAAGCTGCACCAGGGCCGGCACGGCCTGCGGCGGCTGCGTGCCGCTGGTGACGCAGATCATGAAGGCCGAGATGAAGAAGCAAGGGATGGCGGTCAACAACCATCTCTGCGAGCACTTCCCGTTCTCGCGCCAGGAGCTCTACCACCTGGTGCGCGTGGGCAAGTTCATGACTTTCGACGCGCTGCTGGAAGCGCACGGCAACGGCCTGGGCTGCGATATCTGCAAGCCCACCGTCGGCAGCATCCTGGCCTCGTGCTGGAACGAGTTCGTGCTGAAAGAAGAGCACGCCAGCCTGCAGGACTCCAACGATTACTACCTGGCCAACATCCAGAAGGACGGCACCTACTCGGTGGTGCCGCGCATGCCGGGTGGCGAGGTCACGCCCGAAGGCCTTATCGCCGTGGGCCAGGTCGCGAAGAAGTATGGCCTCTACACCAAGATCACCGGCGGCCAGCGCGTGGACCTGTTCGGTGCGCGTGCCGAGGAACTGCCCTACATCTGGGAAGAGCTGATCGCCGCCGGCTTTGAGTCCGGGCATGCCTACGGCAAGGCGCTGCGCACGGTGAAGTCGTGCGTGGGCTCGACCTGGTGCCGCTATGGCGTGGGCGATTCGGTCGGCCTCGCGATCGAACTGGAAAACCGCTACAAGGGCCTGCGCGCGCCGCACAAGATCAAGTTCGGCGTATCGGGCTGCACGCGCGAGTGCGCCGAGGCGCAAGGCAAGGACGTCGGCGTGATCGCCACCGACAAGGGCTGGAACCTGTACGTCTGCGGCAACGGCGGCATGAAGCCGCGCCACGCCGAACTGCTGGCGAGCGATCTCGACCACGACACGCTGGTGCGCTACATCGACCGCTTCCTGATGTTCTATGTGCGCACCGCCGACCGCCTGCAGCGCACCAGCGTCTGGCGCGACAACCTGGAAGGCGGCCTGGACTACCTGAAGGCCGTGGTGCTCGACGACAAGCTGGGCATTGCAGACGAGCTGGAAGCCGAGATGCAGCACGTGGTCGACACCTATGAAGACGAGTGGAAGAAGGCCGTGACCGACCCCGAGACGCGCAAGCGCTTCCGCCATTTCGTCAACAGCGACCGCCGCGACGACAACCTGGTCTTCATCGAAGAGCGCGGCCAGATCCGCCCGGCCACGCCGGAGGAACGGAAATTGCAGCGCTCCCGGCTGAGCCACATTCCCGTGGTGTCCATGCCCGCGAAAGCCGCCTGACCGTGCCAGCAACCAAGGAGAACGTGATGAGCCATCCCCACCATGCCGAAACCTGGACCGCCATCTGCACCGTACGCGATATCGTGCCCAATACTGGTGTGTGCGCGCTGGTCGATGACCGGCAGGTCGCCGTCTTCCGCATCGGCCGCGGCGACGAGGTCTACGCCATCGACAACTTCGATCCCAACGCGCAGGCCGCGGTGCTGTCGCGCGGGCTGGTGGGCAACCTTGGCGAGCGCCTGGTGGTGGCGTCGCCGATCTACAAGCACCACTTCGATCTGCGCACCGGCGAATGCCTGGAGGCACCTGAACAGTCGGTCAACGCCTACGCCGCGCGCGTCTATGACGGCAAGGTGTGGATCGCCGCCGCCGCGGCCGTGCGCGAGGCCGAGGAA
This sequence comes from Cupriavidus taiwanensis, assembly GCF_900250075.1. Taxonomy (NCBI): domain Bacteria; kingdom Pseudomonadati; phylum Pseudomonadota; class Betaproteobacteria; order Burkholderiales; family Burkholderiaceae; genus Cupriavidus; species Cupriavidus taiwanensis. Next base: position 1,872,908 of record NZ_LT977071.1, read on the forward strand.
GAACTCGCCGCCTGAGCCTCGGCTCCGATCGATGCTGCCCTTGCCTACCTGCCCTGCCCACGGAGATGCCGGCATGACGCCTTCCGCCAATCCCCAAGCCCGGCCGCGCCTGGTCGTCGTCGGCAACGGCATGGCCGGCATGCGCACGGTCGAGGAACTGCTCAAGCTCGCTCCGGACCTGTACGACATCACGGTGTTCGGTGCCGAGCCGCACGGCAACTACAACCGCATCCTGCTGTCGCCGGTGCTGGCGGGCGAGAAGACAGTGGCGGACATCATGCTCAACACGCGCGAGTGGTACGAAGAGAACGGCATCGAGCTGCTCGCCGGCGATCCGGTGGTATCGGTCGACCGGCCGCGCCGCGTGGTCCGTTCCGCCTCAGGACGCGAGGTGCGCTATGACCGCCTGCTGCTGGCCACCGGCTCCAGGCCGTTCATCATTCCGGTGCCGGGACACCAGCTCGAAGGCGTGATCGCATTCCGCGACATCCAGGACGTCGAGACCATGCTGGATGCCTCGCGCAACCACCGCCATGCGGTGGTGATCGGCGGCGGCCTGCTCGGGCTGGAGGCGGCCAACGGCCTGCTGCGCCAGGGCATGGACGTGACCGTGGTGCACCTGGCCGACTGCCTGATGGAGCGCCAGCTCGACAAGCCCGCCGCCACGCTGCTCAAGGGCGCGCTGGAACGCAAGGGCCTGCGCTTCCTGCTGAGCGCGCAGACCGCGGAAATTCTCGGCACCGGGCGCGTCACCGGCGTGCGCTTCAAGGACGGCAGCGAGATCCCCGCCGACCTGGTGGTAATGACCGCCGGCGTGCGCCCCAACATCGAACTGGCCGCAGGCGCCGGCCTGCATTGCGAGCGCGCCATCGTCGTCGACGACACGCTGCAGACCTACGATCCGCGCATCTATGCCGTCGGCGAGTGCGTGCAGCATCGCCAGGCCACCTTCGGGCTGGTGGCGCCGATCTGGGACCAGGCGCGCGTTTGCGCGGCCCATCTCGCCGGTGCCGGCCATCGCCGCTACGTGCAGCAGGCCACTGCGACCAAACTGAAAGTGACTGGCGTCGACCTGTACTCCGCTGGCGACTTCATCGGCGGCGAAGGCAGCGAAGACCTTGTGCTGCGCGACGCGCGCCGCGGCGTCTACAAGCGCCTGGTACTGCAGGACGGGCGCCTGGTCGGCGCCGTGCTGTACGGCGACGTGCAGGACGGCGCCTGGTATTTCGAGCTGATCCAGCAACGCACGCCGGTGGCCGCGCTGCGCCAGCGCCTGCTGTTCGGCAAGGCGCAGTGCGAAGCGCTCGCTGCCTAGCATCACCCCAAGCCATATAACGCCCCCGCACGGAGAACGCGTGAACCTGTCCGACATCCCGGTTGTCTCTGCAACCCTGACCACTACCACCGCCACGACCTGCCCGTACTGCGGCGTCGGCTGCGGCGTGCGTGCCACGGTGCGCGCCGGCGGCCAGGTCGAGATCGCGGGCGACGCGCAACATCCGTCCAACCAGGGCCGGCTCTGCGTCAAGGGCTCGGCGCTGGGCGAAACGGTCGACCTGGAAGGCCGCCTGCTCCATCCCAAGCTGCGCGATGCCGAGGGCCGCTTGCAGCAGGTGTCATGGGACCGTGCACTCGGCACCGTGGCGCAGGGCTTCACCGACATCATCCGCCGCCATGGTCCGGATTCGGTCGCGCTCTACGTCTCGGGCCAGTTGCTGACCGAGGACTACTACGTCGCCAACAAGCTGATGAAGGGCTTCATCGGCAGCGCCAATATCGACACCAACTCGCGCCTGTGCATGTCGTCGGCCGTCGCCGGCCACAAGCGCGCCTTCGGCGAAGACCTGGTGCCGGGCAACTACGAAGACCTGGAACTGGCCGACCTGGTGGTGCTGGTGGGCTCCAACACCGCGTGGTGCCACCCGATCCTGTTCCAGCGCCTGTCCCGGGCCAAGGAAGCGCGCCCGGAGATGAAGATCGTGGCGATCGACCCGCGCCGCACTGCCACCTGCGAGCTGGCCGACCTGCACCTGGCGCTCCGCCCGGGCACCGACGTGTGGCTGTTCAACGGGCTGCTGAGCTACCTCGCGCGTGAAGGGCACGCCAACGCCGCCTTTGTCGGCGCCAGCACCGCGGGACTGGACGAAGCCCTGCAGGCCGCTGACGCCGCCTGCGCCGATCCTGCTGCGGTGGCCCGCGCCTGCAAGCTGAACCTGCAGGACGTGCTGGACTTCTACGCACTGTTCGCGCAGACCGAGAAGACCGTGACCGCCTTCTCGCAGGGCGTCAACCAGTCGTCGGCCGGCACCGACAAGGTCAACAGCATCATCAACTGCCACCTGCTCACCGGCCGTATCGGGCAGCCGGGCATGGGCCCGTTCTCGCTGACCGGCCAGCCCAACGCGATGGGCGGGCGCGAGGTCGGCGGCCTGGCCAACATGCTGGCCGCGCACATGGAACTGGCCAACCCGCTGCATCGCGAGGTGGTGCAAGGTTTCTGGCAATCGCCGGCGGTGGCCGATCGCCCCGGACTGAAGGCCGTGGAGCTGTTCGAGGCCATCGAAGCCGGCCGCGTCAAGGCGGTCTGGGTGATCGCCACCAACCCGGTGGTGAGCCTGCCCGACGCCGACCAAGTGCGCCGCGCGCTGGCCAGGTGCGAGCTGGTGGTCAGCAGCGACATCATCGAGTGCACCGACACCAACGCCGCCGCGCATGTGCTGCTGCCCGCGCTGGGCTGGGGCGAGAAGGACGGCACCGTGACCAACTCGGAGCGGCGCATTTCGCGCCAGCGCGCCTTCCTGCCGGCACCGGGCGAAGCGCGCGCGGACTGGGACATCCTGTGCGAGGTGGCACGCCGCATGGGCTTCAGCGGCTTCGACTATACCGGGCCGCACCAGATCTTCGACGAACACGCGCGCCTGAGCGCATGGCGCAATGATGACGCCCCACGCGCGTTCGATATCGGCGGGCTGGCCGGCCTGGACCGGGTGCGCTATGACGCGCTGGAACCGGTGCAGTGGCCCGTGCCCGCGCAAGGCACACAGGACGCCCACCGACTGTTCGGCGATGGCCGCTACGCCCATGCCGACGGCCGTGCCCGCTTTGTCGCCACGCCGCCGCGCGCGCCGGCCCACGCGCCCGACGACGACTTCCCGCTGATCCTGAACACCGGCCGCGTGCGCGACCAGTGGCACACCATGACGCGCACCGGCAAGTCGGCCAAGCTGGCCGACCATCTGCCCGAGCCCTTTGTCGACATGCACCCGCAGGACGCGCTGCTGTGCGGCGTGGGCGAAGGCAAGCTCGCGCGCGTCAGCACGCGCTGGGGCGCGATGGTCGCGCGCGTGCGGCATGGCGGCGGCATTCCGCGCGGCAGCGTATTCGTCCCGATCCACTGGAACGGACAATTCAGCTCCGACGCGCGCGTCGGCGCGCTGGTCAATCCGGTGGTCGATCCTGTTTCCGGCGAACCCGAGTTCAAGCACACGCCGGTGCGGGTCGAGCCGTTCGGCGTGCACTGGCATGGCTTCATGCTAAGCCGCCGCGCGCTGCCGGCCGAAGCGCTGACCTACTGGACGCGGGTGCAGGGCCGCCAGTTCCAGCGCTATGAATTTGCCGGCCGCGACACCGTCGCCGACCGCACCGCCTGGGCCCGCACGCTGCTTGGCGTAACCGACCCGGACGCCGACTGGCTGGAATACGAGGACCGCGCCGCGGGCGTGTACCACGCGGGCCATGTCGTCGACGACCGGCTCGAGGCCTGCGTCTATGTCTCGACACGTCCGGAGCTGCCATCGCGCGCCTGGCTCGCCGGCCTGTTCGGGCGCGAGCGGCTGGAAGACACCGACCGCATCGGGCTGCTGCTCGGACAGCCGATGGAGAAAGGCGCCGACACCGGCCCGACGGTGTGCTCGTGCTTCGGCGTCGGGCGCAACACCATCTGCGATGCCGTGCGCAAGCACGACCTGAAAACGCCCGCGGAGATCACGGCCTGCGTCAAGGCCGGTGGCAACTGCGGCTCGTGCGTGCCGGAGCTGAAAAAGCTGCTGGTGGAGGTGCGCGTGGCCGAAGCGGCCTGATCTTTTACCAGGCTGATCTTTCACCATGCATTAGGCATCCTTCACGAGAACCAGATTGCTGTCGCCGCGGCTTGCCGCCATGCTAGCCGCGCAACCCTGACAAGCCGCCCCGGACCCACGGCGCGGCACCTATCTGGAGACAGCAATGAAGGATGCGAAGTATCGGCTCGCCGGGCCGCGATGGCTGGCGGGCATGCTGGTAACGGCTTCTGCGATGGCAGGCGCCTCGGGCGCGGCAGCGGCCGATGCCTATCCGGCCAAGCCGATCACCCTGGTCGTGCCCTACTCCGCCGGCGGCCCGACCGATGTCGTCGCGCGCACGCTGGCCCAAGCGATGTCGCAAGACCTTGGCCAGAGCATCGTGGTGGAAAACCGCACCGGTGCCGGCGGCACCGTGGCGGCGGCCTTCGTCGCCCGCGCGCAGGCCGATGGCTATACGCTGCTGATCCACCACAACGGCATGGCGACCGCGCCGGCGCTGTACAAGAAGCTGTCGTATGCGCCGCTGAAGGATTTCGAGTATGTCGGCCAGGTGGCGGACGTGCCGATGACGCTGATGGGCCGCAAGGACCTGCCGGCGAAGACGGTGCCGGAACTGATCCAGTACGTGACGCAAAACAAGGAGAAGGTGTCGCTGGCCAATGCCGGCCTGGGTGCCGTGTCCCAGCTGTGCGGGCTGTTGTTCGAACAATCGGTGCACGTGAAGCTGAACGCCATCCCCTACCAGGGCGCGGGCCCCGCGCTGACCGCGCTGCTGGGCGGCCAGGTCGACCTGCTGTGCGACCAGACCACGGCCACCCTGCCGCATATCCAGGCCGATCGCGTGCGCCTGTTCGGCGTCACCACGCCGGCACGGATCAAGGCGCTGCCGCAGGCCCCGACGTTGCAGGAAGGCGGGCTGAAAGGCTTTGACGTCAAGGTATGGCACGGCATCTACGCGCCCAGGGGCACCCCGCCGGCTGCCGTCGAACGCCTCACCAAGGCATTGCAAAAAGGGCTGAAGGATCCGACCGTGATCAAGAAGCTGGACGGACTCGGCGCGGAAATTGTTCCGGTCGACAAGCAAACGCCGGAAGGCCTGCGGACGCTGCTGAAGGCGGAAAGCGACAAGTGGCAGCCGCTGCTGAAGTCGATGAAGGTAGAGGCCGACTAAGCCCACGCTCCTTTCCCGGCGATACGCTAGAATTTTCCATCTTCCGGGCGGACCTTCCTGGTCCGCCCATCCCGCCTGACCGGTGCCCCGCGCACCGCTTCTGTCTGCGCCCGACTCTGCGGCGCCGCTCAATTCCCCGATTTAGCTGGCTTTAGCCCTCGATGCCGTTGCGTTGCGCCGTCACGACGCGCGTTTCGGCTATCCGTCATCTCACCCCGGAGTTTCCGATGCCATCGCCGTTCCTTCTGCCCGTCCTGGCCCTTGCCGTCTGCATGGTCGGAGCCGCGGAGTTCATGCTCGCCCCGATGCTGGCCCCGCTCGCATCGACCTTCCACACATCCCCGGCGCATTCCTCGGGACTGGTCTCGGCCTATGCCCTGTCGTACGCCGCGGCGGCACCGTTGATGGGCTGGCTCTCGGATCGCGCCGGACGGCGCCGGGTGCTGCTCGTTGCCACGCTGCTGTTCGCCGCCGATAGCATTGCGCTGACGCTGGTGCCGACACTGCACGCCGCCATGGCCCTGCGGATACTTGGCGGCCTCGCCGCGGCCGCAACAATCCCCACCGTCTTCGCCCTGATCGCCGATCGGATACCACCAGCAAAGCAGGCAGGCGCCATGGGCAGCGTCATGCTCGGTATGACCGCGGGGATCGCGGCTGGGCCCGCCGTGGCCGGTTTGCTGACAGAAGCCTGGGGCTGGCGCACGCCGTTTCTGTTGATCGCCGGGAGCTGCCTTGTGGCCTTCGGCGCGGGCTGGTGTGTAATTCCGCACGATCGGCCAAGCGCCTGCACGATTAAGGAATCTTCCATCAAAAAGGCAGGCGCCGGTATCTTCTGCCTTCTGCTTGCAAAAGGCGCCTGGAATGGCAGCGCAGTGGCGGGCTATGTTTTTGCGGGAGAAGTGCTGCGAATGCGATATGGGCTCGAGGTAGGAGCCGTCGGCGTTGCCGTCTCCGTATTCGGTCTGGGTCTGGGAGTCGGCAATATGCTGGCGGGACATTGCAGCCGGCGTTACCAGCGCGAAGAAAACATCCTGGTTCTCGCTACCGTGGTGATCGCCTGCTCCATGACATTATTCCTGACGGCCGCGACCGGGCTGCCGGTGGCGCTGGGATGCCTGCTGGTCTGGGGAGCGGCGCTGGGTATCGCGGCACCTGCCAGCACCGCCATCCTTGCGCAGCGTGCGGGCGCAAACAAAGGAAAGGTGTTGGCGGCGTCGGAAAGCGTCAATAACGTGGCCGTACTGATGCTGTTGCCGGTCGCTGCAAGCGCGTCGGCGACGTCCCTGATCACGCCTGCCGCGGCTTTGCTGGGCGGGATCTGTCTGGCTGGGGCCATCGGGAGTGCCACGGTACGGCGTCGTTAGCTCCAGCAAGAAAATGCGAGCGCAGCATTTTGGCCGCGCCAAAGACAAAACCCCTCGCAGCACACGCTGTCGAGGGGTTTTGCAGTATAAGAGCCTGGCGATGACCTACTTTCACACGGGAATCCGCACTATCATCGGCGCGGAGCTGTTTCACGGTCCTGTTCGGGATGGGAAGGGGTGGTTCCAGCTCGCTATGGTCACCAGGCATGAGGGGTTGTGGCGCTGTCGGATTGGGACAGCGTCACGAATCGGGATGTAGTTGGGGTTGTGTGTATCGAGGCACAAGGCGATCAA